>CAYWCN010000001.1:0-11341 GCA_964456775.1 uncultured Anaerolinea sp.
CAGGGAAGAACGGCGCGCCCGCAGGGACGTTTGCCAGCGCGGCGAATTGCAGGTTAGCGAATCCGTTCGCTTCGATCTGCGCGCATCGCACGATCACCTCCGCACACGCGCGGATCGCGGCGAGATTCAGTCCGCGCGTTTTATCTGCCATCACGCCGCTGAAAAAAACATTTTTCGAGACAAAGATCGCATCGGGGATCGCTTCATAACTGCGCGGCGACTCGGGCAGGGCAGGTCCCAGCGAAACATAACTGACGCCATGTTTCTCGACGATTCCCGCGATCTGATTCGTCAACTCCATTAATTTGTTGATATTCTCATCGCCCAACAACTTCGGGAATGGAATCGTCGCCAGCCGCACGGTCTGCACTTCGTAGCCTGCCGTTTCGTATGCAGATTTCGCCTCCGCAAGAAACTTCCCCGCCTTTTGCAAGACTTTTTCTTCGAGCGGATATTTGGGATTGCAGAAGTAAGTGATCGAACGGATTTTCATTTCAAGTTACCTCGGTGGTCGAGTAGTCCTGAGCGAAGCGGAGCGGAGACGAAGGACGTATCGAGACCACCACGCCGTAAAGCAATCTTGTAACAAGAGTTTGTATGCGCACCTGTGGTCTCGATACGGGCTTCGCCCTACTCGACCACCGAGTTCGTTATTTTCTTTGCCTCACCACCTCAAACATCAACACCGACCCCGCCACACCCGCATTCAGCGACTCGACATTCCCCGCCATCGGAATTGAAATTTTCTGTGTTGCCAACTTGCGCGCTTGCTCACTCGCCCCATCCGCTTCACCGCCGATGATGAGAGCGAGTGGCTGTTTCAAATCCATTTCCCAGCAAGACTTTCCTTCCATGTCCGCGACCAAAACTTGTAATCCTGCCAACTTGCAGACATCGTGTAATTCATCCCACCCCATCTCACGGATCGGCACACGGAAATGCGCGCCCATGCCAGCCCTCAACACTTTCGGCGCGAAGGCGTCTGTCGTTTCGGGCGGAAGTAACACAGCCTGCACACCCGTCGCCGCGGCGGAGCGGAGCAACGTGCCGAGATTCCCAGGGTCACGGATTTGGTCGGGGATGAGGACAAAATCAAGAGGAGTAGAGATTAGAAGATTAGAGAATTGGAGAATTGCGAGAATTCCTTGCGGGGTTTCGGTCTCGCTGATGGATTTCATCAAGTCGGTTGAAATTTCTTCCACGTCAACACTTTTGGACTTGAGACTTGAGACTAGAGACTTGCCTCTCTCGCTTAGCGAGTCATCGTATAAAACAGTCTCGAATCTCCAGTCTCTAGTCTCTGCTTCTTCAATTAATCGCACACCTTCGGCAACAAACATTCCCGCCTCGCGGCGTTCCTTTGCGCGTCCAAGCAATGCGCGGACAAGTTTTACTTTTGAGTTTTGATTTGAAGTGATCATTGCGCCCACGATTTAACGAACACATCCACGCTCGATTGGTCGAACAAAACCAATTTTACAACTTTGAGATTGGACGAGTTTCCCCCAAAATACTTTTCAATCGCCGAAAAAATGACACCTGCCGCGCGGTCTTTTGGAAAACCGAAGATGCCTGTCGAAATTGCTGGTAAAGCGATTGAAGAACAATGGAGTTCATCTGCAACTCGTAGAGAACCTACTACTGCATCAGCTAGCTTCATATCCTCATCACCATCGCCCCACACGGGACCAACAGCGTGGATAACGAATCTCGCAGGCAGAGTCCCGCCCGAGGTCCACGCGGGATGCGAGTGGGAGACAGGTCCGCGCTGGAGAACCCAGTCGTCCGATTCGGATTGAATCGCGGCTCCACCTTTGTTCGAGATCGCCCACGCCACTCCGCCTCCGTGTTGGAGATTCTCATTCGCCGCGTTGACGATGGCATCCACTTCTTCGGTTGTGATGTCGCCTTGTACGATCTGAATTGTTTGACCTGTGGGAAGAGCGCGTTCAACCAAAACGGTATTCATGCAAATATTTTACCCCGTTCTCACAACGCAAATAAACATTATTCGCGCCATTCGCTCATTAGCGTAATTCGCGTTAAAAAAATTGGTCGGGATATTCTCCCGACCAAAATTTATTGCGCTTTCGCAACCACTGCGGCGAATGCCTGCGGGTCGCGGACTGCCATATCGGATAACATCTTGCGGTTGAGCTCGATGTTCGCCTTTTTCAACAACGCCACCAACTTGCTATACGTGGTTCCGTTGAGGCGAGCCGCGGCGTTGATGCGGGCGATCCATAACTTGCGCAGATCGCGCTTGCGCACGCGGCGATCACGGGTCGCGTACCACAGGCTTTTGAGCATCGCCTCGTTGGCTCGCTTGAACAGACGGTTCTTCGCGCCGCGCTGTCCCTTCGTGATCTTCAGAATCTTCTTATGACGTTTGTGCCCCTGAGGTCCACCTTTAACTCTCATGTTCTACTCTCCTGCAAACTCGCGGGCGTCGTCACGCTATCAGCATGACAGTTGTATACACCCGAAAGCCGCAACTAAAAAATTTTGGATACGACATTCGCCGCAAGACATCAAAGAAAACCTTTGCGTTCTTCGCGTCTTCGCGGTTCAAAATTACTACATATTTGGCGCAAGGCGCTTGATGCGCTTGACGATCTTGCGACCCTTCACATCTTGCATCTCAGACAACTGTGCCTTCGTGCGCTTCGACGTGTTTCGGCGCAAGTGGCTCTTGCCGCCTTTGGTGCGCACAAGTTTGCCCGAACCCGTCAAACGAAAACGCTTCGACGTCGCCTTATGGGTCTTGAGTTTCAACTTACCTTTAGCCTTTGCTTTGCGAGGCATTCGCTATTCTCCTTTCAAAAATTTGCAATAAAAACCGCGGGACTAAACTTTCTCGCCCGCGGACTTTCAACATCTTTGGGACTTGCACGGCGCGCTTCGGATTGCGGACTTAAGTCCGCACACCTCAGCACACCTCACGACGCCTCTTTCTCAGGGACGGCTGGTTCAGCCTTCTCCTTCTTTTTCGCGCCGCCTTTGCTGGGAGCCAGCACCACGAGCATCGTTCGACCTTCCATCTGAGGCGCCGCCTCCACCACGCTGACGTCCGCGAGAGCCGCGGCGATCTCTTTCAAGTCTTCGAGCGCGATCTCGGGATAATCCATCTCGCGCCCACGGAACTTGATCGTCACCCGCACCTTGTTGCCGTGCAATAACCAGCGGCGGGCATCGTCCACTTTGAAACCGCGATGCGCTTCATTGGTCTTGGGGCGCAGGCGGATTTCTTTGACCTCGATCTTCGTTTGCGATTTTTTGGCTTCGCGTTCCTTCTTGGCGCGCTCATAAATGAACTTGCCAAAATCCATCACACGGCAAACGGGGGGAGTGGCGTTGGGCGAGACTTCAACAACATCCATCTCGGCATCGCGGGCGATCTGAAGCGCCTGCTTCATCGAAACCACCCCAACGTTTTCACCGTTGGGACCGATCAAACGGACTTCGGGAACCCGAATGCCTTCATTAACTCGAAATTCTGCGGCGCTGATATGCTTCTCCTATTACATGACAAATCCAGCCATCGGCTGGTTTAAAGTGGGCGAATGATACCATGCCCGTCGGGGAATCGTCAATTGAATACCCAACCTTTTCAAGTATGATCGGATATATAGAGTGGATGATGATAGACGAACACAGAGCCATCGAACGCTTAAAACAGGGCGATATCAGCGGGTTAGGAGCACTGGTTAGCCAATATCAGGTAAAGGCTGTGCGCACAGCCTACCTGATCACGCGGGATTCCGCACTGGCAGAGGATGTGGTGCAAGATTGCTTTGTGCAGGTATACCACTCGATACGCGGGTTCGACTCATCGCGTCCCTTCGAGCCGTGGTTCATGCGGAGCGTGGTCAACGCGGCGGTGAAGACGATGCAGAAGTCGGCGCGGCAGGTTCAGGTCGGGGATGATGCGGACGAGTCGTTGTTTGCGGAAATCGCCGCGAGGGTTGAATCGGTTGAGAAGCAGGCGGAGTCCATTGAAGTCCAAAATCAGATTTGGGAGGCGATGCAGAAGTTGTCGCCGCGTCAACGGGCGGTCGTCGTCCAAAGATATTTTTTGGAGATGAGCGAAAAAGAGATGGCGGAGGAATCGGGCGCGGCGGCTGGCACGATCAAGTGGTTGTTGAACGCGGCGCGTGAACGTCTGCGCGGACTGCTCGCGGAAAGGAGCGAGGAATGAACGAAAATCGCTTGAAAGACGCGTTGGAATCCATCGCCCGCCGCGGCGTGCCGGAAGATGTTAATTTGATGCCGTATATCGCGGCTCGGCTCGAAAGGAAAACTTTGATGATGACGCTTCGCGCTCGACCTATTCTAATGACGCTTGTAATCCTGCTTACACTAACTCTGCTGACCGGCGTGGTTTATGCCATTGGGAAACTAACAGGATTCATTCCCGGCATCGGATTTGTCGAAACTTCCACTCTGCGGGTTTTGGCTGAGCCTGTGGCAGTGACCCGTGATGGAATCACCGTTAGCGTTGAGCAAGTGGTTGTGGATTCTGAACGAACGATCATCGTATACAAAACCGAGGGATTGACGGTTGAGGCGGCAAACTCAAAAGGCGAGGGAGGGGGACCTTTTGGTTCGACGTCTTTGTTGCGTTTGCCGGATGATACTGTTCTGAAAGAAATTTCCAATACGGGTTATGCTGGCACGCCTGAACCGCTAATCAATCAAGTGACAACAGAAGGCGGATGGCCCAATTACGTTTGGAGGCTGGTCTATCCATCGGTGCCGCTTGATGCAAACGAGTTAACGCTGGTAATTCCAGTTTTGCAAAATATGCCTGGCGGCGCGGCGCCCGAAAACTGGGAGATCACTTTTCGTCTAAAACCCGCGCCGCCAGAGATGACGTTCGCTCCCGTCACAGTTTTGCCGACGGTCAACGCGTCCGCCACAGAAACTGGAGGAACAACTCTGCCCGTTCTGTCTAATGTTACAACGCTTCATGGATTCACGTTTCAACTGGATAACGTCGTTGAGCTTGAAGACGGCTTTGTGTTCACGGGAAATTTATCGTGGGATGATTCGGCGTTTCCTGGCGGCAAAGGCATGGTCACGGAGCCGCTCATCCCTATACTGACAGATGCCGACGGACAACGAATACCCATCGAAGAAGTTCGGCTCGATGTTGCATACGACGAATTTCATGCGCCGTGGTCGTACCGCACAAATCGCAAGGCTTTCTCTGGGCCGTTGACGTTGATCGTCCCTTCCATAAAGACAAATATTGTCGCGCAGCCTGTTGATTTTGAGATTGATTTCGGACCCAATCCACAGGTTGGGCAATCGGCGGAAGTCAACCGTGATTTCATGGTGGAAGGACATACGATTCATCTGCTGTCTGTTGGTTTGATTCCCGCTCCTGATTCGTGTCAGGGAATGATGGTGGACTTCAAGTTTTCCACGGATGCCCCCAATATTTCTGCAAACGTGAAGGATTCTGCCTCATCCGAACCAATGGTCTGTTCTGGCGGAGGTGGCGGGGGCGGTGGCGCCACGGATCTGACCGTGTTCACTGTCCAAACGACGTATAAAGATATGCCTACTGGGGTACGCCGCTTCTCGTTTGAGTTCTGGATTCCCTATGAGGTTATCGGACCCTGGCAAGCGCAGTGGAATCCCCCGTTGAGTTCCGAGCCTATTCCAACGCCGCAGGCTGGGGCGTGTTTAACTCTCGAAAAATGGAATCAACTTACCAGTCAAGATGACGCGCTTCTCTCAGGCGTGGACGGTAAAATTGTCGTAACAATCAATGAAGGCGGGATGTTGCCTGCAATTTACGTCGGCAATCCCAACGGGACAGACTTACAGAAGATTGCTATCGGCGCGTGGCCCTCGCTTTCTAACGATGGAACACAACTTGTATACAGCGCTCAGGATGGCTTGCATGTGGTCAATCTGTCAAGCGGACAAAATTCCGCGTTGGGCGTGGATGGTTACCGTATCATCTGGTCGCCAGACGATACGCGTTGGATGTTTACGAATACGTTCAGTATATATGTGGTTAACGCAGACGGTTCGGGATTACAAAAGATGAATATCCCCTCTGGGCAGGTACTCGCGCCTGTGGGCTTGTTGCCCGATAATCAAACGATTGTGTACAGCACTCTCAGCGGAGATGGGTTCAATCTCAAAACCTACAACTTGCAGAGCAATGAAATAAAAGACCTATTCACCATCCACAATAAAGCTGGTTATGGCTCCATCTCGCCTGACGGACAGTGGATTGTTTTCGCTGACCGCCAATTCGGCGAGACGAACTGGGGAATCTACATCTCCCGGCTGGATGGTTCAGAACGCAAGTTGGTGGCGGAGCCGCAAGTCCCAACCGCTTTCGCTTCGGTCTGGAGTCCGGACAGTCAATGGTTGATGATCAATACTCTGGATGCAACTGATAGAGCCATAAATGGGAGAGACAGAAACCGCGCCATCTTGGTTAACCCGTTCACTTGCGAAACGTATTCGCCGAATCAGGTAGATAGCATGGTTGAAGGGTGGAGTCGATAACTATCATAAAGACGAAATTGGCGGAGAGCTTCCCGGCCCTCCGCCAATTCTCTAATCCTCCAATTCTCTTTCACAACTCCTTCGCCCTCCTCGCAATCTTATCCTTCACTCGCTCGAGAAACTCACCCAGCGGAATATTATTCTGCTGACTGCCATCCCTCACGCGCAGTGATACCTGCTCTGCCTTCATTTCGTTCTTGCCGACCACGAGCATGTACGGCACTTTCATCAACTGCGCCGAGCGGATCTTCGCGTTCATGCGTTGTGACGACAGATCCGCATGGGCGCGGACGCCGTTCTCGCGGAGTTGTTTTGCGATGTTTTCCGCGTATTCGTTCTGTTCATCCGTGATCGAAATGACACGCACCTGCTCAGGCGAAAGCCACACAGGGAAGTTGCCTCCGTAATGCTCCAACAGGAATCCGATCAACCGCTCGTGCGTGGACAGCGGCGCGCGGTGGATGCACAGCGGCATCTCCTCCTGCCCATCCTTGTTGACATACTTTAAGTCGAAGCGGGCGGGTTGGGCGAAGTCCACTTGATTCGTGGCGAGCGAGAACTCGCGCCCGATCACGCTCCAGATCTGCACGTCAATTTTGGGACCATAGAACGCGGCTTCGTCTTCGGCTTCCACATACGGGACTCCGCCATTGTCCATTGCGCGGCGCACCATGTCTTCCGTTTTCAGCCACAGGCGTTCGTTGTCCACATACTTCTTGCCGAGTCCTGCCTTGCTGTGCAGGGACAGTCGCATCACGTATTTCTCGATGCCGAACAACTCGAAGTATTTGAGATACAGGTCAACGACGCCGAGGAACTCCTGCTCGAATTGATCCTCCGTCACATACATGTGCGCGTCGTTCATCTGCAAAGACCGCACGCGCATCAAGCCGAACAACTCGCCTGATTTTTCATAGCGATAGACCGTCCCATATTCCGCGAGACGAATCGGCAGGTCGCGGTATGAACGTGGTTTTGATCCAAAGATTTTATGGTGCATCGGGCAGTTCATCGGCTTGACGTAATACTTCACGCCTTCGAGTTCCATCGGCGGGTACATGCTCTCGGCATAATACGGCAGATGCCCTGAACGGATGAACAGGTCTTCCTTCGTCAGGTTCGGCGTGCGGACGCGCACATAGCCAGCCTTGTCTTCCATCTCTTTGGCAAGTTTCTCCAACTCTTCGATCATCACTCCGCCGTTCGGCAGGAACAACGGCAAGCCTGGACCGATCTCATCGTCGAACGTGAAGATCTCCAACTCTTTGCCGAGTTTGCGATGATCCCGCTTCTTCGCCTCTTCGAGCTGGTGCAGATATTCTTCGAGCTGTTTCTTGCTCTCCCACGCCGTCCCGTAGACGCGTTGCAACTGTTTGTTCTTCTCGTCGCCGCGCCAATACGCGCCCGCAATCGACATCAACTTGAACGCATCCTGCTTGATCTCTTTCGTGCTCGCCACATGCGGACCGCGGCACAAATCCACGAATGTGTCTTGTTGATAGATCGATATCTCAGGCTTCTCTTTGAGCGGATTGCCATATTCATCGAGTCCGCCTTTTTCGAGTCCCTCGATCAACTCCAACTTGTACGGCTGGTTCGCAAAAATTTTCTTCGCCTCCTCCGCCGAGATGACCGTCTTCTTGAACTCGTGTTTGCCTTGCACGATCTGGCGCATCCGCTTTTCGATTTGCTCCAAATCTTCGGGCGTGAGGTTGCGTGGCAGATCGAAATCGTAATAGAATCCATTCTCTACAGGCGGACCGATCGTGATCTTCCCATCGGGGAACATCTCCATCACCGCCTGTGCCATGACATGCGCCGCCGAATGACGGATCTTGTACAGATTTGACTCTTCGTATTTTTCTTGAATTTGTTGCGACATTTTCGCTTCCTTTCTTGACTTTTACCTGCTACTGCTTCTTCGACATTCTCGCGCCTCAGAGGGAAGCAATAGCAAATCCTCCGAGCCGCCGACGAGTGTTGGTGCTGTCTTCAGTCATCGCGGTCTCCTTTCGCCCCACCTACCTCCCCCAAAATCCGACTGGGGTTCGTCGGATTTTTGGGGAGGTGTCCGTAGGACGGAGGGGGTTAAAACAAAACTCGCCCACACACGGGGCGAGAATTTTCTTCACGCGGTTCCACCCGATTTGTAGAGCGAGTTATTAACTCGCTTTACATCTCTTCAGCCTCTAACGGAGCCATCCGTTTCACTTACTCACTGATCACTTGTCACTGATCACTTTTCTGTGTCACGCTCGCGAGTGGTTTTCTGCGGACTTCCCTTGAAGAGACTCTCAATCTTCGTTCTCTTCTCCCTGTCAGGGATGTGACCACATACTCGTCTCGGTCAATGCGTTTTTAATACGAACAGGCGAGATTATAATCACAACCACTCAAAATTACAATACGTTCGTTTGGGAGAGCGGTTATGAAAGGGAAATCTGAAAAACGCCTGCTGGCAGAGAAACTTCGCCGTGAGCGCGGATACTCTTACAATGAAATTTCGGAGCAAATTGGCGTCAGCAAAAGCACGTTGTCGAATTGGCTCAAACATATTTCCCTCACTTTTGAACAGGAGCAACGCATCCAACAACGTATCGAGAGTAATCAAACTGCGTTTGTTGCGACTGCCCGAAAGACAAATAAGGAGCGTTATCGAAGAGCGAGAGAACAAGCGTATCAACAGGGAAGAGATATTGCATCCATGATTCCTGATAACAATGTGGTTCACGAATTGGCGCTCGCAATGCTTTATCTCGGTGAGGGTGATAAAACAGGTAATCGGGTTCAAATTGCAAACACTGATCCTGAAGTATTGAAATATTTCTTTTGGGCAATGGAAGAACTGTATCATATTGACAGATCGGAGATGTCTCTGCGCCTTAACCTGAATGAAATCGCACGCCCTCACGAGAATAAAATGATTGAATGGTGGGCTGGTATTCTGAGGTGTGACGTAGGTCAATTCCAGAAAACGCAGTTTGATAGCCGCTCCAAATCCACCCACATGACAACAGATTATCATGGGGTCTGTACAGTTACATATAGCGACACTTATCTTTTTGAAAGATTGACAGGGGTTTACTCGACTTATTTAGATCGAAAATTGGGGAAATAAAAACCATTCCGCAAAGGGAATGGTTTCTATGGGCGAGACAGGGCTCGAACCTGCGACCTCACGCATGTCAAGCGTGTGCTCTAACCAACTGAGCTACCCGCCCGAAGGACTGACATTATAACGAACGGAGGAGGATTTTGCAATGGGTTTTATTTTAGCGCCAACCATAAATGTGACCTTGATAGACAATCAAGTCGGTATTAGATAACCAGTCGGCATTTTTACTTTCGAACGTCTGATAATGATCTGATTCAGTAATAATTGGTGGAAATCCAATATTCCACATTTCTTTGGGCGGTATCCCAGTTTCTGCGCTTGTGGGATTAACAATGTAATTCTTTGCTCCCGTTAGACAGCAACTACTCCCATCAACTAGAATGTCTCCACTTGCTGTAAGGATTGCCTTTGCAATCATGCAATTCGTAAAAGATCCGCCTTCTGCTATTGGTTGACCTGTTTTATTAATCAACTGGACACCGCCACAGTAACCTATTGCAATTGCTTGACCATCTTCTGACCATACAGGTGGGTAATTTGGGGCTGCCCACCTCTTGACTGACAACCCAGACTGATTGTCCAAATTCAAAATGACAGTTTCAGCGGCATATGTTGGGTTTGCCTGATGTATGTAAACGATTTTGTTTTCAGTTGGTGACCAAGAAGGGGCAATTGCCCCTCCTTCTTCGGTGAACGTCACCTGCCGAAGTTCTCTCGTCGCTATATTGATTATATAAACTTCCCTCTCGTCGTTTTTTACAGAGTAATCATCGTTGTATTCCAATAAACCCGTCGAAAATCCAATTTCATCTCCTCGTGGTGACCATGTTGGAAAAGTTATTTCTTCCTTGCTTTCATAAATTACGGTTGTTTCTGAGTCTTCTGTATCGTAGGTATATAACGAGTACGTGGAATTGTCAAAACCTACAAAAGCTAATTTTTTGGCATTTCTCGACCATACTGTGTAATTAATGCTATTCAAGCTAAAGACTGACGATGCCTGACCTGTATTTAGATCATAAATAAAAAGGGTCTTTGGTTCGCTGTTGCGGATATAAGAAATATACTTTCCGTCGGGAGAGAAATGTGGCTGAATATAATCTATTTCCCCTTGAGTAATTTGTTTGTATGTCCCGTCTGTAAGGTTAGCAAGATAGATATCCCAAGTATCTTCTATCGGAATTAAGTCATCTGTCGATGTAGGAGTACGTTCAGCAATTGACGAGGGGACGGTATTTGGTGGTGACACGGTTTGAGTACTGGCTGATTTTCCTAATTTAGCGCATGAAACCAAGAGCGTTCCTAACAAGCAGAGGAAAGTAATATTTCTTATCATTTCATAACTCTGTGTGAATACTATAGCACATTTTACTTTATGCCATGCGGTATAATCCCAACCGCAATGGCTCGAAGAAAATCCCCCGAAGACTTATCCGTAGAAGAATTACGCCGCTTGTTGATCGAGAAGCGACGCGGCGCGCGTCGTGAGCGGTTGGAACACTTTAAAAGAACAGGGCGAGTCGTTGCAGTGGAACCGGATGCGCTCGAGTCGTCTGCCCCGGTGGTGGAAACGCTTGAAGAGACCGGCGACCAGCCCCAAGTTCCGGAGTCGAAGCGGCGGCGGGTGATGGACCGAGTCCTGTTGGCGGTGGAAGTCCTCGCGGTGGTGGGACTCGTCGGAGTCCTCATCAGCGG
>CAYWCN010000001.1:11441-149864 GCA_964456775.1 uncultured Anaerolinea sp.
TGTTGGCGGTGGAAGTCCTCGCGGTGGTGGGACTCGTCGGAGTCCTCATCAGCGGGTTCGGAGTGTTGCGCGATCTTAATAAAGAGGTCGCGTCTGCATTTGTGCAGGTGGAGTTGACGCCGACGCCGCTGGTGGTGGCGGTGGTTCTGCCGTCGGGGCATATGCCGCCCGATGCGCAGGGAAATACGCGGCCGAACGTGGATGAAATTCCTGAACATTTGCGACCGATGGTGCAGTCGCTGGAGAATTTGCCGATCCCCACGTCTGCGCCCGATCAGGCGATCCGTTTGCAGATCCCCGCGTTGAGCGTGGACGCGCCGATCGTGCAGGGCGATGGCTGGGAGCAACTCAAAAAGGGAGTTGGGCAGAATCTGGCTTCGGCGAATCCCGGCGACGATGGGAATGTGATCCTCTCGGCGCACAACGATGTGTACGGCGAGTTGTTCCGCTATTTGGATAAACTTGCGCCCGGCGATCAGATCATCATTTATACTCAACAGCGGCAGTATGTGTATGTGGTGGATCGCACGGCGGTCGTCGAGCCGACGGCGGTGGAAGTGATGGCAAGCACCGGCAGCCCAACGGTGACGTTGATCTCGTGCTATCCGTATTTGGTTAATGATGAGCGCATTGTTGTGTTTGGAAGGTTGCAGAATTAATTACGAACCGTCATTGCGAGCGAAGCGAAGCAATCTCCCTCGCCGTGTCGAAGACATCGTCTTGGTAGGAGATTGTGTTTCCGCCTTCGGCGTCTCGCAATGACGGAAAGAATTCAAAGGAGTAAATCAAATGGCAAAAAATAAAAGACCGATCGTGAGCATGACCTCTTCGCAAAAAAACGCTGAGTTCAACCCCGATTACACTCACGTCAAGAAAGACCTGACGCGCACTGGAATGCTGGCGGGATTTTTCATCGTCGCGCTGATCGTGCTGTCGTTCTTTCTGAAATAGTTGATTCTTAACCGCTAAGAACGCGAAGATCGCCAAGTTATTTTGCGCGTTCTTCGTGATAAAGGAGAGTCCATGTCGCGCATGTTTGTCCCCGGTCCCGTTGACGTTGCCGATGAAGTTTTGCAGGCGCAAGCCGCGCCGATGCTTCCTCATCGAAGCAAAGAGTTCGAGGCGATCTTCCGCCGCGCTTCCGAAAAAGCGCAGGGACTTTTTTATACAAAATATCGCGTCTTCCTCAACGCCTCTTCCGGCACGGGTTTGCAGGAAGCCGCGATTCGCAATTTCGTAAACAAGCGCGTGCTTTCCATCGTCAACGGCGCGTTTGCGGATCGCTGGCACGACGTCGCTGTTTCAAACGGAAAGGATGTCGAGAAACTTTCTTTCGACTGGGACAAACCCGCTTCACCCGACCTTGTGGCTGATTCAGTCAAGCGCGGCGGATTCGAAGCCCTGACCGTCGTCCACAATGAAACGTCCACTGGGTTGCAGAATCCTGTGAAAGAAATTGCGGAGGCTGTCCGCGCGGTTGCGCCAGAGACGTTGATCCTTGTGGATGCAGTCTCCTCCCTCGGCGGCGCAAAAATCGAAATGGACGCGTGGGGACTCGACATGGTTCTCACCTCGTCGCAAAAATGTCTCGCGCTTCCACCGGGTCTCGCGCTCGGAGCCGTTTCAGACCGCGCCATGGAAAAAGCCAAATCGGTTGAGAATCGCGGTTGGTACTTTGACCTCGTCCGCATGGAGAAGCATCGCTTGAAGGATTCGTCGCCCGCTACCCCGGCGATGTCGCTCATTTATGCGCTCGATTTTCAACTTGACCGAATCTTCGCCGAAGGTTTGGAGAATCGTTTCGCGCGTCATTCGGTGATGGCGAAACGCGTCCAAGATTGGGCGGACGCGCACGATCTTTCGATGTACGCGCCCGAAGGCTACCGCTCGCAGACCGTAACGACGATCAAGAACGAGCGCGGCATCAACGTCTCAGACTTGAACGCCTTCCTCAAACAGCGCGAGATGCGAATCGCGGGCGGATACGGTCCCATCAAAGAATCCACGTTCCGCATTGCGCACATGGGTGAGATCCAAATGGAAGATATCGAGAAATTGCTCGCGGCGATGGAAGAGTATTTGAAGAGGTGACCCTACTTCGTATTACGTACTGCGTAATTTAATTTGCTCTGCCGCCGTCCTCGGCGGCGAGTTTTTTGTTAGATGAATATGCGGTATATAATTCAAGTATGAATAGAATCCTGCTTTTCCTAAACAATATAATACTTCGTCTTCGCATATTCCTTGCGGCTGTTTTATTGCGTCAAGAGTATTTGAAAAACTCATCTTTTCAAGACTTCAACGCGCTCGATAGTGAAGATTTTGCCGAAACCATTCTTGATGTCTAACACTGAACGTTCAACAATGGCTGAACCTTTGGAAGTGTTGCTCGAAAAATATACGTACGGCGGCGATGTAATCGGACGTTTGGAGGACGGTCGCGCGGTTTTCGTTCCGTTTGGGTTGGTGGGAGAAAAAGTCCGCGTGAGGTTGACGGAGGAGAAGAAAAATTTCGCGCGCGGGGAAATTATCGAAATCCTAGAATCGTCCAAAGATAGAATTCAAGCCAAATGCAAACATTTCGGCGAATGCGGCGGATGTCATTACCAGCATCTTCCGTACGAAAAGCAACTTGAGATCAAAACCGAAATATTGATTGATCAACTCAAGCGCATCGGCAAGATCGAAAATCCTCCCGTTCAGTCGATGGTCGCAAGTCCCAATCCATGGAATTATCGCAATCACATTCAGTTCTCGTTGGATGAACATGGAAAACTTGGCTTTCAAGCGCCCAACTCAAACAAGATAATTCCTATTACTGAATGTCATCTCCCTGAATCATCTATCAACGATTTCTGGCATCAACTTGAATTCGAGCCTGAAACAGACATCGAGCGCGTGTCGCTTCGCGCGGGAAACAATGATGACTTGATGCTCGCCCTCGAATCGGATTCGCCTGAGCCGCCTGAAATGGAGATTGAAGCGGGGATTTCCATCGCGCATGTGTACGAAGAAAATTCCGTTGTCATCGCAGGGAATGACCACATCCTCATCCGCGTGCTGGACCGTGACTTCAAAGTCTCCGCCGCGTCATTCTTTCAAGTGAATACCAGCATGGCGGGGAAGATGGTCGAACACTTGTCTACGTGTTTACCTGTTTCCGTGTCTACGACTTTACTCGACCTCTACTGTGGAGTCGGTCTCTTCAGCGCGTTCTTTGCTCCCAAGTGCGGACGTGTGATCGGCGTGGAAGCCTCCTCATCTGCTAGCGAAGACTTCACAGCGAATCTCGATGAATTTGATAACGTGGAATTGTACGAAGGCGCGGCGGAGGAAATTTTACCGGGCTTGGTAGGACAAATTGGCAATTTGTCCCACGTGATTGTTGACCCTCCTCGCGCGGGGATCGAGCGTCACGCGCTGGACGCCATCGTCCAATTGAAGCCGCAGAGGATCGCGTACGTTTCCTGCGACCCGTCCACGCTGGCGCGCGACGCGGCGCGATTGATCCAAGGCGGCTACAGACTCAAAGAGGTGACGCCCTTCGACCTGTTCCCGCAGACGTATCACATCGAATCCATTTCGTTGTTTGAGGTGTGAAGCCGAGGGTCCGGCTCGGCGGACGCCGCCGGGGGAATGTGGAATTGAGCCGTGCAAAATTGTAAGGGTGGAATCGCGCTGTTTCAATCGTTTTTTTTGATTCAAAATTTTTCCTCTGTGCTATACTGAATCAAAAGGAGGCGTTATGCTGGATGCGATCGAGCTCCCTATTTTGTTGAAAGCGATTGACTTCGTGTTCGAGGAGGGACGTAAAATTCTGGCGGAGCGACGGGAACGCCGCATGGCGAAAGACGTCCCTGCGCCAGCGGAGGAAAAACCAGCCGAAGCCGAACCAGCTGTCCCCGTCGTCTTGAGCGAGTCGAAGGGCGCGATGGAAGCGAAGGCGGAGTCCAAAGAGGAATTGCTGTCCGTCAAAGTGGATGAAAGTCTGTGGAGGAATTACGAGGCAGAAGTCCAGCATTTGGTGAGGTTGTTGCAAACGTATTCGCAGAATTATCAGATCGCAAAGGAACAGTATGCAAAATGGGGAAGCGCGCTTGTGCCGCCGATCGTTGTGCATAACATGACCGAGGCGGAAGATGCCATGATCGAGACCGTCAAACAACTCGAGGCGCTTCTTTCAAAGGTCTATCAAAAGAATATTCAAGTCGTCAAGTAGATCAAGGGTGAAATATGAATAAGGAAGATATTGCTCATCGCGAAAAGATGATCGAACTGCATAAGAAGAATCTCTACGCGCTCGAAGAGATGCTCGCAATGTACGGCGCCGACCAGCCGCTGCATCTCATCAACAGCGTCACGATGGAACGGGATGCGATCGCGCGTTACGCCAAAGAGATCGAAGGGTTGACCTCCAGCGGCGAACACGAAAGAACAGACTCGTTCGCTAACCTGCCGAGGCGTCATTATTTTGTCGGGCGCGAGCAGGAGATCAAGACCATCCTGCAATCGCTCAGCCCGAACAGCCGCACATTCATCATTGGCATCGAGGGCATCGGCGGTGTGGGAAAATCCGCGCTTGCCATCGAAGTGAGTCATCGCTGTATCGAGGAAGACCTGTTCGAATCGGTCATCTGGATCTCGGCGAAGGAATCGGTGCTGACTCTTCACGGCATCGAGCCGATCATCCCGGAAGCCAAATCGTTTTCGGACATCCTCATCACGATCGGTTCGAGTTTGGGCAATCCCACCATTGGGAATTTGCCGATCCAGGATCAGATCAAGCAGGCGTACAACCTGCTGGCGCGGCGTACCACGCTTCTTGTTCTGGACAATTTCGAGTCGCTCTCCAAAACCGAGCAGCGCGACATCCTCGACTTTTTGCGGCGTTCGCCGATCACGCTCAAAGTGCTGGTCACTTCGCGCGAGCGAGTCACCGAGGGGCAGATCATCCGCTTGCAGGGACTTTCGTTCGACGAAAGTAACGCCCTGCTGGAATGGGACGCTCAGCAGAAGAACATCCAACTGACGAAAGAGCAAAATAAATATTTAGCGGAACACACCGGCGGATTGCCTCTCGCGTTGTTGTGGGTGCAGGGACAGATCGCTGTGCTGGGGTATTCCGCCGCGCAAGTGCTGGATAAGTTGAGCATGGATGCGAATATTCCCGTCCTGCAATATTGTTTCAACCATAGTTGGAATTTGCTGCGGCATCACAACGAAAAGAAATTGTTGTTCATCCTCGCGTTACAGCCCGAAGCCGTTTCGCGGGAGGCGTTGAGGAAGATCTCCGGCATTGAAGACGAGGATAGTTTCGAGATCGCCGTCAGCGACCTGCTGCAATTCACCCTCATCGAACACGAACCAGACCGCGATTATTTCAGCATCTTGCCGCTCACGCGCCGATTCATTCGCACGCAATTTACCGGCGACCGAAAATTCATCCAGCAGGCTGAGTTGAAGATCGCCCAATATTGCGCCGCGCTGATCTCGCAGCGGAGCGACTTCACCGAGTGGCGCGGGTACGACAAACTCCTGCTGGACAGAAATAACATCCTGAGCGCCGCGCAATGGTGCTACAAATCCATACAAAAGAAACTGCCCAAGACTGGCGCTTTGTCTAAAAAAACAAAAGCGATCGCCGAGTTGCTGGTGCAGATCGGCGCGCAGTTCGGGAGCGTGTTGTGGCAGCGCGCCTACTGGTACGACCGCCTCACGCTCGCGCACGCGTCACTGCGCGCGGCGAACCTGCTCTCCGACTGGAAATCGGTCAGCACGTTTGCGCGCAACATCAGTTGGATCTATTTTTATCAAGGGGATTATCTGCGGGCGCTGCGCTGGGCGGAGGAATCGCTCTCGGCAACCACGATCACGCAGGACGGGCTGTTGATCGCGGCCGCGCAGAGATTGATTGGCACCGTGGAACTTCGGCTGGGGAATTTCAAACGCTCGGAACAAATGTTGATGGACGCGCTTACCGTCAGCGAGCAACACGCCGATGACGATTATGGAATTTACAGCAAAGGTTTCGCGCAGTTCGGTCTCGGCGATCTTGAAAATGAACGCGGGGACATCAAGAAGGCTGGGGAGTGGTACCAGAAAGCGTTGGAGACGTGGCAGGACCCCGTCCGGAAAGACCCGGTGCGTCACATCAGTTACGCGCTGAATGGGCTGGGCTTCGTCGCGCTCAAAGAAAAACGATATGAAGAGGCGGAGGGTTATTTCAAGGAGGGCATCCACTCTGCGAATGAATTCGGTCGTGTGGAGGAATTGGCGCGCGGTCAACTTGGGCTTGGCTCGGTGTATTTTGAAACGAACACCGATCCCAAAGCCGCTCTGACGCTCGTCACAGAATCGATGGAAGGGTTTCAACGCCAGGGGATGCAGCACGAGGTTCGGCTGGGGCAGGAGTTCCAGCAAAGGATCTTGAAGTCGCATCCGCAATTGGCGGCATTTCTGCAATCGCATGGATAACGAGCAAAAGGTTTTCCTGCAAGCCTTCAAAGAGTTGGAGACGTTGTTCGAGGCTTTGCCGGGCGCGGAAGAGCAACGCCAGCCTTTGAAGAGTATCCTTTCGGGCATTTTGAAGAATGCCCGAAATCTGGCATTGTACGATCCGGTCACGCACGCGCTCAATGCGCGCGCGGCGAAATGGCTGATCCCTGCCGAACACAAGGGAATGGCGAAGGTGGATATTTACGACCTGCGGCAGGCGAACAAAGTGTTTGGCGCCGCGGCAGTGGATTTGGAACTGCACAAGCTGGCGTTCCAATTCATGTATCTCTTTACTTCCGACAAAGGCGACTTTGTCCGCAGGTCGCCGGGCAGTGACGAGTTCCGCATCACGTCCACATCGAGGACTCCGCAAGAGATGAAACGCATGTTGTCGAAGTTATATGCGGATCAGGAACAAGACTCGCTGTTGACTTGGGATTTCGGCGTGGGGATGACGGAGACCGAGGCGGAGAATGAACTGCAGAAACAGCGCAGGGCGTATAGGCCCATCGTGATCCGTCAAACGATCCTCGAAAGCCATACGGAGATCCCCGCGCGCATGGAAGAGAACAATCTCCATCAAAGTTGGCATGAGTTTAACATGCCCTATGAAACGCTTGTAGATAAAATTTGCTTGTTGAATCTGCCGGTCAATGTGGAACAACAGGTGATCGAGCAGGTGCGGGTGACGCAGAGTGTTGTGGAAGGGATCGTCACCCGCGAGCCGCTCACCGGCACGCTCAACGGTCTGGGCGCGCGATGGTACCTCGAAAATAAAACCGTCCATTGCGTCGCGCTGACGGACATGCTCAACATGCACGAAGGGAATGCCCGCTACGGAAGCGCCGCCATAGACCAGGACCTGCGGCGGTTCTCGAATGTGCTGGTGAAACACTTCCCGAAAGATGAAGGATTTCAATTGTTTCGTTCGGAACGGGCGGGAGATGAATTCAAGATCACGTCAACGACCGACGATCTGACCGGTCTCGAAGACAGGCTGAGAGCGGTTTGGGAAAAAGATAAAAGCCGCGGATTGCTGGCATGGAATTACGGTGTCGGCGGAAACATCAGCGAAGCGCATGTGGATCTGTACAGGAATCGTTTGAAGGAAACCGAAATCATGAACATCTCATCGCCAAACGGTAAATCAACCTTCATCATTCTCCGGCCTGAGAGCGAAGATTACCTGAAACTTTTCAAACTTTCAGAAGACACATCCCGCCTCATCAACGGGACGCCGATCATGGACCTGCACATGACCGTTCAAGCGATCCGCAATGTGGAGGATTTCACGGCTTTGAAGGAACGTCTATCGGATTATGCGCGTGGTTTACCTCCGCTCGAGATTGGGGTCAAGAACATTGCGCGGATGAATGTGCACAGCCAGAAGGGTAGGCTATGGTTGTTAGCGGAAAAAACTCCGGCGTTGGAAAAGGTCTACAACGGGCTTGCCCAGATCGCCCGTGAGATGGGATGCGAAGCGTATCCCTACCCATTCAGCGATTGGCTGCCCCACATGAAGATCGTTGATATGCCGGAGAACATGCCGCCGCAGATCAAAGACCCCACCTTTGGAACCGGGAGCGAAATTTCCTTCACCGTGAGAAGTTTCGAATGGACCGTGCAGATGGGCGCGGAACGATGGGATCTGTTGGACCAGTTCCCGTTCGCGTAAAACTCTGTTCGATCACCGCGTAGTACTTTCTCGTCCGCGTTAAATTATGGCAACCATCCTCATCGTTGATAAAAATCCAGACGACCGCCGGGTGTACACCACCTTGCTGGGGAATTATGGTCATCGCTTGTTGGAAGCCGAAGATGGCATTCAGGCGTTGGAATTGGCGCGCGCCGAACTCCCCAACTTGATGATCACCGATATTCTCATGCCCATGATGGATGGGTTTACGCTGGTGCGCCGGCTTCGGGCAGAACCGCTTTTGATGGCGATACCGGTCGTTTTCCATACTTCCAATTACGACGAGACAGAGATCCACCGCTTGGCGCGCGCCAGCGGAGTGATCCACATCCTCCGAAAACCTCCCGAGCCGCAAGCCATCTTGCGAGCCGTGAACGATTCGCTCAAGAATCCGACGATCCCCTCGCGGTTGCCGCAGACTGGTCAACTGCAACGCGAGCATTTGCAATTGCTCGCAGACAAACTCTACCAAAAGGTCTCCGAACTCGAAGATGCCAACGAACGCCTGCGGAACTTGTCGCTGGTAGACGGTCTCACCGGGTTGAACAACCGGCGCGGTTTTATGATCCTTGCCACCAATATGTTGAAGTTCGCGCGGCGGGCGGGCTATTCCTCCTCCCTCATCTACATTGATCTCGACAGCCTGAAATTCATCAACGACAAGTTCGGTCACGCGGGAGGGGATTCCGCGATCACGAGTTTTGCCCGCATCATGAACGCGACGTTCCGCGAATCGGACATCATCGGTCGCCTCGGCGGGGATGAGTTCGTCGTGCTGATCGTGGATGCCAGTCATAGCGACCTTGCCAACATCCAAGCGCTCCTGCAAAAGAACATTGACGTGTACAACCGACAGGTCGAGTCGGAACGCGCTCTAGCCTTCAGTATGGGGAGTATTCTGGTGGATGCCGCCTCGCAAATTTCGATGGAGGAATTCCTCGCGCAGGCAGATGAGGCGATGTATAAACACAAACAAAGCAGGAAACGAGCGAAGTAGGGGCGGGGTAACCCCGCCCCTACATGATTTATTCTTTCTTATCCGTCGTCTTATTCGTCATACTCTTGCGAATTTCGGAACGGAGTTGCTCCGCTTCCTCCGAACGTTTGCCCTGCGCTTCATTCGAGAGCGCGCCGAAGCGGTCGGAGAGCAGCATGGCGAGCAAGGCTTCCATGATATTGCCGGAGCCGCTCTCTTTATCCGCGCCGACGACCACGCGCGGAACGACATCCACTTTGGATTGTTGAATGGCTTCGGCAAACCGATTCAACACAGTTTGCGTCACCTGGAATTGCGGTCCGCCATACGCGCGGACTTGTTCTTCGGTGGCGAGCGCTTGCGCGATACCGATACGCGCTACCTTCTCGGCTTCCGCTTCTGCCAGCGCGCGGATCTGCGCCGCCTGTTGAATTGAGCGTTGGTAATCGGCTTTACCCTGACTGGATTGAATTTCGATGTTCAACTCAGCCTGCGTCATGCTCGTCTGCATTTGGGCGCGTGATTCCGCCTCGCGGAGTTCGCGCTCCTTCACGGCGGCTTTTTCCTGCCGGTCGTATGTTTCGACCTGTTCGGCCGCGATCTGGCGCGAACGCAACTGCGTGAGGATGGTTTCGATCTGAACATCGTCGGCGGGCGAAGAAGGCGTGCCGATCAGTACTTCTTCGAGTTCGAGGTTATAGTGCCTGAACTTTTCCTTCATCTCTTCGCTGGCGATGCGTTGAATGTCGCTTCGTTCCTGCAATAACTGGATCAATGTGCGCGTCTGACCGATGTTCTTGAAATACGCGGCAACCATCGGGTCGAGCGTTTGCTCGACGAGGCGTTTGATGTCGCCGAAGCGTTGAACGACCAGCGGGGCTTTCTGATAGTCAATGTGAACCACAACCGACAAAGGCAAGGACGGCTCGAACGCATCCTTTGTGATGAGTGAAACTTCGCTGAGGTTCTCATCGAACTTGTGCGCGCCCGTCTGGTTGCGGATCCATTTGAGGATGAAGTTTGTGGTGGGTACCGGAACCACGTTGCCTGCGTACGTGTTGAACGCGTACTTGCCCGGGAGCAAGGCTTCCTCCCACACGCCGCGTTGACCTCGCGCCACCAACTCGCCGTGACGATATTCCTTGCCCGAAAGGTCTTCGCCTGCCGCGCCTGTGTACGAGACGACTACGCCTACATTGCCGACGTCGATGATGGTCTTTTTAATCATTTCTACGGTGGCGAACAAGCGGTTGACGAAATACGTGCCTTCCACCAATACCTGCAACTGGCGTCCGCGGTAGCCGCCCGCTTTCAGGAACTTGTCGGGGTCTTGGAATTTGTTATGGTAAGTCGCGTCCTCTTTCGGGTCATCGCCGACAACGGGAGCGATGATCTCACCCTGCGCCAGCGATGGTCCGTCGTGGACGGTGGCAATGCCGATCTTGTCGTCAGTATCCTTGATGATCACCGGCACGAACCCGCCGCGCTCGGCGATGACTTGCGCCATGCTTTGGATCACCGCCATCTCTTCACGCGACAACGGCATCGAATAGACGCGCTCATCCGTCAGCACGATGAACTGGACGAGGTTGATGGCATACGTCCCTTCGCGCAGGACGCGGCGTTGAGGTCCGCGCTGCCCGCCGCTTTTGAGGAAGCCTTCCACGTCCTGAAAATCGAACGCCACATCGTTTGCGGCGAGCGCTTGCGTAGGCTCGAGTAATTTACCGTCGCGCGCGAAGATGTATCCCATCTTGCCTTGCGGGATGGTTACCAGCGGAACCAGCCTCACCACATACTGGATCGGGATCAAGTAATGCAAACCGCCACGCAAGACCTTCGGCTGAAAGCCCGCTTCGCCGTTGAGCGCGATGAATCCGCTTTTGAGCGAGCCTTTCAGCCCGAACCGTTTTTCAACGACACCGATGCGCGTATTGGGGATGAATCGGATTCCCAAAAGTAGGAAGAGAACTACGAAGCCCGCCAATCCCGCGCCTACTAAAAGCAAACCTGTCATTTTGGCCTCCTTTGGTCACAACTGTATCTACGCAATCACCGTCCCGCAGGTTTCGTTTAGGAATCAGAGCCTTGCCGAAAACCTGCGGGACGTTTTGTTAATCTTCCGCGATCACGATCACTTTATCTTCGGATGTAAAGACAACCGCTTCAGACTTCTTTGGGTTTGTGTGCACGCCGTAGGCTTTACCCGCCATTTTGGCTTCGCCGACCAACCGGTAACCGATCGCAGTTTCCCCGCGCCTTCGCGCCGCCTCGACCACCGTGTAAAAGTTGACCGGTGTTCCAACCGACACATAATCGCTGATAGGCTTAAGATAAATTTCCGCGCCTTCGGGGTCGAAGATGTCGGTGAACACATCGAAGAGTTCGCCGTTCTCTGAGAGTTGCGACATCATCAAACTGACGAGGTGTTCGCTGACGATGAAATCGTCCACTTGTGTGGCTTCGGCGAGTTCGCGGTTGCGCAGGTCGAGCATCTCGCTGACGATGGAGAACGGCGTTTCATCTTTCTCCGCCATGTCGCGCAGATGCAGTAATGTGACGAGCGTCTTCGCGTCCGCTTCTTGCGGCTCTACGGTGTTATATGCCAGAACGATGACGTGGTTGTAATCTTCCACGTTGAGCGTATCGAGCAGGTCGCGGTCGGTGGTCTCGCCTTCCATCACGACCAATTTTTGGTTCTTCAACCTGCCCCACTGCGCGCGGATCTGTTTTTCGATATTGTAAATATCGGCGACGATGGTCACTTGCGAGCCTTTCGGCACGTAGTTATCGAGTTCATGCACGATGGTCGTGCCGCTTCGGTTCCAGCCGAGGATGAGACATTTTTCAGGCTTGGGTGTTTGGGGTTTTCTGCCGGAGCGGATAACCGCTTCATTCACCCGGACCAGGCTGAGGTCCGCGAGGCGAATCGTGTCGTCGTCTGCCGAAAGAGCGAAGATGCGGTCATCCTTTTCGATGCGCGAATCCATGGCTGGGCTGAGGAGAATTTTCCCGTCCGCTTTGCGAATGCCCATCACGCACGAATCTTCGTACGCGAGCAGCGACTCGCCGAAGGTTTTTCCCTCGAGCGCGGGTTCGTGTTTGAAATAGATTTCGTCGCCGCCGAAGTTCATCAGTTCGGTGTAGACCACCGACAGCCCGGATTGGCGCGAGGTCTGCGCCACCACGCGCGCGATGAGGTCGCCGGTGAGCACCGCTTGCACCTTGTCGTTTTCGCCGACGAGTTTCACCACGTCCATATTTTTCGCGTGGCGGATCTGCGTGATGATGTGATACGGTTCGGCGCGGCGCGCGGGGTTGTTGGTGATCGCCAGCGTGGTTTTGATCACGTCGGTATCGGGGTCTTCGTTTTCAGGCGGCAAAACAATAATGGACTTTGCCTCATGCAGGCTTGTGATCTCGATGTCGTTCGGGTCAATGGGACTCCCGCTTCGGCAGATGATGCGCGTCTTTCCTCTGACCTCGACTCGTTCGCGGATCTCATCCTCCATCTCCACTTTATCTTTGTCTGCCAGCACGACGATGCGGGCGTTGGGTTGATTTTCGTTCGCCGCCATCAATTCATTGAGGACAGTAAAAATTTGCGCGGACCAACCCAATACAAGAGTGTGATTCGTTTCGAGCACTTGCGAGCGTCCCTTGCGCAGGCGTTCGATCTGCCCTTCGATGGCGTTGTTCAACACGCCGATCAACGCGCTGACGATGAAGATGCCGCCCAATGTGACGAGCAGCATGACGATCCGATAGCCAATACCCGTGTCTCCGCCCATCGTGCCAGAGTCGAGTGTGCGCATCAAACTTTCCCACGCCGCCTCGCCGAACGGGATGCGTCCTTCCTGACCTTCCTGCACGAATCCCGCGATCGAAATAACCGCGCCAGCCACGATCACCACCGCCAGCGACAGCACGAACAAGATGAAGATCATCGCCCGTGTGCCGCGCGACATTAAGTTGTCGAACCAATATCTGAATTTTTGACGGAACGTGGGTTTCATGAATCCTCCGCAATGAAATGATGGAGGATTATATGCTTATTTTCATTTTACCGTTTCCCCCCGATGGTGGATTTACTTCACTGTCAAATTTGCATCCTCTCCCACTCGCCCAACTTCGCATCCATTTCCTTTTGCACGCGTTCGTATTCTGTTCCCAACTTCCCCGCTTCTTCCGGCTTCACGAACGGACTCTCCAACTGCGCGCCAAGATTTGCCAAAGTCGCTTCGAGCTCGGCGATGGTGGTTTCAAGTTCTTGCAATTGGGCGATCTTTCGTCTTTCCTCTTTATTTGAAGATGATTTACGTTCACGTGTAGGGGCGGACGGCCGTCCGCCCCTACTGCTATTTTCAATTTCACGCGCCGCCTGTTTCTCGCGTTCTTCTTTCATTTGCGAATATGTGCCGTTAAATGTTGTCATCTGCGACTCGTCGGGATTGATTTCCCAGATTTGAGTCGCAAGCGCGTCCACGAGATAGCGGTCGTGGGTGACGAGCAGGATTGTCCCTTTGTATGAATCCAACACGGATTGCAGAATTTCCTGCGAGGGAATATCAAGATGATTCGTTGGCTCGTCGAGCAAGAGTAGGTTTGTATCTTGCAAGGCGAGTTTGGCTAAGGCTAACCGTCCGCGTTCGCCGCCTGAGAGCATGGACACGAGTTTGAAGGCGTCGTCGCCAGAGAAAAGATATTTGCCGAGATAGTCGCGCGCTTGATACGGCAACATCCCAGACGCGGCGATGATTTCATCGAGAACAGTTTTCTCGGGGTCGAGTCCCTCGTGCGCCTGCGCGAAATAGCCGACGTGTAGACTCGCTCCCAGAATCGCCTCACCAGCCAGAGGGGCGAGAGAACCGAGTATCGTCTTGAGGAACGTTGATTTGCCCGCGCCGTTCGGTCCGATCAACGCGGCGCAGTCGAGTCGTCTTAATTCGATGTCGGGAGTCGAGAAAAGAAATTTTTCAGGCGATTCATTTTCTGCTTGATATCCGACCTTCAAATTTTTTGTGCGGATGACGAGATCGCCCGAACGATTCGTGGAACGCAGATGTAAATGTAGATCGGGCGTGGCGCGCTGTGGAGGTCTCAACGCGCGGACGCGCCGCTCGGCTTCCTCGACACCGAACGGCGATTGCGTTGTTTCCACATCGAGTTGCGACCAATTCATGTTGACCGCTTCGATGCCCGCCTGTTCGATGGCTTGCACAACGCGCGTGAGTCGTTTGAGTTTGCCTTTTGCCTGCAATGTATTTTGCCCCGCGATATTTTTCTTGATGTACTCCATGTCTTTGAGCAGTTTTTCTTTTTCGCTTTCAAAAATTTCAAAGCGATGGTTCCAACGGATCTCGCGCTCGTTCAAATAGGTTGTGTAATTGCCGCGATAATATTCCGAGCCGCTGACTGCCATTTCAAGCAGAGCGTTGCACGCGTGGTCAAGAAAATAACGATCATGCGAAACGATGATCGCCGCGCCGTCCCATTGCGTGAGATAACTTTCGAGCCACTCGACGGCTTTGATGTCGAGATGATTCGTCGGTTCGTCGAGCAACAACAGATCGGGATTCGATAACAACAATCGCGCGAGATGCGCGCGTGTGCGTTGTCCGCCAGACAGATGATCGAGTGACATGTGAAAATCGGATTCGTCGAATCCCAAACCAGTGAGCACCTGCTTGATGCGAATAGGATACATGTATCCGCCGCGCTCTTCGAACGTGTGTTGCACGCTTCCATATCGGACCAAAGCCTGATCGCGCGTCGTTGGGTCGGACATCTCATCTTCGAGTTTTTTCAGTTCGCCTTCCATGCGAATCAATTCGGCGAACGGTTCAAGGCACACATCCCATAATGCGCCTTCAAGTGCAAAGTCTGCTTCTTGCGAAAGATAACCGATGCGGAGATTCTTTGCGCGCGTGATCGTCCCGCCTGAGGCTTCGTCTGTGCCGATGAGGATGCGAAGCAGTGTCGTCTTGCCGATTCCGTTCGGTCCCACAATGGCAAGCCGCGCGCCTTTGGCAACGGAAAATGTGACGCCAGAAAATAGATCTTCCGCGCCGAAGGATTTGGAGAGGGAACTTACAGTAATCAGTGACATAGTGAGCAGTGATCAGTATTGCGTATTGCGTACTTCGTAATTGTCCCCGAATTATAAAACAAGCGAGCGGACGTAGAGTCCGCTCGTGAGGATTCTTATTCTAGAACCTGTTATACCGCAACCAAGGCTTTTTCCACTTCCGCTGGGAGGTGAATAAAAACGAAGTGGCTGGTGTGATACAGATAATCTTCCCCACTTTCATCAATCACGCGAATCAGATCATCCTTTTCCGCTTGTTCGTCAGGGATGACTTCGTAGACTTTCCTCGTGATCAAAGACGCTTCGTAGTCTGTATTGTCAATGCAAAGGACAAATTGTTTTTTAGTGTTCATAGGTCAATCCAAATATCGTTTGATCTTGATGTCTTTTCGACCGATCCCATGCGCTTCATACCAGTGAAGTTCAACATGGCGTATGTTGCCGTTTGGCAATTTGATATGGGCAAAGCCCTTGAGTTTCCTCCAACGTCCGCGCCCGTGCATTTTCTGCAAGTACGCAAGGTCACGAATTTTGGATCCGACAGAGATGGTTTCAATTCCCTCGATTTCGTCAACGATCTCAAATTTCACGCTTGGAGTCTAGCACTTATCAGATGACGACGCAAGTCGGATTCTTATGAGAGAGTAACCGATTCTCACGCATCCAGCGACGCCATATACCTGTGATACGCCCCCGCCAGATTCCGTTCGATGTCGGTGTGGAGCGGCGTCTGCTTGTACGGATTCTTCTCCGCTTCTTTGAAAATGTAATTCGCGCAGGTGTTGCAGAGGAAATATCCGATCAACACCCCGCGCGGACGATACATGAAGCCGTTGATGGATACCGCGTCCTTGCCTTTGTATTTCATTTGGTCAATGGGACGCGCCATGCAACCCGGGCAAAGATCGTCGGTGTAGAGCCAGAACGATTTGACAGCATCGCCGAATTGAGCCTTTCCTTGAAGGTACATCATTTCGAGGATCTTTTCAGCCTCCGATTTGGAATCGTTCGCGTTTGGTCTCATGGATGGTCTCCTTTGGTTAAGGTGACAGTCACTTTTGAAGTGACTGTCACCTTGCATATTATAAACAAAATGAGCGGACAAATCGTCCGCTCATCATTACGAAATACGCAGTACGCAGTACGCTTTACGAATACGCCATCTCCGGCACGCGTCGCTTCTTCATCTTCTTCAGCAACTTCGCGGCGATCAAATTGTCACGCCGATTTTGCGCGGAGCGGATGATCAACTTCATGAACTTGTGATGGTTGTACACCTTATCGTTCATCAACGAGAAATCGGCAGAGCCTGGTTCCTCGGGCGAATAGAAGATCCCGCAGTTCGGGTTGATCTCCAACATGTACAGCGTGCCATCCGATGCCATGCGATAATCGCAACGCGCATACCCGTTGCCGTTCATCGCTTTGAACAAGCGCGCGGTCTGTTCGCGCAATGTTTTTTCGATGCGCTTATCAGTCACAGCCGCCACCGACATCTTCTGGAAATCCACCCACTTCATATCGTAATGCTTGAACGACTCGCCGTCGGGGAAAATAAATTCCACAGGCTTGAAGGTGATCGGATTATTCGCATCATCGGGATTTTCCGCGACGAGACAAGTGAACTCGCGTCCTTCGATGAACTCTTCCAACAGCGCGCGCCCGAACTGTTCGATCTCGCGTCCGGTCTGGACTTTGAGCTGGTCCACGTTCTCACAGCGTGACTCGCGCGTGATGCCGACGCTCGCGTACCCGTGAGGCGGTTTGACTAACACCGGGAAGCGCAATCGCTTCGCCGCGCGTTCCACATCTTCCACGCGGTCAATCATCACCCAATTCGGTGTGGGCACGTTCGATTTCTTGGCGTAGGCTTTCATCTCCTGCCGAGAGGGATCGAAGAACGTTGAATCCGCGCCGGTGAATGCGACGCCGAGTTTTTCCATGAGAGTCACAAGTCCGACTCCCGATAGCGGATCGTCGGCGGTGCCATCCACGAGATTCACAAACACATCCACGCCTTCGTCCAGCAATCCGCGGATCTGTTTTTCAACACCTTTCGGGTGCATCGGATGATGTTTCCATTTGAATCCATTCATGTGAGGGGATGGATCGTATGGCGTGTCGTTCGGATCATCCGGTATGCTTGATAACACACAGAGATACATGTCGAGTCCTTTTCCTTTTGCGATCGATCAAGAGGATTGATCTTTGTGACTGGCGTTCTCTTGATCGCGTTATAGATTTCATGATCGTGTTGTATTCGTTTATGTTCGATTCGAATTTGATTCATTGAATCAATGCGATCATGAACTATAACAGTGTAGATTGTATATCTATTATTCGATTTATGTAAAGGGTTATGAAGCATGAAATTGTTTAAAATATTGTAAGTCTTTTGCGATGTTGTACTGTGTAAACTCATTGATAAATTAAAAGAAATATTATATGATTCGATTTCGCTGTGTTCAACGTATTGCCGAAATAAAAATCGCCACACGAATTGTGTGGCGATCATCTTTAATCGTTGAACAATATTATTTCCAAAACGATGGAAGATATTCTTTGTAGCTTGTTAAATAATCGTCGAGAATTTTTCTTCCAGTGTCAATGTCTGTAATGACGGGGTCAAGCAGAAGACATTGCAGCGCTTTTTCTCGATCACCTTCCACCACTGAATCAACACACAATTGCGCGACGGTGATCTCTCTGCGGCATAGTTCTGCGATGGGTTCAGGCAACGCGCCGACATGGACGGGATGAATCCCCGCGCCATCCACTTGCACAGGAGTTTCAACAGATGCGCCAATGGGCAAATTGGCAATTTGCCCTACGTTTGGCAGATTCGCGGCGAGGTGATAGTGAGTCCCCGCGCCAGCGATGTTTTCGATCATCTCCAATGCGCCTTCGCTGTCTGTGTTCAGCAAGCCTTCGATGGTGGCGTCGCCTTTTGCCATTTCATCCAGGCGATGCAGTTGAAAGCCGCGGACTGCTTCGAATAATTCCCAGTCGTAGAGGCGGATGTTGTAATGTTCCCAGGGTTTGGTTTGCGAGTCGCTCATCCACGGGAGATATTCGCAGAGGTGCGTATCTCCAGGAACGGGGAACAAGCCGAAGGTTGAGAAAATGTCGCGGGTCAGCGGCTCAAACTGCCCGTCGAGTTGAAAGAAGCGTTGCTTGAAGAGCGGATAAAGATCCTCACCAGTGCGTTTGTCATGAATAGAGAGAATCCACGTGAAGTGATTCAATCCCGCCGCGCGGATGTCCACTAGCGGCACGATCTGCTCGCGCACGCGTTGTTGAAGCGGATGTTGATCCACCGCCGCGTGGACGCCCGTGAGCCCTTCGGGAATCTCGATGCCGAGGTCTTTTGCCAGCGCAACGCCGACCATCACATAACCCGCATAAATTTGATGACACAAGCCGACGCTTTTTATTTTGCTGTGACGATTGACCGCGTCGCAAATGCGAATCATTGGGTTGGTGAAGTTGACGAACCACGCGTCGGGGCAAGCCTGTTCCATATCGCGCGCGATCTGCAAGATGGGACCGATGTTGCGCGCGGCGTGGGCGAATCCGCCTGGTCCGCCATTTTCGGCGTAGGGCTGACGAACGCCGTATTGGATGGGAATTTCAAAATCTCTCTGCCACAAATTTTCGCGCGCGCCGACTTCGATGGCGTTGACGACGAATTTTGAATCGTTCAACGCGTCCAAATGATTCGTGTGCGCGGTGATGGTGAAGTGCGAATCCCATTCGCGGTTGAGGCGCTCCGCGAGTCGCTGGACGATGTCGAGGGTGTCCGCGTTGCGATCCACGAGCGCGAGCGTGGAGCCTTTGAGTCTTTGCGAGCGCATGATGGCGGAAAGCGTGTTTTCGCCGAACGATGCCGAGCCTGCGCCGATGACGGTGATCTTGGTGGGGAGGGTCATGTTGATTCCTTGAGCGTTATGTTTGGACGTTGATTGCGGACAGTATACCCCTTCATTGGAAGAATGAAAGAAGAACGCTCTGACATGTTTTTCATTGTCAGAGCGTTTTGGTGAAAAGAAGTTTGGTAATAAACCATCCACGAATACAACCACGAATAAACGAATGTTGACGCGCCAATTCGTTTATTCGTGTACATTCGTGGACGGTACCGCGCAAAAGAAAATTCTCGAGCAGAAGCGATTCTTGGGTAAGGTTATTTACTCATACCTCAACGCTTCCACCACGTTCATCTTCGATGCCTGGCGGGCGGGGATAAAGGCGGCGAATACGCCGAAGAGCAAACCGATGGCGATGCCGATGAGAATGCCTGATGTGGGGAAGATGAATCCCAGCGGGAAGATTGACTCCATAGCAATGACGATCACGTAACCGAGATAGAGTCCGCCTAAGATGCCGAAGGCTGTGCCGATGGCTGAAAGTAACAAGGCTTCGCTGACGATCATCGTGCGGATCTGCTTGCGCGTGCCGCCGACCGCGCGGATCATGCCGATCTCGCGCGTCCGTTCGATCACGCCGATGGTCAACGTGTTGATCATCGCGATCAGGGACGGGATCGCCAGCACGAAAAACAAAACGTACAGCGCGGAGAAGGTCGCATCCATTTGAGATTTCATCGTGTCGTAATATTCCACGCCAGAGATCACTTTGAAGGTTGGGTATTTTTCGGCTAATGCGCGAATGGCGGTGTCGGCGGCTTGATGGTCAGCGTCCTTTTTCAAATTCAATTGGATGAAAACATCGTCTTGCACGCCAAAATCTTTTTTCATGTTGGCGTGTGAAATATAACCCGTCGTTATTTTGGCATTGAGCATGTCGGTTGCCACAGCCACAATGCGAAAGTCAAATGTGCCGTTAGGCGTGACGATCTCCACGGTGTCGCCGACATTTTTCTTCAACGCCGACAGCAATGCGCCGTTCACGATCATATTGCGACCTTCATCCAACGACGCGTACGCGGACTCGTCGTCAGCGAAAATGTTTTTTTGGAAGAACAGAGCAGACACACGGGGGAAAGAAACGGGGTCCATCGAAAGCAACGAGATGCGTTGTCCGTTCGAGATCGCATTCGAATATCGAAGCGCGCTCACTTCATCCACGCCATCAATATTTTTTAATTGCTCGGCAAAATCCGCGTTCGCTGCGATGTTACTGCTCCACAGCGCAATGGATGGCGGGACAAAAAGATAATCACTGCCGAGGTTGGCGCGGATCAGATCATACAGCGTGAACGTGAGGCTTGAGATCATCCCGCCGATGCCAACGATCACTGCCAGCGCCAGCATGGTCGTGCTTGCAGTCACCGCGGCGCGCGAGGGTTGGCGAGTCAGATTTCCCTGCGCGAGATCGCTGATTCCGCGCCGCGCGTAAAACAACGCCAGAATTTTTCCGAACATCAATGCGAACGGACGAACCAAGGCAGGCGTAATTAACACCAAGCCAAACAGGAAGAAAAATCCGCCAGGCATGATGAACTCCGCGCGACCCGATAGGATCGCGATCAAGGTCAGGATGATAATGACCGCGCCTCCGACCGCGCTTTTGCCTGTTCGCCCCTCGAATAATTTTTCATTGGCTGACGGTCTCAACGCTTCGAGCGGCGTCACTTTGCTGGCGCTCAAGGCGGGGAACAAGCCAGCCGCCACGGTGACGCCCACGCCCAACAAAATTGACACAATGAACAATGTTGGCGTGATAACAGGTTTGCCGATTGTGATGTTCAAAAATTGAGTCATGATGGGGGTTATGGCTTTGACGATGCCCGCGCCCATCAGATAGCCCAGAAAAATTCCCAAGCCTGTGCCGATGATGCCCTGAAATAATCCTTCTGTGAGGATGATGCCGACGATGGTCTTGCGATTCGCGCCTAACGCGCGCAACATGCCAATATCGCGGCGGCGTTCTGCCACAATGGTGCGGAAGGTGTTGAAGATGATGAACCCGCCCATGAAGAGGGCGAACACGCCGAAGAGATTCATCATGGCTTGACCCAATCGCAAGGATGCGAACATTTGCGTATCGGCGGTGACCTGCGTGCCGACGGTGTAGTCTTTGCCGAGCGCGTTTTGAATGTTGGTTTGAATTTCGTTGCGGCGTTCTTCTTGCGCAAAGGTCTCGATGACAATATCAATGGTGTTGATCTCATTGACATCGTTCGTTATCGCTTGTGCTGTGGGCAGGTTCACCAGAATCTCTTCGTTGCCTGGCGAGGTGCGGGCTGGCAAAATGCCGACGATGGTTAACTCCGCTGTACCGTCCACGCTGGGGATGCGAATGGTGTCGCCCAAATTGGCTTTCAGTGAATCGGACAGCGTGCGGGAAATGATCACGGCGTTCGTGTCTGCGTCTTCGAGGTAACGTCCCTCCACAAGCGGATACGCCCGCACGGAGCGAGCCGCTTCGGGGATCACGCCGACGAGGGACAACGCAGTCACCTTGTCGGGTTGATTCGAATCGTCGTCATAAAAATCGGCGGGGATATTGACCACGCGAGTCAACGAAGGCGAATAGGCGCGCACGCCGTCCACATTTTTGAGTTTATCGGCAACGTTGATCGAAAATGGCTCGCCTGAAATATGGGTGGCGCTGAAATCCACCAAGCCCGACGCGCCTTGCACGTTGGCTTGCAGGGCTTCGATCATGGTCGGCAAAATAATGTTCATGCCAAAGATCACCAACACGCCAAAGACGACTGCCAGTGTGGTGAGGATGGTTCGTAATTTCCGCCCGCTGAGGTAGCGGTATGCGAGGGTGAGTTGAATGTTCATGGTTTATCTCTTCATTTAGTGATTTGGTGATTTTGTGATTATCGATTTTGTTTTCGGAGTAAAATTTTGATCTCAAAAAACTTCATATCAACCTGGAGGCAAAAATGAATGCTGACGAATTACGCGCGCGGACAAGGGCCTTTTCGTTACGGGTAATAAAATTGATTCAGTCATTGCCGAAGTCTTTGGTTGCGGAAGTTTTAGGAAAACAACTCCTGCGTTCTGCTACATCTGTCGGCGCAAATTATCGCGCTGCCACACGCGCCCAAAGCCATGCCATGTTCGTCTCCAAGTTATCCATTGTTGTCGAGGAAGCGGACGAAAGCGTCTTTTGGCTGGAATTGATTCGCGACGCGGGACTTGTCAAGCCTGAGCGCCTGGCGGATCTACTTGATGAGTCGGAACAAATTATGAAAATCATGTCGGCATCTCGGAAAACGGCAAAAAATAACAAGTGAATTTTTTATTGGGTGATTGGATCGTTTGGCGATTTGGCGATTTTCAATCGCTCAATCTCTCAATAGCTCAATCGCCCAATAATTTCATTTTTTCCATAACATCATCCGCATTTTTTCCATTCTTCTTTTCAAGCAATGCTTCATCCACCACTTTGCCGTCTTTGAGGAAGATGATGCGGTCGGCATACGCGGCGATGCGCGGATCGTGCGTCACCATCACGATCGTCCTGCCGTATTGTTTGGAAACGTCTCGCAACAGGCTGGCGATCTCATCGCTGGAGCGGGTGTCTAAATTTCCCGTGGGCTCGTCGGCGAGAATTAATTCAGGGTCGGCGACCAAAGCGCGGGCAATGGCGACGCGTTGCTGCTGTCCGCCAGAGAGTTGGTCGGGACGATTCACCAAACGGTCGGATAAACCGAATCGGGTCAGCCATTCCGTCGCTTTCGATTTTGCTTCGGCAGGTTTGACACCGTCCAATGTGACGGGCAATGCCGCATTTTCCACGGCGTTCAACACGGGGATAAGGTTGAAGAATTGAAAGACAAATCCGATCTTGCGGCGGCGAAGTTCGGTGAGTTTGTCGTCGTTGAGGTCGGTGAGGTTATGCCCGCCGATCAGCACATGACCTTCGCTGGGTTTGTCCAACCCGCCGAGCAAATGCAATAAAGTGGACTTGCCGCATCCGCTGGGTCCCATGATGGCGACAAACTCGCCTTCTTTGATCGTGATGTTGACATGGTCGAGGGCGGTGATCTTTGTGCCGCCCGCGCCATAGGTTTTGGTTAACTTTTCTGTTTGAATGTTAGACATGGTGTTTTCCTCATTTGTGATGCTGGGTGAGTGATAATGCTTGATCTTGAAACGGGTGGGTTACGGATAGCGTACTGCGAATTGCGTACTACGTAATACGGAATACGCAGTACGTAGTACTTGACTTATTTCGGAGGGGGATGCGTTGAACTCTCAACCCCTTTTTTCGGTCTGCCCCTTTTACGGATCTCCACTTCATCGAGCGGCTGTTTTTTGATGGATTCGATTCGCATCTCGATCATGTCGAGCCAGCGCAGGTCGGCTTCGAGGTGCATGATGACTTTGTCGCTCAGGAAAATTTTCGCCAACTCAGACCGCGCGTCGTAACGATCCCTTTGCGCGGTGGCATCGTGTAATTCTTGATACAGTCTGGTTCGTTGGGTTTGGATGATCTTTGCAGGATCGGCTTCGCCCGAGATCAAACTGATCATCAATTTGACATAAAACTCATCGCGCTGATGTTCACTGGGTATGCTGGAGACGAACCATTCTTTCAGCGCATGGCGTCCGTCGCGTGTGATGGAATAAATGCGGCGGTCTGGTTCGCGCCCCTCGCCAATATCGGACTTCGTTTGCACCAGCCCCGATTCTTCGAGTCGGTCGAGCGTTGTATAAATTTGAGCGGGTTTTACATCCCAACTCACGTCCCCAACAACGGCTGAGAACGCGACTCGCAATTCATATCCATGGCGCGGTTTTTTGGCGAGCAGACCCAAGATGGCATTTCGGACAGACATCCAACCTCTGTAAAATAGTAAACGAGTGACTAATTTTCAAACGAGCGAAATATTATACGAGTTACTATTTTTTGTCAAGAGGATGCATTCACGCTTCTTGTCCGACCTCTGCCTGTCCCCGCTTCGGGAAGCCGAATCGCCCCCATAGCATTTTCATCATTAATCCCGCTCTCCAAAATGCGACCGCCGCCATTCCGTGCGCGAGGACAGCGAACAGCGGCGGCGTTTGATAGGTGTAATACGTCCAGCACTCGCGCGTGGTGCCCCAGAGTTCGAGATAATATCCCAGCCCTGAGCCGGCGATGAAGGTCAGGATGGCATAGCGGTAATCGGTTGGTGTGAGAATTAGGAGAATTGAGAGAAGTAGCGCGAGCCATGTAAAGGACTTGTCAAAGGTTGGGGCGACGAAGACCAGCATCAAGGTTAAGAAGGAGGCGAAGGTGAGCCAGTAGAGAATAGAGACTAGAGATTGGAGACTAGATGATTTGCCGATGACTTTGTTGATAATCCAATCCAAGGTTCGAGTGATGCGGTCTATCGAAAGTGACGCAATGGGCCAGGCGGGGATAATCCAGAGCGGCGGGCGTTCGGCGGTGTAGTAATGCCAAAGATTCGTTTGCGTCCCCCACGATTCGATCGCCAGTCCGCCGCAGACGCCGACGAAGACGATGAGCAGGTCGGTTTTGAGATTCGCGCGGGCGATGATGGTGATGGACATGAACCCGAAGATGCCGAGCAATAGCCAGTCCATGTAACGCCACCACGCGCCGTTCCAGTCCACGTATTTGAGGTATTCCTCCGCGAGGGGCCACCAGATGTAGACGATGAGGAAGACCGTGAGGAGGAATCCGCCCAACAGGATGGATGAGTCGCGGGTCCAAAATTGTTTGAGGGTTGCGCGAAGCGCGGTCATGGGTGGGGATTATAGCAGGGAGGCGCAGTCTTAAAAAATCGCCAATAGGTTACAGGTCTCTTGCCATTTTGCTGTGCTTCACCTACAATCGGCGGACGGGGAAATAGATAACACGGTATTGGATCGTATGTGATTTTATGAGGAGGTGGCTCGCGTTCGTGTAAACCGAACTTCACAACTAGTCCAAGCCTTTTCGGCATATTTTTGCTTACCCAAACAATCTAACTACTTTAATGAGGAGAGTAGCATGAAACAGTTTTTACCCAGAACGTTTTCGGTCACATTGATATTGACATTGCTTGTCAGCATGTTGTCTGTGGCAAGCCCGGCGTTTGCCGACAGTACTGCTCAAACTTTACCCTTCAGCCAAAATTGGTCAAACACGGGATTGATTACGACCAGTGATGATTGGTCCGGCGTGGCAGGGATTGTTGGTTATCGCGGCGACAGCTTGGCTTCAACGGGAAACGACCCGCAAACCATTCTTGCCGATGGAAGCCTTACACCGGTGGATGTCAATGCCAATCAAACCAACCCTAATACTTTTACGACGGGAGGCGTTACGGAATTCGAAATAACCGATCCTGTGGTTGCATTACAGGGATCAGGAACAGCAGATGCCCCACATATTGTGATTTATCTGAATACAACCGGTCAATCTGGCATCAGTATTTCATATAATGTCCGTGATATTGATGGCGCGGCTGATAATGCTGTACAACAGGTCGCGTTGCAATATCGGGTTGGCAACAGCGGCAACTTCACCAATGTTCCTGCCGGATATATTGCCGACGCGACAACTGGTCCTAGCCTTGCGACTTTGGTTACACCGGTCAATGTGACACTTCCATCTGCTATTGATAATCAACCGGATGTACAAATCCGTATCATTACCGTTGATGCAGCTGGTAGTGATGAATGGGTTGGCATTGATGACATTACTATTACCGTTGCTGGCGGATCGACCGATCCTTCCGGCGTTGGCTCAGCCACCCCCTCAACCGTCGCGCCCGGCGACCCATCACTGCTCACAGTGACTGTCACTCCCGGCACAAATCCCACAAGCACGGACTTGGAAGTGATCTGCGATCTTTCATCCATTGGCGGAAGCGCCACGCAAGCGTTCTTGGATGATGGTTTGAGTGGCGATGCGGCCGCAGGCGATAATATTTTCTCCTTCGCGGCAACAGTTGATGGCGGAACGAGCGAAGGAGTCAAGAATCTGGCTTGTTCGATTTCCGATGCCGAAGCGCGGACTGGCAACGCATCAATCGCGCTGACCGTGCAAGAACCTGTCGCGATTGTCATCAATGAAATTAACGCCGATCCCGACACTCTCCTTGGCGATGCGAATGGAGACGGTACAGTGGACGCCTCGCAGGATGAATTCGTCGAGATCGTCAACAACGAACCTTCCGCTTTGAATATCAGCGGCTGGACGTTGAGCGATTTTGTCGGCGTTCGCCATACCTTCCCGGCGAACACGGTGATTCCCGCTAGTTGTTCGATCGTGGTGTTCGCATCTGGCACACCAACTGGCGCGTTTGGACGAAGTCTTGTTCAGGTTTCATCCACCGGGCAATTAGGACTGAACAATACTGGCGACACCGTTACGTTGAATAATGGCTCTGTGAACGTGGCGAGTTACACCTATGGTGGCGAAGGCGGGGATAACCAATCGCTCACGCGCGACCCAGATGTCACTGGGGCAGATCCGCTTGTCAAACATTCGACCGCGACTGGTTCAGGCGGCGTGTTGTTCTCCCCCGGTACAATGATTGATGGCAGTCAATTCCCCGGTTGTCCGCCGGAGTTGAAGATCCATGATGTGCAAGGCAACGGCGCGGCAAGCCCGTTGGTTGGGCAGACCGTTGTCGTCACCGGCATTGTCGTGGGCGATTTTCAGGACGGCGCGAGTGGAACGAACGGCGACTTCAACGGCTTCCATATTCAAGAAGAGGATGCCGATGCGGATGCCGATCCGCTCACATCGGAAGGTATCTTTGTATTCGATGGAAGTTCTCCCACGGTGAATGTAGCGATTGGCGATCTCGTTGAAGTGCAAGGCGTTGTATCTGAATTCAATGGGCTGACCGAGCTCACTTCGTTTACGGGCGTTTCTGTGTTGAGCAATGCCAACCCGCTTCCAACCGCTGCGGCGCTCTCTCTGCCTGTGACGGCTGTTTCAGATTTCGAGTCGTATGAAGGTATGCGTGTCACTTTCGCGCAGCCGCTCGTCATTTCTGAATATTTCAACTTTGGGCGCTTCGGCGAGATCGTGTTGACTTCCAGGCGGCACCTCACGCCAACGGCCGAGTTTGAACCCGGCTCCCCGGAATATACGCAAGCCGTACAGGATTACCTGCTGGATAGGATCACGCTCGATGACGGACGCTCGACTCAGAATCCGGACCCGGCGATTCATCCCAATGGCGGCATATTCGACCTCACCAACCTGTTCCGCGGCGGCGACACGGTGGCGAACGTGACCGGCATTATGGATTTCTCGTTCGGCATCTATCGCATCCAGCCGACGCAAGGCGCGGATTACGTCAACGCCAACCCGCGCGAAGCCGCGCCGGAGGATGTGGAAGGACGACTGCACATCGCCTCGATGAACACGCTCAACTTCTTCCTCACCCTCGACACAACGAACAGCGATACTGGTCCCGGTCCGTGCGGCGGCAACGCGAATCTTGACTGCCGCGGCGCCGACGCCAACCAGCCGCTTGAGTTCACACGCCAGCGCGATAAATTGATCGCCGCGCTTTCGGCTCTCAACGCCGACGTGATCGGACTCAACGAATTAGAGAACACCCCGGGCGTTTCACCGCTCGGCGACCCGACTAATGGAATCGTCGCCGGTCTCAACGCGAACTATGGACCCGGCACCTACTCCTTTATTGATACGGGCGTGATCGGTACAGACGCGATTCGCGTGGGCATCGTCTACAGAACGACAGCAGTTGTGCCGGTTGGCAATTTCCAGATACTCGATTCGACCGACGACCCGCGCTTCCTCGATACAAAGAGCCGCCCGTCGCTGGCGCAAACCTTCGAGGAGATCGCCACCGGCGAACGCTTTACGGTGATTGTCAATCACTTCAAATCGAAGGGTTCTGCTTGTACCGATGTTGGCGACCCCGATCTCGGCGATGGTCAGGGTAATTGCAGTCAGACCCGCAAAGCCGCCGCCGAAGCGTTGGTGGATTGGATCGCCACAGATCCGACGGGAAGCGGCGACCCCGACTTCCTCATCATCGGCGATCTCAACTCTTACGATAAAGAAGAGTCGATTGACGCGATACTGGCAGGCGGGTTCAAAGACATCACCTACCAACTCAAAGGCGAAGACGCCTACTCGTATGTATTCGATGGGCAAACCGGCTATCTCGATTATATGCTGGCAAACACGACCATGTTCGATCAGGTCAGCGGTATCACCGACTGGCATATCAATTCGGATGAACCGAACCTGATTGATTACGATACATCCTTCAAGGGACCCAATCAGGACGCGATCTACGCGCCGGATGCTTATCGCACCTCCGACCATGACCCAGTCCTCCTTGGGTTAAACCTGTTGCCTCAATGCAACGGCAAGAATGCGACCGTCTACGTCAGAGACGGCGTCATCGTGGGAGGTCTCCACGATGGACAACCCTATAACGGCTCGCTCATCGGCACAAACGGCGACGATGTGATCGTCGGCACCGAAAGCCATGACACGATCTTTGCGCTCGATGGAAACGATACCGTCTGCGCGGGTGACGCAAGCGACGCCATCTTTGGCGGCGCAGGCGACGACACGCTCCTCGGCGGCGGCGGCAACGATGTGATCTTTGGCGGAGCCGGTAATGATGTGATCGAAGCCGGGGACGGCAACGACGCCGCATTCGGTGAGTCGGGCAATGACACGGTCAACGGCGGCGCAGGCAAGGATGCCATTGACGGCGGCTCAGGCTCCGACAACGTGACGGGTGGCGATGAGAACGATGTTGTCCGCGGCGGTTCGGGCGCCGACGCTCTCGATGGCGGCGCAGGCAATGATGTTTGTAACGGCGGCTCCGGCACAGACACAGACGTTCTCTGCGAAGTGCGGATTCAACTCCCATAACGTTCAAGACATTGCGTAATAAAAATACAGGCTCGCCAACCGGCGAGCCTGTATTTTTATATCTTCGTGGGGCGGGATGTTATCCCGCCGCATCACTTCTGCGCATACACCTGCGGGTTCACGCAGTTCGGCAAGTGCCTTTCCTCCAGCCCCGCGATCAAATTCTTCGCCGCGATCCACGACATTTTATCGCGCGCTACTTTGCTCGAACTGGCGATGTGCGGCATGATGAGGATGTTATCGAGCGTGAACAAGGGATGATTGAGTGGCAGGGGTTCGGGTTCGGTCACGTCCAAGCCTGCCGCAAAGATGCGTTTCTCATTGAGCGCGCGATACAGCGCGTCGAGGTCAACAACGGGACCGCGCGACGTGTTGACGAACACCGCGTTGGGTCTCATCTTCGAGAAGGCTTCGGCGTTGATCAGATGATGCGTGTCGGGCGTCAGCGGGGTGTGAAGCGAAATGAAATCTGATTCTTCGAGGAGCGTCTCGAAGTCCACGCGCGTCGCGTCCAACTCCGAGTTGGATTTGGTTTCCAATGGATCGTAATAGATGACCCGCATCTCAAAGCCCACCGCGCGGCGAGCCATCGCTTTGCCGATGCGCCCGAAGCCTACCAAGCCCAGCGTCGCGCCTTTCATTTCCACGCCGAGAAATAACATCGGGTTCCATGTTTTCCATTTGCCCGCGCGCACATAGCGATCTCCTTCAAGGATGTGCCGCCCCGCGTTCATCATCAACGCGAATGAAAAATCGGCGGTGGCGTCGGTGAGCACGTCGGGCGTATTGCCAACTGGAATCTTTCGCGCGGTTGCCGCGTCCACGTCAATGTTATCGAAGCCCACCGCAAAATTGCTGATCACTTTGAGTTGTGAGCCGACCGCGTCCATCACTTCGCCGTCAATCGTGTCGGTGAGCAGACTCAAAATCCCGTCCATGCCGTGCGCGTGTTGCAATAATTCATCGCGGCTCGGCGGCATATCGCCAGTCCACAAGTCTACATCGCAAAAATCTTTTATTAATTCGAATCCCTTATCGGGGATTTGTCTCGTTACGAATACTTTTGGTTTTGACATACATGCTCCACATGTCATTCTGAGCCCGAAGGGCGAAGAATCTTTGTCGCCACATTTGAGTCTTCAGTGAGGGAAAGATGCTTCGTTTCACTCAGCATGACATTCCTGTAGGGGGTTCTGATATGATAACAGACATGGACGCGAATCGTTTCGCTACGAAAAGCCTCAACAACCCTCGCATCTTGCGAATTCTATCTGCTGCGTTGAACGCGGTTGATCCATATATCGCTGTAAAAAATCATTTGCCGAAAATAAACGGCAGCGTCTACGGTCTCGCAGTTGGAAAAGCCGCCGTTCCGATGCTGACCGCCCTAGCCGAATCGATTCCACTTTCGGGTGCGCTCGCCATTAGCAAGCACGCTTCATCTTCGACCTTCGACCTGTTTCCCCTCCTCCTCAGCGGACATCCCATCCCCGACGCGCGCTCCGTCCATGCAGGTGAACGCGCGATTGAATTTGTCTCCTCTTTAAAAGAAGAAGACACGCTCGTCTGCTTGATCTCAGGCGGAGGCTCGGCGTTGATGACCGCGCCAGTGATTCCGCTGGAGGAGTTGCAAACGCTTACTGCCGCGTTATTGGCATCGGGCGCGACCATCAACGAGATCAACACGATTCGCCGCCACTTGGACCGAGTCAAAGGCGGAGGCTTGGCGCGCGCGACCAAAGCCAAGATCATCAGCCTGATTCTCTCCGACGTGATCGGCAACCCGCTCGAAGCAATCGCCTCAGGTCCCACCGCCCCTGACCCAACAGCACGCGAAGATGCTCGCGCAATTCTTGAAAAATACGCGCTTATCCAGCCAACAATTCTCCAATTCTCTAATTCTCTTATTGAAACCAATAAACCCAATCAACCAACATTTTCTCGCGTACAAAACATCATCATCGGCGACAACAAACTCGCCGCGCAAGCCGCCCTGGAACAAGCGCAACGCGAAGGATTTGATTCTGAAATATTGACGAACGAACTGCAAGGCGAAGCGCGTGACGTTGGCGTAATGCTTGCCAAAAAACTACGTGATGAAATCTCAAAACGTCCGCGTCCATGTTGCTTGATCGCGGGCGGGGAAACAACGGTCACAATCAAAGGCAATGGCAAAGGCGGACGAAATCAAGAGCTCGCACTAGCCGCCGTGAATGAAATGCACGATCTATCCAACGTGATGTTGATCGCATTAGCAACCGACGGCGAGGATGGTCCCACCGATGCGGCGGGCGCGGTTGCCACAGGGGAATCCGCTGAAAGGGCGAAGAGGCTGGGGTTGAGCGAGGCAGACAGCCTGTCGAGAAGTGACGCGTTTCCGTTCTTCGAGTCGCTCGGCGATTTGATCCGCACACACCCGACAGGCACGAACGTCAACGATTTGATATTCCTGTTTGCGTTGTGATACACTCGCGCCATGCTTGCTCGCGTTTTCTCGTGCGCCGTGATCGGGTTGGAAGGCGTCATCGTCGAAGTCGAAGTGGATTATTCGAACGGCTTGCCTGCGGTCATCATCGTGGGCTTACCCGATGCGGCTGTGCAAGAGAGCCGCGAGCGCGTGCAGACCGCCGTGAAAAACGCGGGCTTGCATTTTCCCCGTCATCGCATCGTTGTCAATTTATCGCCCGCGTCGATTCGCAAAGAAGGTCCTGCGTATGATTTACCCATCGCGCTCGGCGTGATCATCCTTTCGGGTCACCTGCCGCACGACGTGGTCGAGAACACATTGATCGTCGGCGAACTTTCCCTCGATGGAGTCGTGCGCCACACGCGCGGAATTTTACCGATGGCGGCAACCGCGCGCGCCAACGGATACAAGCGGATGTTCGTGCCTGAGGCGGACGCGGGCGAAGCGGCTTTGATCCCCGATCTCGAAGTCTATCCCGTGCGGACGCTTGCGGATCTTTACAACCATCTATCTGGTCGCAGTTACCTTCAGCCTTACCAACCCTCGAGCAGTGACGCGCTCGAGCCGTTATACACGCCCACAGATTTTTCCGAAATAAAAGGACAAGACCACGTGAAGCGCGCGCTCGAAGTCGCCGCGGCGGGAGGACATAACGTGCTGATGGTCGGTTCACCCGGCGCGGGAAAAACTTTGCTCGCGCGCGCCATGCCTGGCATTCTGCCTGAAATGTCCATCGAGGAATCGTTGGACGTGACGCGCATCTATTCGGTCGCCGATCAACTCCCCGCAGGGACTCCGCTCATCAAACATCGTCCGTTCCGTTCGCCGCATCATACGATCTCACACGCGGGTTTGGTCGGGGGCGGAAACATCCCCAAGCCCGGTGAAATATCGCTTGCGCACAGGGGCGTTTTGTTTTTAGACGAGTTCCCCGAATTCGGGAGCCGCGTCCTCGAAGTGATGCGCCAGCCGATGGAAGATAAAGTCGTCACCATCAGCCGCGCGAAAGGATCGCTCACTTTTTCTGCAAACTTCCAATTGATCGCGGCGATGAATCCATGTCCATGCGGCTGGCTCAATGATCCACAAAAAGCCTGTGGGTGTGCGCCTGCTGTCGTTACCAAATATCAGAAACGGATATCCGGTCCTTTGCTGGATCGCATTGATATTCATATTGAAGTTCCGCGCGTGGATTATGAAAAGCTAAGCGGAGATCGTCTCAGCGAATCAAGCGAATCGATTCGAGCACGCGTCCAAGCCGCGAGAGATATTCAACAAAAACGTTTTGCGAACGGCAAATCCGATATTATTTGCAACGCCGATATGCGCGTGGGAGAGATTCGTCAGTTTTGCCAGTTGCAGGATGAAGGTCAGAGCCTGATGCGGGCGGCGATGAGCCAGATGAATCTGTCGGCGCGGGCGTATCATCGCATCCTCAAACTCGCGCGCACAATCGCGGACTTGGCGGGGAGCGAAGACATCCAATCCGCGCATCTGGCGGAAGCGTTGCAGTACCGTCCGAAGTTGATGATGGGTGCGGGGTGATGGGGCAATAAAAAATAACAAGCATTGATACGGTCTCGCGGACATTGCGCCGGAGACCGTTTTCATTTTTCTGAGACCTATTATCTGATCTCGCTCAACTTCACCGGGCGATTTTCCAGGTAGGATTTTTTAGCGGCGATGCCCATTAAAACAGGGATACGTCCATCTATGCCAACGACGGGCGGGGTTGTATTTTGTTGAACACTGCGCGCGAACTCTTTCATTTCCGCGATGAACGACTCCATGTACCGTTCGAGGAAGAAATACAGCGGCTTGGCAGAATGGACGCCGTCGGCGCTGTAATGCACGTCGCTATCGGGCATGTTATTCTGCGCTTGAACCATCCCTGCGGAGCCGAATACTTCCACGCGCTGATCGTATCCGTAGACGGCTTTTCGGCTGTTATCAATCGTTCCGATCGCGCCGTTGGCAAATCGCAGCAGGATCACAGCCGTATCCACATCGCCTGCCTCGCCGATGCCGGGATCCACCATCACGCTCGCGGCGGTATACACTTCGTCCACTTCACTGCCGCTGAGATAACGCGCCATGTCAAAATCATGGATGGTCATATCGAAGAACATACCGCCGGATGCTTTGACATACGAAAGAGGCGGAGGAGCGGGGTCGCGGCTTGTGATTCGAATGATATGCGGCATACCGATCTTGCCTTCATCGATCATGGTCCGTACTTTGCGGAAGTTCGAATCGAATCGCCGATTGAAGCCGATCTGCAGTTTGACCCCGGCTTTTTCCACCGCTGACAATGCCGTGTCGATCTTTGTCAGATCATAATCAATGGGTTTCTCGCAGAAGATGTGTTTGCCAGCCTGCGCCGCTTCGATAATGATTCTTGCATGGGTATCGGTGGAGGAGCAAATCGCAACGGCATCAATGGATGAGTCAGAGAGGATGGCGCGATAATCATCCACTGCCGACGAGACGTGTAAGCGTGAGGCAAGGTCCTGCGCGGATTCTATATTAACGTCTGCAATTGTGACCACTTCTGTGCCAGGGATGCGCGTGGCAAGATTTTCCGCGTGGATCTTTCCAATCCGTCCCGCGCCGATCACTCCGAACCGCAAATTATTTGTTGTCGCCATAATGAAGCTCCTTTAGAGAGTGTTTCTTAATCTGAAACATCGTTCTTTTGTACACGGATTTTACGGATACACGGGAAAAAGACAATTCTTAGGACTTACGCAAAACCCCAAAACCAAGCCGCGAATTATTAATAAAATTAGCGGAAATTCGCGTAATTCGCGGCAAAAGGTTTTCGATCTGCGTAAGCCATGTTCTTAAAGACTCTTTTTCGTGACGCCGCGCCAAGCAGCGGCAGTCAGTGCGATCCGTGGTGTTCGCGTCCAAAAAAGAAGTTAAGAAACAGCCTCCTAGGCGGAATCAAGCCGTCACGGCGTTCGACGCGAGTCCGATGCTTGCGAGATAGTCACGGTTGCGTTTGGCAGATTCTTTGGGTTTGCCCATGCCGGGGAGAACATCCTGCTCCACGACGATCCAGCCGTCGTAGCCCATCTTTTCCAACTCAGCTTTGATCTGAGGAAAGTCAACCTCGCCTTTGCCGAGTTCACAGAAGATGCCGTTGCGCACGGATGTAAAGTAATCCCACTCTTCCGCGCGCGATCTCGCCGCAATCTCGGACTGGCAATCCTTGAAATGGACATGCCAGATGCGATCCTTGTACGTACGCAGGCATGAGATCGGGTCGCCCCCGGCAAAGCGATAGTGACCCGTATCGAAGCAAAGCCCCACAAGGGAGGGATCCGTCGATTTCATTAACACATCTACTTCAATGGGACGCTCCACATATCCGGCGCAATGATGGTGAAAGACCGTGCGCAACCCCGATTCTTTTTTGACTGCGGCGGCTACTTGTTCCGCGCCTTCCGCGAAGATCTTCCATTCGACCTCGTTCAAACCATGTTCCGGCTGGATGCGCCCTGCATTCTGAGTGCGCACAGGGATCTTGCCATTGTCATCTGCCAGAACGATGAACGCAGTATTGCCTTCCGCTTCTGCCATGAGCCGTGCTGTGCGGACTGCGACTTCGATGCCCGAAGCATGTGCATGCGGGTCTTTTAACATCACTGGCACGAAGGCGCCCAGCAATGTTAGACCGCGCGAATGAATTTCCTCGCGAAGTTGTTTCGGATCGGTAGGCATAAAACCCCAGTCGCCTAGTTCGGTGCCGATGTATCCGGTTTCGGAAATTTCATCGAGTACCTGGGCGTATCCCGCCGCTGTTCCTTCCAGATCGAATTCGAGAACTCCCCAGGAGCATGGCGCGTTTGCAACTTTGATCATGGTAACTCCTACAGAAAATATCGTTCTTTCTTCATCGCCTCTTCGTATTCTTTTCGAGCCTGATTGACAGCCTCTATCGTAGATGTCTCCGCCACAGCCACATCCCACCATGACTCGTAACCGGGGACGCGTACGTCGCGCTCGGTCTCCACCACGATGACCGTTGTCTTTAGAGTGGATCGCGCCTCCTGCAACGCCTGCCGGAATTCATCGATGGTGCGAGCGTTGATGGCATGCGCTCCCAGACTGCGCGCGTTGGCGGCAAAATCTACAGGCAGATATTCTCCATCCAACTGCCCGCTTTTCGAATCGCGCAGACGGAAGCGCGTACCGAATCCGCTACTGCCCAACGATTGGCTCAATCCGCCGATGCTGGCAAAGCCATGATTGTTGACCAGCACAATGATGATCTTGATGTTCTCCTGCACAGCCGTCACGATCTCAGATGGCATCATCAGGTAGGTTCCGTCGCCTACGAAGGCATAGACCTCCCGCGAGGGGTCAGCCATCTTCACGCCCATCGCGCCGGGGATCTCATAGCCCATGCACGAGTAACCATATTCCATGTGATAGGTATTCGGTTGGCGCGTTCGCCATAATTTGTGCAGATCGCCGGGGTGACTTCCCGCGGCAGAGACGAGCACATCTTGCGGTTGAGCCGATTCCCAGATCGCGCCGATGACTTCGCTCTGGGCGGGCAATGGCTGGTTGTTCAAACGGAATAAGCGTTCGACTTCCCGTTCCCATTGTTCTTTGAGATTGGAGATTTGAGACTGGTACTCCGAATCCACTTTGTAGTCTTTCAAGGACTCGCTCAATTCTTCGAGTGTGAGACGCGCATCCGCCGTTAATGAAATGGCGGAATGTTTGAACGAGTCGAACTCGGTCACGTTGATGTTGATAAAGCGCGCGTTCGGATTCTGAAATGCAGTCTTGGAAGCGGTTGTGAAATCGGAATAACGCGTTCCAACCCCGATGATCAGGTCTGCGTCACGCGCGATGCGGTTTGCGGCGAGTGTGCCGGTCGCGCCGATTGCGCCGAGATTCTGGGGATGATCGTAAGGAAGGGAACCCTTTCCGGCTTGAGTCTCTCCAACAGGAATACCTGTCTGTTCAACGAAATTTGCGAGGGCTTGACTGGCTTCGCTATACAACACACCGCCTCCCGCGACGATCAACGGGTGTCTGCTGGCTCGAATGGCGTCAACGGCTTGAGAAAACAGGAACCGGTCCGAGGTCCGGCGTGAGGCGTGCCAGACGCGCCGCGCAAATAATTCTTCGGGAAAGTCGAACGCCTCCGCCTGAACATCCTGCGGCAGGGCAAGCGTCACCGCGCCTGTTTCGTCGGGCGAGGTCAGCACGCGCATCACTTCTGGCAATGAGGTGATGAGTTGTTCAGGGCGATAGATACGATCCCAGTAACGACTGACCGGCTTGAAGGCGTCGTTGACGCTGATGTCCTGCGTGGACGGCGATTCGAGTTGCTGGAGGACGGGCGCTACATTGCGGCGCGCAAAGATATCGCCTGGCAAGAGCAAGACCGGTAAGCGATTGATCGTCGCCAACGCCGCGCCGGTGATCATGTTCGTTGCGCCGGGACCGATCGAGGACGTGCAGGCAAAGGTCTGCAAGCGGTTCTTCATCTTGGTGAAGCCGCATGCCAGATGGACAGCCGCCTGCTCATTGCGCACAAGGATATAAGGGAAATCCGGATTCTGTTGCAGAGCTTGCCCGATCCCCGCTACGTTGCCATGCCCGAAAATTCCAAGTATTCCGGCGAAGAACTGGTTTTCCTGCCCGTCGCGCCGAATATATTGGTTCTTCAAAAACTGGATGATGGCTTGCGCGGCTGTCATTCGTATCGTTGCCATACGCATCTCCTTAGAGAGTGTTTCTTAAGTCCAAAACTTATTCTTTTTGTACGCGGATTTCACGGAGCACACGGAAATAAGACGTGTTTTTAAAGATTTTTTTCCGTGAAAATCAGTGAAATCCGTGGCGTCCGTGTCTAAAAAAGAAAACAGTAAAGGCGGACTACGCCTTTGCTGTTTCTACTTTTCTTTGATCTGGATTGGGCAGCATGAACTCGCGCACGTTCGCCATCAGGTCGTGGGCAGAACCGATAAAGCCTCGCAAGGTTCGGACGGTCGCGCCGTACTCGTCAAATTCCTGCAGACTCATGCCATCTTCATCATAAGCGCGCTGGAAATCGGGGATTTCATTGTAGAGCGTCTGAACGATCTGATCGTTCACTGGAACGCTCATCCGTTCTTTGACTTCAATGTCGCTGGCGTTGGCTTTGACCTGCCACTCATGCGGCATCGAGACGACGAGTTCGCCGCCGATGAACTCTGACCAATGTCCCAGATGACGATAGGCCGCCGCAAGTAGCCGGGTCCGATAGCCGCGTTGCCGGTAGATCTCGTAGGCTTTTTTCATGCAGGCGATACCCGCCCAATCGAGATAGGATGGATCGATCTCGATGGCGTCTCGTTTTACCAACGTCTTCATCCAATCGTCGGTGCGACCGACCATGATCGTGCAAACGGGAGCCATCTGCTCGGACGATTTTCCCGCTTCTTCACGCCGACGGAGTCCGCGCTCGACCGCCTCAGCCACCGCGATCGCCTGCGGCACACTGAAGCTGACAGTCGCATTGATAGATACGCCGTGGAAGGTCGTTTCTTCGATGGCTTCGATGCCCGCTTTTGTCACTGGGATCTTTACGATCATGTTTGGCGCGAGCGAATCAAAATGGACAGCCTGCTCTGTGATCGCTTGCGCGTTGCGATACAACGCTGGGTTTGTCTGAATGGAGAGGCGTCCCTTCTTTCCCTGATGTTTCTCGAAGATGGATCTCAAAAGACTCGCGCCGTGAACCGACATTTCCTCCGCCAATTTCCATGTGAGTTCAGTTTCAGACCAGGTTGGGTTATCCTGAATAAGCGCGCGGATTCGATCTTCCCACAAGTCCATTTCCTGTTTTAGAACTGCGTGAACGATGGTGGGATTCGATGTGGCTCCCACGGCTCCGTTGTCAATCGCATAGGTGAGCTCCTTCACCGAGCACGAATCATTCCAATAGTCGGTGGGATACTCCACGGTCATTTGGTGTAATTTGCTTTTATATGCTGTCATTCTAGGCTCCTTCTTTCTCCATTTCTAAACTGACCAATGGCAGGCGCGGATCTTTTTCTTTCCACGTTTGTTTGACCCATGCGTAATCGGGATCATCGCTCGCTGCGAGAGTTTGGGCGGTACCCGCTAACATATTCAGGTAATAACAGTTGTAACCGGGCGCGGCAACGACAGGATGATAGCCGTAAGGGGAGAGGATTAGATGACTGTCGCGCGCGAGAAGCAGTTCGTCCAGCGTCCGGTCGCGCGTGTAAATGCGCTGATAAGCGAATCCCTCTGGGCGGTCTATCTTATAGAAGTAGACCTCCTCGAGGTCCGCTTCCAGAATCGTCCCTGAGGCATCCACGATGTGTTCGTCATGTTTATGCGGCGGATACGAACTCCAATTCCCGGAGGGCGTGTACACTTCGACCACCACCAACCGGCTGGCAGGGAACCCGGGCGGGATCATCTTATTGATCTGACGTGTGACGTTCTCTCCGCCTCGGATCTCGATCTCGACTTCTTCCGGTCTCACCAGACGGGCGGGATGAGTCTCCTTTGCCGCGCACCAGCCGTAGGCGATATCCAAATTCTGACTTTTTGCCTCGACGGTGAAGCGCGCTTCTGGAGGAAGAAACAATGTATACGGCATTCCTCGAAACACATTGGGACGCCTGCCGACATCGGTCCACGTTCCGTGATTTGACGCGATCTCGCAAACCCCGCCTAATACAACAAGCGCAAGTTCGTTTTCGTGAGTCTCAAATTCCCACGTTTTGCCGCGGTTCAATTGGCGCGCGGCAAAACTCAAATGCTCCCACTGTGCCGATTGAGGCGTGATCTCAATGTAGGCTGGACGGTTGAAGTCTGGCACAATGATCAACGGGGAAGAATTAGCCGACATCGAAACTCCTGCGAGATGAAAGGCGCTGGCAGCCTCGCTTCCCGAATTGTTACGTTTGATATAAGGGGATTGCGACCAAGCGCGCTGGAAGCGGTTGCATAAGAACCCCCAGCTTCCTTTGCAAAGTCCTTAATTAATTCGGGCACTTGCTCCTCCTTGCGCTTGTTATTGAACTCTTGGGCAATTGCGAATCAGTGTACTCCCTGAATTCCTTATTGTCAATATTTTGAAAGACTACTTGCAAAAAGTTCTGAAATGTCGTAATATCTTCAAAAGAAAGATGTTTTTCAAAAAGTGAAAGAATGAAGGGATACACAATGGACAAAGGATTTCAGGCAATATTCTTGGATGTGGGCAATACCCTGCGAATCGTCATAAAAGACCCTGAATATATGGGACAAGCTCAAAAAGAGTTGACGGCGCTGATCGGGACACCCCTCTCTGAACAGGATTTTTTCAACGAGATGGAAACACGCTGGCGTGCCTATCGCAAACAGGCAAAAGAACAATTGATAGAAGTCTCTGAAAAAGAATTATGGACAAAGTGGCTTTTGCCGGATTATCCGGTGGATACAGTGGCGCCGTTATCTGGCGAACTCACCCGCTTATGGCGGAACCACGGCGGCAGACGCATCCCTCGCGCGGATGTGAAGACAGCGATTCCTGAATTGCATCGGCGCGGGTATGTTCTGGGAATCATTGCCAACACGATCACCGAACAGGAGATTCCAGATTGGATCACGGCTGATGGACTCACCGACTGTTTTCAAACGGTCGTGCTTTCCTCGAAAGTGGGGATTCGCAAGCCAAATCCCGAAATCTTTTTGGAAGCCGCCCGCCGCGTCGGAGTCGAGCCTGCGAAGTGCGCGTATGTGGGCGATAACCCCTCTCGAGATGTTGTGGGAGCCCGAAGCGCAGGATATGGCTTGACCGTTTTGATCCTGGAGCCTGATTCTGAATCGCCGGATGTGTTGACCGATGAGCATACGCCCGATCATGTCATTCGTGAGTTGAGCGAACTGCTCAATATTTTCCCTTCACTCCAATAAAATATCATCACAAACAGCAAGGACCTTTCATGAAAAATATCTATGAGGCAAATGTGTTTTCCGAGACGCTTTTTGAAAAGATGAAGCGCATCAGCCCGGCGCTCAAAGACCTTGAACTCTACGAGTTTCGGTACGCGCTTAAGAATATTACGCCTCCAGCGGGCTGGGACTCTGTGCAACTTGACACCAAAGAAGAGATCGAATCGCGAATAAATAGCCGCGCGTTCTACGACGCGATCCAGATCAAACGCTCGGTGGAGGGACGTATCGTTCTGGATGAGCAAATTGTCCTCTTGGCGAACATGCTCTTTGTGGGTTTGCTCCTTGGCGCGTATGAGGAATCATGGATAACGGATCATTTTTATTTCGATGCGCGCGGCTTTTTCTTTCTGCATCGTACAACATACTTCACGGAAAAAGTTCTGGCTCATCTTGGTAATAAACCGTTCCAACAATTCGAACAGAAGCAAAAAGCGTTTGCTTTCGTGCAGGATGTGGGTTACAAAGCCTTTCGAGAAGCCAATGCAGATGTGGATGGGCTGTTCATCGAAAGTGTCCACAAGCTGATCGCGTCGCGCGGGACCCCGATCCTGCTCGCCATTGCGGGGCCGACAGCCGCCGGGAAAACGGAGATCGTCGAAAGGCTCCGCGTAGACTTTGAGCAAATGGGCAAGAAGACCACGTCCATCGAACTCGATAATTTCCTCACAGATCGCGATTATCGCGAAGAAAAGGGAATATTCACGCAAGGCAAAGAAGCCCTGCATTTCGAACTGTTCAAGCAGAGTCTTCGAGACATCACGGCTGGAAAAAGGATCTCCATTCCATGCTATGATTTCGTCTATGCCACATCCAGCCATGACCTGAACGGCAACCTGAAACCGGACGGTATCCCGATCGAGATCGAACCTGCCGATATCGTTTTCATCGAAGGCAATTTTCCCTTCCTGATAGAAGAAGTGGCGCACTTGATCGGTATAAAAGTTGTGTATCTCACCGATGATCCGATCCGCCTGAAGCGCAAATGGAAGCGGGACATTGACTACCGCAAGAAATATGAACCAACTTACTTCCGTAACCGCTTCTTCAAGGACCAGTTCATCATGGCGGAGATCGCGTACCGTCCGCAGATGGAGATCTGCGACTTGGTGGTAGACACTACAGGCGCGGCATTGTGGACAACGCCGGACGTGGCGAGAATTCTTGCGCGATGAGAATCGCAAACCTTTCTGTGATGGGTTGAAGTGAAAACCGTACAAGCCTCTAACGAACTAGAGGACAAGACATCAAAGGGACGCGTCGCAACCGCCTTCCGCGCGTTACGTCATCCCAACTATCGCCTTTGGGTCATGGGGCAGGGACTCTCTCAAATTGGCACATGGATGCAGTCCATGGCGCAGCAAGTGCTTGTCTACCGGCTGACTGGGTCTGCCACTGCGCTGGGGATTGTCAACTTTATGACCATATTACCGCTGGTCCCGTTTGCCTTATGGGGCGGCTCGCTGGCAGATCGCGTTCCCAAAAGAACGATCATCCTGATCACGCAGAGCCTGATGATGTTGCAGGCTTTTGTTCTCGCCGGTCTCATTTTGACGGATACTGTACAGATCTGGCATGTGTATTTAATGGCGTTCATGCTCGGTTCGTTCAAAGCGGTGGATATGCCCGCCCGGCAATCATTTGTCATCGAGATGATAGAGGGGAGGAATGATCTGACGAGCGCGATTGGGTTGAATTCCGCCATGAACAACACAGCCAAAACGATCGGTCCGGCGCTGGCGGGAATTTTTGTCGCGTTGTTGGGGGAAGCAGTTGCCTTCCTGTTGAATGGTTTGAGTTTTCTGGCAGTCATCGTCAGCTTGCTCGCGATGCGTAATCTATCTCTCCCTCCTGCGCACACAGAATCACAACCATCCCCAGGGCGACATATGATCGAAGGTATGCGTTATCTGTTGGGGCAACAGACCCTCCTCGTTCTCATGAGCCTTGTGGCGGTGAATTCGTTCCTCTCACGACCTTACCAGACATTACTGCCTGTGTTTGCGACTGGTGCTCTCAGCGAAAGCGCGAAGCCGATGATCGCTTTTCTGTGTGATGGAAGCCATCAGATGATGAGTTGCAAAGCTCCAGAGGCAATTCCGCTTGGCTTGTTATTGTCCGCTGCCGGCATAGGCGCGGTGACGGGGGCGTTTCTAGTTGCGTCGCTATCCGAGAAGTCGCGGCGCGGACAGATGCTCACTTTGGGGAATCTGAGTTTCCCATTGCTCCTGCTCCTATTTGTGAACTCGAACTCGATGGTTGTATCAATGGTTCTATTGCTGTTCGTAGGGATGAGCCATGTTTTTCAGAATGCGATGGCAAATACCTTACTGCAACTCAATGCGCCGAATCAATTACGCGGCCGCGTGATGAGCTTGTACTCGCTCGTGACCCAAGGAATGACAAATCTCGGTGGGTTGCAGGCGGGCTTGACAGCAGATTGGGTGGGCGCGCCTCTGTCCATTGGGGTCGGCGCGGGATTCTCGCTCTTGTATGGATGTTTCGTTGCGCTACGCTATCGAAAAGTTCGTAATCTTAGTTGAGCGGATGGTAGCTATTGGATACCTTCGGGATACATTTATCTCGCCTTCAACTCGTCTTGTCAAATTCTGTATGGTTTTCTCAAGAAAGCTTGACAGAATTCGTCTTTGGTGGAGAGAACACACGATAGACAGGGTTTCTTCCCTACCAGATGGAAAAAAACCTCCGTCCGACCCGTGCAATCCTGCACGAAAAGCCTGTATTTTTGGTTCTTGAGAAAACCATGTCAAATTCTGAAAGAATACTTGCAAATTAAATAAAAATGTTGTATGATATTCAAATAAAAGTAAAATTTCATAAAGCTAGAATTTGAAAGTTTTTCTTAACAAAGGAAAAATAAATGCTAAATCTAGCAGAACCGTCGCTTAACTTCGGGCAGATCATCAGTGAGAAATACAAAGATCTCACGAAAAGTGAAAAGCAGATCGCAGACTATTTGCGCACGAATCAGGAGGAGTCCGCTTTTCTTTCAGCAGGTGACTTGGCGAGTCGTCTGGGGCTGAGCGAGGCAACGCTTGTCCGGTTTGCGCGTTCTTTGGGGTTTGACAGTTACCCAGCTATGAGGGAAGTTTTGCAGGATAATTTCAGGCGTCGCGTCACTCATTCGGCGCGGATCCGCAGTCGTCTTAACGAGCTGCGAGAAGCGGGGGATATCTATGAGAGGCTGGTCGCATCCGAAATCGACTATATGACGCAGTCGCTTGAATCCGTGAATCGAGCGGCATTGCAGCAGGCTGTTGAGTTGATCAAGTCTCGTCAGCGGATTTTTATCTTTGGCGTGGGTCCCTCGATCGCCCTCGTGGATCAAATACGGATTCGGCTCGAACGGTTTGGGCGTCAGATGATCCCGCTTACTACAGCCGGACGCGAATTTCTTGAGCCTCTGCTATCCATGACGAAGAACGATCTGTTGTTCGCGATCGGCTTCTTCGACGCATCCCCAGCATTACAACTCGTTCTCGATTATGCCCGTGAGGCGGGTTGTCCTATTATTTTCCTGACCGATACGCTCGACACCATCATCGGGGATAAAGCCGATGTGGTCTTATCGGCGCGGCGCGGACCGGTTTCGGGCTTCCATTCCCATATTGTACCGATGACCATCATCAATGCGATCCTGCTTGCAATTGCCAGCGAACAAAGTGGCGTGATGGAAAACCTCGATAAGCTTGACGAATTGCGCGACCGCCTAAAAGACTACACCATATCATCCACCTGAACGCCACTGCCAGCCTGCGATCGACAAATACATACTTCCGCGATGCAAGTGAAATAGAACTGACCGACAATCACTGAGTTCCTAAATCTGAACGGTTCCTGGAGCAGACTCTATGGCAGGTCTTGAAACATCGGTAGAACGACCATCATCCAGCCATTGGCTTACCATTGTCAGACGATTCGTTCGTTGGTTGACGCGACCGCATGTGATCTTGTCATTGATCATGTTGCTTTTGATGTATTACATGATCATCATCCCCTTGTATCGCATGTTGGAAACGACATTCACCTGGCAGATGCGCGATGTTGCCGCAGTGCCGGGCGCCGAACTGGGCGGGTTCACGTTGTATCACTATGTGCGGATGGTGACGGGCGCGCTGAGTCAGATCTACTTATATACCCCATTAAGACATTCGCTAACCATTGCCACGGGCGCCACGCTGCTTGCGCTGGCGATCGGCGGATCATTAGCCTGGCTCGTCGTCCGAACAGACATGCCCGGGCGCAATCTTGTTAACCAGTTGGCGGTCATCCCCTACATCATGCCATCCTGGACTCTGGCTCAGGCTTGGATCGTTTTCTTCAAGAACCGGCTCTCTGGGGGAACGCCCGGGGTGTTTGAATTCCTGTTTGAACAAAGCCCTCCCAACTGGTTAGCGTATGGTCCGGCGCCCATCATTATTTGCAGCGCGCTTCATTACTATACGTTTTTTTTCCTGTTTGTATCTGCCGCGTTGATGTCGATCGATTCGAGCCTCGAGGAATCAGGGGAGTTGATGGGCGCAAGCCGCTGGCGCGTTCTACGCAAGATCACGTTTCCGCTGGTGCTGCCGGCAATCCTCTCAGGGTTCGTAATGACGTTTTCGAAAGTCATGGGCACCTTTGGGGGTCCGAACATTTTAGGAACGCCGGTTCGCTACTATGTTGTTTCGACCATGATCCGCGGCAGCATCGGTGTAGGAGATCGAGCGGACGGTTTCGTGTTAGCCATCGTATTGATCCTCCTTTCCCTGCTGATCATTACCCTCAATCAACGATTGATCGGGACGCGCAAGAGTTACGAAACGATCGGGGGGCGGGGCTTTGTCGCCCAAGCGACCAAACTACGGAACTGGAGAAAAGTATTTTTCGTTTGCGTGATTATTTTCCAAGCGCTGGTCATTATTGTTCCAATCGGGCTTTTGGTCTGGTCGTCCTTGATGTTGCAGGATGGCAATTACAGCTTAAGTAATCTTTCTCTGCAGCATTGGATCGGCGAGCGCGGCACGATCTACAACCATGGGGAACCTGGCGTTTTGCTCAACCCCAAGATCTACAAAACAGCCTGGAACTCCATTCGCCTATCGTTGTGGACGGCGCTCATTACCGCGCTGTTTGGCATCTTGCTTGGTTACGCCATTGTCAAGGGACGCGGCACGCGACTCAGCAAGCTGGTGGAGCAATTGGCATTCCTTCCATACGTGATCCCCGGCATTGCGTTGGGCGCCGTCTATATCGCGATGTTCGTCAAACCGCTTGGTCCCCTGCCTGCTTTATATGGAACGTTTAGCCTGCTGGTATTAGTTTCAATCGCGGATAAGATCCCCTACTCTTCGCGCTCGGGGGTATCTGCCATGATGCAGGTGGGTCGAGAACTGGAAGAGGCGGCTCAGATCGCGGGAGCAAGCGTTTTGAAGCGCTTCAAGAGTATCATCCTGCCCCTAACCAGCGCGGGATTCATTTCCGGGTTTTTGCTGACCTTTATCTCTGTAATGCGCGAACTTTCATTGATCATCCTCCTGGTCACGCCGGATACGCAGGTCCTTGCCAGCCAGACCATGTTTTATATCGAAAATGGCGATCAACAGATGGCAAACGTTGTCATCCTCATCTTAATTGCGCTTGTCTCATTGGGCAGCTTTATCATCAGCCGGTTCCGCGGCGGAAGCCTCAAAAAAGGTTTAGGAATGTAGGGAGAGCCTCATGGCAACTTCGATCACTGTAAAAAATCTCACCAAATACTTTGGGGATGTAAAAGCGGTCAACGACGTCAGCCTGACGATCGAACCCGGATCGTTTCTCACGCTGTTGGGACCCTCCGGCTGCGGCAAAACGACCCTGTTGCGCTGCATTGCGGGGCTGGAGGATCCAGATGGAGGCGAGATCTACGTCGGCGATACTCTGATCTTTTCGCACGCCAAAGGAATCTCTTTACCGCCGGGAAAACGCGAACTTGGATTTGTCTTCCAGAATTATGCTTTATGGCCGCATATGAAAGTAGAGAAGAATATTACATTTGCGCTTGAGATCCAGGGAATGAGCAAAGAGGACATGCAAGAGCGCGTAAAAGAAACCCTGGAGGAAGTCCAGATGCAGGGCTATGAGGAGCGTTATCCGCGCGAGATGAGCGGCGGTCAGCAGCAACGGATCGCGCTGGCGCGTATGTTGGCTTATCGTCCCAAAGTATTTTTGATGGATGAGCCGCTCTCCAACCTGGATGCCCGCCTGCGTATGGATATGCGCGCCGAGCTAAAACGTTTGCATCACAGTTCCGATGCCACCACCATCTATGTGACTCACGACCAGGTGGAAGCCTTGACGATGTCCACCAAGATCGCGGTAATGAAAGATGGGGTTCTACAACAATTAGACGCACCCGATGCGGTCTATCACTACCCGGCTAACTTATTTGTCGCGGATTTCATTGGCAACCCCAAGGTGAACCTATTGAACGGAGTCGTCGTAGGCGATGGATGTGTACGAGTGGAAAATTTCGACCTACATGTAGATACCGCTCACGCGAGCGGAGAAGTGGTCGTTGCCCTGCGTCCCGAAGACGCCGCCATATCCACCCAGCCTGTTCCCGACGCGGTAGAGTTCAGTGTGTATTCCGTGTTGCCGTCAGGGTCTGAAACGACGATCGTCGCTACCCGCGAGAATGTCGAGATTACCGTCAAAGAATCGGGGATCAGCCGGTTCAAGATGGACGACAAGATCTGGCTGAAGTTCGATCCCCATGCTCTTAATCTGTACGATAAGGAAAGCGGAAGCCTGATTCCCTCGAAAAACTAAATCCAGCATTTATTCAAGCGCAAACGAAGAATAGCAATTTCGAAAGGAGGCGCCCAACACAACATTACAGCAATAGGCGTTGGTTGATTTTCATAGACTCGAATTTCTATCCATAACACACGAGGAGAAAGAAATGAAAACCCTTGCAAGATACCTAACGATCTTCGTCTTGATCAGCCTGCTAGCAGCGTGCGGCGGTTCTCCCGCAACGCAAGCGCCCGCCGGTTCAGGGACCGAACTCACAGCGGCAGAACAGTGGGCGAAGGATAATGGGGTTGGTCCGTATACACCCGCGACCGAGGATTGGGCTGCGATCGAGGCAGCCGCAAAAGAAGAAGGATCGGTAGTGGTGTATGCCAACTCTTCCAGGTTTGAAAAATTATTGGAAGATTGGAACGCGCTCTACCCCGATATTGCGCTCGAGGGAGGCGATACCGATGACATCGCCGTAAAAATGTCCGCCGAGCAGGAAGCGGGCAATGTCGTGGGCGATGTCTGGTTCAATAGCGATGGACACTTGTTGTACGGGGAAGCCATGCCCAATGAATGGATCTGGTGGTACACGCCTCCGGGCGTTGTCATGGAGGACGTGAGTCCCGAACGTCCATTTGCGCTCGCCCGCCGGTCGGTGGATGTGATCGGCTACAACTCCGAGATTTTCCCCGATGGCTGTCCCGCCACCAATTGGTGGCAGTTCACGGAACCGGCGTTGAAGGGCAAATTCTATATGGAAGACCCGATCTCCGATTCCAGCACTACGGCTAAGATCGCGCTGATCGTGCAACATGCCGACCAAATGGCTGAAGCGTATAAGGCTCTTTATGGAAAAGAGTGGACAGAAGATGAAGCGTATGGCGACGATACACCGGATGCCGGATATTTGTATCTAAAGAAACTGGCGCACAATCAACCGGGTATTCAGCCGGGAGGCGATGAAGTGGACGCGGCATTTGCCACCTTGGGTATGGATCCTTCCGTTGAGCCTGGTTATGGCTGGACCGGTTTGTCCAGCTATGAAAACACCCAGGAGGGTGAGTTGGCTATGGCGCCCTGCTACGATCTCCAACCGGTGGCGGGCATCCTGAAAGCCACCTATCTGGGCATCGCCAATAAGGCGCCGCATCCGAATGCCGCCAAACTGTTCATCAAATTTGCTCTATCCGAACAGGGATTTGCGCCTTGGAATAGGTTTGGCGCGTACCCGGCTGTTGTTGGTCTGCCGATTGCGGAGGGCATGCCGCCTCGCAATGAGATCAATCTCTGGCCCAGCGATGACCTGTTCGCTTATCAGAACTTGAGCAAAATACGCGACTTCTGGGCAGTGAATCTGCTTACGCCATAGGTTCATCTCATATTAACAACCTTTGAACGCGGGCAGACAAAACTGCCCGCGTTCAAAGTAGATTTTGTATGAGACTGCGGACCGAGATTGCAATTTTCGGTTTCGCGGCTCATGCGGCATATTGTAAATAAATAAATTTCATTGCAGGTCTGGACGCAGTTTCGCCAACTTGGATAAGGCGAGCAAGCATTGAGTGGTATTGGAGAGGTTATGACTATCAGGGCTGTTTTCTTTGATATGGGAGGCACAATTGAGACATTTGGATACACACGCGAGCTACGATTAAATACAACAGCAGTAATAAAGCAAAGGCTGATGGATGCCGGGATCGATCTGTATCTCTCGACAGAGGAACTTTATGATCTCATTTCCAATGGTTTATCCAGTTACAAACAATGGAGCATCCGAACGATGAAAGAGCTGCCCTCGCAGCGAGTCTGGTCTGAGTATATTTTTGCCGGTCGAGAGATGGATCGAAAAAAGCTAGCCGATATTTCAGAGGATCTGATGTTTCTGATCGAAACGGATTTTTATGTTCGCGCGATGCAGCACGAGGTCCCTGAAGTGTTACGCGCCATCAAAGAAATGGGATTGAAGATCGGCGTGATCAGTAACGTCAATAGCCGCGGGCAGGTGCCAGTGAATTTGGAAAAGTATGGAATTATTGATTATTTTCATCCGATTGTTTTATCAAGCGAATACGGCTACCGCAAACCGGACCCAGCCATCTTCCACCATGCTGCCCGGCTTGCGAACGTCCCTGCCAGCCAATGTCTTTACGTCGGCGACCGCGTTGTGCGGGATATTGACGGGGCGCGCCGCGCAGGTTTTGGGTGCGCCGTCCAGATCCGTCATAACTTCGCGCATGGAGAGAACGACGAAGGCTCGACGCCGGATGCCGTCATTGATGACCTGACCGAACTGCTGGCTATCCTTAAAAAGGAAAATGCCGTCTCTGCAAAAGACACAAAGAGAAAAATTCGCGCTTTCATTTTTGACGCGGGCGACATCCTGTATTACCGTCCACAACGCGGACGTCATTTTTCCGCCTTCCTGAAAGAGATGGGACTGGAACCCAACCCGAATTTTTCACAAGAGAAGAAAGCCATCCAATTTCAGGCGTATCGCGGACAGATCTCACATGAGGAATATCGTGAAGCGGTGGTGAAGATCTACGGGCTTACGGAGCCGAACCTCGTGGAACGCGGCAAACAAGCCCTGATCGAAGACGACGGAAACGTCGCATTCTTCGATGGCGTCGCGGAAACGCTTCACCAGTTGAAAGATCAGGGCTACCTGTTGGGCATTGTGACCGATACGGCAAATACGATCTCCGCAAAGTTGAAATGGTTCGAGCGCGGCGGCTTTGGTCGCGTATGGGACTCGATCATTTCCTCCATGGACGTGGGGACGCGCAAGCCCGACCCGAAGATCTATGAAGCAGTCCTGGGACAACTGGGGCTCTCGCCAGACCAGGCGATCTTCGTCGGACACAAGGCTTCTGAGTTGAATGGCGCGCGCGCCATCGGAATGCCGACCGTTGCCTTTAATTATGATGAAGACGCCAACGCCGATCGCTTTATCGAAAAATTTTCAGATCTACTTAAACTTCCGGAAATAGGATGATATGAACAACCAGGTTGAAGCGATACTCTTTGATATGGGCGGTACGCTGCGCCGCACCGTCAAACGCACGCAGGAGGAGAAACACGCGATCATTCAAAAGATGATCCACCAACTTGACTCCAACGTTGCTGTGGAGGAGTTTACGACTCTCCTATCCCAACGGGCAAAGGCGTACAAAGCATGGGCAGAAGAAACGCACATCGAGCTTAACGAGAGCGAGCTTTGGACCAAATGGATGCTGCCTGATTTTCCCGCTGAGAAGGTCAGTGGTATGGCAGTTGAACTCAACCAGCTGTATCGTGAATCCATTGGCATACGCACCGCCCTGCCTGAAAGCCGGGAAGTGATTCTGGAACTGTTCCGACGCGGCTACCACCTGGGACTCGTGAGCAATACAACCAGCAGTGTCGAAGTGCCTGCATTGCTGAAAGAGCTTGAGATCACGGGCTGTTTCGAGACGGTCATTCTCTCGGCTGTGATCGGAAAGCGAAAACCAAATCCGAACATCTTGCTGGAGGCGACTCAGCGCATGGGCATCGCGCCCGAACGTTGCGCCTACATCGGCGACCGCGTTGAGCGCGACGTGGCAGCCGCGCGCAAAGCGGGATTTTCCAATGCGCTCATCCTGCGCGATCCCAACGAGCCTGCCGCTGATAAGACGGATGAAGCGGAACTCGCGCCCGATTATGTCATTGACAACCTGCGCGAACTCTTGGATATCTACCCGCCTCGCCTCTCGTCCCAGCCTGAGCCTGCCTCTGTTTACGACGCTTCTCTTTCCACGATGTGGGCGATCAAGACCTTTCCCCAGCTGACTGACTTCTTTGAATTTGCGCGCCGCGCAGGCTTTGCGCGAATCGAGTTGAATCACAAGATAACCTCTGCCATGCTCGACGGCATTGACCTGGACGCTTTCCAATTCAGCAGTGTCCACGAACCCTGTCCGGCAGATATCTCTGTGGATGAATTACAGCGGCGCGACTGGTTGATCTCCTCGACGAATGAAGAGAATCGCTGTCAGGGCGTCCAGGCGATTCGGCGGAGTATCGATCTGGCAGCGCGGCTTCATGCGTCCACTGTGGTGATCCACGCCGGGCACGCCAACGCAGACAAGGCGCTGGAGAAAAAACTTCGAGTGCTACATGCTTCCGGTCAACGTGAATCGGAAGAATATCAAAAGATCAAGGCGCAGATGATTCAAGTCCGGGCAGATACGGCAAAGCCGGCATTCAGCGCTGTTGTGAAGAGCATCAGCGAATTGATTGCTTACGCGGAACCTCTCGGTGTTTCTTTGGGGATCGAAAATCGCTATCACTATATGGAATTCCCCAACCCCGATGAGTTGGACATTCTGCTCAGTCTGGCGGTGCCAGATCGCATTGGCTTTCTCTATGATGTCGGTCATGCAGAGACGCTGGATCAATTGGGGTTCTACCTGCACGAGGAATGGCTCAAACGGTTTAGCCCGCGCATGATCGGCACACACCTGCACGATGTGCGCGGCACTACCGATCATTACGCTCCCGGGCTGGGAACGGTTAATTTTGACATGGTCGCTTCCTATTTGCCGCAGGGCGCCTTTCGCACATGTGAATTTCAAACATTCAATTCGCCTGAAGAAGTCAAGTCTGGTTTGAGATTTCTGGCGGAACATGGTTGTATTCAATCTTAAAGGGTCTCCCGTTTTGGGCGGGATTCTGACACACAGTAAAATTCTTTGCCACGAATTCACACGGATTTTCACTAATTTTTTTAAATCAATCCATGTGAATTCGTGGCTGAGGTTTTGGATATTCCCGTTAAAAACGGTAGAGCAACTTCAGTAATTATCATAGCCACACAGATAAAGATCAACATTCATACATCTCGAGAAGGTAACAACTCACATGAAAAACTACGATGTTCTCTATATTGGCAACTACACAAAAGACACCATTATTTCTCCCGCAGGCGTGAAGTATGTTGATGGCGGCGCGGTCAATTATGCGGCACATGCCGCCGCCAAACTTGGATTCAATGTCGCTGTGATCACCCGCCTTGCAAAAGAAGACGACCATGTAGTAGAAAAACTTGTTCAGGCGGGTATTGACTGCTACCCCACCTATACGCCGCAATCTACTTTGATGAAGCTTGAGTACCCAACCACCGATCCAGATATCCGCACGCTTTCTGTGTCCGCGACGGCTGGTTCTATTACCGCTGGGGATGTGGAGTCGTTCGACGCCAGGGCAGCCGTGATCGGGTCCAGCCTGCGAGGCGAAGTGGGGATGGATGTCATCGAGAAGTTAAAAGAGAAGAAGATGCTCGTCGCCGCCGACATGCAAGGCTTCGTCCGTGTTTTGCGCGGCGTGGAATTGAAGTATGAGCCGTGGGATGAGATGCGATCCACGCTCGCCCAGGTGGATGTCGTGAAGAGCGACGCGGTCGAGGCGGAATTCCTGACCGGCGAGAAAGATATCTTTAAGGCGGCGTCATTCTATGCCGATATGGGTCCGCGTGAGATCGTGCTCACGCACAAAGACGGCGTGCTGATCCTTGCCGATGGCGAGTTCCATGAGATGGGATTTTATCCCGCCCGCCTCGATGGGCGCAGCGGGCGCGGCGATACATGTGTTGGAACATACGTCGCCAAGCGTCTGAGCCTGCCGCCTCGCGAAGCAGGGATTTGGGCGGCGGCGGTCACGAGCCTGAAGATGGAAAATCTGGGACCATTTAATCGCCCCATAGGCGAAGTAGAAGCGTTCATTCGGGATAAGTATGATCATGGAATAGTTCGCTAACGGGGAAAGCGACGATCTATGAATTCGGTTTGAAAAACGATCCAACTTGGCATGGGGATGCTTGCTATCGAACACCCTTGACATCATGGTCTTTGTTCTTTACCATTGCCTGAGACCTGCTAGTAGGGTGGAAGGAATTGACGGTCGGTGCATGGGATGGTCCCTTGTACCCAGCTACTCAATCTTAATAAGGAGAAGTGAGCAATGACCGCAAAACAAGTACGCCAGTGGATGATTTTTATTTTGATAGCCGCAGTGACGCTTGCAGCCTGCGCGCCCGCAGCGACGGAAGCGCCGCCTGCGGCAACCGAAGCCCCTGCGGGAGAAATAACTGACACCGAACTGAACGTTATGTGTACGCCGCAGGAACAATGGTGCCAGGGAATGAAGCAGGAATTCGAAGCGAAGTATGGGATCACCGTTAACTATGTTCGAATGTCATCCGGTGAAGCGCTTGCCCGTCTCCAGGCAGAAAAGGATAATCCCACGTTTGACATCTGGTGGGGCGGCCCGATCGATAGCTTTGTCGCCGCAAAAGGCGAGGGACTGTTGGAAGCCTATGATTCGCCGAATTACGCCAACCTGTCTGATCCGGCAAAAATGAAGGACGCGGACAATCAGTGGGTCGGTGTTTATGTGGGAACCTTGGGGTTTGCCACCAATACGGATTGGCTCGCCGCACATCCCGGCACGTCCGCGCCCACCTCGTGGGATGATCTGTTGAAACCTGAATTCAAGGGGCAGATAATGGTGGCTCATCCATCGTCCTCGGGCACCTCGTACACGGCGCTCGCAACCGTTTTGCAGCTGCGAGGCGAGGAGGCAGGCTGGGAATATCTGAAGCAGTATGCCGGGCAGGTGTCTCAATTTACCAAGAGCGGCGCCGCGCCCGCTAAGTTTGTCGGTCAGGGTGAAGGCGCAGTGGCGATCGTTTTCTCGCACGATATCGTGAATGAGATCGATAACAATAAACTGCCGTTGGTGTTGACCTTCCCTAAAGAAGGCACCGGTTATGAGATCGGTGGTATGGGAATTCTAAAGGGTGCGAAACACCCACAAGCTGCGCGATTGTGGTTCGATTGGGCATTGACCCCCGAAACACAGGCGCTTGGTCCTACGTATGCCGCCTATCAGGCTCCGACAGTTATGGGCGTTGAACTTTCTCACCCCGAACTGCTCCAAGTCAACCTGATCGATTACGACTTCATCTGGGCTGGCGAGCATAAGAAGGAGTTTGTAGATAAGTTTACGAACGAGATCGCAGGCGCAGACAATCTAAAACAATAATATTGGGATATAAACGCTGGGCGGCAGGCAACATGCCGCCCAGCGTTGTAATGGAGGAGCATGAAGACGACCTTAGCGCCACCCCAATCCTCAAAGATTCCCGATACAGGCGCCCAGCGTCGCTTCCAGGAGTTTTTGCTCATCTTCAGAGATCCAACGCTCTTCATGAGCCTGTTATTCTCTGGAATTTTTATCTTTGTTTTTATCTTGTTGCCTATTCTTCGGACTGTCGCAGGCGGGTTTATTTCAGAGGCAGGTCGCTTTGATCTCACCTATTTTGCGCGCTATTTTGATAGTACCTACGGTCCCGTATTACGCCGAGCCTTTGTGGACACGATGGTCATGGGACTCTTTACAGCCTTGTTTGGAACGCTCGTCGGTTTTATTTTTGCTTATGCAGCTGTTCGTTGTAATCCGCCTGCAAAAAATTTATTGCACTGGCTTGCCTTGTTGCCAACCGTCTCGCCGCCATTCGCGCTTGCCTTGAGTGTCATTCTTCTATTTGGGCGAAGCGGATTGATCACCAAGAAAGTGCTGGGGATCGATTTTGTTTCGGGCATGAACGACATCTACGGTCTGGATGGGCTCGTTCTGGTGCAAACGATCACATTCTTTTCTGTAGCGTATTTGATCCTGCGAGCGATGCTCGAACGGCTCAACCCAGCGCTGGAGGAAGCAGCCGCCAGTCTGCACGCCAGCCGGTTCCACATTTTTCGCACCGTGACCCTGCCGCTTCTCATTCCGGGGATTGCAGGCTCGTTCTTGTTGCTATTCGTGGAGTCGCTGGCGGACTTGGGCAACCCATTATTTATTGCGGGCAATCGGACGGTACTCTCGGCGCAGATATTCCTGGCTGTGATCGGCGAATACGATTATCAAAAAGCCTCGGCGCTCTCGTTTATTTTGATCGTTCCCACGCTTCTATTGTTCATGATCCAAAGATACTATGTTAACCGGCGTTCGTATATCTCGGTGACCGGTAAGCCATCCGGAGCGCAGATCACCGAGAAAGAACCGATCATTCGCTGGGCATTCAATGTCACTGCCTACCTGATCTGCGCGTTTGTGGTCCTGTTATATGCAACGATCGTCTACGGCTCATTCAGCTTTGCCTGGGGAGTCGATTTCACCCCCACGTTGCGTCACTGGTCCATGGTGCTAACACGCGGCGTAGAAGCGATCCTGGATACGACCTTCCTGAGCGTTCTGGCGACGCCCTTTGCCGCGTTCCTGGGTATGGTCATTGCCTGGCTGGTAGTTCGAAAGAATTTTAGCGGCAAGGAAATTCTGGACTTCAGCTCGAACCTCGGTGGAGCGATACCAGGCACGATCCTCGGGATCGGCTTTATTCTGATCTTCAATAAACCGCCTCTCGCTCTGGCGATTATCGTCTATGCGATCTTAGCCGTCTTTTTCGTTCTGGTAGTTGGCAGAGATACGCGCGAGCGACTGATCATCCTTCTATTGGGAACCACGATCGGCTTTTTCCCGACTCGTATGGAAAGCATGCAAGTCTATTATCTGCTGGGAGGGCTGTACTTCGTCCTGGCGCTTATCCTTTTCCTGAACAGCAGGGACCGGGTTGGCGTCACAACATCGCTCTTGCTGGGGATCTACGTGATGAGCGCGAATTGGGCGAACACACTGGCAAAACCCATTGCAGATTTCAGCAGAAATATAGAGCGCGGGTTTTGGAGTAATGCCGTCTTCCAGTTTTCAGATCATATTAAAGTATTATTGCAGCCGCCCCCATCTCTACTGGCAATTTTTCTGCTTTTTGCAGGCATCCTGCTGGCGCAGAGACTAAAACATCCGTCCGCGCGGTTACTTGGCGGGATTGTGGCGTTGATCATTCCCTGTGCGATGTCGTTCATGGGAACGCCCTTTGCGCTGATCGGCGGCGCGTACATCATCATGGCTGCATTTATCGTCCGCAGTCTGCCGGCGTCTGTGCGGGCGGGCGTTGCGTCGCTGCAACAGATCGACCCGTCGATCGAGGAGGCGTCAAACATCCTGGGCGGAGACGCGCAGTACACTTTCCGTAAGGTCACTTTGCCGCTGATCCTCCCGGCGCTGTTGGCGGGGTTGATCTTCAGCTTCACCCGGCATATGACCAGTCTGTCGGCGATCATCTTTCTGGTCAGCGCAAAATGGAGAATTGTCACAGCGTCTATCCTGAGTGAATGGGAACAGGGCGGCGTCAGTATCGCTGCGGCATACTCAACCCTGATCATTGTGCTCGTTCTGATCGCGATTGCGATCTTGAATATCGTCACAAACCGTTTATTTCGGGGCCGCAACGGTGTTGACCTAAGTCAATTGTGAGCGCTTCAACCATAAGGAATCATCAATGTACTTAACACTGGAGAACGTCATCAAAGTTTTTCCGTCACGCGGCAATGTGGGGGAGGTCGTGGCTGTGCAAAATGTGAACCTGGAGATTCAAAAAGGCGAACTGGTAACGTTACTGGGACCCTCAGGTTGTGGAAAGACCACCACATTGCGCATGATCGCGGGGTTTGAATTCCCGTCCTCTGGAAGGATCGTTTTGGATGGACAGGAGATCAATTCGCTTCCGCCTCACAAACGAAACATGTCGATGGTCTTTCAAAGTTACGCGCTCTTTCCTCACTTGACCGTTTTTGAAAATGTCGCTTATGGACTCAATGTGCAGCGGTTAAGTAAAAATGTGATTGCTGAACGAGTCGGACGCGTCTTGGACTTGGTCCACCTGCGGGGGTATGGAGATCGCGCCCCCGGGCAGTTATCCGGCGGGCAGCAGCAGCGAGTCGCTCTGGCGCGGGCGCTTGTGATGGAGCCAAAGGTTCTTCTGATGGATGAGCCGCTCTCGAATCTGGACGCAAAACTTCGCGAGGAGATGCGCGCCGAGATCCGCAGGATCCAAAAAGAACTGAATATCACCAGCGTCTACGTTACTCACGACCAGATCGAAGCGATGACGCTATCCGACCGCATCGTGGTCATGAACGAGGGCTTGATCGAACAAGTGGGAACGCCCGTGGAGATCTACCGCTTCCCGAACAGCCCTTTTGTCGCAAACTTCATTGGGCGAGCCAACTTCATTGATGGGGTGATCCTCGCGCAGCAAAATTCAAACGCGACGATCAAATCGCTGGGCGAGACAATCACGTTATCGAATGTAAAACATCAATTCCGCGAGGGAGAGTCTGCCACCTTGATCGTCCGCCCTGAGATGATCCAGATCCGAAAGAGCGGCGGGCTGTATCGGGGAACCATCCGTCAGGCAGTGTATCTCGGCGACATGATCGAATACACGGTGGATGTTGGCGGGGTCACTATTTTAGGCACAGAGACCGATCCGCATGTTACCGAGCTTTTTGCGGAAGGGGAAAACGTCACGCTGGAATTTGCCCAGGATCATATACAAGTTTTGCCCGAGAGCAAGTCGACTGAGTGATCCTTCTTCTTTCGAGCACAAACACCATATCCATCAAGAATGGAGCATAAACATTGAAAGACATCCGCATTGGATTGATCGGCACCGGCGGCATGGGGAAGGCTCATGCCACAGCGTTTCAAAACGTCCCTCTCGTGTTTGGCAATGAGCCGGGCAGACCTGTCCTGGAGATCGTTGCAGACGTTGACGCGAACGCCTTGGAACGCCGGGCTGGAGAATTTGGCTTTGCGCGCTGGACAACGAACTGGCGCGATGTAGTGAACGATCCGCGCGTGGATGTGGTTGATATCACAACGCCTAATGCCCTGCACGCGGAAATGGCGATCGCGGCCGCTCAGGCTGGCAAGCACATCTACTGCGAGAAGCCGCTGGCAACGACCTCCGCCGATGCGGCGCGAATTGTCGCGGCGGTCGCAAAAGCCGGCGTGATCAGTATCGTGGGATTCAACTACTTGAAAAACCCTGCCCAGGCTTTTGCCCGGCAGATGATCGAATCGGGGGAACTTGGCGACATCACTTTATTTCGCGGCACATTCGACCAGGATTTTCTTGCGAACCCAGATATCCCATTCAGTTGGCGACTGGATCGTGCTCAGGCAGGGACCGGCGCGTTGGGCGATCTAGGTTCCCATACGATTGCCTTTGCCCAGTTTCTAGTGGGCGATATCGTCGAAGTCTGCGGATTGAATGCGACGAAGATCAACGAGCGAGTCGTGCCGGAGGCTGGCTCCGGCTATGCGGCGACCGCTCAAAGCAGCGGGAAGATGCGTTCGGTTGAGAACGAAGACATCATGGAATTCCTCATCCGTTTTGAGAATGGCGCGATCGGGACGATTGGCACGAGTCGCATTGGCGTGGGACGCAAATTGGGTCTAGACTATGAGATTCAAGGCACACGAGGCAGTTTGTTTTACACGCAGGAACGCATGAACGAAATTCAGTTGTATCGTCACACAGACCCGGATCGAGAAAAGGGATATAAGACGATCTACATTGGACCGGAACATCCCGGCTATAAAGCCTTCTTCGGTCTGGCAGGAATCGGGCTGGGATATAACGATCAGAAGATCATCGAAGCGCATGATCTGATCACAGCGGTCGCATTGGGGAAGCCAACCCAGCCCGATGTGCGTTTTGCGTATCGAGTGAATAAGGTCATTGACGCAGTGGATTTGTCGTGCCGGGAACGCCGCTGGGCGCGCGTGAGCGAGTTTGACACAGAAGTGGATCGGTAACAACAAAGGAACGTACCATGCGCATCGGTTTAAACACAGATAGTTTGGGGCATTTGTCGTTCGAGGCAATGCTGGACACAACCACCAAACTCGGGGTGGAGACTCTGGAGTTGTGTTGCGGCGGTTGGTCGGTCGCGCCTCATTTGAATCTGAATCTTCTCTTGGAACAGGAATCGGAACGGCAAAACTTCCTCGCAAAAATTCGCGAGCATGGTTTGGAGATCGACGCGCTGAATTGCTCTGGTAATCAACTGGCCCCCGGAGAGCGTGGGAAATCCAATGACGGGGTGGTTCGCAATACAATGAAACTGGCGCGCCTGATCGGTGTGCGCCGGATCGTCATGATGTCCGGGCTGCCGGGCGGCCCGGGCGATCAGAATGCGAATTGGATCACAACCGCGTGGCCTCCCGAGTGCCGCGAGATTTTACGGTATCAATGGGATGATGTTGCCATTCCTTATTGGCGTGACCTGGCGAATCATGCGCGCGATAACGGCATCGAGCAGATCTGTGTGGAGCAACACGCTCACCAGCTTGTGTACAATACAGAGACACTGCTCAGATTACGTAACGCAGTGGGCGAAATTGTAGGCGTGAATTTCGATCCCAGTCACGCGCTGTGGATGGGGGGCGATCCGTTACGTGCCATCCGTCAACTGGGGGGCGCGATTTATCACGTCCATGCCAAGGACACGCGTATCGATCCACAGAATAGTGAGATCAACACCTTGTTGGAGACCAAGCCCAATGACCGCGTCGCCGAACGTTCCTGGAATTACGTGACTCTAGGTTATGGTCATCCCGAGCTTTGGTGGCGTGATTTTGTCATCCAGTTGAAGCAAAATGGTTACGATGATGTGTTGAGTATCGAACATGAGGATTACAGTCTGTCTTCCATCGAAGGCGTGGGGAAATCGATCCAACTCTTGAACAGTGTTCTGGCAAAAACATAACACTGTAAAGTCGAAACTAGCGAATATTGCAAATAGACTATTTCAGTGATTGGGAGAAAATCTGAAACTGATAGTTCTTTATCCTTTTGTAAATGAGAAGTACGTTCAATTGTGTACAGCCCTGCCCTTGCGGTTACTACGGCGACTCGCAAAAGCCCTGCACCTGCGCTCATGCACTTGTGACCAAATATCAAAAACGGATTTCGGGTCCGATGCTGGATCGGATTGACATCCATATCGAGGTCCCCAGAGTAGATTATGAAAAGTTAAGCGGAGACCGTCTCGGTGAATCAAGCGAGTCGATTCGAGCGCGAGTGCAAGCCGCGAGAGATATTCAACAAAAACGTTTTGCGAACGGTAAATCCGATATTATCTGCAACGCCGATATGCGCGTGGGGGAGATACGTCAATTTTGCAAGTTGCAGGATGAAGGTCAGAGCCTGATGCGCGCGGCGATGAGTCAGATGAATCTATCGGCGCGGGCGTACCATCGTATTTTGAAATTAGCGCGAACGATTGCCGATCTAGCAGGGAGCGAAGACATCCAGTCCGCGCATTTGGCGGAGGCGTTGCAGTATCGTCCGAAGTTGATGATGGGCGCGGGGTGATGGGATTGGGGCAATAAAAAATAACAAGCATTGATACGGTCTCGCGGACATTGCGCCGGAGACCGTTTTACTTTTCCATCCAACGCATCTAATCCCCGGCAGGAGTAACGCCAGTTATCGGCGGTATAATACGAGTAGAAACTCGAAAGGCACACATGGCTCTTCAACAAATTGACCAATTGCTTAAACGCGCAGGCAAGCTGACGCCTTCTGAACGGCTCTTACTTGCCAGCCGATTGATTCAGGGAGTGCGCCTTAACGCGCCGGCTAAGAGAAAAAAACATCGCAAATGGAGCGATGCGGCAGGGCTTCTGCCTTACCCTGCTCTCGGCATGGACGCGCAACTGTACATCAGTCATTCCCGCAGTGACGATACTAGCCGCCGCGCGCGCGTCATTCGAGAAGGAAAATGAAGGTCTATATTGAAACCAGCGTCATCAGCTATCTGACCGCTCGACCTAGCCGCGACATTCTCGTCGCCGCCAACCAGCAAGTGACTCAGGAATGGTGGCAGGATCGTCGCGAGAAATTTGAGTTATATGTGTCCCAATTGGTAGAGCAGGAGATCAGTTCGGGGGATGTGGACGCGGTTTCAAAACGCCAGCAGGCATTGGAAGATTGCGCGTTTCTCGATATCACGCCCGAATCGGTTGAACTCGCAAGCAAACTGATCGAGCAACAAGCGATCCCTAAATAGGCGGCGGAAGATGCGTTGCACATCGCGGTTGCGACCGTCAGCGGCATGGACTATCTGCTGACGTGGAATTTCAAACACATTGCGAACGCTGCGATGCGCGCCAATGTGGAATTGGTTTGCAGGCTGAACGGTTACGAACCGCCTGTAATTTGTTCTCCGATGGAATTGATGGAGGTGTAAGATGTGGAACGACCCGATTGTAGAAGAAGTGCGAAATGTGCGAAACGAGCACGCGAAGAAATTCAATTACGATTTGAACGCCATCGCCGCTGACTTGAAAAAACAACAGAAAGCCAGCAAGCGGAAGTTTGTGACGCTCCCTCCCAGAAAGCCGACGGTTTTGCCGAAGGCGAAAATAGAAAGGTAACACAAAAACGGTCTCGCGGACGTTGCGCCCGAGACCGTTTTCATTTTGCCTTCCCATCTCAATCATCCCAAGCAGGTCAATCGTATCGAACAAGTGGTATACTTTTTTCAAGAGATCAAAATGCCAGTCGTCGCAAGATTTTACGGTATCCTGATTAAGATGTACTTCAGCCAGAGTGAACATGGAGTTCCTCATTTCCATGCAGTGTACGGCGAGTACAATGCCGTTTTCAATATCGCCACGTTGGAAATGATGGAAGGCGACCTGCCGAATCGCGCCCGTAAACTGGTGAAAGAGTGGGCTTCGAATTACCAAGCAGATTTGCTTCACATGTGGCAGACCAACGAATTCAAACAGTTGCCGGGATTGGAGTAGCTATGAGCAACCCAAAAATCCTGTCTGTGTCTCCTGTGGAAGATAAAAAGTTGATCGTCAAGTTCCAAAACGGTGTGGAAAAAGTGTACGATTGCAAACCCCTGATCGAAAAGTACGCCGCGTTCAAGGTGTTGGAAAACGATGTCTTTTTCAAACAAGTCAAAGTGGACGCAGGCGGCTACGGAATCTCATGGGACGACAAGGTGGATTTGAGCGAAGACGAGTTGTGGACGAACGCGGTTGAAATGGTCGCCGCGTAATTTCAATAGCGAAACACAAAACAGTCTCGCGGACGTTGCGCCGGAGACCGTTTTCATTTTTCCCGTCAAACTTATCAGCGGTATAATACCCCCAGAAACATGAAAGGTTGACCATGACAAAGCAATTCAAGATCATTGTCGAGAAGCATCCTGATGGTTATGTGGCGTATCCGCTGGGAGTCAAAGGGGTTGTTGTGGGCGAAGGCGACACCTACGAAGACGCGCTGGCAGACGCAAAATCAGCCATCGCGTTTCATATCGAAACTTTTGGCGCGGACGTGTTTGAATCGGAACCTCCCGTGCTGGAAGCCTTCATTGCCGAAGCGGGGATCGCCGTCTAAATGCCCAAGTTTCCCGTAGACGCTCCCAAAGCGAAGGTTATTCGAGCCTTTGAGATGTTGGGGTTTCGTCTGGCGCTGAAGGGAATTACATCGTGATGGCGCGTGAAAATGTGGATGGGACACGCACTCCGCTGACGATGCCCAATCATCGCACGCTCAAAAGTTCGACTTTGCGAACGATACTCTCTCAATCGGGGATTTCACGGGATGATTTTCTAAAAGCCTACGAAGGATGAACACAAAAACGGTCTCGCGGACGGTGCGCCGGAGACCGTTTTCATTTCGACCCCTCCCCAGCCCTCCCCAAATCCGACGATGAAAACTGTGGATGAACATGCTAACTTTAACTCGTCGGATTTGGGGAGGGTGTCCGTAGGACGGGAGGGGTCGGTTTTCGCGGGATCAGTCAACGTGCCGATGTAGGAGAATCGGCGCGATTCGAAATCGTCGAAATAGATTGTGCCGCGCGTTCCTGCTTCAATGCCTTGCGCGCCAAGCCTGACGCCTATGAGAGTTCTTGCATCGTTGTCAATGAAGGTGAGGGATTGCTTTTGAAAATCATCCAGCCACAGGTCGTTCTAAATTCTTGATTGAATTTTCTGCATATTGGCGCTTTTCAATAGCCAGCCAATCAAATTTCAAGGCGTTTTGATACGCTGATAGAGCCATTTCTGCTTTCTTTTGGTTTTTATATATATCACCCAGATCTATCCAAGCTTCGGCATCGAATTCATCATGCAATAAACATTCCTTGTAAAGCTCAATAGATTTTTCCAAATTTCCTAGATGAAAATAGCACAAACCAATCATTTTCATTTGAAATGCAGTATAAAAGTCCCGGTTTGACAAGTAAGTATAAGTAGCAAGCGCCATTTCCCATTGTTTAGAACTTATTTGTATTTCGCCAAGCACATGATATGCTTCAATGTAATCTTTATCACTTTTTATCACTTTTTCTATGGTTGCTATTGCCTCAGGAAATTTACCCTCCTTGTTTCTCAGGAAAGCCATTGAAGAAAGAAATTCCGTTGATTCTGTAAATTTAACATCTAAGCTACTTAAGAAGTTTTCCGCTTCTCCAAAATTTTTAGTAAGCGCATAATATAAGATCCTCCTCTTAATAGAGGCCATTTTCGTTCCCATCTTGTAATTTTCGTATTTTTGCGCTTCTGAAATGGCTATAGAAGAATAACCGGACGCTACCAAAGCCTCAACATATCCATCAAGAATTTCATCGAACATATTGTTAGTGAATACGTATCCATTGCAAAAAACTCGCGTTTTTTTATTCGATATATTTTCTAATGCCAAGCGATAGAACTCAAGCGATCTTACTGGTTGGCGTAAAATATGCTGAAAATGATCTCCCTTCCATGAATAAAAAGGGTACAAAGTAGGGTATTCACTAATATAACTGTCTACGAAACCTGAAATATCCTGCGAGCGTTTATTGCAGAGATACAACTGGATTGTTGCGCTACAAGCATCTAAATCCCATGGAACCAATAATCTTGCTTCCGTTAGGTGTTTATCAGCATTACTCCAATCCTTTGCAAGTATGAGTGAAGCGCCTAATAGAGCCTGCCGCCTAGCTAACAAGATAGTATCGTCTTTAGGGGTATGGGTGTAGCAATACAGAAAGTGGTCCAGAGCTTTCTCGTTGCGACGTATATCTAATGCAAGTATTCCAATTTGCCAATGAATAAGCTGATCATCCGGAACGATGTCGGACACTTTCTCTAAACTAATTATCAAGTCATCCCATTTACCTAAAATTTGATATGCGCGCGCAAGCGAATAATATACCGCTTTATCTCTAGGGAAAATCTGCAATGCTGCCTCTAAATAAGCAATTGCCCTTAAGGGGTAATTAAAGATTAAGTAGATCTTCGCTAATGTATGAAGGCATCGAGACAACAAAGCTTGATATATGGATTTCATATGGAGTAGTGTGGAGTGAAATAGTTTTTAGATCGGTATCAAACGACGAATATTCGGTGTTGTTGTAGGCGGAAATGCTGGTATAGAGGTTGGCGTGGAAGTAGGCGTAGGCGTGGGTGTAGATGTAGGTGTAGATGTAGGCGTAGATGTAGGTGCAGATGTTGGCGTAGGTGTAGATGTGGGTGTAAATGTTGGCGTCTCTACGGACCCTATTACGCAATTTGGATCGCTAGGATTGAATTCACAGTTAAAAGGATTAGGTCTTCCTTCATCATTTTCACCTAATAACGTACTACCGAGCCCTGTAACGACTGCCGCAAGACAATATACAGGACCCTTTTTACATAAGTGATAAACCGCCCTTGCTGTTTCTTCTAATACCACAAGTATTGGGTTTGGCTTTGAATCTCGAGGTGGCTTGTTATAACCTGGGTAAGGTTGACGATTACCTTGAACATACTGAGAATCCTTAATATTTTTATTTGCAGGGATTCGGCGCAAGGCTAATTCGGTGGATTGGTTTATCTCGACCACGGCATTAGCAGCTAAAAGAGTGAGGACTGCTAAATAAGCAAATTCTAGTAGTCCAATAACAGCGGCCCCTTCTACTGCACATGCATCCCAAACACAGTGTCCGCTTGGATCATTGTATATAATAGGGCTATTTAATACGTACGAATATCTATTCCAACTCTGCGGATTGGTCTGATCAGGAATAATACTATCCGGCTGTTGGAATCTTCCCAACGCGGGCGAATAGAATCGCGCCTTGTAATCCATGATCCCGCCCATGCCGTCGTCCAGTTTGCGTTGACCGGTATAGGTGAAGTCCGTGCCGAGGATGGGGGAGTTGGGAATTGTCCGCGCCGCGCCGAAGGGGAGGTAGCGTTGTTGGGATGTTAACGTGCCAGATTGGTTTGTGACTGCTACGGTTGAGCCGAGGTGGTCGGTTAGGAGGTATTGTAATCCCCTTTACCCCTTCCGTCCTTTGAACACCTTCCCCAAATCCGATATGAAGCGAAGTTTCAAAGCGACTCGGTTTGAGTCGCTTTTTGATTCCCAAAATTACCTCTTGAAATTTCCCGAAAATACAGTATGATTGCTTGTGATTGATTTCTGAGCGGTTATGAGCGAATTCACGCCCACCCCCGAACGGCAAAAACAGATCCTTTTCCTGCTCGCGCGGCAGGGACGTTTGAGCGTGACCGAGATCGTGGCGCAGTTCGAGATCAGCGAAGCCACGGCTCGACGCGACCTCGAAGCGCTTGCCTCACAAGGCAAAGCCCAGCGCGTGCATGGCGGCGTGATCGCCGTGGAGCAGGCTCCGCCTGAGTTGCCGATCCTTCAACGCGAGGGCGAACAAGCGGATGAAAAATCGGGCATCGGACGCGCCGCCGCAGAGTTGATCGCCGATGGCGAGACGGTCTTCCTCGGCTCAGGGACGACCGTGCTCGAAACTGCGAAGTATCTGCGCGAGCGCAAAAATCTCACGGTCATCACAAACTCGCTGGCTGTGTTGAATGCGCTGGCGGGAATCAAAGACATCACCGTGGTCTCATTGGGCGGACAATTACGCGAGAGCGAGCTTTCCTTCATTGGACACATCACCCAACAAGCACTAGCCGAACTGCGCGTGGACAAGGTCATCATGGGCACGCGCGGCATCAGCCTCGAGCACGGTCTCACCAACGACTATCTCCCCGAAACCCTCACCGACCGCGCCATCCTAAAGATCGGGCGGACGGTCATTATCGCAGCGGACCACACAAAGATCAATCGTGTGGCAACTGCCCTGCTTGCGCCGTTGAATTCCATCCACATCTTCGTCACTGACTCGAACGCAGAAAAGAAATTCCTGAACTCGTTGAAAAAAATCAATATCGAAGTTGTCATCGCGTAGGTCGCGCTTTTAGCGCGACACATTCTGGAGAACCATGCTTCTCAAAGATTTTCGTCCGCAATCAAAACTTGTTACGAAAACCACGCTGGTAGACAAACCGCGTTTCCCCGTCATTGACGCGCACGATCATCTCGGCGAACCGTTCGGCGGCGGATGGGATAAGAAGCCGTTGAGCGAGTTGCTCGATCTGCTTGATGAAGCGGGTGTGACTCACTACGTTGACCTCGACGGCGGCTGGGGTGAAGACATCCTCGATGCGCATCTCAAACATTTCAAAGAAGGCGCGCCTGAACGATTCCAGATCTTCGGCGGCGTGGACTGGGGCAAATGGCAGGAATTGGGGGATCAGTTTCCAGCGTGGGCGGCGAAGCGTTTGGTCGCGCAAAAAGAACGCGGCGCGCAGGGACTCAAAATTTGGAAGCCGTTCGGTTTGCATGTTAAAGATCACACAGATCAATTAGTGGATGTGGACGACGAGCGTCTCGTCCCGATCTGGGAAACGGCGGGCGAACTTGGCTTGCCCGTTTTGATTCACGTTGCCGACCCCGTTGCATTTTTTGATCCGATTGACGAGACCAACGAACGCTGGGAGGAGATCGGCGAACATCCCGATTGGGCGTTTACCAGTCCGCCGTTTCCGCCGTTCATGCACATCATGGATTGTTTCAAGAATCTCGTGACGCGTCATCGCAACACGACGTTCATCGGCGCGCATGTGGGATGTTATGGCGAGAATCTCGGCTGGGTAGGACAAATGCTCGATGATTGCCCGAACTATTTCATTGACATCTCTGCGCGATTCGGCGAGCTCGGTCGCCAGCCTTACACCGCGCGAAAATTTTTCATCCAATATCAAGACCGCATCCTCTACGGCTCAGACATGAGTCCCGACCTGGATGCGTATCGCTTGAGTTATCGCCTGCTCGAAACCGACGATGAATATTTCAACTACAACACCAGCGAAGTCCCTGGGCAGGGACGTTTCTACGCTTACGGTTTGTATCTGCCCGATGATGTGTTGAAAAAAGTGTATCGTGACAATGCGCAAACCGTATTGAAAGGTTGAGGCAACATGGAACTTAATTTTCTGACGATCGCTGATGCGCCCGAAGACCTGCAGCCGCTGCGCGGTGTGCTCGCGTCGTTTGAGCGCGAAAAGCAGATTCAACTTTCACTGCGCCGCGTCGGCTGGGACCGAGCCTGGCAAGCGCTGCTGATGGACGCGGTCGAAGGCAAAGGTCCGCATGTTTCGCAGATCGGCTCGACGTGGGTAGCCACCATGGCAATGCTGGAGGCGCTGCGCGTCTTCTCCACCGATGACGTTTCCACGTTTGGAGGGACGGCTCATTTTCTACCCGCGGCTTGGGAATCCGTTAAATTTGCGGACCGTCCCGAAGTGTGGGCGATTCCATGGTCGGTGTATACATTCGTGCTGTATTATCGGCGCGACCTGTTGGAAAAATCGCATCTTGACCCCGCGTCTGCTTTTGCGACAACCACTGCCATGCATGAGACGTTTTCCAAATTAAGCGGAGATGGAATCGCGCCGTGGGCATTTCCGACTCTTCAACCTTATGCCGATCTTGTGCATATCGCCTCTTCGTGGGCGCGCGCGAACGGCGGAGATTTCATGAGCAGTAACGGGCGCAATCCATTATTCGCCGCGCCCGAAGCCAGCGCAGGCTTGATGGAGTTCTTCGAGTTGTTCCCGTTCATTCCGCTTGCCTTGCGTGGATTGAACGTGGAAGCCTGTACGAATGCGTTTGCGCGCGGAGATGTGGCGGTATTGATCGGCGGCGTGGAGGTTGGGAATGAACTCATGGCGAGCCCCTATGCTTCACAGGAAATGCGTGAAAACGTGGCGGTAACTACGATCCCAGGGGTGCCTTGGATCGGCGGCGACCACCTGGTGGTGTGGAAGAATGTCGTTGCCGACGCGGAACGCGAGAAAGCGGCTCTGGATCTGGTGAAGTATTTGAGTCAGCGCGAAACACAGATCCAGCTTTTCAACGTGGAAGATATTCTGCCCGCCCGCGCCGATGTATACGATGAGTTGTCGTTTCCGCTGGAGACGACCAAACCTACACTCCAGAAAATAATACAGATAGGTCGTCCGCACCCTGCCTTGCGGTTGTGGCGAAGGATCGAAGCATTCCTCGACGAGATGCTACTGGATATCGGCAGCGCGGTGCTTCGGCAGCCTGTCGCCTCTCCATCCAAGGTTGCAAAACAAATGCTGGACGATTACGAACAGAAATTGTCAGCCGTGCTCAGAGGTTAACCATGCCAGTATTGCAAGAATACGCCACCTATCGAGAGATCAAATCACAAACCGAGGCTTGGTCGCAGGCATTGGATGTAGTGCGCGCTTCCGACTCCCCGAAAGCGGACGACTACGACCAGGTCATTTTCATTGGCTGTGGCTCCACCTACTACCTCTCGCTGGCGGCAGCAGACCTGTATCAAGAGCTGACAGGACGCTCCGCGCGCGCCGTGCCTGCGAGTGAGTTGTTGTTGAATTCAAGCGCTGTCGTGGCGCAAGTTGTCAACTTGCGCTACCTGTTGGTTGCCATCAGCCGTTCGGGGACGACGACCGAAACGATCAAAGCGGTTGAAAAGTTCAAGGCTGAAAAGCGCGGCGATGTTTTGGTCATCAGTAATTATGACGAAGTTTTATCGCAGCTTGCCGATGTAAATATTGTGATTGACAAGGGACAGGAAAATTCTGTAGCGCAGACTCGCTCGTTCGCTTCAATGTATGTGGCGGTGACGGCTTTGTGCGCGAAGATGGCGGGGAGGGAGGATTTGGTCGAGGCGATAAAGCAACTGCCTGTAATTGGTAATAAAGTAATTAGCAATTATGAATCGTATGCGAAGGAGATCGGGGAAAATCTAGACTTCGACAGGTTTTATTTTCTCGGTTCGGGCATCCGCTATGGGTTGGCGTGTGAAGTGAATCTCAAGATGAAGGAGATGACTCTCACGCACAGCGAGCCGTTCCACTTTTTGGAGTTTCGCCATGGACCGATGAGCATGGTCGGAGAGTCGACGGTTGTTTGCGGTCTATTGTCAATGGTCAATCGTCAGCATGAGGCGCAGGTGCTTGAAGAGATGGAAAGGCTTGGGGGAACTGTATCAGCCGTCGGTGAGAATGAAGCGGATGTCTGCTTTGAGTCGAATATCCCAGAGGAGGTGCGTGGAGTCCTGTATCTGCCCGTGTTGCAACTCATGGCGTTTTATCGTTCGTTGGCAAAAGGTTTGAATCCCGACCGTCCGAACAATCTGACGGCGGTGGTGAAATTAAATCTATAAAAGGAGTGAAGATGAAAAAGTTACTGTTTGTTTTTGTGATGGCGAGCCTCGTGCTTGCCGCATGCGGAGGCGGATCGCCAGCCGCAACCGACGCGCCCGCGTCGAATGCGCCTGTGGAGATTCGCGTGTGGGGACATCAGGCGCCCGCGTTCAATGAAGCGAATCAAAAAATGTTCGACGACTTCATGGCGGCGAACCCGAATGTGACCATCAAGTATGAAACGTTTCCGTGGGATGTGTTCATTCAGACGATCCAGACTTCGCTTCCTGCTGGTAACACAGCGGATGTGATCCTCATCCCTGGCGGATACACCTGCCGCTACGCCTCGGGCGGACAACTGCTCGAAGTGCCTGCGAATGTGATGACGCTCGATCAGGCAAAAGGGATTTTCTATGATGCGCCGCTCGGCGGTCAGACCTGCGACGGCAAGTTGTATGGCTTCCCCGCTGAATACAATCTCGAATATGGCGGCGCCTACGTGAACCCCGCGTTGTTCGAAGCGGCTGGCGTGGCGTATCCTCCGCAATGGAAAACATGGGACGATGTGGTTGCCGATGCGAAGAAGATGACCACGCTTGGCTCGGATGGCGTGATGACCGTGGCTGGTATGCACTACACCAACAGCGATCAGTTGTTCACCTATTTCCTGGCAGGCATTTTGGAACAAGGCGGCAATTACTTCGCTGATGACGGCAAACATTTCAATTTCAATTCGCCTGAAGCGGTTGCGACCATCCAGAAGTTGATGGATATGACGCAGAAAGATAAGATCGTTGACCCGATCATCTTCAATGCGGACAGTGAATGGGTCGGCGATTCGTTCGCGCAGGGACACAACGCCATCGGCGTGCTCGGCTCGTGGTATGCGGGCGATGCGAAGATCGGCTATCCCGATCTGGTGTTCGATTATGTTCCCCTGCCGCCGATGATGGGTTCGGAACACAAGTTCGTCTCGGTGGGCGGATGGGGCTACGTGGTCGGCAAGAGCACCAAGAATCCTGAGATCGCATGGAAACTTGCCTCCTTCCTCGGCGCAAATGAGGCGAATGTGTTGTACTTCAACTCCCATTCCGCCACCATCCCTGCGATGAAGTCTGTCGCCGCCGATGCGAAGTACGTGGAAGCCGTTCCGTTTGCCGCCGCTGTCCTGCCGATCCTGGATGCGGGCGCATATCAAGGCAACCTGACCGACCCCGATCAACTGGCATATGAGATCATCTATCCGACCATCCTCGATGCGATTCAAGGAAACCAAACCGCCGAAGAAGCCGCCAATAGTATCAATGAAGCGGCAAATGCAATGGTAGATGCGGCGCAGTGAGGAAGTAATTTGTAATTAGTAATTGTCGGGTGGATTTGTCTCGCCGCCCGATGTAGAGAAAACCACGGAGACACGAAGGCACTGAGAAAAAGATTTAAAAACTCCGTGACTCAGTGTCTCCGTGGTGAAAGATTTTTGCGGAGAAGCTCATGGCATTCAACACGCTCTTCAAAAAGGATATCGTCACAGACAACGGCAAGTTGACGGCGAAACAGCGCCGCTTTGCCTACACCAGCCTGACGCCCATTCTTCTTTATATGGGAGTGTTCACGTTGTTTCCGATCGTCTGGGCGGTGGTGATGAGTTTCTACAGTTACAGCCCCATCCGTGAAGGGAGCGGATTCCTCGGGTTGGGCGGAGCGAATCCGTTCATCAAGATCGACAACTACATCGAACTTTTCACGGGCACGAGCAAACCCGCCGAGGTCTTTCGCCTTGCGTTGAAGAACACATTCATGTTCACTGCGCTTGTCCTGCCGCTCAACCTGCTCATCACACTGCCTCTCGCCGTGATCCTTGAATCCATAGGCGAGCGATTCAAGACATTATTCCGCGCCATTTATTTTCTTCCCACCATTTCATCATCGGTGGCGCTCGTCATTATCTGGTCGTATATGTATGCGCCAGGCTGGGGCTTGCTCAGCATCATGTTCAAAGCGGTCGGACTCGTCCCGCCGAAATCGTGGTTGCAAGACCCAAGTCTCGTGTACTTTGGCGTTCCGCTGGCGATGATCTGCGTGGTCATTGCGCATGTTTGGCAGGACTTCGGCTACAACCTCGTCATCTTCGTCGCCGCGTTGCAATCCATACCGAAGACTCTGCGGGAAGCCGCCCGCGTGGATGGCGCCAACGCCTGGCAGGAATTCTGGCTCGTGGTCGTCCCGCTTCTCCGTCGGACCGTGTTGCTGACCAGCGTGCTGACGGTGATCTCCTCCCTGCAAGTGTTCGTCATCTTCCAACTCCTCACGCGCGGCGGACCCAAAAACCAAACACAGACACTGCTCCTCAGCATTTATGAAAACGCATTCCGCTTTGCAAACAATCTCGGTCTTTCCTCGGCGATGTCCATGGTCTTGTTCATCATCATCCTAACCTTAACCGTGATCCAATTCCGCATCCTGCGCACGGAGTGGGAGTATTAATTGCAATCCAATATCGGTGGTTGAGTAGCCCCGTGCTCGTCGGGGCGTATCGAAACCACAACTAACCTGTAAACACATAAATACGCAATACGAAGCACGCAGTACGTAACCCGTAACTTGTAACTCGAATTCGGAGCCACCATGACCGACAAACCCAAACGTCCCTCCATCGCCTTCGTCCTCGGCAAATCAGGCGCCTACGCCGTCCTGATCGTCGGGTTGATCGGCACGCTCCTGCCGTTCTTCTATATCATCGTCTCCTCGCTGAAGACTCCAGCCGAACTGCGCCAGACCCCGCCAGATTTTTTCTCAAAGACGCCTTCGCTGGATAACTACACCACCATTCTGAAAGACAAAGATATTCCGATCGCGCAAAACTTATTCAACAGCATCTTCGTCTCCATTACCCGCGTGGTCATCACGCTCTTCACCAGTTCCTATGCGGGCTACATCTTTGCCAAATATCACTTCAAAGGAAAAAATCTCGCCTTCGGCGTCATCCTCATCCAGATCATGATTCCGTTTCAAGTGGTCATGATTCCCAACTACCTGCTCGTCGTCAAACTCGGTCTGATCGACTCGCTCTGGGCGCTCATCATCCCTGCTTTCATTGACGCCTACGGCATCTTCATGATGAAACAATTCATCGAAGCTCTGCCCGCCGAACTGATGGACGCCGCCCGCATAGACGGCGCCTCCGAATTTGGAATTTACTCGCGCATCGTCCTCCCACAAATGGGACCGCCTCTCGCCTCGCTCGGCATCTTCACCTTCATGGCAACCTGGAACGATTACCTCTGGCCCCTCATCGTACTCACCTCGCCAGAGAAACGCACCATCCCGCTCTTGGTGGTCTGGTTCCAAACGGCGCACGTATCTAACCAGGGACTCGTCCTCGCCGCTTCCATCCTCACCCTCCTGCCCATCTTCATCGTCTACATCTTCCTCCAACGCTGGATCGTAGACCAGGCGACTCAGAGTGCATTCAAATAACATGAAACTTGAAACCTTGAACTTGAAACTCCTCTCCATCTTTCTCCTTTCCTCCCTCCTCCTCGGATGTACACCCGCATCATCCTCGCCCGAGCCTGATTCAGTTTCCCATACCTACGCCTACTCTGACGCATCTCTCCTCAACCCCGAGCGTGGATTCTTCACCCCCTACGAGTTACCCAGCCCAGCGGGATTCAGTTCCGTGCGCATCACGGGCAACACGCTGGTGCATCTCAACATCCGCCTCGACGACTACCGCGAATCAGACCTCCCTGAGGAAATGCTGAACGGACTGCAGACCAACTTCAACGATATAAGAGAAGCGGGAGTGAAAGCCATCATCCGCTTCGCATACAATAAGGGACCGTATCCCGATTCGGAACCCGACGCATCCAAATCCCAAATTTTGAAACACATCCAGCAGTTGACTCCGCTCCTGCAAAACAACACGGACGTGATCGTCTGGGTCGAAGCGGGATTCATCGGCGCGTGGGGCGAGTGGCATACATCCACGAACGGGTTGGATAACATTCAAGACAAGCAGGATATTCTCAATGCGCTTCTAACTGCGATCCCAGATCGGTTTGTGCAGGTGCGCTATCCCGCCAATATCATCGAGATGTATCCAAACCCCGACGATGCGGTGACAGCGGGAGTCGCTCATCACAACGATTGTTTCCTTTCCAGCGAAACGGACGTCGGCACGTACGAGCGCAACGGCGAGAACACCATCGAGCGCGACCAGAAATATCTCGCCGAACTGACTCTCTATACGCCAATGTCTGGCGAGACTTGCGCTCCCTTCCCGCCGCGCTCCGAATGTACGAATGCGCTTCACGAAATGGAACTCCTGCACTTCTCCGCCATCAACGAGGCGTATCACAAAGGCATCCTCCGCAGTTGGGAGGAGGGCGGATGCCTGCAAGAGATCAACGACCGCATGGGCTATCGTCTCTCGCTCACCTCGGCAGACTTCAACGAACGAGTCCGCCCAGGCGGATTGTTGAATCTAAATGTCAATTTACAAAACACAGGTTTCACTTCGATCGTCAATGAAAGACCGCTCTATGTAGTCCTCGTGGGGCGGGATGGCATCCCGCCTTACGCCACCAAACTCGAACTCGACCCTCGCACATGGCAGCCTGGTGGATCATCCTTCACTGCATCCATTCGCCTGCCCTCCGACATGGAAGAAGGCGAATACAACCTCGCCCTCTGGCTTCCTGATGGATCAGAGACTTTGCAAGCGAATCCACTTTACGCAGTTCAATTTGCCAACGAAAACATCTGGGACGAATCCACAGGCTACAACATCCTCGGCACAATCGCAGTGGATTCATCGGTGGCGGGAAGTTACGAGCGCGGCAAGTCCATGCAAGTGGAAGAGTTATCAACGGACACAGTAGTTTCATCCGATTCACCCGCAACTGTTCCGCCCGCATCTGGCGAATTGATCCTCAACCCGCAGATCGCCAACGATGCGGAGAATGTGATCTTCTCTTTCGACTACGCCAGCGGAGAATACAACGCCTTCCAACTTTTCATTGACACGGACCAAAATCCACGCACGGGATTTATAGTCAACGGCATCGGCGCAGAAATACTCGTTGAGAACGATACATGGAACACCTACAGCGGCTCAGGCTCCAACTGGAGTTGGACGCCCACAGAAGCGGAAATCTCCCTCGAAGATACAGGTACTCACGTAAACTGGAAAATACCACGCTCACTGTTGACCGCCTCCCAATTCGACTACATCATCCAAATCGCAGACATGAATTGGGATACCGCCTTTGCGACCGACAAGCAATCATACACCGTCAAGTAACTTGCAACCTGTAACTTGTAACTTGAAACCTGAAACCTGGAACTTGAAACCTGAAACCTGAAACCTGAAACCCAAGGAGCCCCTTATGCCCAAGATCACCTTCATCGGCGCAGGCAGTACCGTCTTCGCCAAAAATTTACTGGCAGACATACTCGCCTTCCCCGAACTCGCCGAGTCTACCATCAGCCTGATGGACATTGACCCCGTGCGCCTCCAAACGACCGAGGTCGTGGCGCACAAAATAGCGGAGTTCTTCGGCGCCAAACCGAAGATCGAAGCGACTCTCGACCGCCGCGCCGCCCTCGATGGCGCGGACTATGCCATCAGCATGTTTCAGGTCGGCGGCTACAAACCCAGCACGGTCATTGACTTCGAGATTCCGAAAAAATACGGCATCAGACAAACCATCGCCGACACGCTTGGCATTGGCGGCATCATGCGCGGACTCCGCACCATCCCCGTCTTCCTCGACATCTGCAAAGACATGGAAGCCGTCTGCCCCGATGTGACCTTCCTGCAATACGTCAACCCGATGGCGATGAACACCTGGGCGATCAACCGAGCCAGCAAAATAAAAACGGTCGGCTTGTGTCACAGCGTGCAAGGGACAGCGGAAGTCCTCGCCGAAGATATTGGCGTGCCGATCAACGAGATCAACTATCTCTGCGCGGGGATCAATCACATGGCGTTCTATCTAAAATTTGAACGCAATGGCGAAAACTTGTACCCAAAGATTCGAGAGGTAGCAGAAGCCAAAACGTATGCGCGCGGTTATCGTGAACTCGCCAACCATGTCCGCTATGAAGTCTTCAAGCGCACGGGATACTTCGTCACCGAATCGAGCGAACACTTCAGCGAATACGTGCCGTGGTTCATCAAACAAAGCCGCCCCGAACTGCTCGAAGAATTTGAGATTCCCATTGACGAATACATCACACGCTGCGAGATTCAGATCGCCGAATGGGAAGCCGATAAAGCTGCCCTCGAACGCGGCGAACTCGACGAGTCTTATGAACGCAGTCAGGAATACGGTTCGCTCATCATCCACTCGCTTGAAACGGGCACGCCGCGCGTCGTCTATGGCAACGTCGCCAACAACGGACTCATTGACAACCTTCCCGACGGATGCTGTGTCGAAGTCCCCTGCCTCGTGGACAAAAGCGGATTGCAACCCACGCACATCGGCAAAATGCCGCCGCATCTCGCCGCCATGCAACAGACCAACATCAACGTGCAATCGCTCGTCGTCGAAGCCGCGCTCACTCGCAAACGCGAGCACATCTATCACGCCGCTATGCTCGATCCGCACACTGCCGCCGAACTCAGCCTCGAACAGATCTGGTCACTCGTGGATGAACTCATCGAAGCCCACGGCGACATGCTCCCCGAATATCAATGAGACGCGCGCTCTACATCTTTCTTCTTTCATCTTTCCTCTTCGGATGTAAACCCGCTTCCCCCACCCTTCAACCTGATTCAGCCTCGACGGAGATTCCCACTCTTATGCCTTCACCCTCCAACTTTCAACCTTCAACCAACTGGTGGAAACCCACCGCTGGACTCACCTGGCAATGGCAGATCGGCAACAACGACATAGACACTTCCATCGAAGCCGATGTCTACGACATTGACTTGTACGTTGACCAAGCCATCATAGACGAACTCCACGCCAAAGGACGCAAAGTCATCTGCTACATCAGCGTCGGCTCGTGGGAAGACTGGCGACCCGACAAAGATGGATTCCCCGCCGAAGTGTTAGGCAACGAGTACGAAGGCTGGAAAGGCGAACGCTGGCTCGATATCCGCCAGATCGAAAAACTCGCGCCTATCATGCTTGCCCGACTCGATCTGTGTAAAGCCAAAGGCTTCGACGCCGTCGAACCCGACAACATGGAAGTCTACACCAACAACACAGGTTTCCCGCTCACCTATGACGACCAATTGAAGTTCGCCCTCTGGCTCGCAGATGAAGCGCACAAACGCGGTCTCGCCATCGGACAAAAGAACGCCTCCGATCAGGTCAAAGACCTCGTGGACATCTACGATTTCGCCATCACCGAAGATTATTTCTACTATAACGAAGCGGAGAAAATGATTCCGTTCATCGAAGCGGGCAAACCCGTCTTCGCCGCCGAATACACCGACCTGCCTGGCGACTTCGCTATCTTCTGCGAACAAGCCAAACGACTCAACTTCAGCGCCATCCTCAAACATCGCGGTCTCGACGCATGGATACAAACCTGCCAATAAAAACCCGTCAAAGGTCGAAAGTCCAGCGTCAACCGACATACGATCTTTGACCTTCGACATGGAACTTGAAACCTGAAACTTGAGACCTGACACATGAAACTAACAATCGGCAAACTTCGCGGACTGCAACAAATCTCCTCCAAGCGAGGCACATTCACTGCCCTCGCGCTCGATCATCGCCAGAACCTCCGCAAAGCGAATCCCTTATTCAACGACGACTCCGAACTCTCGCGCTTCAAACTGGATGTGACTTCTGCGCTCGCTTCCTACGGGACGGCTGTTCTGCTCGACCCCGAAGTCTCCGCCGCTCAAGCTGTTGCGCAGGGAGTGATTCCCAACAACGTCGGCTTGGTCGTCGCCGTCGAAGCGACGGGCTACACAGGCGGCGCCACCGCCCGCCATGCGCAGATCATCCCTGGCTGGAGCGTGGAAAAAGCCAAACGCATGGGCGCATCTGCCGTCAAGTTGCTCGTCTACTATCACCCCGACTCGCCCACCGCCAAAGAGATCGAAGACTTCACAGCAAGAGTCGCCGAAGATTGCATCAAACACGATCTCGCGCTCATGCTTGAGCCGTTATCCTATTCGCTCGATGCAGACAAAAAACTTTCCTCCGATGAAAAAAGATATGTTGTTATTGAAACCGCCAGGCGATTAACTCCGCTCAATGTGGATATTCTCAAAGCCGAATTTCCTCTCGATGGGACCGAAACGGATGAATCAAAATGGGCAGACGCCTGCAAGGAAATCTCCGCCGCTTCCATCGCCCCGTGGATTCTGCTATCTGCGGCGGTGAATTACGACACGTTCACAAAGCAAGTCATTGCCGCATGTCAATCGGGCGCAAGTGGAATCGCCGTCGGTCGCGCGGTGTGGAAGGAGGCGGTCACGCTGAACGGCGAAGAGCGCATGAAATTTTTACAGACCGTTGCGCGCCAACGCATCTCGCGGCTCACATCGTTGTGTCACGCGCTCGCCAAACCATTCCATGATTTTTATTCAGCCGACGCTTCATTCGACTGGTACAAAACTTATTAACTTGGAACTTGAAACCTGGAACCTGAAACCTAGAACTTGGAATCTGAAATGTGAACCCTGAAACCCAATACGACATCATCGTCGCTGGCGAAATCAACCCCGACCTCATCCTCTCTGGCAATGTCATCCCTGAATTCGGTCAGGTCGAAAAATTGGTTGACTCTGCGGCGCTGACCATCGGTTCATCCTCCGCCATTTTTGCATGCGGCGCGGCGCGGCTGGGACTCAACGTCGCGTTCATCGGCGTGTGCGGCGACGATGTCTTCGGTCGCTTCATGTTGGATGAAATGTCAAAACGAAATGTGGATGTGAGCCGCGTCATCGTCCGCAACGATGGGCAGACGGGACTCAGTGTGATTCTGAATCAAGGCGGCGACCGAGCGATTCTGACTCACTCAGGCTTGATCGCTGAACTCCGAGCCTCAGACGTCGCTGACGATTTGTTGCGCCAGGCAAAACATTTGCATGTGGCGAGTTATTTCCTGCAAACCAAACTCCAACCTGACCTGCCCGCTTTATTCAAACGCGCGCGCTCACTTGGATTAACCACATCGCTCGACACGAACTACGATCCATCTGAAAAGTGGCTTGGCTTCGATGAACTGCTCGCGGTCACAGATGTGTTTCTGCCGAACGAAGCCGAAGCGAAGTCGCTGACAGGCGCGGAGGATGTTGACGAAGCAGCGAACGGGCTCAGGGTCAGGGTTGAAGCGTTTGCCATTAAGTTGGGAAAAGATGGGGCGTTGGGAATCTCGAAGAGTCAGAGAGTCCGAATGAATAGCATTCCAGTAAAGGTAGTTGATACCGTCGGCGCAGGCGACTCGTTCGACGCGGGATTCATCTATGGTTTTTTGCGCGGCTGGGAGTTGGAAAAAACTTTGCGGCTGGCGTGCGTGTGCGGCGCGCTTTCGACGCAACAGACGGGCGGCACGAACGGACAGCCCACGCTCGATGAGGCGATGAAATATGGTTCTGGATGAAATTGTCGCGGCGCAAAAACGCGGAGAGGCAAGGGGAGTCGCATCGGTTTGTTCGGCGCATCCGTTTGTGATTCGGGAAGCGTTGAAGTTGTTCGAACGTCCGCTCATCGAAGCGACGTGCAATCAAGTGAATCAGTTCGGCGGCTACACGGGGATGACGCCGAAAGATTTTGTGAAGTATGTGAGAGGCATTGCCGAGGAGATTCATTTTCCGTTCGAGCGAATCATTTTGGGCGGCGATCATCTTGGTCCGAATGTTTGGCAGAATGAGCCTGCCGAAACTGCCATGCAAAAATCGGAGGAGATGATCCGTCAGTATGTGGAGGCGGGCTTTACAAAAATTCATCTCGATTGCAGTATGAAACTGGCGGACGATCCCGCTGGGATGTTGGATGTGGAAGTGATCGCGCAACGCGCGGCGCGGCTGGCGAAGGTGGCGGACCTCACCCCCAGCCCCTCTCCTGAAAGGAGAGGGGAGCAATTGCGATACATCATCGGCACGGAAGTTCCCATCCCTGGCGGGGCGACGGAACACGAAGAGGGCGTGAGTGTGACAAAGGTTGAGGATGTGCGACAGACCATCGAGGTCACACGCGAGGCGTTTCTAAAGGAAGGATTGGAATCGGCGTGGGAACGAGTCGTTGGGGTTGTCGTCCAGCCAGGCGTGGAATTCGGTGATGATTTTGTTTTGTCTTATCAGGCTGACAAGACGGTGGAGTTATCGAAGTATATTGAGTCGCAGTCCATGGTGTACGAAGCGCATTCGACCGATTATCAAACACGCGAGGCGTTGAAGAATCTGGTGGAAGATCATTTTGCGATTCTCAAAGTGGGACCTGGGTTGACATTCGCCTTCCGCGAAGCCGTCTTTGCGCTGGCGATGATCGAAAATGAAATGACCGCCAAGGACGAACGCTCGAACATCATGCAAGCCCTGGACGACGTGATGTTGAAACATCCCGAACATTGGAAGAAGTATTATCACGGCGATGAAATGGAACAGGCATTCAAGCGCAAATACAGCCTGAGCGACCGCGCCCGTTATTATTGGGTTCAACCTGAAGTGCAACATGCGTTCGAGGGGTTGATGAAGAATCTCGGCGATGATGTGTTGCCGTATTCGTTGTTGAGTCAATTTGCGGGGGAAACGAATCTTAATGCGGTGCAGGTCATTGCGATGAAGGTGCGCGGGGTGCTGGAGGATTATCGGTTTGCGTGTGTGTGATTGGCGATCAGGCGAGGGCGTTGCGCGCTGTGTGGTCTTTGGAAGTTGATGATGGGCGCGGCGTCATGATTACAAATTGAACATTTGTAGTTCATGGATGTAGCGCGGGCATGCGCTATACTTGAGGGTGATAACTTCTCCATGTTGAATCATGGATAGGCTTTAGCCGAGTTGCCTTTTTCGGAAGAAAAGAGTTTTATGAAATTCCATTTGAATACCGCGGAAGTGTATGTCCCTGATAATGCGCCTGAAGAGCAGGCTCTGGCGCGAACGACTCACTTGTGCTTTGCGGCGCATCAGGATGATATTGAGATCATGGCGGCGCAGCCGATCATCGAGTGTTTTCAGCAGAGCGATACATGGTTTACAGGCGTGGTGGTCACTGACGGACGTGGTTCGCCGCGTAACGGTCTGTATAAAGATCACACCGATGAAGAGATGCGTCTGGTGCGCTTCATGGAGCAGCGTAAGGCGGCGTTGATCGGCGAGTTTGGGGCGCAGATCATGCTGGATATTCCAAGCAAGGTCATCAAAGATCCGTCGCGCCACGAGGCGGTGGGGGATATGGTGTCCATTCTCAGGGCGGCGAAACCGAAGATCGTATACACCCACAATCTAGCGGACAAACACGATACTCATGTCGCGGTCGCTCTCAGGGTGGTTGAAGCTTTGAGAAAACTGGATCAGGCTGAACGTCCGGAAAGACTCGTCGGGTGTGAAGTGTGGCGCGGGTTGGACTGGATGGTCGATCCAGATAAAGTGATGATGGATCTATCCGATCATGAAAGTCTGCAACTTGCATTGATCGGTGTGTTCGATTCGCAAATCGCGGGCGGGAAACGATATGACCTGGCTTCGATGGGACGCCGCCGCGCGAACGCCACATATTTCGAATCGCACGATGTGGATCAAACAACGGGGGTGAGCTATGGAATGGATATGACTCCCTTGATGGAAGATCCGAATCTTCGCCCCGCAGATTTTGTGGGGGAGTTTGTTAGGCGCTTTGCGGAGGATGTTCGGGCGCGGGTGGGTAGATTTGGCTAAAGGGATGAGTTAGTTTCAAGCCTCCTGTTTGATCAAAAACTCCGAAAAGAACAAAATTTTGTCCTGCGAAAATTCAGGATTGACTCTTGATTGAGTTCTTGATATAACTGGTACATACCAGTCATGTCAAGATAAATCCATGAAGCTCAAGCGAGAAGCTCCCACCCCTTTGTATCTCCAACTCAAGGATGCGCTGACAGCCGATATTGAGGCTGGTATTTACAAGCCGCATGAGCGCTTGATGTCTGAACGTGAATTGGTGGAGAAATTCAAGGTGAGTCGCATGACGGTGCGGCAAGCGCTCACCGAGTTGATCAGGGATGGAATTTTGTATACGCGCGCGGGGAAAGGCACTTATGTTAACGCATCCAAGATCAAGCAAGAGCTACAAACGCTGACTGGTTTTAGTCAGGTTATGGCGGCTAGAGGCAGTGTGGTGTCTGCCCGGGTATTGGATGCGCACATCATCCCTGCGACGTTGACTCTGGCGGCGATCTTTGCCATACCGATGAATACAGAGCTAGTATTGCTTTCACGCTTGCGGCTTTCGGACGGTATCCCGCTTGCCATCGAACAGGCTCACATCCAACATAAAATTTGCCCCGGTATTCTTGAATATGATTTTTCAAAGGAGAGTTTGTATAACATTCTCGCCGCTCATTACAACACTCACTTGGTGCGAGCCGAACAGACCATGGAAGCGAGCCTTGCCGTTCCGCAAGAAGCTGAGCTTCTCCAGATCAAACATCTCGCGCCCGTTTTGCGCATCGAACGGCTTTCGTATAACGCGCAAAATATCCTCGTTGAATATGTCGTGTCGGCGTATCGCGGCGATCGTTATAAGTTCCATACCAAGCTTCAGTCATAGGATGATGAATGGTTAGAACCGGATTGGATATTCTCGCGCATGAGCAATTACACCTGTTGACAAATAAACGGGTGGGATTGGTTTCCATGCCTGCGGCGGTCCTCCCCGATCTGACATCTGCGCTGGACGCTCTGCTTAAGGTCAACGTGAATGTCGCGGCTCTTTTCGGACCCGAACATGGATTCGGCGGCTCGGCTCTCGATGGCGCGAAGGTGGATCATTCCACCGATCCGCGCACCGGGCTTCCGATATTTAGTTTATACGGTAAGACCCATGAGCCCGATGCTGAAATGCTTGAGCATGTGGACGCGCTGGTTTTTGATATGCAGGATGTCGGCGTCCGCTTTTATACGTACCTGAGCACGCTCTTTTATGTTTTACGCGGCGCCGGCAAACACGGTAAACCTGTTTTTGTGCTGGATCGTCCCAACCCGATCACCGGGGAGATCGTCGAAGGTTCATTCATCGAGCCTGGTTTCGAATCGTTCGTTGGGATTATCAACATCCCCATGCGGCATGGGATGACGCTGGGCGAATTGTCGCAGTATATGAATTCCGAATACTCACTCCATGCCGACTTGCATGTGATCGAGATGCAAGGCTGGCAGAGGTCCGTGTGGTTTGACGCGACCGATCTGCCGTGGGTGCCTCCTTCTCCGGCAATGCCTCATCTTTCCACTGCAATGCTTTATCCGGGTATGTGTTTACTCGAAGGGACGAATCTCTCGCTGGGACGTGGAACTGCTTTGCCTTTTGAAGTATGCGGCGCCCCGTGGTTGGATGGAGCTGTGTTGGCGGATGAAATGAACGCGCTGGATCTACCCGGCGCGCGCTTTCGGGCGACTCGGTTCACCCCTTCCGCTTCAAACCACGCAGGAAACGGATGCGGCGGCGTGCAGATTCACGTCACCGACAGAGTTTCGCTCCGCCCTGTGGAAGTGGCGCTGCATCTGATGCGGGTTACGCGGTCAATGTCAGGCGACGACTGGAAGTGGAATCCGCATTTTGATCGGCTGGCAGGCAGCGGCGAGATCCGATCCGCTTTGGATGCGGGGACGAGCGTGGCGGAGATCATGTCCCCTTGGGCAGAGCCGACCTCCCAATTCATCTCTCGCAGAGAGCAGTACCTGTTGTATAAGGAGCCGCATTTGGTCATCTCATGACAGCGATCACATCTACTTCCACTACTCAGCGAAGTTCGCCGGGTGTTGTTCAAAGGATCGCCTCGAACTACCTGGTGCGGCGGTTTGCCAAGGCGTTGTTCAGCATTTGGATGGTCGCCACCATCACGTTTTTTGTGATCCGCGCCATGCCGGGCAATGCGGTGGATGTGTTGATCCAGGAATTGACGGCGCAAGGCGTATCGCCCGAAGACGCCAAAAATCAAGCCGCCGCCTTGATGAATATTGATCTGGATGAACCCATCGGTCTGCAATATCTCGATTATCTCGGCAACACGGTGCGCGGGGACCTGGGCAATTCGTACAAATCGGCTGGACAGCCGGTGGGCAAGTTGATCGCCCAGGTTTTACCGTGGACTTTGTTCAGCGTGGGTCTGGCATTGCTCATTACGTTTATCGTCGGCGTTGGGTTGGGCGCCATCATGGCTTACAAGCGCGATACCTGGATCGATCACTTGTTGAGTAATATCGCGGCTACGCTGGACGCCACTTCTCCATATCTCATTGGGCTATTGGCTGTCCTGCTCTTTGGCATCACTTGGAAACTGGTGCCGATCATGGATATGCGCGGCGCCATGTCTCCCGGCGTCAAGCCTGAATTTTCGTGGGCGTTTATCTCTGACATCTTCAAGCACGTCAGGGTTCTGCTGCTGGTCTATGTTCTATCGTCCATCGGTTCGTGGATGTTACAGATGAAAAGCAACACCATCTCGACGCTGGGCGAAGATTACGTTACCGTGGCGCGCGCGCGCGGACTGACGGATGGCCGCATCCTCACCGCGTATGTGGGTCGTAATGCCACTCTGCCGTTATTCACGAGGCTGGCGATCTCCATTGGGTTTATTGTCGGCGGTTCCGTGTTACTGGAAACTCTGTTTACCTATCGGGGGGTTGGCTTTTTGCTGGCTCGTTCCATTTCGGATCGCGATTACCCGATCATGCAAGGCGTATTTTTGATCATTACCATCTCTGTGGTTTTCGCCAACCTGCTGGCAGATTATGTGTATGGCTGGCTGGATCCACGTGTTCAAGTTGTAGGAGAGGATAACTGAAATGCGTGCAATTTCTGATTTCACAATCGGCTTCTGGCAGGAGACCCTTAAAACGCTGAAGATCTTAGGGCGCAACAAAATGGGACTCTTCGGGTTCATCATGACCGTCTTGATCATCCTGATGTCATTTGTCGGACCGTTGATCTGGCCCCCTGAGGCTTCCGCCAACGTGGCTGAGATCAATAAAGGCAGTTCGCCTCAACACTGGCTGGGCACCGACTTTCAGGGACAGGATAATTTGCGAAAGGTCATCAATGGCGGAAAGGATATTGTCACGATCGCGTTAACCACCGGTCTCCTGTCGATGTTCATTGCCGTGATCGTTGGGTCGTTCAGCGCTTTTGTGGGGGGGCGTGTGGACAGTTTTCTGATGGAATTTGTCAACATCTGGTTGACGATTCCGAAATTTCCACTGCTGGCTGTCATGGCGACCGTCCTCGCTTTAAAAGACGTGATCATGCTGTCGGTATTGATGGCGATTCTGGATTGGCCCGCGTTAGCCCGGCAGGTGCGCAGTCAGGTTTTGACGTTGAAAAATCGAGAATACGTCGAAGCCGCCGCGATGTTGGATCTCGGCACGCCCAGGATCATATTCCGCGAACTATTGCCTAACATGATGTCGTTCATCGCCATATCAACGATCTTCGAAATGACCCACGCCATTTACCAACAGACCGGTCTGGTCTTTCTGGGAATTGTGCCGTATTCCAGTTCCAACTGGGGCGTGATGATCAGCGCTGCCGAACGCCGCGGCGTTTTGTATAACCCGCAGGCGGCATGGAGCATCCTTGCCCCGATGGCTGCGATCATCATCTTCCAACTTGCGCTCGTTTCTTTCGCGCGCTCGCTGGATGAGGTGTTCAACCCGCGCCTGCGCACCAGTGTGTAAACGAGAGAAAATAATTCATCATGAAAGTTCATTGTCTTTGTGTTTTGGAGTTGAATACCGATGACCGATAACGTTCTCAGCGTGCGGGATCTCTCCATCGTCTATCAAGCGCGCCGCGGACAGGTGCAGGCTGTGCGCAATATTTCCTTCGATGTGGAGCGCGGCGAAGCCGTGGCTTTGATCGGTGAAAGCGGTTCCGGTAAGACTACGGTGGGGCTGGGGTTGATGCACTTGCTTCCGGCTACCGCAAAAGTGATCAGCGGCAGCGCGGTCTATCGAAGCCGGTCAAGCGGTTCAGGCGCGGACGGAGACGAAGTGGAAGTCTTGGGTTTGAGAGGGAACGAGCTTCGTCAATTCCGCTGGCATAAATGCGCCATGGTTTTCCAATCCGCGCTGAACGCATTAAACCCGGTCTTGCGCATCTCCGAACATTTCGCGGATACAGCCAAGGCGCATGGTTACCTATCGGGTTTTCGGCAAGCTGATTCGCTGAAGGAGCGCTCCTTGCAACTTTTGTCAATGGTGCGCCTTGACCCGGAGCGTGTCTGGCGTTCGTTTCCGCATGAACTTTCAGGCGGTATGCGTCAACGCGTGCTGATCGCGCTCGCGCTGTTGCTTGAACCGCAGCTGCTGATCCTTGATGAGCCAACCACGGCATTGGATATCCTCACTCAACGCAACATCATGGATGTGTTGAAGGACCTGCGGCAAAAACTTGGTTTTGCAATGCTTTTCATTTCGCATGATCTCGCGCTTGCGGCGGAACTGGCTGACCGTGTTGCTACGGTGTATGCCGGGGAGATCATTGAATTCGGCGATGTGCGCGCCATATTTCGCAATCCGCATCATCCGTACACGATCGGGTTGATCAAAGCCGTGCCGACCCTCACAGGCGATAAGGCTGAGTTGATCTCTGTGCCGGGTTCGCCGCCCGATCTAATTCAACTGCCGACCGGTTGCAAGTTTCACCCGCGCTGTCCTCTGGCTGACGATCGCTGTCGCGAGCAGGAGACTCGATTGACCGAGATCGAATCCGGTCATACCGTAGCCTGCTGGCATTGGCAGCAGGCTCGCGAAGCATTATTGGCATATCAAGCATAGGCAGTCAGATCCATTCAAGATGACGACACACTACTTATTCGGAAAACGAGATGGATGAACCGCTCCTCACTCTGGAACATGTGAATCGAAACTTTAAGGTCAAAGGGCAGACGATAAAAGTTGTCGATGATATCAATCTGGCTATTCAGCCTGGAGAGGTATTATGCCTTGTGGGCGAATCGGGGTGCGGAAAAACCACGACAGGCAAGATGATCGCCGGCTTACTGCCGACCTCGTCGGGGCGGATCACGTATCGCGGCAAAGACATCGCCACCATCTCCGGCGCGGATCGGAAAGAATATCGCCTGGGCGTGCAGATGGTGCATCAAGACCCCTACGCCTCCCTCAACCCCATTCAGACCGTGTACCAGATCCTCTCAGCCCCGTTACAGCATCATGGCTTTACGCGCGGTGATGCGGATACAAAGCGGCGCGTGCGCGAACTGTTGGAGATCGTAGACCTAACACCCCCGGATGATTTCCTCGAGAAATATCCGCATCAACTCAGCGGAGGGCAGCGCCAGCGTGTTTCTGTGGCGCGCGCGCTGACCGTTCAGCCCAAATTCATTGTGGCAGATGAAGCCGTCTCGATGGTGGATGTTTCTATTCGGATCAGTTTGCTCAAGATGTTCACCCGCCTGAAGGATGAAATGGGAGTGGGCGTTTTGTTGATCACGCATGATCTCGCCCTGGCAAAATATTTTGCATGGCAGGGACGCATCGGCGTCATGTATCTGGGTCGGCTCGTTGAGATCGGGGAAGCGCGGGCAGTGGTGGATCACCCTCAACATCCATACACTCAGGTGTTGTTGTCGGCGATCCCCGAACCCGATCCTGATGTGAGCCGCGCCAAACAACGGATCGAATTACGCAGCGCGGATATGCCCAACATACTGCAACTGCCAACCGGTTGTACGTTCCATCCGCGCTGCCCGGTGTTTGCGGGCGAGATCTGCGAAAAAGTCATCCCCCAGCTTACCCGGGGTAATTTTGGCAGCGACGTAGCCTGCCATTTGGTACAGCCTTCATGAACCCTGAAGCCGGACGAGCCTGGTTTCGTATCGCCCTGACCATCACGTTGATGTCTGCGGCTCTGATCTATTTTACGGAATACGGCACGGCGGAACGGATCGTGTCTGTCATAACACTGGTCATCGGTTTGTTGTTTATCGGCGTCATAGTTCTGTTGGCTCGCCGTCATCATTAATCATGTAAAGGAGGTGATCGATCTAGAGGAGAGTACCCGAACACGATGCGTCACGTTTCCAGTCTGATATTCAAACTAACGATAGGAGAAAAATCCCATGACTAAGAAAGTTTCTGTTTTTTTTAGCCTGATCGTCCTGCTCTCAATGATCTTGAGCGCGTGCGGCGGCGCCGTCACAGAAGCGCCCACTCAGGCTCCCGCAACACAGGCGCCCGCGCCCACGCAACCGCCGCCGCCGACCGAGAAACCTGCGGCAACGGAAGCGCCCGTTACCTATCCGGCGGATGTGAAAGCCGTCATTACCATTAACCTTCCCCAAGGCGCCACATGGAGCGATGGCACGCCATTGACCTCCAAAGACTTGGTCGGCACCTGGAATATTTTGTGGATGCGTAAAAGCGGCACGTGGAATTCCCTGTATGATGTTGTCGCCAAGAACGATCAGACGGTCGAATTCCAGATCAAGACCCCCGGTCCCGCCGTGTTGGATGCGATTGTCCGTTCCAACTCGCCTCGCCCATATTCGCAATACGGCAAATGGATGGATCAAGCAGCCCAATTCCGCGCTGATAACGCCGATCGCGATGGAGACGCCGTCAAAGCCGCCAACGATGAACTCAATGCCTTCGTTCCCGACTCGGGCGTGACTTACGGACCGTTCAACATTGACCCAGCCTCGGTGACCGAAGCCCAACTTTCCATGACGAAAGTCGCCGGCGGTTTCAATTCCGATAAGATCGGATTCGATACCGTCACGGTCTATTATGGCGATACGGCTCAGGATATGCCGCTCTATCTGTCCGGCGAAATGGATTACTCATCCAACGCCTATAGCCCCGCCAACCTCGATGCGATTCGCGCGGCGAACCCCAACATTGTCGTGCTTGGTGGGCCGGCGACGAACGGTCCTGGCATTTACTTCAACAACGACGTGTATCCGCTCGGGCGCAAGGAAGTTCGTCAGGCGATCGCGTACGCCATTGACCGCGTCGAAAACTGCACGGTTGCGTTCGGCGAAAGCTGCCGCCCGATCAAATACATGGCTGGCTTCACCGATGCCGCTGTGCCGACCTGGCTCTCCCCTGATCAGGTCGCCAAGTTGAACACCTATGATTACAACCTGGCAAAAGCCGAAGAACTGTTGACCGGCATCGGCTTCACCAAAGGCAGTGACGGTATTTGGGTGGACGACAAAGGCAACAAAATGGAATACGACCTGAAGGTGCCTGCCGACTTCACCGAATATCTCGCCTCGTCTGAAAATGTCGCGCAACAACTTGCCAAGTTCGGCATCAAGATCAACGTCACGCCCTACGACTCAGCCCAACGCAACGACATGCACAAAGCGGGCGACTACCAGATGTCCATGGATATCGGTATGCGCTTCACCTACTTCCACCCGTTCGTGTCGTACGATTACAACGTTCGCCCCGGCATTGGCGGTAAGAACGATCCCGAAGGCGCGGATGGCGCAAAAGGCATGGACTTCCCCTACGACGAGATGACCGCCGACGGCAAACAGATCAACATCAAAGAATGGGTTGACAAAATGGCGGAAGGCTTCGACATCGAAGCTCAAAAACCCTACGTGGCTGACATGGCTTCCATGTTCAATGAGAATCTCCCGGTCGTGCAGATGTTCGAACGCTATCTCACCGATCCGGTTGATACCGCCACTCGCGTAACCGGTTGGCTCCCAGTGGATAACGCGATCTACAACAACAACCAGAACAACTCGCCGGTGGCGCGTCAATTCCTCAGCGGTACGCTCACACCCAGCGCTTCCAATTCCGCCAAGGAATTCAAGACCAGCTACCCATACACTCAACCGCCGAAAGCCAACTACAACCTATACTCGCCCGATACCGTTCTGCTCAACGGCGCGGTATTGACCACCTTCCTGTATCCGCCGCTTACTTTCTACGATGTCAATGAAGGCAAGTACGTTCCCTTCTTCGCTGAAAGTTGGGACATCAAGATCATCCCATAAAGTATCGGTTACATACGACCATTCCGTTCCCTCTCTCCCAAGGGGAGAGAGGGAACGAGGATGTTTTTCATGAGATGATGCGAATCATTGCCTCTCTTCTGTTCTTATCCATCCTTTTGACAGCCTGCCAGCCCCACCCTGATTCGCTCGCCTCACCCGACCTTTCAACTGTCTCGCCGATTCCTCAGCCTTTAGCCGCGCTGACAGAAAAACCACCCGCCCAAACCTCTTCCCCCATGTTGACTCTCTCCTCCAACCCTGAAGAAATCCTATCTGGCATGACCCTCGAACAAAAGATCGGACAGGTCATGGTGATCGGCTTCGATGGCGCGACCGTTGATGATGAATTGCGCCGTATGATCCGCAAATATCACATCGGCGGCGTGATTCTATTCGCCCGCAACATTCAGTCGCCGCAACAAGTCGCGGAATTGACGAACGACCTGCAAAAGACAGCCATCGAGTCCGGCAATCCCGGCTTGTTCATCTCCATTGACCAGGAGGGCGGGCGCGTTGCCCGTCTGACGGAAGAAACGGGTTTCACAGAAATTCCCGGCGCCATGGCGCTCGGTGCAACGAATGATCCTGCCAATGCAAAAATTGCGGCGCAGGTTATTGCCCGTGAAATGAAAGCGGTGGGACTCAACGTAGATTTCGCCCCCGACCTCGATGTCAACAATAATCCCGCCAATCCGGTCATCGGAGTCCGCTCCTTTAGCTCAGAACCACAAAAAGTGGCTGAATTCGGCATCGCTTTCATTGACGGTTTGGAATCGGAAGGCGTATTGGCATTTGGCAAACATTTCCCCGGTCACGGCGACACCGGCGTCGATTCGCATATTGACCTGCCCATCGTCCCGCATGATCGTTCTCGTCTTGAAGCCGTGGAATTTGTGCCGTTCAAAGCCGCCATCCGGGTGAATGTCGCGGGCATCATGACTGCGCATGTGACGTTCCCCGCCATTGACCCAATACCCGGCATGCCCGCCACGCTTTCGAAACTCGCATTGACCGGCCTGCTCCGCAACGAAATGGGCTATCAAGGTCTCATCATCACAGACTCTTTAGAGATGGGAGCGCTCGCCGCGAATGGAAATCCTGCCTCGCTGGCGGCAGTCAAGGCATTTGAAGCCGGTGCCGATTTGCTCTTATTCAATCGTGACTACGCCCTGCATCAGGAAGCCATCCGAAATTTGCTGGCAAAGGTCAGATCGGGAGAGATCTCCGAACAACGGCTGGATGAATCGGTGCGCCGCATTCTTGCGGCGAAAGCGCGGTTCAACATCATTCATCCAACATTGATCGCGGATCCTGCGCGCGCGGGGAGCCTCACCGCCACCGACGAAAATCATGCCCTTGCGCTAGACCTTGCTCGTAAATCGATCACCCTTTTAAAAGATGACGCCAATCTCCTGCCGCTCAGATTGGGCGAACCTCTGCTGGTCATCGAAACGCCCGCCGCGAAAGGGTTGGGACGACTGCTGGACGCCACCACCTTTGAGATCGCCAATGACCCCGATGCCCATGCCATTGCCTCCGCCTTTAGCCTCGCCAGTGATGGGCGCAAGGTAGTCATTACCACAACGGATTCTGGTTTTTATGCCGGTCAGGTAAAGCTTGTGACCGAACTTCTAAAGGAAAATCAAAACATCATTATTGTCTCGGTGCGCGCGCCGTACGACATCTCTGTTTTGCCCAATGTTTCAACCGTGCTGGCGGCATACGGCGGCAATCCGCCGACCTTGCAAGCCATCGCCGATGTGCTGACAGGCAGAGTACAGCCTCAAGGCGTGTTGCCGGTCACATTGCCGGAAAAATAAATGGAACTTCATCCTCTGCCGCTTTCGACCGTTCATCGTGTATGCTGACCCTTGTCCCATTTGACCCGACCTCCTTCAACGATGCCATCCTGATCTGGAACTCCGCATCGCATCCCGACTATTCCATCAATCATCGCTTACTTTCATATAACTTCATCCCATGCGAGGGTGAAACTATCGAAGGACGGATCGCCATTCAACAGGGCGAACCCGTTGGGTTGATATTGGCTTGCAGTATGCAAGCAGGCGACTTGGGATGGGTGAGCGCCATAGCCGTCCATCCATCTGCGCAGAGGCAGGGAGTTGGCTCCTCCTTGTTGACCTGGGCGGAAGCATGGCTAAAAGACAAAGGTTGTAAACGGATTCGTGTGGGAGGCAATCTTCGTCCGTTTCTGCCGGGCTTGCCTTATACAGCGCGCGATCATCTCTCCTTCTTCGAGAAGCATGGATATGTCTCACCGGCTGAACAACCTTATGAATACGATATCGCACGCGGTCTCAAAGAATATCAACCCCGCTACATAGACGCGGCTGTTAACCGCCCATTGCCGATACGCGTAGCCGATGCCGATTCGTTCATCTCGCCCTTGCAACCCGGTGAAGAATCTCTCCTGCTTGATTTCCTCCAGCGTGAATATCCTGGGCGCTGGGAATTCGAGGCTCGCGAGTTTTTCAAGAACAATGGACGCGCCTCCGATTTCCTGATATTGCGCGTCGGCGGCGATGCGCATGGATTTTGCCGATTGACCCTCGCCGACTCCGAACGACCCATTGAACGGTTTTATCCACAGCGCCTGCCCCAGCCGTGGGGACAATTCGGACCCTTGGGTTTATCAAAATCGATTCGCGGACAAGGTCTCGGCGGTTATCTGATTGATGTTGCCGCGCTCCACATGCGGTCGCTTGGCGTGGATGGCTGTGTCATAGATTGGACCTCGTTGGTGGATTTTTATGGCAAATTCGGTTTCAAAGTATATAACCAATATATCAGCCTGTTCAAGAAACTCTACGAATAAGAATGGCTATCATGAACTTCTCAAAAGCAGACTCGATCCTCTCTCAGGCAATTGACTCCGTCACCCCCTCGGCGCAGCTTGTGGTTCGGCAGCGCGGCGCGGTTGTGCATGATGTGGCGATGGGCTTCCTTGACCCTGAAACCAAATCCCGTCCTGTGGATCATGAAACGCTGTATGATCTTGCATCCGTCACAAAGTTATTCACCACCGCGGCATTTATGACCCTCGTAGAAGAGGGGAAAGTATCCATTGATGACCCGGTAAAAAATATATTGCCGGAGTTTGAGGGTATTCGTTCCATCCAACCCTACGAGAATCCGCTGGATTGGGGAAAGACCATCAGTGTCACTGACCAACCCGGCGCAGTGGACGCCGGCAAAGTTACCTTCCGCAATTTGTTGGCGCACAACTCGGGGTTGCCCGCCTGGCGCGCCTTCAAAGACCAGCCGAATGCGGAGTCTGCCATGCGTTTGGCGCTCGAAACTTTTTTCGCTTATCCGCTTGGTGAGCGTATTGTCTACAGCGATGTCGGGTTGATACTGCTTGGGCTGGCGGTGAGCAGGCTTGCGGGTAGTCCGCTCGATGAGACGATCGATCGGCGTGTGATAAAACCTCTGGGGCTGAGCGCGCACTTCCAGCCCGCCGCGCCGCTTCGATCCGTCCAAAATTTTGCGCCGACCGAATTTTGCAAATGGCGCGGGCGTCGCATTGTGGGCGAAGTCCATGATGAAAGCGCCTGGCGGCTGGGCGGCGTGGCTGGGCACGCGGGCATGTTCGCTCATGCGCGCGACGTGGCGGCGTTTGGGCAAAGTTTTCTCGAAGCGTCGCTGTTGAAACGCGAGACCATCGCGCAGATGACGCGCCTGCAAGCCGAATTCAACGAGGTGCGGCGCGGTCTCGGTTTTGCATTATGGAGTCCCGATCCCGAAGCCAGCAGTAATCCATTCAGCCCGTTCACGTATGGGCACACGGGATTTACCGGCACATGTTTGTGGATCGACCCACAGCGCAAAGTAGTGACAGCGTTTCTAACCAATGATGTGTATGGCGGACGCGAAGGACGCGGCATCGCGGACCTGCGAGTGCAAGTCCATCGCGCCATCGTTGAAAGTGTGGACGCGGCATGATCGTCATCGGGTTGATGTCCGGTACTTCTGCGGATGGAGTGGATGCGGCGATCGTGCGCCTCGAAGGGACTCCGCCCGCGTTGGATTGGGAAGTGCTTGGGCACACGCATCGTCCTCTGACCTTGGAACTGCGCGCCGAACTTTTTGCCTGTTTCACCCCTGAAACTGGTTCGGTTGACCGCCTGTGCCGCTTGAACTTTGCGCTCGGAAAACTTTTCGGCGCAACCGTGTTGGACGCGGTGAAAGAAGCGGGGCTGTCTACGAACGATATTGACTTGATCGGTTCACACGGGCAAACGCTCTGGCATGAACCGCCAAAAGATGAAATGGGCTCCACGCTTCAGTTGGGCGAACCAGCCATCATTGTCGAGATGACCGGCATCCCCGTCGTCAGCAACTTCCGCGCGCGCGATATGGCGGTTGGCGGGCAGGGCGCTCCGCTCGTTCCGCTGACAGATTGGCTGTTGTTGTCGCATCCCACCAGAGTCCGCTGCGCTCAAAATATCGGCGGCATTGCCAATGTTACCTTTTTGCCTGCCACGGATGGATCCGATCGGGATGATGTCATTGCCTTCGATACCGGACCAGGCAACATGTTGATCGACGAGGCGGCGCGTCTCGCAACCAACGGCGAATGGAATTACGATCATGACGGCGAATTGGCGTCGCAAGGGCGCGTGGACAATTTGCTGTTGGCAGAGTGGTTGCAAGAACCCTACTTTCAGATCAAACCGCCGCGCACAACGGGACGCGAATTATTTGGCGCGCAACGCGCCGCTCGATATTGGTCGCAAGCCGTCCAGCATGGACTCGAGCCGAATGATATTGTCGCAACGCTGACCATGTTCACCGCCCGTTCCATTGAACATGCGTATCGAACGTATTTGCCGAGCCTGCCCGATGAGATCATCGTCAGCGGCGGCGGCGCAAAGAATAAAACGCTGATGAAGATGCTGGCTGAACAATTGCAATCCGTCCCCGTGAAAACTTCAGATGAATTTGGCTTGGGCATTGAAGCCAAAGAAGCCGTTGCGTTTGCGGTGCTGGCGTATGAAACATGGCATAAACGCCCGGGCAATCTCCCGTCTGCGACCGGGGCATCGCGCGCGGTGATCCTGGGAAACATCACTTTTTAAATTCGGAGTCGTGTATGGAATTGACCTTAACGGAACAACGCAATTTGCTTACGACCGATATCGATACTTTATCCACTCTTGATATGCTGGCGCTCATCAACACAGAAGACCAAAAAGTGGCGATGGCAGTGCGCGACGAACTCCCCAACATCGCCAAGGCGGTGGATGCCATTGCGGCGCGGATGCAACAAGGCGGACGATTGATCTACATCGGCGCCGGCACCTCCGGTCGGTTGGGCGTGCTGGACGCCTCCGAATGTCCGCCCACGTTTGGCACGCTCCCTGAACTGGTGGTGGGACTCATCGCGGGCGGTCTCTCCGCTTTGACGGAAGCAGTTGAAGGCGCGGAGGATGACCGGCTGGGCGGCGCGGCGGAGGTCGCCGAACTGGGTGTCAATCAACATGATTGTGTGGTGGGCATTGCCGCCAGCGGGCGCACGCCCTACGCGATGGGCGGTTTAGAGGAAGCCAAAAAACACGGCGCGTTGACGATCAGCATCACCTGCAATCGTCCATCCCCGCTGGAAAAACTTGCGGAGATCGGCATTGCGCCCATTGTCGGTCCTGAAGCGCTGAGCGGTTCCACGCGCCTCAAAGCGGGCACCTCTCAAAAAATGGTGCTAAACATGATCTCTACCGGCGTGATGATCCGCCTCGGCAAAACATATTCCAATCTTATGGTGGATGTTCAGCCTACCAACAGCAAACTGCGTGAACGAGCGCGGCGCATCGTCGCGGAAGCCACAGGCTTGGATTTGGAACAAGCGACCGAGATTTTACAAGCCTGTGACGGCGAAGTCAAAACCGCGATCGTCGCCGTGCTGGCGAACACCTCGCCGCAAGAGGCGCGCGCGCGGTTACATGCAAATAATGGATACGTCCGCAAAGCGATCGGGGAATGAATTTTCAATGAAACGTTATGTGATCGGCGTGGATGGCGGCGGCACAAAAACGCTGGCGCTTTTGGCAGACCTGAATGGGAATGTGCTGGCGCGCGGCTTGAGCGGACCCTCCAATTACAATGCGGTCGGGTTTGAAAAAGCCTGTTCGCATTTGGAAGAAGCGATCAGCCGCGCTCAGGAAAACGCTCCGGGCGAATTATCCGCCCTGTGTCTTGGGCTGGCTGGAGTAGGTCGTTCGGAGGATATCGAACGATTCCAAACCTGGGCTCAAAAAAAGTTTCCGCAAACCGTGGTGAAGGTGGTGGGTGATGCGGAAATATTGCTGGCGGCTGGCGAAGCGACAGGCGCGGCGATCGCGTTAGTCTGCGGGACGGGTTCGATCGTCTGCGGTCGCGCGCCGACGGGAGAATTGATCCGCGCGGGCGGCTGGGGCTATTTGTTTGGCGACGAAGGCAGTGGATATTCCATTGGAGCCGCCGCCTTACAGGCAGTGATGCAATCTTATGATGGGCGCGGACCTTCCACCGCATTAACGGATTTGATCTTGCAAAAGCGCGGATTGGAAACGCCCCCCGATCTTGTCCGCAGTGTTTACGGAGCCGAGTCGCCGCGTTTGGAAGTGGCGTCGCTGTCTGAGTTGGTAGAGCAGGCGGCGGGTCAGAGTGACGCGGTGGCAATGTCCATTTTGGAGCAAGCCGCCGAAGCGTTGGTCAAAGCCGTCGCGGCAGTCCATGCAAAACTTGGCGCTGTAGCATTTCCGCTCATCATCAGCGGGGGAACAATTCTGAACGGGGAATATCTTAAGATCGCGTTCAAGAGCGCTTGCGATGCCCACGCTCTAAACTTCACAAAAATTTATTCGGTGGTTGAACCGGCAGAAGGGGCGTTAAATTTGGCGCGGGAATTCTATTTGTCGTCGGCTCGCGGCGGCGAATCAAACCGCATGGGGTGATGTGACCGTATCACCGACGAATCGAAAATAGGATTCGCCCGCGCAGGACTTGCACAGGATCGTCCCTTCGTGGATCACTTCTCTTTGGTTGATGATCTCTTCCCCGCAAATTTCACAATTTACGCGCTTGCCTGCCTGACCGATGATCTGTTTTATCGGTGTGGTCAATTCCACTGGGTGCCAGTGGAGCAATAATTCATCGGGGATGTGTTGATAGCCGAGGAGTTGCGCTTCCCATTTGTTGCGCGCGAGGGCGGGCGCATAGTCCCGCGCAAGTTCTCGCACGTTGAGGTGCGGCGCAATGCGGATGGCATATCCTGTCCGTGTGTCTACGAACGTGACGGCGATCTTGCCGTGGTCTTCAATTCTCAGAGTACGACGACCAACGTAACAACCTGTCGCCGCGCTGACTCCGTCTACGAAACAGCCGTCGGTCTCGGCGATGGCGAGCAGGCGCTTATCGGGCTGGGGCAAAGGCATCTCGAAGAGGCGACCAGCTAGAAGTCCGATACGAACGCCGAGCACTTGTCGCGGACAAAGTTTGTGGTGATGAGTCGCGCTGGCGTTCAGCAGGTCGTTTAATTCCGATACGTTCAAAGCGGTGAGCGTTTTCATGTCCATGATGTTGTCAACTTGATTGTGATGTATCGTGAAAATCGAGCCGATGTTCGAGGGCGGGGGAGGCGTGTTGAAGCAAACTGACCACCGTCCAATGCAGCCATCCGAAACTGACCGCCGTGATCAGGAACATCAGAAAGAATGTGGATTGGGGAATCAGCGTCCATTCGTAGAACGAGGCGAACATGGGCGGCAGGAAGAATCCACCCAGCGCGCCCAACATGCCGACCAGCCCGCCCACCGCGCCGACATCTTTCGGAAAATATTCAGGGATGTATTTGAAGACGGCGGCTTTGCCAACGCCCATGCACACGCCCACAATGAAAACCCAGAACGTGAACCAGACGACGTTCATTGAAAACGCAAACACTTCGCGTTGACCGCTGGGCGCGACACTCGTTGGCACATCGAGCACGATCTTGGCGCTGGGCAGGGAGAGGAAGAAGCAAGCCGCCAGCATCGCTCCGAAAACCCAATACATCAAACGGCGCGCGCCGAATTTATCGGAGAGATAACCGCCCAACGGGCGCAATAAACTGGCGGGGAAGATGAACAACGCGGTCAACAGCGCGGCATGTTTTAGTTCCAAGCCGTACACGTCCACATAATATTTTGGAAGCCAGACCGAGAGGGCAACGTATGCGCCGAACACGACCACATAATACAAACTGAACCGCCACACACGGATATATTTGAGCGGCTTGAGCATTTCGCGCAGGGGTCTATCGGCTCCAGGTTTGATGTCCTGTTTCGGCGTGAAGGACCACATGGCAATCGCCATGATCGCCAACAACACGCAATACATAAATGGGACAAAACGCCAGCCGCCTGGGATGAGCCCGCCAGCGAGTCCAGCCGCGGGAACCAAAGCGATCAAGGTCGGACCGATGAGCTTGGTCACCGATGCCCCGACATTTCCCGCGCCGAAGACTCCCAAGGCAAACCCTTGTTGCTCGCGCGGATACCACGCCGAGTTCCATGAGATGCCGACCGAGAAAGCGTTGCCCGCCATCCCAACGAAGAATGCCCAGATCATCAATTCGTTGTAAGTGTTTGCTTGACTCACCATGTAGGATGGAACGATGGTCGCCAATACCAGCAGGGTGAAGACGTTACGTCCGCCGTAGCGGTCTGCGAGAATGCCAAAGAGCAAACGCCAGAGCGAACCGTTCAAAATAGCGATGGCGGCAAGCCAGCTGAGTTGCACGTCGGTTAGACCCAGTTCTTTGCGGATCGGAATCCCCAGCACGCCGAACATCAACCACACGGCGAACATCAAGGTGAAGCCGATAGTGGAAAGCGTGAGGACGCTGGTTTTATTTTTTTGATTTGTGTTGTCTGCGGTCATTTGTATGTGTCTCTTTCAATATGAAACCATGTCACCCTGAAGGAGCGTTCTTTGCGACTGAAGGGTCTCTGAGACAATCGTAGAGATGCTTCGCTTCGCTCAGCATGACATTCGTTTACGAAGGTCTTTCACAGCCTTTGCGCGTGTAGTACCACCAGTTGATAACGGTGGCGATCACGAAGAAAACAACTGCGCCGTAGAAGAACGGTAAGGGCGACCCCGTGTTCGTAAGGGACTCGCCGATTAGCACGGAGAAGATGAACGGTCCGTACGCCGCGACTGCCGCCGTCCAGCCGATGACGCCTGCGCCTTGTCGGACATTATCCGCAAAAATGACGGGATATTGCCTGAAGGTCGCGGCGTTGCCGATCCCGCAGAAGAAGAACAGGATCAACATGAAAGTTACGAACAGCGGAAATTGAGCGAGTGAAGCGGGCGTGAACAACCCAAGAAATGACATCGCCAGCGTGCCGACGATAAGCACAATGCCTGTAATGTGCGTGAGGATCGCGCCGCCGTATTTATCTGCAACGGGACCGAACGCCACGCGCGCCAGCGAACCCACCAGCGGACCGAGGAACGCGTATTTCAACGGATCGGGCGCGTCGGGAAAACCTCCGTAGAGCGATTTGATCAACAAAGGGAACGCGGCTGACAGACCTGAGAACGTTCCGAAGGTCATGATGTACGTGACGGTGCAAAACCACGTGTGTTTGAGTTTGAAAATATCCAGTTGTTCTTTGAACGAGGCTTTGATGGGAACGCTTCGTAGGAAATTCCACGCGATCATGCCGCCGATGACCAAAAACGGAGCGTACCAGAGCGCGGCGTTCTGAAGCCAGACGGGTTTGGTCGTGTCGCCGATGGTCAATGTTTGCGACGCGCCAAAGCCCGCGATGCCGATGATCCACGGCGTGATGAATTGCGTGAGGCTGACGCCGAAGTTGCCGATGCCCGCTTGCACGCCGAGCGCGGTGCCTTGCATCTTTTTCGGGAAGAAGAAGCGCGTGCTTGGCATGTACGAAGAAAAGTCGCCGCCGCCGAAGCCCGCGGTGAACGCCAACACCATGAACACCCAAAACGGCGTGTTGGGATTCATCACCGCCAGACCGATGCCAACGCAGGGAATTAATTTCAGGATCGTCGTGTAGGTGATGATGTGCCGCGTGCCGTAGATGGGGATCAGGAACATGTTGATGATGCGAAGCGTTCCGCCCGCCAGCCCAGGCATTGCCGCCAGCCAGAACAATTGCATCGTGTCGAATTTGAATCCAATTTGCGGGATCTTGACCACGATGGCGCTCATCATGAACCATGTGGCGAATGAAAAGGTCAAGCCGATGGTTGTGATGAGCAATGTGCGCCAGGCAACTTTACTGCCTGTCTCTTTCCAGAATTCATGGTTCTCGGGTTCCCATTTGGTAAGCCAGGTGTTGTCCATATTTGTTGATCTCCGTGTCACATTTGAATTACGAACTGGCTTTCTTGCGTGTCCAGATCACGAGTTGGAAGTTGCGCCATAAATAGGAGACAGGGACCGTTACGATGTGCACGAGTCTGCTGAAGGGCATGAGCGCGAACAACAGGAAGCCAGTGAGGAAGTGGACCTTGTGCGCCAGCGGCAACGCCGTGACGAATTGTGGCGCGGGCTGAAACACGGTCAATGAACTGATCCACGGTGTGGCGGTATGGATGAACCATGCCGCGCCCCAGCGATAGGCAAAGGCAAGGATGAGTCCGAACAAGACCTGCCCGAATAACAGACTCAGGATGATCCAGTCCACGGGTGTGGTGATGGCGCGAATTTTCGAGGAGATGAGTCTTCGATAGAGCAGGATGCCCGCGCCGACCAATGCCATGATGCCCATCACTTTGCCAGCCAGTTCTGCAAGATAGAGCGTCTCTGGCGTGCTGTGTAAAGCGAACATTACTTTGGGCAGGAAGAATCCGCCCAAGTGAATGAGCGTCGTCGGCAGGATTCCGTAATGCCAGAGCGTGGAGCCCCAGAACTGCAAGTCGTTTTCGAGGAACTGCGACGACAGACTCGTGAACGAATATTGATTGGTCAGGTAACGATAGATCGTGCCGACGATCCCGATGGCGAGCGCCACGTAGGGGAAGACGACGAAGAGCAGGATGTCAGTCATGGGTCAATTCCTTTTCGAGCGTGTTGAGGGCGAACAAATTCAGCGCGGAGAGAATCGCAAAATATGGATTCTCCGATCCCTCGCCAAAGACCTTGAGCATTTTTTCCAACGAGGGCAAGACGCCGTCGCTGAGCAAGGCTTGAGCGAACTCGCTGTAACGATTCTCCGAATCGAATCCGATGAAGCGCAGGATAACCGCAAGATTGTCGGGCAATTCTTGTTCAGCCGAATAGCCGACGCCGTGATAGGCTTCGTTCAATTGCGCCATGAACGCGCCGCGTTTATAACTCTCGCCGTATAAATGAAAACCAACATACGGATAACAAACAGGTTGCATGTCAAACGTTGTGGTGAACAACTCCTGCATTCGTTGCAGGGAATATCCTTCGATGGCGTTGACAAACTTCTGCAAACTCTCTGCGGCATCGGGATTGATCGTCCTCATCAATTCCAAACAATGTTGAGCGTGTTCGTTGAAATCCGTTGATGGATATTCCAACAGCGCGGCGAATGAGTCGAATAACGAGGCGGTTGAATCTTTGTACATGCTACAGCCCTCTCTGCGGAGCCTGCCGCTTGCCGAAGCCCGTCTCCGCTTTGCGCTGCTGCGGATCGTACACTTCTTCGATGTCGCCTTCTCGGCTGTAGGGCGGGATGACGAACCGATCTTGATACGAGGGGATGGACGTGAGGCGATAGATCGCCTCCGCTTCTTCCGCACCCATGCCTGCTTTTTCCAGCGCGGCATTCGCCTCCTCTTCGGTCACGTCGCCGACAGTTTCATGCCGCTTGTAAATGCGGACAGCGATCATCTTGCGATAGGCTTTGATGACAAGTTCGTCGTTGCCAGCGGACAATGTGCGCGACATGTAACGGACTGGCACACGGGCTTTTTCCAACGAGGAGAACAAATCCGTTTCGACGCGTTGCGTTCCGTTTTCCTGAGTCGCATTGAGGACGGGCAGAAGCGGCGGGACGTAGAACAACATCGGCAGTGTGCGATATTCGGGATGCAGAGGCAGAGCCAACTCCCATTCTTTGACGTAGCGATACACGGGGGAATTTTGCGCCGCCGCGATCACGCCGTCGGGGACGCCGCTTTCTTTCGCAGCCGCGACAACTTTCGGGTCGAACGGATCGAGGATCATCTCCCGCTGGCGCTGAACGAGTTGCTCATCTGGCACTTTGAGCGCGTCGGGAATTTGATCCGCATCATACAGAAGCACGCCCAAATAACGGATGCGTCCAACGCACGAATGGAAGCAGGCGGGGGCTTGTCCCGTTTCGAGGCGCGGGTAGCACAGGATACATTTTTCAGACTTGCCCGTTGACCAGTTGTAGTATGTTTTCTTGTACGGGCAGGCAGAGACGCACATGCGCCAGCCGCGGCATTTATCTTGATTGATGAGCACCACGCCGTCTTCGGCGCGTTTGTAAATTGCGCCCGATGGACACGCGCCCACGCAAGCCGCATTCAAACAATGGTTGCAGATGCGCGGCATGTAGAAGTAAAAAAGTTGCTCGATGGAAAAGAGACGTTGGCGATCTTCGGGATCCATATCTGCCAGCAACGGATCTTTCACCGCGTAGATGTTCGAGCCGCCGAGGTCGTCATCCCAGTTGGGACCTGCTTTGATGTCGATCGGCTTGCCGTCCACGCGCGAGATGGGACGAGCCGTCGGCTGGTCGGGACCGAGCGGCGAGTTGAACAGGTCGTTGTAGTTGTACGTCCACGGCTCGTAGTAATCGTCCATGGTAGGCATGGCGGGATTGGAAAATAAATTTCCGAACGTCTGCAAACGGTTTTGCAGTTTTAATTTCAACTCAGGATTTTTCGGCTTGTCTTCCAGTTCCCAGCCGCCGTGATATTTTTCCTGATCTTCCCATTGGGTCGGGAAGCCGACGCCAGGTTTTGTCTCGACGTTGTTCCACCACATGTATTCCGCGCCTGGGCGGTCGGTCCAAATATTTTTGCAGGCGATACTGCACGTGTGACAACCGATACATTTATCGAGATGGAACACCATTGAAACTTGTGATTTGACTTTCATAATTTCACATCCTTTTCACTACGAAGTAAAAACTTTTCTTTACCACAAAGGTCACCAAGGAGCACGAAGGAAAAGCTTTTCTTTTTTTCACCACAGAGAGTCACGAGATTCACAGAGTAAAGGCTTTTAGGTTTCCTTTGTGACACTTCGTGCCCTTCGTGGTTAAAGGTTTTAGAATTGCGGCTCGCCAGGCAACTTGCGCACCAGAATAAACGTGTCGCGGTTCACACCCGTCGGACCCCAGTAATTAAAGCCGTAGGTGAATTGACCGTACCCGCCGACCATCAGCATGGATTTGAGGCGGATGCGCGTGGGACTGTTATGTCCGCCCGCGCGTTTGTTGCCGCGCATCGGAGACTTGGGCACGCTCACGGTTCGTTCGGGCGCGTGGTAGATGATGCAGATTCCCGAGGGGATGCGCGCGCTGACGATGGCGCGTGTGACGGTCGTGCCGTGATCGTTGTATGCCTCCACCCAATCGTTGTCCACGATGCCGATCTCTTTCGCATCCTTTTCGCTGATCCACAGCGGTTCGAGTCCGCGTGAGAGAGTCAACATGCGGTCGTTGTCGAAATAGTTCGAGTGGATGTGCCACTTGGCATGAGGCGTGAGGTAATTCAACTGCACGGTCTTGCCTTCTTTGTGACTCTTGTCCAGATCGCCGAAAGCGATGTGATCGGGTCGCGGCTTATAAGTTGGAAGATGTTCGCCGTGCGCCAGATACCCTTCGTGGTCGAGATAAAAATGTTGGCGACCTGTGAGCGTGCGCCACGGGACGAGTCTGTCCACGTTGAGGGTGTAAGCGGAGTAGGGTCGTCCATCGGTCATAATGCCCGACCAGATCGGACTGTTGAGCAAGCGGCGCGGCTGTTGAGTCAAGTCGTTGAACGACACACGCGAGGCGCGCGTCGGTTCGGCGAGATCGGTGAGTTTGAGTCCCATGCGTTCTTCTTCGGCTTGGAAGGCGCGATATGCCACTTCGCCGTTCGTTTCGGGAGCGAGATGCAAAATGACATTCGCCGCATCGCGCGCAAATTCAAGCGACGGATACTTCTGACCGTTCCATGACGTGGTCGGCTTGCTATCCAGCAATTCTTGATACAAGTCATCCGCCGCCCAATGGATGCCGTGAATGGCGAGTCCTTCCTTTTGCAGTTTCGGTCCGAGCGAAATGAAGCGTTTGCCCAAGTTGACGTAATCACGCTCGGTCACGACGAAGTTCGGCATGGTCACGCCAGGGATGGGTTCGCACTCACCCTTGCCCCAATCACGGATGTGCGGTTGCGCCATCTCAGCGGGCGTGTCGTGTTGAAGCGGCATCGCAACGAGATCACGCACAGGTTCGGGCAGATGAGTCTGCGCCAACTCGCTGACCTTGCCCGCCAGAATTTTGAAGATGTCCCAATCCGTTTTCGATTCCCATGAAGGCGGCACCGCGGCAGACAACGGATGAATGAACGAGTGCATGTCGGTTGTGTTCAAGTCATCTTTTTCATACCAACTCGCCGTCGGCAGGACGATGTCCGAATACAACGCCGACGTGTCCATGCGGAAGTTGATGTCCACCACGAGATCAAATTTTCCTTCGGGCGCGTCCTCGCGATACGTCACTTCTTTGAACGTGCTTTTATCCACTTCCTCAGAAATGAGTTGGTTGTGCGTGCCGAGATAATGCTTGAAGAAATATTCCTGCCCCTTCGCGCTGGCGTTCAACGCATTGCCTCTCCAAATGAACCACAAGCGAGGCCAATTTTCAGGAGCATCGGGATCTTGTACTGCGAACTTAAGTTCGCCCGACTTAAGTTGATTCACGATCCATTGCTTGATCTCCGCATCCGACTTCGCCCCAGCCCGCTCCGCCTTTCTGACAATTTCCAGCGAGCTGACGTTGAACTGCGGATACGACGGAAGCCATCCCATGCGCACCGCGCGGACTTGCGCATCGAGCGTGTGCTCTTGAGTCATGTCGCGGTGCGATTCGGAATCGGGTCGAGAAACAGGTTGAGGGTCCGAAAAGACGCGTTCGTATCTCCATTGATCGCTGTTCACATAATGGAATGACGGCGAGTTCATTTGGCGCGGCGGCTTCTGCCAATCCAATGCAAAAGCGATCGAAGCCCACGGCGCCATCGGCGCGAGTTTTTCCTGACCGACGTAATGATTCAATCCGCCGCCGTTGCGACCGACGCAACCCGTGAGCATCAACGCGCCGATGCAGGCGCGATAAATTAAATTGTTGTGATACCAATGATTGACACCCGCGCCGATGATGACCGTGCATTTGCCTTCGGTCTTTTCAGCGGTGGTCGCCCACTCGCGCGCAAATTGAATCACGGTCTGGCGGTCGATGCCTGTGTAGCGTTCCTGCCATGCGGGCGTGTACGATAAATTTTCATCGTCGTAATCCGCGGGATAATCGCCTTCGAGTCCGCGACCGACGCCGTATTGCGCCATCAACAGATCATAGATCGTGACGACAGCCTTTTTGCCGCTTGTGGTTTCGATGTAACGAACAGGCATGTTGCGTTGAAACGTTTTGCCTTCGCCAAACTCCGCAAACGAAACGGAGAGTTGCTCGCTCGCTTCGCTGAAGAACGTGAGTTGCGGACGAATCTCGCTTCCATCGAGACCGTCTTTCGGTTCCAGATTCCATTGTCCCTTTTGCTGCTGCCAACGGAATCCCAAACTGCCTTGCGGCATACGCGGCGCGTCGCTGATCTCATCCCACACCAAAAATTTCCATTCGCCGTTTTCCACTTCACGCGTGCGTTCCACATGCGCGGCGCGGATCATTTGCCCAGGCACATACTTGCCGTCCACTTCGTTGAGTTCAACGAGGAACGGCGCATCGGAATACTGTCGCAGATAATTTAAAAAGTAGGGAGTCGGATTTTTATAGTGGAACTCGTTCATGATGACGTGATTGACCGCCATCCAAAACGCGCCGTCCTGCCCCGCGTGGATCGGAACCCACCAATCGGCATACTTCGCAACCTGACTAAAATCGGGCGCAAACACAACCAACTTCGTCCCGTTGTGACGCGCTTCCGCCGCAAAATGAACGTCGGGCGTGCGCGTCATGCTCATGTTCGATCCCACCGACGCGATGAACTTCGAGTTGTACCAATCGGCGCTTTCGGCAACGTCCGTTTGTTCGCCCCACACTTCGGGACTGGCTGGCGGCAGGTCGCTGTACCAATCGTAAAAACTCATGCTCACGCCGCCGAGCATTTGCATGAAGCGGCTCCCGCCCGCATAACTCAACATGGACATGGCGGGGATCGGCGAAAATCCGATGATGCGGTCGGGTCCGTATTTTTTGATGGTGTAAATTGTTGAAGCCGCGATGACTTCCAACGCTTCCTCCCACTTGACGCGGCGGAATCCGCCTTTGCCGCGCGCCTGATGAAAGGACTTGCGCCCCGCTTCATCCTCCATTACGGCTGTCCACGCTTCGACGGGATCTTTGTGTTCCCTTTTGGCTTTTTCCCACAAGTCCAGCAACACGCCACGCATGTACGGATACTTGAGTCGGATCGGGCTGTACTGATACCACGAGAACGAGATCCCACGCTGACATCCGCGCGGCTCGTACGGCGGGATATCCGCTTTCAAGATGGGATAATCCAAAGCCTGCATCTCCCAGGTGACGATGCCGTCTTTCACATAGATCATCCACGAGCAACTGCCTGTGCAATTCACTCCGTGCGTGCTTCTCACCACGCGGTCATGCTGCCAGCGGTTGCGATAAAACTCCTCCCATTGCCGCGCTTGCGGGTTCGATATCTCTTTGATCCAGTTCATAACAACTCCTTTTCCGCTTCCTCAACCATCGTCGCGCGGATTCTCCGCAGGCGATTGCGATATACAAACCCGATTGCGATTGCCGCGCCGATGGTTGCCAGGATGCTGATGCCAAGCACTAAAAACTCCTTATCCGTTTCTGGTTCTCCAACGGATGATTTCATGAAAGCGATCAAGTCAGCCTGCTCGCTTACGGTGAGGGGATGTTGGTTGTAGATGGGTTCCATCACGGGGGATTTTGTCCAGCCGTAATTGGAGAGGATCGAAGCCATCTCAACGTCGCTGCGTTCGGTGGAAACATTTGTCAGGTCGGGTCCCAACGCCCCGCCGCCGAGAAGTCCATTTTCGCCGACACTATGACACCCCATGCAGGGAGGTCCCTCGTTTTCAAAATGGGCATAGCCCATGAACAACTTCCGCCCGTTTTCGACATTTCCCGCGGCGATGGCTTCGATGGAAGCAGGTTGGATGATTCCCTGCTGCGGCGCGGGCGCGCATCCGAAAAGTAAGATCACAAAAAGCAAAATGAACGGGAGGAATATTCGCTTCTCAAACGTGCCGCTTCTATTCTTCATAGGTTCGCAAACTCCTTACTGTGTATCTGTGTCTGCCTGCGTTCGGGCGATACAATCGCGGATGGTTTCGAGCAGGTTGTCGCCGCGAGCGGGCAGGGTATGGGTGGAAACGATCCGAAAAATGTTCTCGTTCAACGCGGTCCGTATCACCGATATTTCGGGACATTTTTCGATGATGGTCTTGGTCAATTCCGCCGCCGTTTCGCTTTGCAGGTTCTCGTCGGCAATGACAACCACCGAAGGATGCTCTTCAAACACACGGCTGCAAATATCCTGCTCGTACAAATTCCACGAACCGATCAGCTCAACATCCTTGTCGGCGCGCAGAATCGTCTCCATGCTTTCGCCGAAGAGATGCTGGGAACTGATCAACAGGATGCGCGACTTTGACATACGGAATGCAACGAATGATTTGATCGCAGGATACTTGGAATCGAGCCGTAATCCCATCCTCCCCCATCCCGCCTTTGGAATGAAAAAAGAGTGATTGTTACATCACTCTTTTTCGAAAAGAATTAGTTCCCCGCCGTGAACTTGTTCAGCTTGTTATATCTTTGCGGAACAGGAACAGCAGTACCGTAAAGACCGCGTTGATGATCAGCGGAGGTCCCGCTTGGGCGAAGTTCAATATGCCCGTTCCTAGTTGGTAGCCAAATATCACAACATGACCCGCCGTCAACACCAGAATGATAAGGGAGAGTTTTCTCAACCCATCACCTCCGGCGGCGGCAAGGAAAGCGACAAACGCGAACGTGAGCGTCAACTGTCCGTACAGCATGTTCAACGCCGCATCAGGCAGTGTGGTGGATAGGACCTTCTCGGCTATGGATGGCAAAAATAAGAAGAGAATGCCAAAGACAGTCAGGTAGGCAGCGACAACGTACAAGGTGATCTGCAGTTTCTTACTCATTTTATTTTTCCTTTTCTGGCGGGGTCCATAGGCTACAACACACCGAATTGATTTCCGTTACCTCAGAGAGCCTGCGGCATTCATCTATACATTACTATGCCAGGGGAAATTATTTTCTCTGAATCCCCTCTTATCATCCGCTTGGGGATGAAAAAAAGAGCGATGCGGTAATCGCTCTTTTTGAAACAGATTGATTCATTCATGCAAAATCTATCACGCGCCTTCATTTGAAAATAAAACCGACCAACTTTCTTTACTCCCCGCCAGCAGACTTAACCCCACGCGCGCAGGCTGATTGCATGGACGCGCGTCCGCCGCTTTGGCAACCTGCTCCGCCGCAGGGGAAAAGTACGCGATCCATTCGCAGTGCAATTCACCCTCTTCCTCGCGCATGAAGACTGCCATGTCATCAGGTGTGCCCGCCGACTCGAAGGACGGCTGAAAAAGTTTCTCGATCTCCGCGCGGGCGGTCGGCGCCCACATCCCATCGCCGAGGGATTTGGAATGCCACGAACTCACACCAGCCCCTTGCTCTTCGCCACCTTCGCCGCCTCGCGCCGCGTGGACACATGCAACTTCGCCAAAATATTTCGGATGTGAGTCTTGACCGTATTCAGGCTGATGCTTAACGCAGCGGCGATCTCTTTGTCCGTTGCGCCGTTGGAGGCTTGCACTAAGACTTGTTGTTCGCGTTCGGTCAACTCGTTATCGTCTTCGTTCGCTACGATGCCGCCCTTGCTCAACCGTCGAAATTCCGATAACACCTTTCCTGCCAAAGTCGGGGAGATGGCGGCTTCGCCTCGTAGCGCGGCGCGTAACATCTCCAATAATTCTTGCGAACGGATCTCTTTCAGCAAATATCCCTGCGCACCGTTCTTGAGCGCTTCGAAGAGCATATCGTCGTCGCTACGAACGGTCAGCATGACGATGATCGTTTCAGGCATAACTTGTTTGACTTGCCGCACCGCCTCGATGCCGTCCATGCCTGGCATTTGCACATCCATGAGGATCAGGTCAGGCTTGAGTTCCTGCGCTTTGACGAATGCTTCGAGTCCATCATTCGCTTCGCCGACGATCTGCATATCAGGCTGTGCGCCGATGATTCCCGCAAGCCCTTCGCGGAAAAGGATATGATCGTCAGCGAGTAATACACGAGTCTGTTTCATTATTTATCTTCTGTTTCCAAATCGCTTTTTGTACACGGATTACGCGGACGAACACGGATTTTAAAATCGTTTTCTCTGTGGGAATCCGTGAAATCCATATACCAACAAATTTATGACCACATCAACGTAACGCGCGTACCGCGTCCCGCCTCGGACTGGAATTCGATTCGTCCGCCGATGTGTTTGGCGCGGGCTTGCATGATCTGCAAACCGAAGTGTCCGCTTGGCGCGGGTTTGGAGGTGTCGAATCCTTTGCCGTCGTCTTCGATGGTCACGAAATAATTTTCATCGTTGCGACCCACATGCACATTGATCTGTTTTGCATTCGCATGACGCGCCGCGTTGACGAACGCTTCGCGCGTGATGTTGTAGATCTGTTCCGCGACTTGGGGCGAAGGCTCAGGCGCAGAGTCGGCGTCCGCAAGCCAGACCAGTTTCAAGTCGTGTTGTGAAGCGATCTCATCCGCCGAATCATGCAAGCGAGTCCATAAATCTTTTTTTGCGGGTGAGTCATCCATCAACGTATTGATCGCGCGGCGCACATCGGTGGTGGCTTTGCTGATGGTCTCGCGCGTTTTGCTCAAGCGATCCAGCGCTTCACCTTCCTGCCCATCCGAAAGAAATTCGACGACCTGATCGGTCATCAACCCGAGATAGCTCAACGTTTGTCCCAAGCCATCGTGCATCTCTGCGGCGACGCGGCGGCGCTCTTCCATCGTGGCGGTGCGTTCGGCTTGCGCGAAGAGACGCGCATTTTCCAACGCGATCGCGGCGACGTTCGCAAGCTTCGTCAACATATTCGCCGACTCTGCCGCGAATTGATTTTGCGCGGGGCTTCCGACGCACAACGCGCCGATGACGCGGTCGCCGATGCGAAGCGGCGCGGCGAGATGACTGACGCGAAATTCATCCGACAACATGCGGCAACCGCCGCGGCACGAATCAACTCCGCAGATCATTGTGTTTTCGCCCGCCAGCACCGCGTCGGCAAATCCATTGTCGGCGCGCATCGTGTTGCCGACCACCGCGCGTTTGGGTCCGCTCAATGTTTGAAGTTTCAACCAATGCTGTGATTCGTCCACAAGACAAAGCGACGCGACCTCGCCGCCGAGCAGTGTGCGCGCTTTTTCGGTGACCGAGTTCAACACTTGCTGCACATCGAGCCGCGAAGAAATTTCACGGCTCACTTCGTTGAGCGTTTCGAGTTCGCGTGTGCGTTGGGCAATGCGTTCTTCCAATGAGTTATTCAATTGGATGAGTTCTGTTTGAGCGGATCGAAGACGGATGCGCATCTCATCGAATGACTGCGACAACGCCCGCATCTCTTCTGGACCTTCAACCTGAATCGGCTCTTCGAGTTTATCCTCCCCGATTCTTTTTGCCGCTTCGTTCAACTCCCGCAGTGGATTCAACAACGAACTGCGCACAACCCATGCGATGATTCCCAACAATATCAACGCGCCGAATAACGTGATGATTTGAACAACGCCCAGCCGATTCGTCTCCCAATACGTGATGCCGACAAATCCGATCACAAGCAGGGCGAATGCTGTGAATAGGATAGTTAACTGAAATCGCAGACGTTTAAACATGATTTTCTTGCATTATAACATTTGGCTCCAAACGGGTATTTGAACCCGTGAGCTAAATTAATCCAGCTACAGAGATGCGGAGTCACAGAGAAAAAGTAATGAGATTGTCTCAGCGTCTCTGTGATTCTGCGGCAAAATGTGTAAGGCGAATTATTGAGTGATGTTGCGTAGTTTTGCTTCGTCAACGAACCGTCCACGAATAAAAACCACGAATTCACGAATGGCAACGCGTCAATTCGTAGATGGTAATCACAACCGCGATGGAAATTCTCTCCGAAAAAACAATTTTGCACAAGAGCGACATATTGCAGATTAACAATTAAACCGAACAATACGGCAATTACTCACAGACCCCGAAGGGGTCAAATGATTATAGTATTGAAGGATGTATCACATTCAACCCCGAAGGGGTGTCAGAGGCGGCAAATTTATGTCATCCCTTCGGGATTTGGAGACCCATGTTGCCGTTTTTAGAATCCTATCATCCCTTCGGGATTGGCTTTATGGCAATAATCCATATCGTGTTTATTGCTAGATTTATTGGTTAATTTGCAAAATGTCGCATTACGAGGACTGAATTGACTTCAACTGTGTAAGATCAGTTAATAATGAAGTTAAGCCCTAACCTTTATTCACCAACGCCTGATACAACCCCGTCGTCTCCTGCAAAGGGACAGTGTTCAACTCAGCCAGCAATTTAGCCTGCAACTCGGCATAGACGCGCGCCACTTTGCCGCGTTCGCCGATCTCTGCGTAGCCGCGCATCGCGAGACAGTACAAATCCTCGTTGAGCGGATCGAGCGGAAGCGCCCTCTCGATGTACGCGACTGCCTGCTTCGGAGACTGACTCAAGAGGTGATGCGAGGCGAGTTCCTGTAACGCGCCGAGAAAGGACTGGGTCAAGCGTCTGCGTTCGGGGAAGACCCATTCGTAATACAGGTTCTGCAAATATTCGCCGTGATAGAGCGAGACCGCGCGTTCGTGCCATTCGGCGCGGGTTGCGGAGTTGGTGGCGGCGCGCGCCTGCGCCAGCGCGGAGTTGAACTCGTCCACGTCAATGCGGAAGCGGGCAGAGTCCAGCCAGTATTCGCCGACCTCGACCAGGATCAAACGCGGATTGTCTTCTCCGCTTTTGAGCGCGTTCCGCAAACGGGATAACGCTGTGTGGAAAGCCGTGCGGCTCGTCCGTTCCTTTTCGCCCCAGATGGCGTCGAAGGCTTTATCGGCGGGAATCTTTTCGCCGCGCATCGTGACGAAATAGGCGAGCAAGTCTCTGGCTTTCGCAGAGACCCAACGCTCCTGCGAAACTTCCTGTCCGTTCACCGAGACGCGGAAATTGCCGAAGCATTGGACCTGAATCACATGGTCTTGAATCGAAATTGTTGCGGCTGGTTTCTCTGGCAGATTCTCCAGCACCCTCTCCAAAAACGGACTCTTCTCGCCCGCGCGCATCAACGCCTGCGCTACGATGAGCGAACGCGCGCCCTGATCGAGAAAAAGTTGAAACGTGCGCGAGGCTTCGATGAGGCGCAATGTTTCGCGCGCGTATCTCAATCCGCTTTCGTTGCGTTTGGTTTCCAAATGAATATATGCCAGTCCAAAATAGACCATCGCCAGCGGCAGGCGGAACTGCCTGCGTTCGCCCGCTTCAATTAATTCGGTGAACAACGCTTCGGCTTTATCGCGTTGACCGTTCTCCAGCGCCACATCCGCCAGCACACTGCGGCAGACGTACGCTTCATAGGTATCGGGGTTGCCCGTGTACGACCACAACGCGCCCTCCGCCAGTTGACGCGCTTCCTCCACGCGTCCCTGTCCGCATAAGTTGTACGCGAGAAAGCCCGTCGCCATCAACTGCTCGAACGAGGCGGCTCCCAATTGCTGACCGATCTCCATGCCCTGCCGCAGACACGCCTCGGCGCGCGCGGTCTCGCCCAAACGAGTCAAGATATTTCCCAACGCGGTATACGCGCTCGGCAATAACTCTTTCAAATGCAAGGTCTGCGCGATCTGCAAGCCGCGTTCCGCATCGCGCAGGGCTTTGTCTAATTCATGCCAATATAAATATGGCGTCGCCAACGAAATGTGAGCCTGCGCGCCGATGGGCGAAAATTCATCGGGCGCGATCTGCAACGCCTCCTGACAATAGCGCACCGTCGCTTGCGGGTCGCCGTGCCACCAGCAGATCTGCCCCAACGATTGCAAAAAGTTTGCGCGCGCCAACGCGCTGACCGCATCGCCCGCCAGCCGCGCTTCGTTCACGGCTTCCTCGGCGAGTTCGCGTCCCTTGTCCATGCCCGTCAAAAAGCCGACGCTTTTCGCCAGCGCCATCAACGCTTCGGCGCGCGCGGCGTGATCCAAATCCGCGAACGATAACGCCTCATTCGATAACGCTTCGGCTTGACGATAATTTCCTTGCGCGCGATTCACTTCCGCGAGGCGCGTCAACGCGCGGCACACCCCGTTCGAATTATTTTGCGACGAAAACGACGAGCGCGCATCTTCATACGCCGCAATTGCCGCGCCCGTCTGCCCCAGCCGCCAATGCGCGTTGCCGTGTTGCAGCAACAATTCGGGATTGGCTTTCATGATTCTTGCGGGCAACGCGCTCAAATAACGATGCAACGCTTCCACGCGTCCGCGCTCGACGTAATCCGCCGCGAAGATGGACACAACCCTGGCAGATGACTCATACTCTCGCGCGTTGAGATAATGATTCAATGCAACTTCCAACTCGCCCTGCGACTCATAATGCGCGCCTGCGCTTCGCTCCAGCTCGACAACTGATTCAGCTTCGACGCGTTGTACGCGGCTGAGGAGGAATTCGCGGAACAAGTAATGATAGCGATACCAGCGCTTCTGCGAATCCAAACTTGAGAGAAACAGGTTCTGCTTTTCGAGATCCTCCAAAATAGATTGCGCGTCGTTCACGTCTGCAACGGCGTTGCATGCCGCTGAATCCATTTGTTGCAAAATGGACGTGCGCAATAAAAATTCCTGCAAGTCTTCGGGGAGTCTTTTGAACACTTCCTCGGCAAGATAGTCGAACACAAATTGTTGCGAACCGCTCAAGCCAGATAACAACGCGTTGAAATCCTGCGTCTCGCCCGTGTTCAACGACGAACGGATAATTTGCAACGCCGCCGCCCAGCCCTCGGTCTTTTCATTCAATAGATTCAAATTTTCATCGGAGAGTTCGGGCGCGTCCGACTGCATCCATTTGGTGACTTCGTCATCGCGGAAACGCAGGGACGAGGATCGCAACTCGGCTAATTGACCTCTAGCCCTTAACCGCGCCAACGCAAGCGGAGGGTCCACGCGCGTGGAGATGATCACACGCAAACCTTCGGGCGCGTTCTCCAGCAGAAAGTCCACCAGTTGATGCACGACGGGACTGGCGACGTAGTGATAATCTTCCAGCACCAACAGCCACGGCGAGATCGTTTGTTCGGCGAGTTCGTTGATGAGCACGATCAACACGCGTTGCGGCGAGATGTTGGCTTCGGCGCTATCCAACAACGATTGCGCGGTCTGACCGATGGCGCGGGTGAGAGTCTCTGGCGCGCGCTTCATGCTCCGCAGGGATTCGATGAGGTAGGTGAGGAAAACCGTCGGGTCGGAATCCTGCGCGTCGAGGGTGAACCAGCCGAAAGGGAGAGAGGAAGCGTGGATGAAATCCGCAAGCAGGGTCGTCTTGCCGTATCCCGCGGGGGCAGAGAGCAAAGTCAGCCGCTTATCCGAATTTGAGTCGAGCCAATCGAGCAGGCGGGGGCGGGGCAGAAAATCGGCGCGCGGACGCGGCACAAGAAATTTGGTGCGGAGGAGGATGGAGGGTTTCAACGCGGCAATTATAAAGCCACCCTTGCGAACTTTTTGCAAATGGAGCGTGATACACGTCCAGCGTTATTTAAAGGGCAAAACTCTTACACGCGCCTTTGATTCATCCACAGTCAGCAAAGCGCCTTGTTCCAGAGTCGTCTGATGTTCCAGTAAAACCTTTACCAACCTTTTGCTTAACACTTCGGGAAACACATCTTGTGTGCGGACTTGAATCACACTTGGGCTTTCCGCCTGTGTCAGCGCTAGCAAAACGCCAAAATCCAAATCGTGAGTGAAAACGACATACCCATTCTCACGCGCCCAAGACATGATGACATCATCTGTAGCGCGCATATCTCCCACCGTAGACCAATGAACAGATTCCCAGCCTGCATCTTTCAACACTTCCACCCAATCGGGCGAAAGGTTCATATCAATGACGATCTTCATGCGCTCGCCAGTGGCAACTCGATCTCTTCCACACGCCACGCGGCATACGTCAACGCTTCGCGAATATCCTCTTCTTCAAGATAAGGGTAGGCTTTGAGAATCTCTTTATTGTCGCGCCCAGCAGCAATGAGACCAATAATCGTTCCTACCGTCACGCGTAGACCGCGAATGGTTGGCTTGCCGCCCATTATATTGGGATCAAAAGTTATGCGTTTCAGGTTTTTCATAGTCGTACTCCTGCCTTTATTTTACCCCAATGGGAAGAGGCTGGTCGGTTGATGATTTTCTTGAATTTCCAAGTCAATGTTTTATTTGAGGAGGCTTGGGCTTCTCCCCCTCGCGAAGCACCCTTTAGGGTTAGGGGGAGACGGGAGAGGGGTTTGTAGACCTCTGGTTGCAAACTTTTTGCAAACCGAGCGTGATACACTGCCAGCGTTATCCACATGCCAAAAAGGAGAAGACTATGAAACGCTTTACCCTGTTTGTGTCATTGCTCGTTGCACTGTCGGTGATCCTGAGCGCGTGCGCGCCAGCCACCGAGGCGCCCGTGGCGACGCCTGCGCCAGCGACGGATGCTCCCGCCACTACCGCGCCGACGGAGCCGCCTGCGCCCGCCGCGCCGTTGGTGTTGAAGATCGCCAATTCTGCCAACATCACCACGTGGGATCCGATCGCTTCGTTCTCGACAGAGGCTTCGTATCTCGCCAACACGTATGAGCAGTTGTTGCGTATCAACCCGCCTGGCTCGGCAGAAACATACACGCCGTTGCTCGCCGAAAGTTGGGAAGTGAGCGCCGATGGATTGGCGTACACGTTCCATCTTCGTTCGGGAGTCAAATTCCACGACGGCGAACCGATGAACGCCGACGCGGTGAAGAAATCCATTGACGCGGCAGTCGCGCGCGCGGGCGCGTCGTTCATCTGGCTTCCGCTCGACAACGTGGAAGTGGTGGACGACTCCACTGTGAAATTTAACCTCAAGTGGGCGGCGCCTGTGGACTTGATCGCTTCTTCCCTCTACGGAGCCTGGATCGTCAGCCCGAAAGCTCTCGAGGCTGGAGCCGCCGACGAAACCTTCTGGGCAGATGGCAAGAGTTATGGGACGGGTCCGTACATGGTTGAGTCGTACACGCCCGATGCCGAGATCGTCTTCACGCAAAATAAAGATTATTGGGGCGGCTGGGAAGCGGGTCAATATGAAAAGGTAGTCGTATCCATCGTCCCTGAGGCGACGACGCGTCAGCAAATGCTCGAAGGCGGCGAAGTGGACATCGCCACCGCGTTGCCCATGGACAACATCGCCACGTTCGAGTCCGATCCCAATTACACCGTCTACAAAGAACCGTCCTTCTTTAACTACGTTGGTTTCTTCAATACCCTCAAGCCGCCATTGGATAATGTGAAAGTTCGCCAGGCGCTTTCGTATGCGATCCCCTACGACGACATCATCGCCATCGGCGCCAAAGGACTCGGCACGCAGAGTTACGGTCCTGTGCCTGCGGGCGTGTTCCCGTGGGATAACAGCGTCTTCCGCTATTCGTATGATCTCGATAAAGCCAAAGCATTGCTGAAAGAGGCGGGTCACGAGGGCGGCGGGTTCAGCATCCGCTTGACGTACGCCTCCGAGAATGCGACCGAGGAAGCCTTTGCGCCGCTCATCAAAGATTCGTTCGCGCAGATCGGCGTGGATGTGACCATCGAGCCGCTGGCGTTTGGTCAACAGTGGGAACTCGCCAAGACCGATCCCGCCACCGCGCAAGATATGTTCCTCCTGCTGTACTGGCCCACCTATTCAGACGCGGGCGCAGACAACATGTGGTCCATGTTCTATGCAGGCGCGGAACCGCCATACCTCAACGCGACCAAATTCAACCTGTCGTATTGGAAGAACGATCAATACAACGCGTTGATGGACGAGGCTGGTGCGATCACCGCCACCGACTATGCAGGCTCGAAAGCCAAATACGTTGAGGCGAATAAACTCCTCGTGGAGCAAGCGCCCGCCGTGTTCTTCTTCGATACGATGGCGGTCTTCGTCGTGCCGAAGAGCATCGAGGGCTTCCACTACAATCTCAACTATCCGTTCGTGCATTACTTCTTCTATCAGTTGAGAGCCGCGCAATAACATTACACATTCACCCTCGCCCCTCTCTCTCGGAAGAGGGGTTTGAGGGCGGATGGGATTCAAAACGAACCGCTAAGAGCGCGACACTTGCACCTGGCGCAAGTGCAGGTGAGAACGCAAAGAAAGAATTAAAACTTGGCGCCCTTAGCGGGCTTCGCGGTTCAATGAATTAAGTTGAGCCTTACCCGTCTGCCCCTGAACCCAAACGAGAGAGATTGGGGTGAGAGTTTTCATCATGCAACGACTCGAATTCATCCTCCGCCGATTGCTCACCTCCATCTTTGTGTTGCTGGGCGTTTCGGTCATCACGTTCTTCATCGCGCGCGTGGTGCCGAACGACGCCGCCGCGATGTACATCGGTCCCAAAGCGCGGCAGGAGGACATTGACCGCGTCACCAAACAACTCGGTCTCGACAAACCGCTCCCCGTGCAATACGTCATCTACATGCAGGAATTATCGCGCGGCGATCTCGGCATATCCATCGCCACCAAGCGCCCCGTGTTGCAAGAGTTGACGGGTCGCCTGCCCGCCACGCTCGAATTACTTTTGTTCGGCATGTTCCTTGCCGCCGCCATCGGCGTTCCGCTCGGCGTGTTGAGCGCGCAATCGCAAGGCAAACTTCCCGACATCGCCGTCCGCACGCTTTCGATCATCGGCGTTTCGATGCCCGCCTTTTTTCTCGGACTCATCCTTCAAATTATTTTCTTTCGCAATCTCGAACTCTTGCCTCTCGCGGGACGTGTGGATGCGGATCTGCGATTCACGGATCCATTAACCAAAATTACGGATTTCATCCTGCTCGATTCTTTCCTGACCTCGAACTGGGTCACCCTCAAGGATGCTTTTCTACACCTCATCCTTCCCGCCGTCACCCTGTCCGCCTACCCGACGGGACTCATCGCCCGCATGACGCGCGCCGCCATGCTCGAGACTCTCGAACAGGATTACATCCGCACGGCGAAAGCTTACGGCATCAAACAACGCGTCATCATTTATCTGTACGCGCTCAAGAACGCCATCAGCCCCACGTTGACGGTGCTAGGTCTCACCTTTGCGTTTGCGTTGACGGGCACGTTCTTCGTCGAAATTATTTTCAACTGGCCTGGGCTTGGGTTATTTACAGTCCGTTCATTATTGAGTCTCGATTATCCCGCCATCATGGGTATGACCCTCTTCGGCGCAACGGGCTACGTGTTGATCAACCTCGTTGTGGATATTCTCCAAGCCTGGGTTGACCCGAGAATAAGTTTGAAGTGAACGTGTACCGCAAGATTTATCTTGCGCCGAGCAGGGCAAATTGAAATTTGCCGTACGAGAAAAATATGACTCTACCCGCCATCTCCTCCCTCGAACCCGAATCCACCCGCACGTGGCGGCATGTGGTTTCTGTCATCGCGCGCGATCCGCTCTCGCTGGCGAGCGTGATCATCATTGCGGTCTTCATCTTGATGGCGGTCTTTGCGAATCAAGTCGCGCCATATCCCGAAGAAGGCGCGGGGCGGACGAACGCATCCAACACGCTGGCTGTGCCTTCGTCGCACAATCTCTTCGGCGCAGACAAACTTGGGCGCGACATTTTGAGCCGCGTCATCGTCGGCGCGCGGGCGGCGTTGATCATTCCCATTTTTGTAGTGGCGCTGGCAGTGTTGATCGGCGCGCCGCTGGGAGCGTTGGCAGGCTACAAAGGCGGCTGGATTGACGAGATCATCATGCGCATCACGGACTTGTTCCTTGCGTTTCCCTCTTTATTGCTCGCCATGGCAATCGCCTTCGCACTCGGTCGCGGACTCGATAAAGCCGCCATCGCGCTCATCATCTCGTGGTGGCCCTGGTACACGCGCATTGCGCGCGGGGTGGCGGTCGGCTTGAGGGAGAGATATTTTGTCGAAGCCGCGCAAGCCGCGGGTGTGTCCGACGCGGTGATCATCTTCCGTCACATTTTGCCGAATACGATTTCCCCGATCCTTGTGCAAGCCACAGTGGATATGGGCACGGTCATCCTTGCGATGGGTGGACTCGCGTTTCTTGGACTCGGCACGCAACCCCCTGCGCCCGATTGGGGCTTGATGGTCAGCGACGGGCGCACGTACATGCTCAATCAATGGTGGATCGCGACGTTCCCTGGCATGGCGATCTTTATCGTGGTGCTGGCGTTCAATCTGTTGGGCGACACATTGCGAGATATTTTTGATCCGAGGCAATACCGATGAATCATGTCTTCCTGAATCATGTCATTCTGAGCGAAGCGAAGAATCTCTACTGCGCCAATCGAGACTCTTCGGTCGCAAACTGCGCTCCCTCAGAGTGACACAATTTTTTTATGAACACACCTCTCCTCACCGTTTCTGATCTGAATCTCGAATTCAGAACTTCGCGCGGCACGCTCAAAGCGTTGAATGGAATCTCGTTCGACGTTAGACGCGGCGAGGTGTTCGGACTCGTCGGTGAAACTGGATGCGGCAAAACTGTCACGGGTCTTTCGGTCTTGAACCTCCTTCCGCGTTCGGCGCGGATCACGAACGGCATGATCCATTTTGACGAGACTAATTTGCTCGACCTGCCCGCTCACGAAATGGAACGAGTGCGCGGCGGAAAAATTGCGATGATCTTTCAAGACCCGTCATCATCGCTCAACCCTGTCTTTACCATCGGCTCACAGATCATGCGCGTCATTCGCCAGCATACAGACTTGAACGCGGCGCAAGCATCGGCGCGGGCAAACGAAATGCTCGAAGCGGTCGGCTTGCCCGATGTGGGGAGAATTTTGAAATCGTACCCACACCAACTCTCAGGCGGACAACAACAGCGCGTGATGATCGCCATGGCGCTCTCGTGCCGTCCGCAATTGCTGATCGCCGATGAACCGACGACCGCGCTCGATGTCACCATTCAGGCGCAGATATTGAAACTGCTCAAAGATTTGCAAACGCAGTTCGATTTTTCTGTCATTCTTATCACGCACAATTTGGGAGTCGTTGCTCAAACCTGTGATCGTCTCGCCGTTTTATACGCTGGTCGAGTGGCAGAGATCGGCTCGACCGAGGATATTTTCAACAACCCGAAGCATCCCTACACGCGCGGCTTGATGAACGCCATTCCGCGCCCCGGCTCGCGCGGCAAAAAGATGGCGGCGATCCCCGGAACGGTCCCGTCGAACCCTGGAGCGATTCGAGGCTGTGCATTTGCGGACCGCTGTGAGTTTGTGTTTGAACGATGCCGCGTTGAATCGCCCGCTTTGTTGAAGGTCAGCGAAGGGCATAAGGCGGCGTGTTATTTGGTGGAGACTGCTGGTTGAGTAGCCACTTGTTTCTCCCGCAGTTCAACTGCGGGAGAACGGGCTGCTGCAGTTCAACTGCGGGAGAACAGAGTACTGATAACTAATGACTGCACTCATCGAACTTCACGCTCTCAAAAAACATTTCCGATTGCCTGGCGGATGGCTTTCGGGTGATGTGAAGCACGTCTACGCGGTGGATGGGGTGGATCTGACCATCGCTTCAGGCGAGACGTTTGGCTTGGTCGGCGAATCGGGATGCGGGAAGACGACCCTCGGGCGGATGGTCTTGCGGCTCATCGAACCGACTTCGGGCAAAGTGGTCTTCGACGGGACAGATATTACGGCGATCCACAAGAACAAGATGCAGTCAATTCGGCGCGAGATGCAGATCGTGTTCCAGAATCCGCTATCGTCGTTGAGTCCGCGCTTGAAGGTGGAGCAGATAGTCGCCGAGCCGTTGAATGCTCACAAGGCATTGCCAGCAAATGAGATTCGAAATCGTGTGATTGAGTTGCTCGAACAAGTTGGTTTGGGCAAGCAACACCTTGACCGTTTCCCGCATGAGATGTCGGGCGGGCAATGCCAACGCGTGGCGGTGGCGCGGGCGCTGGCGTTGAATCCCAAGTTGATCGTGCTGGACGAGCCGACATCGGCATTGGATGTTTCGGTGCAGGCGCAGATCATCAATTTGCTGGATGAACTCAAGAAGTCGCTGGGGCTCACGTATTTGTTCATCTCGCACGACCTAAATGTTGTGCAACACATCAGCGACCGAATCGGCGTGATGTATTTAGGCAAGCTGGTCGAGTTGGGCGATGCGGAAGATGTGTTCAATGAGCCTCTGCATCCGTATACGCAGGCGTTGTTCGGCGCGATCCCCATGCCTGTTGTAGATAGGATGCGCGAGTTGAAAGTGTTGGAGGGGAACGTGCCGAGTCCCGTCAACCCGCCGAGCGGATGCCGCTTCCATACGCGCTGTCCCATCGCTGGGGGGCGGAAAATTTGTCAGGAAACTGAACCAGCTTTACGTCAGGTAAGAAGCGGGCGTTTCGTCGCCTGTCATTTTGTGGAACCCGATGCTCTTGGCGGCGTCCTCGCCGCCGAGGACGGCGGCTTGAGCAGGAAATAATTTGTGGAATGAGGAGTCGATCATGAGTCGTTTATTTGGAATCGCGGGAGTGCAGATGTCGGTGAAGGCGTGGGACATGGACGTCACGTTCGAGAAGATGTCGGACGTGACGTTGAACATCCACAAAGGTTTTCCGTGGGTGAACATGGTGGTGTTCCATGAGTTGGTGGTGCCTGGGCTGGTGCAGTTCAAGACGCCGATTGGTGCGGATTGGTGGAAGAAGAATAGCGGACCCGTGCCTGGACCGCAGACGGATCGTTTATGCGAGTTGGCGCGCAAGGCGCGTGTGTGGCTCGTGCCAGGCTCGATGTGGGAGATCGCAGATGGGAAGATGTTTAACACGTCGGTGGTGATCTCGCCCGACGGCGACATTGTGACGAAGTATCGCAAGATGTTCCCGTGGCTTCCGTATGAAGCGGGGACGAGCGCGGGCGATTCGTTTTGCGTGTTCGATATTCCGAATGTGGGGCGGTTCGGTCTGTGCATTTGTTACGACATGTGGTTCCCCGAAACGGCGCGCTCGCTGGCATGGATGGGCGCGGAGGTCATCATCCAACCGACGCTGACGCCCACCTCGGATCGTCCGCTGGAGTTGATCATGGCGCGCGCCAACGCGTTGTTCAATCAGTGTTACTTCGTAAGCGTCAATGGCATCGGCGAGTGGGGTGGAGGACGCTCCACGATCATTGATCCCGACGGGCGCGTGATGCAGGAAGCGGGGACGAGTCAGACTTTTATGACGGAGATGATAGACCTCGATCACACCACGCGGACGCGTGAGTTCGGCACCCTCGGTCTGGCGCAAACGCTCAAGCAGTTGCGCGATGCGGGGCATACCTTCCCGATCTATCAGAATGGGAAATTGCCCGCAGATAGTTTCGGAGGGCTGAGCAAGCTGGAGTTCAAGCGTGAGTTGGAGTCGCGTTCGTGAAAATGGATAAAGGTGCTGACAATTAAACACTTCACCGCTAAGCCCGCGAAGAGCGCAAAGAAAACCCATTAAACCTGGCGACCTTAGCGTGCTTGGCGGTAAACGATGTTTATGAATGGCAGATCGTAGGTCAGGCTTGTAGCCTGACACCTCTTATGTTTTGATGAATGGCGGGTTGAAAACCCGCCCTACAAATACTTATGCGAGAGGTCTATCAAAGGAGAGAACATGAAAAGGTCATTCGCCCCTGCCGCATCTGCATGGTTGCTGATCCTTGCCCTGCTTCTGAGTTGTATCCCTTCTACGGTCAAGGCGCAGTCTTCGCAGATCTATTTCACAAATTTCAACAGCGGATATTCAGGTTGGACAACGAGTGGGAATGTCTCAAGTGTGGCGTACCCCGTTATTCAACCGAACTCCGTCCGCTTGCGTGGACCTGCTAGCATCACGCGCACGGTTTCGACCGTCGGTTATTCCAATATTTCGGTCACATGGAATTTGGCGGCATCGTCCTTGGAAAACGGCGACTACTGTTACATCGAAGTTAACACAGGCAGTGGCTGGACTGCGATCGGCTCGATCACCAATGGACAGGATTTTTCCACGTTCTATAACGGCACAGCAAATAATATTGCTGGCGCGAATCAAAATGCGAATTTCCAAGTCCGTTATCGCGGCAACGGCGCGACGACGGGCGATTATTGTTATGCCGAAGATATTACAGTCACGGGCACATCTGGTGCATCACCAACCAATACGCCGACTCCGACCAACACGCCAACGGGACCAACTCCCACGCCTCCGCCTGGCGGTTCTGTCCCTGGCGATCCGCTCACTGGAAATGGAAACGTCACGCGCACGTTGTTGACTTACAACGACCTGTTCACTGGCTCATCCTCCGCGCCAGTGGATGACAGCGCCTTCGCGTTGCCAGTCAATGCCGCCATGCCCGACCATGCCTTTGAAGGTCGGCTTGAATTATCTAACGAAGCGACAAGCGGCGGATTTTCAGAAATAAAAGATAGTTATTCGTACACAGGCAACGGCGACTCGCCGCGCAAACATTTGCCTGAATTCAGTTTTGAGTTCGTGCAAAATGGAAGTCACTTAATTCCAGCGACTCAAGGTTTGATCTACACGGGTCATCCAAACTGGAATTACATCATCGGTCCAGGACGTGTGTGGAAAGAAAATTCCGATAACGGTTACTCGCGCGCGTCCTTCCCGTTTGCATTGATCGAACGAAATGCGAATTGCACGCACAACGGCGTGATGACTTTCCTCTTCAACAACAGCGGCATCTCGAAAGTCCGCTATCAGATCACGCAGGAGACTTGCGCGTATTACAAAGTGAATCTATGGGGGCAACTCAACGGGACGTATACATCGTACGCCGTGACCAACGCCGCGACTCTCAAAGCGAATCACGCGACGGAAGTAGCGAACCGCCTCCCGACCAAGCCGATAACTGCGCTCGCCTCCGATTATCCTTCTTCGGGCGTCAACGTTTCCGTCTTCGGCAGTGGCATCACTCCCGCGCACATGACGTTTTACGGCGTGGTCTATAACGACGTGAATTATGTTTCGGGTTGCAACACTCGTTACGGAACCTACGCCTTCTGCGAGAACATGCGCGCCGCATCCTATTCAACAGCCAAGACTTCATTTGCGGGAATCGCGCTCATGCGTCTCGGTCAAAAATATGGAAGCGGAGTCTATAACCTTCTCATCAGGGATTACGTCCCCGAATACACATCCAGCCCTGGCGCGTGGACGAACGTCACATTCAACAACACGATTGACATGGCGACGGGTAACTATCGTGTAGCAGGCTATATGTCTGATGAAGACGGTTCATACATGAGTGACTTCTTCCTTGCTGAACCATTCTCCACAAAGATCACTGCCGCGTTCAACTTCCCGTATAAGGTCCCGCCTGGCACCTATTGGACCTATCACACGTCCGATACGTTCATCGTCACACGCGCGATGAACAACTATCTGCAATCACAGGAAGGCTCGGGGGCTGATACTTACAACATGCTCAAGAATGAAGTGTTTGCGCCGATCAAGTTAAGCACAGGCATTAGCACCATCCGCACGGACAATTCATCCACGGGCGCGCCGTTCGGCGGATACGGTCTCTTCTGGACGCAGGATGACATTGCCAAAGTCGCCAAGTTCCTCAACAACGACAACGGCTTTGCTAATGGAAGTCAGATCCTTGAAGTGAACATGCTCGCCGACTCGATGCAGGACGACCCGTCCGATCGAGGCGTGGATACGACTGGCGGCACAGGCTTCAAATACAACAATGGCTTCTGGGCTGAGGATTTCACTCCCGCCGCCTTCCCGCAATATACGTGCACATTCTGGACGCCTTTCATGTCTGGCTACGGCGGTATCACCGTGGTGATGATGCCCAACGGCGCGGCGTATTACTACTTCAGCGACAACGAAGAGTTTAGCTGGTACAACGCCGTGCATGAGGCGAACAAGTTGAGTCCGTATTGCCCGTGAAGCGGACTTGAAAAGTAAGAGCAGGTGACTCAAAGTCGCCTGCTCTTTTGATTTATCGTTTACGCTCTGGGAGAATGTGGGGAATGCGGTTCGCCGAACCATGTTGATGTAGAGCAAGATTTCAAGATGGCGCGTTAACTGTCATATCGCGGCGATGATAGTTGCAGTAAATCATAAAATGGGATTACAATACTTATTGACCGATCATCGTTCGACACATCAGGGCAGGTTTCAGTTTGACGATGGCAACCACGGACAGCAGGGGCACGTTCATTGCTTATGAATAAGCGCAACGCGTAACGAAATTCGACAGGAACTTCATCTCTGTTCTCCTGATTGCAGAAGAATCTGGCATCACGGTCTTCAAGTTGTGTCTTCAGAAAATCAAATCGGCAAACGAACGATTTTCATCAAGGCGCGCAGATGTCATATTGAATATCATGGACTGGAGTATAGAATGAAGAATTCACAAGCAACTCAAATAATAAAATCTCCCATTGAATCAAGTCTGACCAACGCGGCAGACAGCGTCAAGTTGGAACATTGGATGCCTCCGCAAGAAGGGATCGTTCCGCAGATCCGCGTGGGCAAACGATGGATAAACGTATTATGGGCAGTGCCGATCGCGGTCGTGTTGTTGATCCTTGGCATCGCGGCGGCGCAAGAGTTACGCACAATTCCCGCAGTGCAGGAGTTCATCCTCCGTTACCCGGGAGACGCGTCGCCGATCCCGGTCACATCGGGGTTCCCGTTGTGGCTGAGACTGCAACATCTTTTCAATGCCTTCTTTATGCTGTTTATCATCCGCGCCGGGCTTCAGATCCTTGCGGATCACCCGCGCCTGTATTTGCGGAGGGATTGCACCCCCGGCGAAGAATGGTTCCGCTTCTTGCACGACGTTCCGATGGATCGCCTCTGGACCGCGAAAGACGATTCGGTGACCCTGCCGGGCTGGCTCGGCATCCCCGGCATCCGTCACACCGTGGGGCTGGCGCGCTGGTGGCATTTCACCTTCGACTTGTTGTGGGTGCTCAATGGCTTGCTGTTTTACGTGCTGCTGTTCGCCACCGATCAATGGCAAAGAGTCGTGCCGACCAGTTGGACGGTTTTCCCCAACGCGCTCTCGACGGCGATTCAATATCTGTCGCTAAATTTTCCAGTTGAGCATACATGGACGGTCTACAACGGACTGCAACAGTTGACGTATTTCATCACGATCTTCATCGCGGCTCCTCTGGCGTTCATCACCGGCGCGATGCAGGGACCGGCGTTCTCCAACAAGTTGGGCTGGTTTGCCAAATTCTTGAATCGACAACTTGCGCGCACGATCCATTTCATCGTGTTGGGCTGGTTCCTCTTCTTCATCTTTATCCACACCACGCTCGTGTTCATCACCGGGTTGCGCAGGAACTTGAACATCATGGTGGTGGGCGCGAATGACGGTTCGTGGAACGGGTTCTTTATTTACGTTCCGGTCATGATCATCCTGATCGCGATCTGGTTCATGGTATCGCCATTCACGATCAAGTATGCGCGGCTGATCCAGAGGATCGGTGAGAAGATGGTTGGATACATTCAGTCCTGGGCAGAGGTTTGGGATCCGGGCACTCAATATAGCGAAAAAGATATTTCGCCGTATTTCTGGGTGAATGGAACACTGCCGACCTCGGAGGAATACGACCGCCTCAGGAAAGGCGATTTTGCGGATTACAAGTTGACGATCAGCGGACTGGTGGAGAATCCGCAAGTGATCTCTTACGCAGACCTCAAAGCGATGCCAAAGCAGGAACAAATTACAAAGCATTTCTGCATCCAAGGCTGGTCGGGCGTTGCCAAATGGGGCGGGGTGCAGATGCGCGAAATTATGAAGGTCGTCAAGCCGAAGCCCGAGGCTCGCTACGTGGTCTTTTATTCATTCGCGGAGGGAGGGGAAGGCGGCATTTATTATGATGTCCATTCGATGCGGAATATGAACCATCGCCTCAGCATTCTCGCGTATGAAATGAACGGGGAGCCGCTTGGATTCCTGCACGGCGCACCGCTCCGCCTGCGCTGTGAAAATCAACTCGGCTTCAAAATGGTCAAGTGGATTCAAGCGATTGAGTTTGTGAGCGATTTCAAACATCTCGGCGCGGGACAGGGCGGCTATAATGAAGACCACGAATTTTACGGATACCGTATGCCCATTTGACAAGTGAATCCATGACAACAAATCGCAAACAGACACCCCGCTCCGACGCGCTGGCGCTCTTTGGCATCACAGGCGACCTCGCGTACAAGATGATCATCCCCGCGCTGTATTCGCTCGTCAAACGCGGCGCGCTGACGATTCCAATCGTGGGCGTTGCTCTTGAGAAATGGGATAGGGCGCAATTACACGCGCGCGTGAAAGACAGCCTTCAACGCGGGGTCGGGATCGACGACAAAAAAGCCTTCAACAAACTTCTTTCCCTGCTAAGTTACGTCAGCGGAGACTATACACATCCAGAGACCTTTACTGCCATAAAGAAAACGTTAGGCGATGCCCGTCGCCCGGCTCACTATCTTGCCATCCCGCCGTTCCTCTTTGAAAATGTTATTCAAGGCTTGGGGTCCGCCGGTTTAGCCAACAACGCGCGCGTGATCGTCGAAAAACCGTTCGGGCGCGATCTCGCGTCGGCGCGTGAACTCAATCGCGTGGCGCATGCGGTCTTCCCGGAAGATGCGATCTTCCGCATTGATCACTACCTCGGCAAGGAAGCGATCATGAACATCATCTACTTCCGATTCGCCAATTCGTTTCTGGAGCCGATCTGGAATCGCAATTACATTTCCAGCGTGCAGATCACGTTGGCAGAAAATTTTGGGGTGAAAACCCGCGGCGCATTCTACGAGACTGTGGGTTGCCTGCGCGATGTGATCCAAAACCACCTCTTTCAGATCGTTGCCCTATTGGCGATGGAGCCGCCCACGCGCCAAGCCCCCGATGCGATACAAACGGAAAAGGTCAAGGTCTTCCGCGCAATGCGTCCGCTCGCGCCGACCGATTTGATACGCGGTCAATACATCGGCTATCGGAATGAACCGGGCGTGGCAAAAAATTCCGACGTGGAAACTTTTTGCGCCCTGCGCCTTTTCATCGACTCATGGCGCTGGGAAGGAGTCCCTTGGTATCTGCGCTCGGGCAAAAATCTGGCGCGAAGCGTCAACGAGGTCATGGTCGAACTCAAGCCGCCGCCGCAGAAATTATTTGACGACTCGCCCGCCGCCTCTGGACAAACAAACTATCTGCGCTTTCAACTTGCTCCGCATTCCAGCATCGGGCTGGCGGCGCGGGTCAAGCAGAAGGGCAAAAAATTCATCGGCGATCAAAAAGAACTCTTTGTCGTCGAAGAAGAGCCGGGCGAGCAGTCGCCATACGAAAGGCTGTTGGGAGATGCCATCGCGGGCGATCGCACGCTCTTCACTCGCGAGGACGCTTCGGAAGCGGCTTGGGCAGTAGTTGACCCTGTCCTCAAAAACCATCCCCGCTCGCTTCCATACCGACGGGGAAGCTGGGGACCCAAAGCGGCAGACGCCCTCACCTCGAAAGACGGCAGTTGGCATAACCCCTCCATAGAAGGCTCAAAGACCTGACGGGCGGAGGCGATCCGCCCCGGGATCGTTAAACCCACTTGACATTCTCTAAAGAAACCTTATAATGAAACTACTAACACGTGTTAGTGAAGGGCGTAAATGTCTATAACGAAGCGCTCGAAAAGCTTGGATGTCGCTGAACTCGCTGGTGTCTCAAGGACAACGGTCTCGTTTGTCCTGAATAACGTTCCGGGAGTTACCATCAGCGAGGCAACACGCAAACGCGTGTTCGATGCGGCGCAATCTCTCAACTATCATCCGAACGCAGCGGGGCGAAAACTGGTAAGCGGAAAATCCCACACGCTGGGATTGGTTTTATGTCAATCCTCTGAACAAGTCTATGCCGACTCACTGCTCCCACAAGTGTTGCTCGGAGTTGGGCAAGCCGCAATGCAAGTGGGATACCATGTTCTACTCCGCCCTGCAAAAACAAGCGACCCATTCGATTACATCAAAACGATTCGTGAAAATTTTGTAGATGGCATTGTGTTATCCGGTCCGCGGCAAGACGATCCCGAGATCATCCGGTTGTACGAGGAAGGCTTTCCCGTCATCCTCATGGGACAGTTGCCCGGCAGTGAGATCCCATTTGTGGATGTGGACGCGTCGGTCGGCGCGGAAGCGGCTACAAATCATTTGTTGGAACGCGGCAGGCGGCGTATTGCCATCATCACCAACGCGCCGCTGACGTACACCTCCGCGCGTCAACGCCGCGATGGATATCTGAATGCGTTGAAGTCGGCGGGGGTCGAACACGACGATGCTTTGATTCAAGAAGGCAGTTTCACGCCCGAAAGCGGATATCAAGCCATGCTGAGATTGCTCAACAGCAAGTCTCGGCCCGATGCGGTCTTTGTCGCGAGTGATGTGGTCGCCAAGGGCGCTATGCTGGCTATCAAGAGTTCCCAGTTGCGTATTCCAGACGATATTGCCATTGTCGGTTTCGATGACATCCCGCTCGCCGAATATTTTGATCCACCGTTGACCACAGTCCATTTGCCCGCGTATGGGCTGGGCTGGGCGGCGGGAGAACGCTTGATCCGCCTCATGCGAAACGAGGGATTGGATGACACAGGGGTTCTCATGCAAGCTAACTTGATCGTCCGCGAATCGTCGTAGTCGTCACAATGTCCAAACGCGGCTGTTCATCATGTCTCGGTTACTAAGACGTATTGTTTGAAAGGAGGTGGTTCTCGAAAATCTAAACAGGTTGGTTGTGTTCAGCTTTTTATTCACTGAAAGGAGTAACGAGAATGTCTAAGATGTTCAAATTAATCGCCGGTCTCGTCATGGTCAGCATGTTGCTGGCTGCATGCGGCACTACCGCAACGGAAGCACCGGCAACCAGCGCGCCTGCAACAAGTGACATTGATTGCATGGGCGCGAAATCGGGCGATCAGATCAGCATGTTGTATCAATGGTCAGGCACGGAAGAAGCGGCTCTTAATCAGGTTTTGAAGCCGCTGGTTGACGCCTGCGGTATCGTGCTGAAACCCGAGTCGACCCGCGATCAGGCGCTGTTAGATACGCGCGTTCAGGCTGGCACTCCGCCGGATGTCGCTTTCTGGCAAGTTGCGCAATTGATCCAATACAAAGATAAGTTGAAGGCGATGGATACGCTCGGCGCGAACCGCGATAATTACAGCGGTTTCTTCCTCGACCCGGTCACTGTGGATGGAAAGTGGCTTGGCTTGCCGATCAAAGCCGACGTGAAATCCATTATTTGGTACAGCCCGGCTAACTTCACGGCTCTCGGTTATACAGTTCCCACCACTTGGGACGAACTGGACGCCCTCGTTGAAAAGATGGCGGCGGACGGCAACGTTCCTTGGTCTATGGGAATGGAATCCGGCGATGCCACCGGCTGGACCGGCTCCGACTTCATTCAGGACATTATGCTCGTGCAACAAGGTCCTGACTTCGTCCTCGGGCTCATTGATGGAAGCGTTTCCTATGACGACCCGGGTGTGAAGCAAGCCTACGAGACCTACGGCAAATGGGCGACCAGCGACAAGTACACGGTGGGCGGAGCGCAAGGCACGTTATCTACGCCTTTCCTCGAAGCCATTTACAAACCGTTTGCTGATCCCCCAGAGGCGATGATGGTCAAACAATCCGGTTTCGCGGGCGCTGAGATCGCCAAGCAGTTCCCCGCTCTCAAGCAAGGAACCGATTATGACTTCTTCGTCGTTCCGGGCATCCAGGGTCTGCAAGGCTCCATCGAGCCGATGATGGCTTTTAACGATACACCGGCGGTCAAAGCGTTGGTGGCTTATCTGTCATCCGATCTGGGCGGCGCGAATTGGGCGGCGGCGACATTTGGTCTTTCACCAAACAATGGCGCGACCGGCAACTACACCGATCCGGCGCTCCAGAAGTTGGGCGATGCCATCGCCAGCACCAAGGGTTTCACCCCCGATCTCGGCGACTCGATCCCGAGTTTTGGATCTGCTGAGTTCAAAGGCATTTCGGAGTTCGTCAATGGCGGCGATCTGGCAGCCATTCTCTCCGATCTGGCGGCGGCTCAAAAGCAAGGATTGAACCCGTAAGTTAAACTGGGGATGCCTCTTGAACGAGAGGCATCCCCTTTCACGTTGTTCGGATGAACACAGAATATCGAGGAGGATGTGATGGCTGCTCCGCAAGATGTCTCTGAAACGACTGCCCCCAAAAAGCAGGCAAAAAAACGTTCTTCCGCGCCGGTGCCTCAGATCATGAAGCAAGGCGCGTTGACCCCTTGGTTGTATCTATTGCCCGCGCTTCTGGTGATGTCGTTTTTTATTGTCTACCCAATGATCAACACGATCGGTTTGAGCTTTCAGAACCGGGATGGGACCGCGTCGGCAGCCACCACGTGCGTTGAAGGACAATCGTGCTGGGGGATTTTCGAGAACTATCATTATGCTCTCACCGCTGAATTTAATACCAGCTCGCCGCAAGCCATTTGGAGCTCATTCTGGAGTTCGTCGTACGGCAATACCATCAAATGGATGGTCGTTATGGTTTTCGGAACGGTCGCTGTCGGCTTGGGGTTTGCAACGCTGGCAGACCGCGTGAAGTATGAGGCGCTGGCGAAAGCGATCATTTTCATGCCGATGGCGATCTCCTTCGTGGGCGCCGGCGTGATCTGGAAGTTCGTTTACGACTACGGCACACAACAAAGCCAGATCGGATTGCTGAACGCCATCATTGCTTCGTTTGGAGGCAAACCCGTCGCCTGGCTCTCAACCATCCCGATCAACACCTTTATGATCATCCTCGTTGGGATCTGGATCTGGTCGGGCTTCTGCATGACGATCCTCGCGGCGGCGCTCAAATCGGTCCCCGATGAAATTTTGGAAGCGGCTCGGGTGGACGGCGCGACCGAATGGACCGTGTTCTGGCGCATCATGGTGCCGATCATCCTGCCGACCATCATCGTTGTGATCACAACCATGGTCATCAACGTTTTGAAATTATTCGACCTGGTCTACGTGATGACCGGCGGCAACTTCCAAACGGATGTGATCGCCAACCGCATGTACACTGAAATGTACAAGAACTTCAACGTTGGGCGCGGCACCGCTGTCGCCGTCGTTCTGGTTCTCACTATCATCCCATTCATCTACTTGAACATCAAGCGGTTTATGGAGCAGGAGGCGGCGCGATGAACAAGGAAAGAATCAACAAACTGCTCAACCGGGTGCCGATCCATGTCATCATCATCGCGACGCTGATCATTTGGATCGTCCCGACTGTCGGGTTACTCGTCACATCCCTGCGGCCTCCCGAAGCGGTTCGAAGCACAGGCTGGTGGACGGTTCTATCTTCGCAGGATGCGAGCGGACCTTACACACAATCTTGCGCGGAATGTCATGGCGCAGACGGCGCCGCCCTCCCGCAAGCCGATCTCACGAATCCCGATTTGATCGCCAAGTATCCGCGCTCGTTGCAACTGCTTGCGATGCTCCGCAAAGACATCAATGGTCAGCCGCACATGGGCGCAAAACCTCTCCCAAGCGCGCAAGAAGCGGCAGACATCGCCGCCTATCTCACGCAGGGCAATCAGACCGAATCGCGCTTCACCATCAATAACTATGTTGACGCGCTCGTCGGCTATCGCGGCGACAACAATTACCGCGCCGACTGCGCCGCCGGGACTCAACCGCCGGACCTCAAGTGCAACCTCAGCGACATCCTCAACCCGCGCGGCATGGGACGCGCCTTTGTGAACAGTCTGCTGGTGACGATTCCCGCGACGTTCATCCCGATTCTTTTCGCCGCTTTGGCTGGGTACGCCTTCGCCTGGCTGGACTTCAAGGGACGCTTTTTGCTCTTCGCTATTCTGGTTGGTCTGCAAGTGGTCCCCCTGCAAATGACCCTCGTCCCGATCTCGCGGTTCTACGCCCAGACCGGATTGAACGGCACCTTCCTCGGAGTGTGGCTGTTTCACACCGGCTTCGGCATGCCCTACGCCATTTACCTGATGCGCAACTTCCTCGGAACCCTGCCGCGCGATCTCTTCGAGTCCGCCTACTTGGATGGCGCCTCGCATTGGACGGCATTTCGCCAGTTGGTCATCCCGCTTGCCATGCCAGCCATTGCATCGCTGGGCATCTTCCAATTCCTCTGGGTGTGGAATGACTTGTTGGTGGCGCTCGTCTTCCTCGGCGGCACAACACCGGTGATGACGTATCAGATCAGCAACATGGTCACCTCCCTCGGCTCCGGTTGGCAAGTGCTGACTGCCGCGGCGTTCTTGTCCATGCTGCTCCCCATGATCGTGTTCTTCTCGCTTCAACGTTACTTCGTGCGCGGTATGTTAGCCGGCGCAGTCAAAGGATAAACCAGAAAGTGGACTGGGTTCACCAGTCCACTTTTTCGTTCGATCGGAAAATGATCAATAACAATCTTTGGTACAAGAACGCAGTGTTCTATCAAATTTCGGTGCGCGCATTTAAAGACAGCAATGGCGACGGTCACGGCGACCTGCGCGGGCTGACCCAAAAACTCGACTACCTGCAAACCCTCGGCGTGGATTGCGTCTGGATCATGCCGATCTACCCGTCGCCGTTGAACGACGACGGCTACGACATCGCGGATTACTACAACGTAGATTCTGTCTATGGCGCGTTGGACGACTTGAAAGCGTTGATCGAATCGGCTCACGCGCGCGGCATCCGCCTCATCATGGACTTGGTGCTGAATCACACATCGGACCAGCATCCGTGGTTTCAATCTGCGCGCGCGGATAAAAACTCGCCCTACCGCGATTACTACGTGTGGAGCGATACCGACCAGCGCTACAAAGACGCGCGCATTATCTTTTTGGATACCGAATCCTCCAATTGGACGTGGGACGAAACGGCGGGACAATATTTCTGGCATCGTTTTTATTCCAGCCAGCCGGACTTGAATTTTGACAACCCCAAAGTGCGGGAGGAAATGCTCAACGTGGCGCGCTTCTGGCTCGATCTGGGCATAGACGGTTTCCGCGCGGATGCGGTGCCGTATCTTTTCGAGCGCGAAGGCACCAACTGCGAAAACCTGCCTGAGACGCATGAGTATCTCAAACGCTTGCGCGCGTTCATGGAGGAAAATTATCCGGGGCGCATCCTGCTCTGCGAGGCGAATCAATATCCCGAAGATGTGAGGCGTTACTTCGGCGACGGCGACGAGTTCCACATGGGATTCCATTTCCCGATTATGCCGCGCATCTTCATGTCCATCAAAAAAGAACGCTATGCCGATATGGAAAATATCATGCGCCGCACGCCGCCCATCCCGGAGAATTGTCAGTGGTGCACTTTTCTCCGCAACCACGATGAACTGACGCTGGAGATGGTCACGCCCGAAGAACGCGAGTGGATGTGGGAGCAGTACGCGCCCGAACCGCGCATGCGCATCAACCTCGGCATCCGCCGCCGACTCGCGCCGTTGTTGGATTTTGACCGGCGGAAGATCGAGTTGGCGAACTCGCTTTTGTTCACATTGCCGGGCGCGCCCATCGTCTATTATGGTGATGAGATCGGCATGGGAGATAACATCCACCTGCGCGACCGCAACGGGGTGCGCACGCCGATGCAGTGGGATGATTCGCTCAACGCTGGTTTCTCGGATGGCAAGTCGTTCGTCAAACCGGTGACGGGGGCATTGGGATATAAACGGATCAACGTGGCGGCGCAGGTGAACGATTCTGAATCCCTGTTCCACACGATCAAGCGTATGATCGCAGTCCGCAAGCGGCATGCCGCCTTCGCCAGCAGCAGCATGGAGTGGATAGAGGCGAATAACCCGGCGGTGGCGGCATATATCCGTCAATCCGAAGGCGACACGATCCTGATCCTCAACAATTTAAGTTCATCCGAACAATCCATCCGCTTACCCGCTGAATATCAAAGAGAGTGCCTCGACCTGTTGAAAGAATCGTCCCTGTTGTTGACTGGGGAGATGAAGATACAGCCTCACGCCTATCACTGGCTGGAAGTCCGAACGTCATAGACTCGTTACCTAAAACTCTATGTCATTTTCCCGAAGTACATCGGGACGATGTGAGCCGCGCTCGCCTGCCTCGATGCAATAATGGGGTGTTCTTTGCGGCGAAGAATCTCTACGATTGCATCAGAGACCCTTCGGGATGCGAGGCGTCCCTCAGGGTGACATGCCTTGTTAGGGGTAAATCAAGTACAATAACGACCAATCAATCAATTGGAGAGAATCAAATGGTTACTGTTCGTTCTGATGTTTTCAAGATCGGCGATAATTTCGCCACGCTGTTGGGCGATGAGGTCAAAGTGGGAGAAATGGCTCCCGCTTTCACGTCAGTTGTCCCGGGGTGGGGACGCGTGAATCCGCTGGAGGAATCAAAAGGAAAGGTAGTCATCCTGTCCGCGGTGCCGTCGCTCGACACCGACGTCTGCGACCGCGAGACGCGCCGATTCAATGAAGAAGCCGCAAAACTCAGCGAGGATATTGTCATCTACACCATCAGTTGCGATTTTCCGATGGCGCAAAAACGCTGGTGCGGCGCGGCGGGCGTGGATAAAGTGAAAGTCGTTTCGGATGTGGTGGATGCGGAGTTCGGAGTCAAATACGGCGTGTTGATCAAAGAGCGTCGTTACTTCCGCCGCTCGGTGTTCATCGTCGGGCGCGACGGCAAACTCACGTATGTAAAATATTTGCCCGTCCTGGGCGAAGAACCGAATTATGACGAAGTGATACAAGCCGCGAAGCAGGCGTTAGGATAACTCATACAGCCCTCGCTCATGCGGGGGCTGTTTTCAAATGGAGTCATAACATGAATCTCAATGAACAGTTCGAACAATTTCGACAATCACCGACGGTTGCGATGGGCGACCGCATCTCCGCGCTCAAAGCCAGCGGAAAAAAGATCATCGGTTTACAACAAGGCGACCCCGATTTTTCGACATCGCAAGCGGTGATTGACGTGGCGTGCAAAGCCTTGCAAGAGGGACTGACTCACTACGGACCCTCGCGCGGCAGACCAGACTTGCTCAATGCCATCGCCAACAAACTGATGCGCGACGAAAACGTTTCGTACGACCCCGCCTCCGAGATCATCGTCACGCACGGCGGCATCCACGCATATTTTTCGGCGATGCAATCCATTTTGAATCCCGGTGACGAGGTCTTGATCCCCGACCCCACGTGGGCGACTCACGTCAACTTGGCGATGATGCTGAGAGCGGAAGTGATCCGCGTCCCTGCCCCCGTGGAGGCTGGATTCATCCCTTCGTTCGACTCGTGGGCGCGGGCTGTTTCGCCGAAGACCCGCGCCATCATCGTCAACTATCCATCCAACCCGACGGGCATCGTCCCTTCGCGCGAGTATCTGCAAAAATTGCAGGACTTTGCGAAAGCGCATGATCTCTGGGTAATTACGGATGAAGTCTACGATAGTTTGTATTTTGAAGAGAAACCGATGTCGCTTGCGGCAATCGAAGGCGCGAAAGAACGGACTCTCATCATTCAAAGCCTCTCGAAAACCTACGCGATGACCGGCTGGCGCGTGGGATTCCTTGCCGCGCCCGCGTCTGTGATCGAGAATGCGGTGAAGGCGGGACAGAACTCCATCACGTGTGTCGCGCCGTTCATCCAAAAAGCCGCCGCGTTCGCGTTGACCGATCCCGGCGTCCAACAAGAGACGGCGAAGATGCGCGAGGCATACACGCGGCGGCGCGCGCTCGTGATGAAATTATCCGCCGAATTGGAAAGCGACAAAGTCCGCGTGACGCCGCCGCAAGGAGCGTTCTATTGTTTCCTCGATCTGCGCGCGTTGAAGATGAACGACGTGGAAATGTGCGAGCGGATTCTCGAAGAGAAAAGCGTGGGGCTTGTCCCCGGTTCCGCGTTCGGCGATCAAGGCGAGGGATTCATCCGCATGTCCATCGCCGCGTCGGATGAGGAAGTGGAGATGGGATTCAGGAGAATCGTGGAGTGGGCGGAGGAGCAGTAGGGCAGTGAGTAGTTATCAGTAATCAGTGAGCAGTTGACGAGTGTACTTCGTATTGCGTAGTGCGTATTTTCGTAGTGACGACTTTAGTCGTCGCATTGGAATAACAACGGAGTCATTGTGAGAGTCGCATTTCAGGGTGAGTATGGAGCGTATTCGGAGGAGGCGATCTTTGCGTATCATGGGGATGTGGAAACGGTTCCGTGCGAGTCGTTTGAGCGCGTGTTTGAATCGGTTGTCTCATCCGCAAGCGATGCGGGTTTGATTCCCGTTGAAAATTCGATCGCGGGGAGTATTCACCAAAATTACGATCTGCTGTTTCAACATCCATTGCACATTGTCGGCGAATACGTTTTGCGCGTGCGGCATTGTCTGATCGCGTTGCCTGACGTGAACATGGATGAAATAAAAAAAGCCATCAGTCATCCGCAGGCGTTGGGGCAGTGCGCGGACTATTTACGAAAGCGCGGCATCCAAGCGGAGCAAGTCTACGACACGGCGGGGAGCGTGAAACTGCTCAAAGAGTCGGGTGCGCGCGATACGGCGGCTATCGCTTCACGCCGCGCGGCGGAATTGTATGGGATGCAAATCCTCGAAGAGGGGATCGAAGATAACGCGGAAAATTACACACGCTTTCTGGCAATTCAACGCGAGGCGGTCATTCCTCAAGGCGATGCGAAAACCTCCATCGCGTTCACATTGAAAGAACAAGGCAAGTTAAGCAAAGCAATGACCGCGTTCGCTTCACGCGAGATCGGCGTCACCAAGATCGAGTCGCGTCCGTTGCAGGGCAAGCCGTGGAATTATGTTTTTTATTTAGATGTTCTCGGCGCGGCGCACGATGAGATGATCCAACGCGCGTTCGATGAATTGAGTCAATACACGTCCGCGTTGCGCGTGCTGGGGTCGTATGCGATGGACCAGCTGTGATCTCCATCTTTTATTTCTACGGGCTTATCCCTGTGGCGTGAAGTAACACTTCCATAAAGCTGGTCTGTTTAATCCGTCTGCCGAAGATGATGCCAGTTTCGGAGGCGGGATCATACGTGCATGCGGCGGGAC
>CAYWCN010000002.1:0-125191 GCA_964456775.1 uncultured Anaerolinea sp.
ATTGCAGGGAAACCGTTGCGATTCCAGATGCAAGCGGATGATTACGTTCAGTGACGATATAAGCCTGCTTGCTTCTCTCCTGTTGATCTTTCAATCCTAACATTGGCAACAAAACGGGATCGGGATTCATTACTACCATCCGTCCACCTTTAAAAACATAACTCGATACCCCATCTACCTGCGCTTGACTCAGCGGACCGTCGGTAAACATAACGACATCATACTCGCGCAGGCTGTCGAAATCCAGCTCAGACAATTTCACAACGGAAAAAGAGTTGATCCCCTCTGCCCTCAGAATTTCACCTAGATAAGAGCCAAAAGGATTTTCGCCCGAATCATTTTGAACGAGAAGGATAGGCTGATGAGGAGCCGAAGCCAGCGATGCGATCTGGGCATTCTTGCTCATTTCGTCTACGTCTGGTAATTCTCCACGGCTTTCATACAGCAAATCTGCTCCCGCTAATGTTGGAGTCGCAATGGCAGTCACCGCCGCCAATTTCAAGAAATCTCTGCGGGTCAAATTCCGCCGACCGATTTTGCGCTTCATATCTAACCTCATTTGAACTCGCCTTATCCGATGAGGATAAGACTGCTATCCAATCCAACGACCGCTGGTCCACCATGCTGTAAAGCAAACCAAAAGCGCGATGGAAGCGATGTAGTATACCGTTTGAAATTTCTGATTCTTGAACAAGTTGCCCAGTACAAAGTAAATCGGGAAAAGCGACGCCATCCAGCGCGTCATTCCCCAGAGCGGAGAAGGTAGTTCATTCTGCGAACTCAGAAAAAATAAAAAGGTAACGAAAGCATAGACCGACAAACTCCACGGAAATTCGTTGCGTCTTGCCCGCGCAAAAGAGATCAAAATGACAATTGCCGTAAAACTAGTGAAGAAAAGATCAACGGTATTCATGGCATAGGCGAACCAATTGCTGCGCAACAGGGATGGAGTGAACAACGTCCTCAGTCCTTCGAAATAGGTGATCCACGGCAATTGCCATTGACGAGGCCAATGAGCTTGAGCCTCGGGGATCGCCGAAAATGTGCCAAGGACGACATACAGATAGTAAACATAAAGGATCACGCCTAAAATGGAAAACAACGACCCCAGGCCTAACGATAGAATACTTTTAATATCGAACCGCCTTTTGCGAATAAGTTCGCCCAGCAGAACTAGATCAATCAGCCAACCTACAGGTCTGGCAATGGATGAAACCCCGAGTGCAAGCCCGCTTCCAATAAATGTTGGATTCTTCTTCATCGCCAAATATACCCCTAGCAACGCAAAGAGAAGGTACAACGATTCGGCGTATACCGCAAAATAGAAGAACGATGTGGGAAAAACCAACATAGCCAGAACGCTTCGCAGGGCAAAGCCGTGGTCGTCTTTTACAAGCCGCGCGAGTTTATAAAAAATAAGAGTTGATCCTAAAAATGAAAAGTTCGAGACTAAAATGCCGGCAAGTTCCATCGTTACGCCGGTTGCCCGCTGAACAGTCGCAATCAGAAGAGGATAAAGTGGGAAGAATCCCGCCGTATCGCTATCTGGGATGTATCCGTGATTTGCAATCTCAATATAAAAACACGCATCCCATCGCCGCCACGTCCCAGGAAATTCATTAAACGCCTGACGTTCGTTATCACAAGCATGCGAGGAGGGTCCCGGCTCAAAAATACGCGACCCGGCTAAACCCGTTGCATTTAGCAAAAGGAGCGCTCCAAACCACATCAAGACGCACTGCGCCCACCAAGGATATGATCGAAAGTACGACACAGTTCGAACCAAGAAATTTGGCGTCTTATTTACGCTTCCAGCCAGCATTAGTTTGCTACTCCCTTAGTTTCCTGTGACAACGATCTCGGCCGCTTCACGCGCGTGACGTGAAACTGATTCGCCATTCGTCAGCGCTGGGTAAATCTGCGACGTGGTCGCCAAAAAGAGATTCTGAATCGGAGTCTTGACCGCAGGCACCAAGTCCGTCTCGTTCAAGCCATGCAACGGTTCGACGTATCGTTCACGATGGATCAAGAAATATCGAACAGACGACGTATCAAAAGTCGGGAACATCGCTTGCAAGTTTTCGAGCCAGATCTGTTTGATCTCATCGTCGCTCTTCTTTTGCCAATCGCTACCTGGCGCGGTGTATTTTGGGAAATAGACCAGGTGATAGCCACCGACATACTTCGGGTCAATGTAGGCAGTCGTTTCGATCACGCCCGTGAACGGATAACGATCATCGGTGATGTTCACTGTCCAGTTCCCCGTCAGTGGACGATCCAACACGAGCAACGGCGCGACGATTCCGAGATAGTCCGATTTGCCGAGATACTCGTGATACGTTTGGTCGGCATGGGGAATCAGACGTTGAAAGACAGGCGTTTGCATGGTGCAAACCACTTTGTCATACTTCACCACTTCGTCGTTCACCATGCGGATGCCGACCGCTTTGCCATCCTCGATCACGATTTCTTTGACAGGCGTTTTGAGAAGCACCTTGCCGCCCGCTTCAACGATCTTATTCGTCAGCGCTTTGATGAGCGTGATGTAACCGCCGATGAGATGCCCCGCCATCTCTTTTTGATTCGCACCCTCGCGCGTAGACTTCATGCGCACAAGTCGCGACCAGATCCACGTGGCGGGGACGTTATCGAAGCCGCCGTCGAATTTGGCTTTCAGCATGGGTCGCCAGATATTCTGGAAGGTGGTTGCGCCGCTCCATTTCAGCAACCAACTCTGCACGCTGACCGATTCGAGCGACTTCCAATCTTTGACAAGTTGAGCGGCGATCACGGTGAGACCGAGTCGGAAGCGATCAATCCAACCAAGGGGCGGGAATTTCAAAAATTCGATGATGTTGTTCATCGGATGAAGTTTGCCCTTGTAATAAAAACTGGTCTTGGTCTCTTTGAACCGCAGTTGGTCGTGAATGCCCAGTTCTTTACACAAGTCGCTGAGATGATGGTCGCTGGAAAGGATGGCATGATAGAACCTATCCACTTCGGTGCCGTCCTCCAATGTGATGGGACCCGCCAAACCGCCCAACACAGGTGAGGCTTCGTAGATGGTCACGTCCATGCCTTGTTTGGTGAGGAAGTACCCAAGGCTGATACCCATGATACCGCCGCCGATGATGCCGATGCTTTGTTTTGTTGTCATTTATTTTTTCCGTGGTGCTGGATGGCATCCCGCACAAGTTATGTATGGCGGGATAACATCCCGCCCCACGATCATTTCGTTTTACGCAAGAACCTGCTGATGAATCGGAGAGAATTGGATCGAATCCAATTGCTGGGCGATCTTCTCGCCTGCTTTGCCGTCGCCGAAAATGGGAGGCTGTTCCGCGGGCGGAGCGAAGGTTTTCCATTCTTGCAGGATCGCGTCCACATCCACACCGACGAGTTTGTTCCAACCGACGTGGACGGTTTCTGTCCACTCGGTTTCGTCGCGCAGGGTGATGCAAGGCTTCTTCATAAAATACGCTTCGCGTTGCACGCCGCCCGAGTCGGTGGCGATGATGCGCGCGTTCTCTTCCAACATCATCATGTCGTAATACCCGACAGGCTCGATCACGCGGACGTTGTCCGCAAATTGCACGTCGAGTTTTTCCAACGCGCCGCGCGTGCGTGGATGGACGGGGAAGACAACCGTCTCGCTAACTTGACTCAATGCGGTGACGATGTTCGCCAGCCGCGCGGGGTCGTCTGTGTTGGCGGCGCGATGAACGGTGACCAAGCCGAAGGAACCCGAATCAAGCCCAAGCGTGGAAAGAACCGTAGATTTTTGTCGAGCGAGAGGTCGGTTGGCGAGGTTCGCATCCAGCATCACGTCTCCGACCCAAAAAACATTTTCAGTGATGCCTTCGCGCGCGAGTTGCTTCACCGCGGTTTGGCTCACGCAAAAATACGCGGACGATAATTGATCGGCAACCAAACGATTGATCTCTTCAGGCATGCGGCGATCATAACTGCGCTCACCCGCTTCGATGTGGATGACAGGGATATGAAGTTTGCTCGCCACGAGCGCGCCCGCCAGTGTGGAGTTCGTATCGCCGCGGATGATAATGAGGTCGGGATTCTCTTTGAGGACGATCTCTTCGAATCGGACCAAAATTTCGGCTGTCTGCCCCGCGTGCGAGCCTGAGCCCACTTCGAGATTGTGATCGGGCGCGGGGATGCCGAGTTCGTCGAAGAAGGTCTGCGACATTTTGTAATCGTAATGCTGACCCGTGTGCACAAGAATCTCGTGATGCGACTTTCGCAACGCGCGGCTCACAGGCGTGGCTTGAATGAATTCGGGGCGCGCCCCAACGACGGATATGATCTTCATACTTCCCTTTGTAATTCCCTTGATGTGAATGATTTCATTTGACCTCTTGCTCAGCCACAGAGTCCACAGAGATCTTTGAGAAAAACTCTTCTTTTCTCTGTGTGCTCTGTGGCGAAAACAACTTCTGCAAGGGATCGCTTTTAAAAAGTTTTCCCGCGAGTTCGACCAACGCCAGCCCCGCAAACGGGATCAAGACCGCGTCCACTGGCAAACGATAGCGGATCAACGTCCATGTGAGGATGTGCACGCCTGAGTATACAACGGCAAAGAGGACAAAGAGACCAACGGGAGAGGTGAGCAAGTTTTTTCGATTTTGTTTGATGCCCAAGAATAATCCGTAGAGCATGAACGGCAGAAAGACTCCAAAACTGCCGATGCGCGAGATGTTGCTCAAGGTTGACGACTCAGATGAATACCAAAACATAAAATACGGCGGGATGCGGCTCAATGATAACAGGATATAACGCGTCGGATCGTCCATCACGAACTGGATGCCGCGCCCCAGCAGTTCTCTATCGAGCGCGGCTTCGTCCAAGTGACGGACTTCTTCGGGAATCATTTCTTGATAAGTTTTTGTCGGCAAGATAGGGATGAATTTCGTCCCATAGATGGGATTGTTACCCCAGAAGAAAGCATAACCCGAATTGGTGTTGAGCAGGACGAAACTTCCAAAACGGGAATAGTTGAACAACGTGATCGGAACGATGAAGGCGACGATGAGGGCGAAAGATAATGTTGTTGGAAGCAAAGGTAATCTCGTCTTGAACGGCGACGAGGGATGAGCGAGTTTGAAACGGACGATCCACATCCATAAAAAGAGGAAGGGGATGAAGAGCAGGAAGACTTGTCGCAAGACGATGGTGATGCCCAGAGAAACCCCGAGCGCGAGACCGAGTCGAACGTCCCGTTTTTTGTCGGTGTTTTCGGCGAGCAGGATCGCAAAATATAAATTGAAAAGAATGGCTGTGATGTAGAACGGCTCGGTCATCAACGCCGCGCCGTAGTAGAAAAAATAAACATAGATCGCGGTGATGATCGCGGCAGCAAGCCCGATAGTTTTGGTGAAAACTTTTTCGCCGATGCGATAAGCGATGTAGGGATGCAAAATACCAACGATGACGGCTTGCAAAATCCGCGCGACGATCGGGTTGGGACCGAAAATAAAATAAACAACCACGAGATAGAGTGTGTAGAGGAAACTCCAATGCGCGGTCGGCGCGTTGGCGGGCGTGATGGGCCACCACAACGTGCCAAATGTAAAGCCGTGTCCTTCGAGAACGCGCAGAGCGAGGTTGTGATACGAGACTTGGTCGAAGATGCCAGGCAATTCAACGACGGTGTTCCCCATCGCGATTGCGACTCCCACACGCAACAAAACAGACACCGCCAAGATCAATGGCAGTGGTTTTTCGATAACGCGGTGGAGGAAAGTGTTGCGGTTCAATGTAGTCTTCTTTTTGTCCGCTAATTTACGCCAATCTTCGCTAATCTTTTTAACTCAACCTACGTAATGTCACCCTCCCGAAAGAACATCGGGACAATGTGAGGGAGCGATTCCCAGCGACCGAAGGGTCTCGAATGAGCCTATCCGAGATGCTTCGGGGCAAAGCCCGCCCCTCAGCATGACATAAAGTCTTTATTCATAAATCGGTTTCATGGCAGATAACACTACCTGCCAATCGTATTTCGTTTCGGCGAGGCGCCGTCCGTTCGTGGATAGTTTTTCCTGCAAGGAAATATCTTCGAGCAGTTCAACGACTCGCTTTGCAAAATCGGTTGCCGTGTCTGCGACCAGCACATCGCGTTCGGGTTCGGCGTGGATGCCTTCGAGTCCGACTGTGGTGGTGACGACAGGCATGGCATACGCGAACGCTTCAAGGATTCGCACCCGCATCCCTCCGCCCGCGCGGACTGGCACCACCATCAACGCACTTTGCTCCAAATACGGAGGAAGTTCGGGGACGTAGCCCGTCACTTTTACCGCATCGGGATTCTTCGCGGCAAGATCAAGGAAATCCTGCGGCGGATTTTTGCCGATGATGGTCAACGTCACATCAGGGACTCGCTCGCGGATCAACGGGAAGACTTCGTTGAAGAACCAACGGATGCCGTCCGCGTTCGGCGGGTAGTGCAACGTCCCAAGCGTGACGATGTTCTTCGAGTTTGCATTGCGCCTGATCGGTTGCAGTTGACTCGTATCCGTTGCAATCGGAACCACCGTGATCGGAGCAACTCGCTCGCCTGATCTTATTTTTGAAACGTGCAGGGCTTCTTCCAAGCCAGCCTGATCCACATCCGTGACGGCAAGCACATGGTCAACTTGCTTTAACAATTCGCCTTCGTAGCGCTTGACCCGTTTCGCTTCGATAGACAGGACTGGCTTCAAGAACGAACGTGCATTTTCGCGCATCCGCTCAATGATGGACCAAACGGCATTGTGAGCATCGAAGATCACTTTTGGCTTTTTGTTTTTCGCCACCGCCGCGCCGCGTAACGCGAACTGCACCATCGTCAACTGGTCGGCGTGAATGAAGTCGAAGTCATTCTCCTTCACCAGCTTGTTTACAGCGGATTGCATCTCGAGCAAGTCATCCCGCTCGACGAGAAAAGGTCGGGATGTGAGATAGCTGCGGGTCATGTACCAGATGTCCGTCACGCGCGAGCGGCGGATCGGCACTGTATGAACCGCGTCGCACACCTTTTCCAGTGCGGGAATGTGCGGCACTTCTTCTGGACGAACGAAGGAAACCAAAGTTACAGAATGTCCCTGCATGGCGAGGGAGCGGAGGACGTGCCACGTCTTCACGCGCGGTCCCGCGTCGGGAGGGAAAGGAACGATCTGGGTCAGGAAAAGAATTTTCATAGTCGGGTATTTAAATTCGTAGCCACGGATTTCACTAATTCGCACGGATTTATTTTTTTGATCCTTCCGTGAAAATCCGTGTAATCCGTGGCAAAGCTCTTTGTCTACGGTTTTACTTTAAGTTGATGCACAACGCCATCACATCCAAATTGGAACGCAGTTCTTTCTTCGCCTGATCGTTGCGACTCGGCACGAAGTAGCCCACACACCAAACAAGCAGTTTCAAGAGGCTCATCACAAAGAACAACGCGCGCAACAAAAGCGTGCTGACAAATCCATAATTTTTTTTGTAGAACATCATCTTGCCGCGATAGACCATCTTACGACGCTTCCAGCGATCCATGCTCCGCCCGCCGAAGTGGATGATCGAAGAGTTCGGAAGAAAATACACTTTCCAGCCCGCTTTGTTCAAGCGATATTGCAAATCGGCTTCATCACCGTAAATGAAATATCCCTCATCGAGCAAACCAATTTTATCCAGCGCGGCGCGGCGCACTAACAAACAAGCCGAACTCATCCAGCCCGTCGCTTTGATGTCATTCGAATCGCCATGCGACGGATACCCCGCCCACAACAATTCGCCAATGTGCGTGGCGATCAAAAATTCTTCGAGCAAGGTCGAGAACGGCGCGAACCCCGATTGAAACGAACCGTCGGGGTTCAACAACTTCCCCGCCGACGCGCCCGCTTCGGGATGCGCATCCAAAAATTCCACGAGCACATCCAACGCGGGTCCGTTCACGAGCGTGTCGTTGTTCAGCAACAACACATATCGTCCGTTCGTCGCCTCGATGCCCTGATTGCTCGCCTTGCCCAAACCCACATTGCCCGCATTCTGGATCAACTTCACCTGCGGATATTTTTCCGCCAGCATCTGTTGACTTCCATCCGTCGAGCCATTGTCCACGACGATCACATCGAACGAACTCTTCAACCCGCCCTCATACAAGGATTTCAAACACGGATCGAGATACGCCTTGTTATTCCAACACACCAACACAATGGACATATCCACGACATCATCGCTTCTTTTCTGGACCTGAGGCTTGGTCGCAGTTTCCTGCATCATTTACTCCTCCCGATACTTTCTATCGAGATCGGCGATCTCTTCGTACGTTCCAAGGTCAATGTACGTGCCGTCTTTCATGTGCACACCTTTGAACTTCATCCCCAACGCGATCGCGTCGTTCATGATCTTTGCAAAATCGGAGATGCCTTCTTCGAAAACGCATTTGTGCAAATACTCGGTGAACTTCGGACGCCACACGATACAGCCCCACATTTCGGTGAGGTCGGTTTGTTTCGGTTTATCCACGATCTCAACGACGCGAGAGTCCGCGTCCATTTTTACCATGCCGAATTTTTCGGGTCGCTCGGTGGTGAACATGCCGAACAACACATCGTCGTCAGGCGCGGCGGCTTCGTGGATGCGTTTGAAAATATCGCTGGGTTGCATCAGCGTATCCGCCATACCGAAGAAGACGGTCTTCCCCTTGATGAGATGATACGCAGAGTCCAATGCGTGCGCCAAACCAGGCGACGTGGACTTCGTCTTCCCCTCCACCACTTCCTGCACCACATAACTTATGTCGCACCCGAAGCGTTGACCGCTTCCGAAATATCCCATCAACTGGTGCTTTGTCTCGTTGACGACGAACACGATATGCTTCAACCCCGCGTTCGTTAAATTGTCCACCACAAATTGAGAGATGGGCTTGTAATGATTATTCCGAATAACAGGATACAACTCTTTCGGATACGGCAAACCCAGCCGAACACCCTTCCCCGCCGCGGGGATCAGACCGATCAGTTCTTCCATGGATATTTTCCTTCATAAATAATTTTTGAGTCGGGCAAACCACACCTCATCAAGAATGATGAATTATTTTGCGTAACCATTGATCAAAAACCTGTTGGCAACCTAGACTACCACCCTTCAAACGATCAAATGCCCATATCCCATTCGGTCACCGGGTCAACGGGCGCAATGAAAAACTTGTGGAACTTATCTATTCTTCAACTGCACTCTTTCCCGATCTTTAATTACGTTTGAAAGAAAAATCTGTTCAATACTGATCAAACCTCCAAAAAAGATCCATGGCAGAATGCTGGCTCGGAAACCCTTTAGCCCGATATTGTAGGCAAAGGGCAGCACCCAGTCCACCAAGAAAGCCGCAACCGCGGCGCCCGCCAACCCAGCTAAAACGCCGAAGGCGTATCCGCGAGCAAAGCCATCAGTCAGCCTCCGTGTAAGCGCCCAGGCTAAGCGGGCTACCTCAACAAAGATCCAAATGAAACAAATCAACCCTACGATCCCAGTTTGAGCGATCAGGTCGACATATTGGCTATGGGAGTTAAATTGAACGTAGTAGCCTCGAATGTTAAAAAGTGTTACATACCAATAGTAATTGGCAAAGCCCAACCCCAAGATCGGATTGAGCCGGCTGACTTCAAGCACAATACGCCAGGCATCCAACCGTGTCCCCCAGCTCCACCCTTCTGACATGATCTGTTGTTGGGCAAAATAGATGAACCCGATCGCCGCGAAGGGAATCGATGCGAACGCCAATTTCGGGAAACGTATCCCAACCAAAACTGCAATAACGATGAGAGACGGCACCCACCCGGACTTCCAATCCCTTGACTGTACTATTGCCACATACATGGTAATGAACACTACAAAGAATAACGCTGCACGTTGTCGTCTTGTCAACTCTTGATTGTAGATCACTTGTCCCAAGGGGATTGCCACCAACCACACCCAAAGCATGCTATTGGCGGTGAATCCTCTTGTGTAGTAATTGTCGATCAGAGAAATATTTAGAGCCCGCGCAACTACATAGAATGCACCCAGCCCAACAAACAGCCAAACAAATGCCTTAAGCCAACGAATATCTTTGATAATGTTTCCCGTCATCACCAAGACCCCGAGCGAGAAAAAGTAGATGGCAAAACCGCCTAATTGGGTGTCGAGGGGCGCCTGAACGGATGTCACATACCAAAGGACCTGCCCCATCAAGAGGGCTGCGATACAAACGATCATAAAGTACAGGGTCGGCCGTATGGGACCTGAGCGAATGAATTCAAAACGACGTTTGGTAATGAACATGTCCATCGCCCATAAGAAAACCATAACAATGACCATGACCATAGAGACATTTATACCGCCGGGTCCAGAAACAGGGATGAAAATCCCGCCTAGAAGCAAAATGAAATACCCGATGGCAAGTTGACGCATGAGGACGAGCAAGACAATCAAGCCTACAAAAGCAGCTGCCACCAATGTGTACAATTTTAGCGATCCCCAATAAGCCGCGATTGTTGCCGCCACAACCGTGATTACGCCAACACCATACTGGAAAGTCTGTTTAGTTAGGCTGATTCGACGATTAAAAGAAAGGATTTTCAGGTTGAAATCTATGTTCATAATGATCATCTCTGAAGGCACAATAAAAGGAGCACACTCTATCCTACAACATTTTGCAGCCAGTTTCAAGTTTCATTTTACGCGATTACTCACGAGCAGCATGCTCAACAATCTGAAGGAATTCCGGAATGAGAACATTCCAATCAAAATTTTCGCTCACAAACTTGCGACCACTATGACCAATGCGATCTGCCAACTCTCGATCCTGCATTAATTCTATTACATGCCCTGCAAATGCACTTGGTAAATTAGCAATAAGTATATGCTCGCCATCGATAGCACTTAAACCTTCTGCGCCTTTGCCGGTTGCGACAACAGGAACGCCAAGAGCCATCGCTTCAAGGACCTTCAACCGCGTACCGCCGCCGCTTTGCAGAGGAGCAAGGGCAACCGCGGACATTGCAATAAGTTTTCGTACATCATCCACATAACCGGTCAGGTGCACATTTTTTTGCGAAGGAAGAGGCAGGTCTAGGTGCTCGCCAGTGATGATCAGTTCGGCGTCTGGAATTTTATCCAGAATGTAGGGAAGCACCTCGCCGACGAACCAGATCATCGCTTCATAATTTACGCGATAACGAAAGGAACCGGTGAAAATCATAGTACATGGTTTTGGCGTCCAAACCGTTCTTGCACACTCCTCCACATCCATGCCATTGGGAATGACCGCCACTTCTTTCAAGCGAGGAAAATTCTGTGCCACCAGTTCGCGTTCCTTCTCAGACACGACGGTGACAGTTCGAATATGTTTCAGGAGACGCACAACATACGAATGGAATTTGAACCAACCAAACCAGGCACGCAAGTGTTGGAGCCAATTCTTAGCGTTGCGAAGATGCTCCACATACAACCCGAGTTCCATTTCTTCGAAGATCGCCGACACATCCTTGAAATAAGGATAGTACGCCGCCATCGGCAATTGTGACGCAATGACAAGGTCGTATTTTTTACTGCTCAACTGTCGCCTAATTTCTTCTGCCATCTCCGGCGAAAATGTATCCATAAGCCAGCGCGGTCTCAAACTCAAGAATCCTAAGCTTGCACGAACGCTATGCGGATCAAATTCTCGCCACTGAATAGTCTGCACCACCGAGCATAGTGAACGAATCTGCTCCGCCTCAAGACTCATTTCGGGCTGGTCGCTAAAACTTAGCAGGGACACCTCGTGATGCTGCGCCAAACCCCGTAATAGATTCAAGATTCTCAACTTGGAACCATTATCCGCCGGTTCGGGGAACCAGCGTGAAAGAAAAAGGATCTTCATTGGGTTTCCAAATTTTGCAGAAAGGCTTCGATCTCTACAGCCATGCGATGCATATCGAACCTTCGAATAGCAGTCTCACGCGCAAATGTTGTTAGTCGGTCACGTAACTCGCGCGATTCGATCAATCGTTTCAACTGGCAACTTAAACTCGCAGAATCGTCGACAGTAAACACGAGAGCATTCTCCTCATCTGTGAGAATCTCTGCAGCACCACCCACTTTCGTTCCTACGACGACCACACCGGAAGCCATTGCCTCGACGATCACGCGACCGAACGGTTCAGCCCAAATCGAGGTAAAAAGAAAGATATCGGAGCGATGATAAAGGGCGGGTAAAGATTCCTTAGGCAGAGTAGGCTGAAATGTCACAAATGAAGCGATGTTCTTTTCCTCGACAAGTTGATGCAAATAGGTTAGGTAGTCCGCATCCCCGTCTCCCACAATCGTCAATTCCAGGTTTTTGAAACTGTGTTCGTATACAAGTTTCCCCACTGCCTCGACAGCTGTATGTGCGCCTTTTTCCCAAGTGAGCCGGCCGACATACAAAAGAGAGAAAATCCCGTTTTGTGGTTTCTCGTTTTGAATTGTCGTATAGAATTTTGTATCAATCGCGCCAATAACGATTTTTGAATTTTTGAACGATACGTTTTTGCGTTTAAGTTCATCCTGCATGAAAACTGATGGAAATAAGCCGTGCTCAAGTTGCAGTTGGCTGTGCTGTTCCCGCGCTAGAATCTGTTTTGCGATCGGTTTCAATATCTCTTTCGAAATCCCTGTAAACAGATTGCGCGCCGGGGCGTTCCAATAATTTTCGAATTGATTCGGGAGTGTAAGCCAGTAATCACCAACATAATAGGCAACTCGTCCCGGCATTAGTTCTTCTGCCAACGCTGGGATGGAGCGCTGTAAATTCCACATACCCCAGATTAAAACAGCTTCCGGTTTAAAGTTTTGCATCACTCTGCGAAGCGTGCTCGAGTTTTGTGCTTCATGTTTTTTGCGATGGGTAAAGAACTGAAAAGCGTTCTTCCATGAAGCCAACTCCATTTCCAAATGCAGATCACGGTGTACCCAGGCGGGGTCCGCGGCTGTTAAGTTATTTTTTTCGTGATCACTAGTTAGAACAACAACATCATGACCACGGTTACGCAAACCACCCAATACTTCATGGCACCACTGTTCATATCCGCCGCGGCTTACAGGTGGGTAGAAATTGGACAGAAACAATAATTTCATTTTGATAGTTTTTCTTGGGTTTGGAACCGGTTGGTGAGAAAGTTTTCCATATCAGTTACCATACGATCAAGAGTAAACTTCTCCAAAGCCAAAGCCTTTCCAGCGCGAGCCAGTTGCGCTCCTTGCGACCAATCTTCCGATACTGTGATGATATGTTTAGCCAGAGCAGAAGAATCTTCCGGCGCGAAAGTAAGCGAATTAACCCCATTTGAAAGCATCTCAGTCTGACCACCTACTTCGGTACCAATCACCAACAGCTCGGATGCCATCGCCTCCATAACGCTGCGAGCCATTGGTTCAGGCCAGATGGAGGTGAAAAGAAAGACGTGAAATTTAGACAACAATTTCGGAATATCGTTTCGATGAACTTTTTTTACAAATTTCACTTGCTCTCTTAAATCTAACTGGTCAACCAATTTTTGCAACTGATCCTCATAGCCGGGATGACCGCTTCCAATAACGGTCAATCGAAGGTCGTGTGCTAAGCCTTGCTGCTTCAACAGTCCGAATGCTTTTATGGCAGTATGCACGCCTTTATCGTGGATCAGCCTGCCAAAATAGACACATTCCAACGTCGCAGGTCGTTCACCTCCATCTTTCCCAATCAACCTTGAGTATTGAACGAAATCCTTCGTTTCTATTCCGCCGAAGATGACTCCGGATTTCTCAGGCAAATTGCCCGATCGGACCAAGGTATCACGCACATATTGACTGCAACAAACCGTATTTTCCAATTGCAATCTGGGCGGATAATTTTCCGCTTTCAAAATTCCCATTGCAAACTTACGCAGCGATCTTTTGATGACCTTCGACGCCTTATGCCGCGTTGGAAGATTCCAATAGGCTGTATGAGGGTCTACATCCGCGGGCCAATAACTCGATATGAAATAGGTAACCTTACCCGGCATCCATCGTTCAGCCCAATACGGCAAGAATTTGGATAAATTCCACATCCCCCATACCATGATCATGTCGGGTTTATATTCGTCTATTTTCTTACGCAACATTCGAATGTTACGTCGTTCTTGAACTGTACGGTTAAGAAAGAAACTGGCAGGGCGATAATATGAAAGATCGCTTTGGAGATAAAATACACGGGAAACGCGAGATTCACTCTCCGTAAATTTGGAATGAATTCCATAATTGCTGGTTAGAACCTCAATTTCGTGTCCACGCGATTCAAGACGCGAAGCCACCTCTGCACACCATTGTTCATACCCTCCAAGTTCCAATGGGGGATAAAAATTGGTAAGAAACAATAACCGCATACTTAAGACGCTGCCCGTTGCTTGACGCTTTTCAGCAGATCGATCACATTGGGCCCAAGAAGAGATTTGAACCACAAACTAAGGACTTGTCTGTTAAGTAATAATTTCGAATTGTTCCAGATCGCATACGAAAGAAAGCGGCGCGCTTCGACGAACTCGCGCGTGTTATAAGCAAGAATTCCCAAAGCCTGATAAGCTTTTGCGTACGCTGCCCGTTGAAATCGTATCGTGTGATCCGTAACCGAGGCAGCGGAAAACAAACTCGCTATCATGGTCAGCAACGACAGGCTGTTGCGTTTTACATCCAAGGACTTCAAATCACCCATGAATCCTTTCGGCTGGTCGCCGCATCCTAGCTGATAAAAGGTATCGACCTTGGTCAACAAGGTTGGATACAAATGTGCCATCCTTTGGAAACACGCAAAGGCGCGGTCATTGTTTCCATATTGCAAATACTCCACACAAGAACCAAGATACGCACGCCCATATGCACGATGTACGCTGGACGAACCGCTTACATTCGGTTCCTGTCCAACATGTTTCCTTAATACAGCCAGCCGGTTATCTAACATCCGCAATGGATCGGTGGACATACTGCCCGGTAAAATGCGATGCCGGGTCAAGATCTTGGTCGTATGAACGATCTTGTATTTTTTCGTTACTCGCAGCCAAACGTCCCAATCTTCGCAAGCACGCAACCCCTCATCGAAAAGCCCAACTTCTTCGTACACGCTTCGACGCAAGAGGATTGATTCGGGCACAAAAAAATTCCCCTCCAAAAGCGCCGAATGTAGTTTTTCGGGTTCCACCGAGCGGGCTTCAACCTGCGGAAGCGGATCATTAAGATGGTCTACGAACTGGTATCCGCAGTAGATACCAGCCGCACTTACGTCCTCTTGCAAAGCGCCAACCAGCTTGCTAAGATATTCCGGTTCGTACATATCATCGGCATCCAGCACTCCAATGAGCGGACCCTTTGAGGCTCTGAAGCCGGTGTTGCGCGCAGCAGAGAGACCCGCATTGGTTTGATAGATGTACTTCACTTTGTCGCCGAACTGCGTCACTTGCGCAAGGCTGTCATCGGTGGATCCGTCGTCGACCACAATGATCTCAAACTCGCAATAGGTCTGCGTGAGAACACTTCGAATTGCATCGCCCACGTATTGCGCGTGATTGTAATTTGGGATGATGACACTTACCAACGGTTCAGCGGGGCTTGGCATTCACCTGTTCCAGATACGCTTCGAGATTATTGATCATCACGTGAATATCAAACATTTGTCTCGCCGTGCGGACTCCGCCGTCAGCGAGGATACGGCGCTTCGCAGGCTGATCAAGCAAAAAGGCGATCTGATCGGCAAGTTCATTCCCATTCCCGGGTGTGAAGAGCAATCCATTTTCGCCATGCCGAATCGTCTCCGCATTTCCGCCTGCGGCCGAACCAATCACAACCATGCCGCACGCCAGCCCCTCTTGCATAATGCGTGCTAGCGGCTCCATCCAAATCGAGGGCAGCAACAGGACATCGAAACCAGCTAAAAATTCAGGAAGTTGAGTGCGCGGTATTGGCGCGTGGAAAGTAACATACTCAGCAAGGCGATACTCCTCCACAAGACGATTTAGGCGCTCCACATACAACCTATGCCCTTTGCCAAGGATCGTAAGCCGCACACGCTTCCGCTTCTCAATCGACAGCTGTTTCAGTGCTTCAAGCGTGGTGTGCACTCCTTTATGCTCAGCCAGGATGCCAACGAAAACCAGTGAGAGAATTTCGGATTCTCGATATGCGCGTTTTGCAGCTTGCTCAAGATACACGCTCAACTCTACGCCTTCGTAAATGACTGGCGAATCTTTTAACGGGACATTTGCTTCAAGCAATTGACCCCGCTGCGCGATGCTGCAACAAGGCGCGTGTTCAAACTTGAGTGGGGCTTTCTGCCACTCATCGCGCAGAATGATGCGCACAGGTATTCGCAGGATCTTTTTGGCGATTGTTCTCGCAAACGACGTGGCAGGCGCATCCCAAAACTGTTGGTGCATATTCGCTTCGATGGGCCACGGGTTCGCCAAATAATAGACAACATGCGAGCCCATCAAGATCTCCGCTTCATAGGCGAGTCGATTCGACAAATTCCACATACCCCAGACGAAAACAATATCGACTTGCTGTTCGGCGACCAATCGACGCAAATGATGCAGGTTGCGTTTACTCCGCCGCGGGTATGTCCACGCGTCTTTTATCTTGTAGAATTGCAGATCGCTTTCCAGTGACAGCAGGCGGTAAACATTGCCCTCACTGAATTCACGATTGTAACCATACGTGCTGGTTAGCACCGACACATCATGCCCGCGCTTCGCCAAGCCTTCGACGGCTTCCATGCACAGCGATTCGTAACCGCCGATAACGTGGGGTGGGTAGAGGTTGGTGAGGAAGAGGAGTTTCATGATGAAATCATCCCCAATGCTTTATTTCGACGATTTTGCAATCAATTGTAGGAATAATTGTTCCAGTTGTTTGGCTGTATACATCCAACTATGGTGGCTTTCTGCTTCAATTCGCGCCCGCCTGCCGATTTCCCGCCTCAAATCAACTTTTTTCGACAATTGAACAATCGCATCAGACAATGCAATCTCATCACAAGGTGGAACTATCCAGCCAGTCGAGCCGTGTTTCAACACTGTTGGCTGATCGCCTTCACCCGAAGCAATAACCGCCAAGCCAGCTGATTTATAATCCAGGAGTTTCAAACCAGAATATTCCACCCGACCGCAATACGGTGAGACTCCAATATCAGCCTTCGCCAGGTAATCCGCAATTTCATGAGAGGAGAGAGAACCAGTGAACGAGATTTGGTCTTGCAAATTCAAATCAATTACCATCTGCCTGATGACCCCTTCGCATGACCCAGATCCAATTAATATTAACTTAAGAGGGTCGCCCTTTGAGATAACATCAGCCGCCGCCTTCACTAAAACCGTTATACCATGCCAGGGTTCAAATGCACCAACATAAATAATGGTAGGTATATTCGATGAGGCTATTGGCGAAAAGGCACGTAGATTATCTCTAACCAGCAAGTCGACGATTTCACTACCGTTCTCGATCACTGTTACTGATTCGGGTGAAACTCCCCAGCGCTCAATAAATCTCTGCCGCCAACCTTCACCAGTTGCCACCACATGAGAAACCCACCGTGTCTGCCGCTTAACCAAGAAGATTGACAACCTGAGCTGTATCCCACGAGGCATCATCCCGAATGATTCTAATTCACTCAGATGGTCGCCGTTTACTTCGAGGATTAGAGGTATCTTAAGCCGCCTCGCCGCCAATACTCCGCCATACCCTACCCAACCCATTCTTTCATAGAAAATATCAAAACCAGACAAAACCTGTCGGCAGGCTTGTGCAAAATAGAGGCTTTCGAATAACGCGGCATACGGCAAATGCAATCCAGACTGAAGCCGACGCACAATACTTTCGAATAGGCGGAACAAACCATTATCAAGCCAGCGAAGAGAGACTCGTTCAAAATCTATTAAATTATCTGATTGCCAAATTTGTCCATTCATATATGCCAGCAATCGAACTTGGTGCCCAAGACCAATCAATTCATTAAAAACGTGCTTAACGTGATTGGCAGGTCCAGAGAGTGGGTGCTGACGAACATCAGGTACACCAACTTGCATAAGATATGCGATCTTCATTGATAACGACCATGTACATATGCCCCAGCCACTTCTTGAATAATTTGGGAGATTCTAGCCCGTTGCTTTTCAACATTATATTTTTCACGGGCAATTCCTCTTATCAGATTGCTCCATTCTTGCCGTTCAACGTCCATCATATTAAACCAATTAACAATTTTTTTCTCTAATTCCACATCAGTCATGTATAAAAGTTCAGTCGGAAGCACTTCTTCTGCGCCATCCCAAACATGTGAAAGACAGTAACAACCTGTTGCCATCGCTTCGACGAGAGAAACCTGATGTCCCTCCCAGTAGCTATTCGAAATATTAATATCTATTTTCCTTAGCCATTCGTGCGTATTTTTAACCGGTCCGTAGAATATTACAGAATCTTGAAGTTTTAGTTTTTCAACTAACCGCTGTATCGCCACATAATATTCATCCAGATCCCCGCCATGCAACCGCTCTCCTCCAAGATGTAATTTAGCATTGTAGCCTTGCTGGCGCAACTTATGCACCACCATCACAACTTCATAAATACGTTTGCGTGGATTAAATGAACATAGCATACCTAAATTCATGCCAAAGGCCTGATGGGCGCCTGGTTGAAATTTATCTAGTGGTATCGCATTATAAACAACCTCCGTTTTGTGAGCATGTGTAGGATACAAATCGTTGAATTTTTTCCTCATCGCCTCGCTGACCAAGATTATTTTATCAACATGATCCCAATTAACCTTTGGCGCCCACGCGTAAAGTTCATACGAATGCAGGCGCGTTATGATCGAACAGGTTTTAGGCATATAACTAGCAGGAACAAGAAGCTCGCTTGCCCATTCAAAAAAACACACATCATTTCGACGGAGTAGAGAACGAATCCCTTTATGAAATGCCCAGCGATTTAAGCGCCCGTAGAAAAGAGGGGTGTTAAAAATCTTCTCTTTAAAAACGTCGATCTCGTGATGATCACGAATTTCGTCAAGAATTTCACCGAAAAATTTCGCGTCTCCTTTTTCGCCAACTAAAACGCCAATTTTCATAATAGATTTTTCAACCGCTTTCTAGAATATTTAGTTCGTCAACTATACAATTCTTTCATAGTACTGTTACACAAAGCCTGAGTTCTCAACGTTTGAACTCTATGCCAACACGGGTTTATCATCAAAAAATAAATCCAACCACTTGGCAAGGTTAATCATACGCCACAAACCTGGCGTTGTGGCCATTTCATTATCAGGCTGACTGTAAATTTGTCTTATAACCGCGGGCTGAATATATTTGGCAAGCTTGCCACTCTCATGCCTTTGCAACAACTGTCTGATGTCACCGCTTCCCTGCTTTAACCACTTCACTTCTGGTGTTGGAAAACCAAGCTTTGAGCGCCGCCAACCTATTAAAGGCGAGAGAGTTTGGCTCAACGAATAACGCAGAATCCATTTACTCCAGCCTTGATGAATTCGATAATCTAGTGGCAAAGATAGCACCATCTCAACCAAACGATAATCCAAGAATGGAAGCCTTGCCTCTAACGAAAAAGCCATTGAATTCCGATCTTCATACCGCAACAATTTGGGAAGATTTGTAGATGTTATATCGCGATACAGGACCCCAGCCAATCCGCTTTCGCTCATGTGTGGAGGTTGCCATCTCTGATCCCAGAATTTCTTTAAAAACTCCGGCGACAATTGCGAGTCTTTCACACCAGATCCTCCACCGCCCGGTAATGAATATGCCGGTTTAATAAATTTGAGGATTTGTTGTAATCGCCAAGGCAGTCGATTATAAATATCATCAATGATTGTATTTACTACTGGCCATCCACCTATACGCGCCACATCCCAACAAGCTCTCAGCATCGCAAGAACGCCTCGTTGTCGTTTAATCTGATTCAAGTAATGTGGGATATATGCATAGTAACCAGCCAATATCTCATCGCCACCCTGTCCGTCCAACAATACGGTTACACCTCTCTCGCGAGCTAAGCGCATTACATTCCATTGTAGATATTGGCTGGTGGAATCGATAGGCTCATCCATATGCCACAAAAATGTATCGAGTTCTTTCCATAACACATCACCGTTTGGAAACGTAATATTTTCTTCCGCGCCAGTTTGTTCAATAACAAGACGACTAAACTTATATTCATCAATTTCCGCCTCGTTATTTCGGGCAGTAAACGTCTTTTGATGCTCACCAACCAGACTCTTCGGAATTACCTGTTCATTGACGAGAAGCTGATTCATAAGATAGACAATTGAAGACGAGTCGAGTCCTCCGCTTAGGCAGGAACCCACTGCAACATCGCTTCTTAATCGCAATCGAATAGCATCCTTTAATAACTCAGTAAATTTATCGTATACAACTTGGTCGCCATTGTCAAAGTTTGCATCAATGCTTGTATTGATGGTGACATCCCACCAACGCTGCTTTACTAAATTCCCAGAAGTCAAATCAACAGTTATATAATGGCCTGGAAGCAAAACATGAATATCCTTGAAAAATGTTTGGTTAGTGTGGTCTGACCGTCCTAAAGCCAAATATTGAAAGATTATTTGATCATTAGGCTCCTTCGGAATAGCAGGATGTTGTAGAAGAGACTTGATTTCCGACGCAAAAACAAAACTCGAGCCGTTCCAATAATAATTAAATGGCTTGATACCAAAACGATCACGAGCACAAAAAAGACTGTTTTTTGTTTTGTCCCACAAGGCAAATGCAAACATGCCATTGAATCTAGAAAGACACTCTACTCCCCATTCCAAATATGCGGCCATAATTACTTCTGTATCCGAATCGCTTCTAAAAACATATCCTTTCGCCCTAAGCTCCAATCGAATTTCAACATAATTGTAGATTTCTCCATTGTGAACCAGCCAAAGATTTTCGTTTTGATAAGACATAGGCATATGTCCTGCTGGTGAAAGATCCAAAATAGCTAAGCGTCGGCTTCCTAATGCCAGATCGAAACTCTCCGATGCATCGATCTGGCCATGATGTATGAGTCCCGAATCACGAGTTGTATCCGCCCCGCCAGCGATCTGCCATTTTCCGGTATGGCTATTAACAAATATGTATCCCTCATCGTCAGGGCCACGATGACGTTGAGCCTGATTCATCTTTGAAATATGGGTAACTCGACCCGTATTATCAAAAACACCACAAATACCACACATAGTTTGACACCTTTCATCTAAAAACAAAGTCTACATAGTATTAATCAATGTATTAAGATTTTCGCTTTATACCTAATAATGATTGAATAAAAATCGAGACCACACCTCTATTGACTAAAAAAGATGGTTCTTTTGTAATAAGACTCATCACAAGAGCAGGCACTTGATTATACCTACTTGCATGATAATTCTCAAAAGCGCGATTGACGAGATACGAACTTTCGAGTTTATCCCCGCCGCGCTTCGTAAACTGATTCAAAAACGGACGCAAATTCGCAACAACCTTCAGCGCAGCATCCGATCCGCGCTCGTGTTCGTAATTCATAAGATGATAGGTTGTAAGTTGCAGAAGCGATTCGTCCGCAATGGCATTCAGGTCAGACGCGCGTTTGAAATAGGCGCGTCCATCGTCGAGCCGATCCCACATCACCGCGCGGATTCCCTTCCACAAAAAGCCGCGTCGGATCGCCCATTCAAGTTGGGATGACAGAAATTGAAACTCTCGCGGCATCTGAGAAAACATAGTTTTTAACATGGCTTCATGGTCCGCGCAATCGTCGGTGATAAGTTCGGATAAGAGAAATTGAACCAATTCACACGGATCACCTTTGATGATGGTTGGGTCAAGTGCGGCAAGTTGGTGAAGATATTTTTGGGCAATTTCAGTTTCGTTTTGCATCAACCCCAGCGAGACGATTACCATCATGTGATGCCTGATGGCTTTCTCTCCCAGCGTGCGCGCTTCTTCTGGGCAACGCGAATCAGCCAGAATAGCGGCAAGCACGCGCTCCACGTCATTGAGGCGACCTTCTAAATTTTTTCGACCTCTGCCCGCATGATAACGACGATAATTCAGGGCGCGGTCAATGCCGGCAAATTTACATCCTGCCAGCGCGAGGCGGCAGGGAAAGTCGGTATCTTCGGCGGATCCCATTTCCGGGTTGAACAAGCCTACCTTGAAAGCCCATTCGCGCCGCACGACAGTGTCGCTTGGGGAGAATGGAAAACCTTGCATCAGGTCTACTAACGTCACATTCATAGGTGGGCGATATAACTCACGTATTGTCTCTGCCGAATGATTCATCTCATAGCGCGAGTTATACGAAACCCCAACCTCATGATGTTCACCCAGAAAGTTGATATGCGCTTCAAGTTTTTCAGGATGAAAAAGATCGTCGGCGTCTAACAGGGCGATGATCTCTCCGCGCGAGGCACGCATCCCGGTATTGCGAGTGGCTGGTAAGCGTTGATTCATTTCATGCATAATGTAATGAATCCGTGGGTCAGTGAAGTGCTTCATCACTTCATCGGTATTATCTGGCGAAGCATCATTAACAACAATGATCTCAAAGTTTTGGTAGGTCTGAGCCAATACACTGCAAATCGCGGCGGGCAAAAATTCAGCCTGATTGTAAGAGGGGATCACTACGCTCACAAGCGGGAATGACATGATATTTTAGATAATATCCGCAAATTGAAATTCGACTTTTTTGAAGAACCAATATCCCAGCACAAGGATCAGCAGCGAGATCAACGCGGATGGTAGAAGATACCCTCCAGGCAGGGTATGGTAGATCAACACATCGCGATACCCGGTAATGATACCCGCCATGGGGTTGAGGAAATACAACCAATGCCATTTCTCAGGGACGAGAGACACAGGATAGAGGATTGGCGACGCATAAAACCAGATCTGGATGACAAGTTTGAGGAGCGGGTCTACATCACGGTAGAAAATGTTGAGGGCAGCAGCGCCAATTCCAAGTCCGAGAATGAGCGCTAGTTGGATGAGGAAAATTATGGGGAGGAGGAGAAGTCCAAGAGGTGAAACTTGAATCCCATAGAAGATCACAAGAATTACGATCAGGATGAATGAAATTCCAAAGTCGGCAAGACGCGCAAGTAAGGTTGCAATGGGTAAGGCTTCGCGTTGAAAATAGATCTTGCCGACGAGATTCATGTTCTGCACAAGCGACATCGCCATATCGGTGAGGGATGTAGACAGCAACGTCCACGGCACAACCGCAGTGTAGGAAAATAATATGTAGGGTACGCCGCCTGTATCCACCGGAACAATACGGGTAAATACGATGGCGAAGATCGCCACTGCCGCCACAGGCTGGACGATAGCCCAAAACCAACCGAGGGCAGATTGTTGATAGCGCCCTCGCAAAGTGCGCATTGTCCATGCCCAAATGAGGTCACGTGTATTGAGAAGTTGTCGTGCTTGTGAAATCATGATGTCTCTTTGTCGTAACGACTAAAGCCGTTCCTACAATTTGTTTATAACCTGTTTCCACGTCCGCTTCGGCTCAAAGACACTGTCGTATGCTTCGCGACCCGATGTTCGATTTTTGATCTCAAACCAATCGGTTGCGCCATTCGCAGAGCCATTGGTATCATCGGCATTCATCATCCATGCAATGGCATAATACATGCCGCCAAAGAATTGATTCGATTCAAGCTTCACCGAGATAGTTCCGTTGCCCTTTTCGATGGCAACGGGGAACTCGTCTAGGCTTGTGCGAAACAAACATACCGAAAGACCATCGGAACGATACACGCGCACAAGCGCGTTGGCTTTACCAATAGTACGGAACGCGGTGTAATGTACGCGGATTTCGAGTGAGGAGTCGCCGAATGTTTCAGTAATGGGATTCCCATCGGCGTTCACCACGTCCATTTTTGTGATCTCTATATCGCCGTCCGCCTTCCCGCTAGCATAATTCAATTTTTCGACGCGGCGTTTTTCAAGAATTTGATTATAGAGGTCGATCACTTCGCCACTCGTGCCGGCGTGTTGTACCTTTCCATGCTCAATGTACAGCGCCCGTTCGCACACTGCACGCACCAAACCCATGTCATGCGAGACAAAGATCAAGCTCGTGCCGTTCTTCAGTAACATCTTGATCCGATCAATACATTTCTGGCGAAACGCAGCATCCCCCACCGCCAGTACTTCATCTACAAGCAGGATATCAGGCTCAATGCACGACGCCACCGCAAAACCGAGTCGCACGGTCATGCCGGATGAATATCGCTTGACAGGAGTATCAATAAACTCCTCGATCTCGGAGAACGCCACGATCTCATCGTACCGCTTTTGGATGTCTTTATGCGTTAACCCCAGAATCGCGCCATTGAGATAAATATTTTCGCGCCCGGTCAGGTCGGGATGAAAACCCGCCCCCAACTCGATGAGGGCGGACAATCGACCATTGACATTCACTTCCCCTGTTGTGGGGTTCGTGATCTTCGCCAGCAGTTTCAGGATCGTGGATTTGCCTGCTCCGTTCGGACCCACCAGCGCCAGCGATTGTCCCTTTTGAAGATCAAAGGTGACCTCTCTAAGCGCCCAATGATATTTTCGGTTGGAAGATGATTCGCTCCGAACAGCTTGTTTAGCCCATTGCGAGATGATGGAGGGCAGGCTGGCGCGGGTCAGCCCAAGGTTATAGCGCTTGGATACATTTACAAAACGAATGACGGGGTGCATTGATAGTTCGAGGTGATCTTTAATTTGATAAAAGTCTGTACGCCAACGTTTGCGCAGACTGCAATTTTCTCAGCGGGCGAATATCTTCTTTGGAACGCATGAGGGCCTGATATGCCTGCTCCAATTGATCGAGGTCCAACCAATTTGAAAGACGATCATTCTTATCAAAAAGAGGCCAGAGTGCATCTTTACCGCAAGCTTGAATGGAGTCTACATCCATGCGGAGAGGTCTGTTCGCAAAAGCTTTGAGAGACCCAATGTGCAATGACGAGGGTAACACACTCGCCATACGACGCTTTATTAAGTACTTTCCGGTAAGAATAAAAGGGTCTTTTGCATAGGTGCCAGGAATGACCGCCAGCGTGCCGTAATACCTGCGAAAGACATACCCTAAAAGGTGGCGGTGGTCTAAGACGGCGCGCGAAAGCGATAAACAGAATCGCCCATAAGCGCGATTCAGAAACGGGGTCGCGACTCCCCTGGAATAATCAGAAAGAAGAGATTGAAAGTATGTGAATAATCTTTGCCGGTTCCTAAGTTCAAGGAAAGTGAGGCGTTGATACCATGCGCCCGGAAAACTCTCAATTTCTCTGGTAATTTGTGCTGCCACTTCACCTAAAGCATCGCTCAATGGCATTTTGAATGCGTGTTTAATTTCCTCAGCATACCAATGAAGGAATACATCGGGATTTAGGTGATACTTACCAGGTTCCTTATGCAATGTAGCAAGATCAACGACGGCATCGCCAGAAAGATCTTCACCAAGGTATCCTGTAAGAATTTGACTGGCGGGCTCTCCGCTAATTTGCTCTAAAAACGCCATCTGATACATACCGTGAAAATGCATGGAGCTTCCGAATAGATCTGCCCAGTTAGGGGTATAGGCAGGCAAATAGTCTTTGGGAAGTTCGATATGCTTCCACGGAAACCCTAATGTTTTTGCGATCTGCCGGGAGTAAATTACATCGGTTGTATCAGATGCGCCCCATGCATAGGTATGAACATTAGCGCCTACATCTGCAGCCACCCCCGCAATTAAGCGAGAGTCCAAGCCGGAAGATAAAGGCACGATCCATGACGGCTGCGAAGCCAGAACTTGCGAGACTGCTCGATGAGTTAGTTCATGCATCTCATCCACAAGATCATCCCAACCGGTTTCCCAGCGGTCTTGACTGGGTTTCACCGTCCACAGACAATTCGCATGAAAACCATCTTCGCTCCAGCGAGACCGACAATCTGCCGGGACAATTTTCATTTCTTTGTACAATGTCCAATCAGCCAGATAATGCCCGTTAATAAACATTGAGAGAAGTCCGGGCATGAAAAAATCCTCAGGGGTAAACCCAGCTGCGGCAACAGTGACAGGTTCAACTGTCGAAGCGACGCGCCACCTTTTGTTCTCTGTATGAAAAATGGGGATACTACCAATCCAATCATTCCACATCGTCCAGTGTTTACCATCTGCACTGAGGTGAATGAAAACAAATCGCCCATCCCATGGGGGTTCAAATTGGGCGGTACTCTCGTAAGATATCATTGTCTGTTCAATATCCTGCCACGAGACCTTCCCAAGTGGTGAGCCGATCAATGCCATTGTAGATCCATCGGAAAGGCGATGCACACGCTTCAAAATTTCCTGATGCCCCCAAATTTCAAGAGTAGACTCGCCAACGATTACGGTCATCTGTTCGAGATGTTTGAAATGCCGCAGCGCGCGTTCCCGTGCCGCTTGCGCAGATTTTTGTTTTTCAACCGGCAAATTTGACCAGAGGCTAAAACCAACAATTGAACTCAATCAGATCTCCTGCATTTTGGATTTGTATGATTTTCTCCCAACTTTAGTAATTTTCCCTTCTCAAGATACTCAACCTGCTATATTCGGAACTATGCAGTTAGCGATTTCGCGTAATGGCAAATCTCGCTAATACAATACCGAGTACCAGAATGACCAGAAACATCCCCACCCCGAAAGCAGAGCCCGGATTTCCTATACCCACAGACGGTTGTTTCAACAACTCCGGCGGGATGCGGGTTTGGGCAACAGTGGGAACAGCCTCAATAACCGGGTTTGCGGTTACACCAATATCTAACTGATGGGTCGGGTAGGACTGTAATGGGATTGGTTTTGAATCGAGAATTTTGTAGCTGTACCATATCCCCTTCTCGCCAACACCCGGATCTACCCGCCAAACCATAAGCAGAACATTTCCCTGACTTACAACAGCGTGAAGATCGTGCGCATCCCATGTAGGGAGATATCGGTAGGGGTCGCTCCAAAAACCATTTCGATAGTCGCTTTGCCAGATGCCGCCAAGCACTTCTTTATCTCCTGCGGTACGCTGAACAAAAAGCGCATGCACTACTTGATCGCTGTCTTGAACAATGACATGCTCACCGCTACGGCCCTCCAAGTTGAGAAAAGGGACAGTAGGAGGATTCCATGTGTCGCCATTATCGTTTGACATGCTAACCATTTGCACCGGGCGACCGATGCCTGCCCGTTGGGTTGGCAACGGGTTCCCATTGTTATACATTACGATCACATCGTTCCCATTATCTACCAAGGACGGAAATGACGGCCCGAAGTAATCTCCCTGTCCCGGCGGTGTTTTTGCAAGCGTTACAGGTGGTGTCCATTGCGATGTTCTAAGGTCGAAGCGTGCATAATGCAACGATATGTCCAAGCCTCGCGATGTAACAACACTCCAAGCCGCGTGAATTGTGCCGTCTTTTCCGCGATATAAACGAAGACTGAAGGGAACAAGGTCTGGGTTGTCTACCAGAAAAACCGGTATGGGTTTTGACCAGGTTACGCCTGAATCGGATGAATTCGTTGAATAAACCCCGCTTCCATCAATATCACCGGTGTAGATCATCACCAAGTTGCCGGTCCCATCGCCTGACAAGACCGCATAACTTGGCTGTATTGCGTTGTCCCCTATGACAGTAGGAGCTGACCATGCTTGGGATGAATCGGCAAAGTCCACCGGTGCTTTGGAGTAGTAGATGCTGGTGCCTCCAACATCGCCTCCGTAGAATACCAGATGCATGATCCCGTTTGGATCAAGAAAGGCGCTTTGTACCGCTGTATCACCGTCGGGAGCCAGAAGAATATCAACCGGTGTTGTCCATCCTTTTTCCAAACTCCATTGGCGATAGACGACCCCCGTCGTAGGGCCATCTCCTAACTGTTGACTAGCAAACGCGTGGACAGTGCCGTTATCATCTGCCAATAAGATCGGCGTGTATGTATCATCCAGATAACCCGGTACCCTCTGGTCTGGCATCCATGGACTCTCGCCTTGCGCACCTACCGTTGCATGTGGGAAAGCCAACAACATCGCACAGAGAACAACCATCTGAATGATGTTGAGAAATTTCCTTCCGATTGGTTTTCGGAAGCGAACAAAAATTAGCATACTACATTTGCCCTTCGATATTTGCCGAATGCTGAATATCCACGTTATGATCTACTGCTTGATCTTCGACGGAAATAGTAAAAACCCAGTAGGATGATCACTACAACGAGGATGATTCCAGCCACATTCTTGTATTGCGAGAGTGAGGATGACCCACCAGGTAACGAATCTTCGCTGGACGGTACAACTGGTTCGACCGTAGGTTGCGAAGTGGGCGCCTGAGGCAGGATCACGGAAGCCACGAACGGCTGCGCACCCGGCACACCCACATCAGACTGACGATCAGCAGCCACAATTTGACTCTGTTGCTGCCCATCTAGGTCAAGATAATCTGCGGAGGCGAGCGAACTTACCCAACCCGTTGATGTGAGCGCACCGCTGACAAAAAGGTTGGCGCGATCTCCTTTTATCGTGAATCGTCGGGATCCTTGATTGTTCCAGCGGTCTCCATGCCATTGCCAATCTTCCACGGCGAGTTCATAGGTTTTCAAAAACGCAGGCGAGTCTCCTTGAACAACCCGGAGGAAATGAAGGTCGCCTGTTGCATTCGCCGCCAATGCGACGGGTGAGACATAACCGAGCACACCAGTGATCTCGATCGCATTCTCCCATGTAGCGCCGCTATCCCGAGAGATTTGATGGTAATTAGAAACCACCCCCGCGCGATCCTCTTGCCAGAGCCGGTGCACAGTCACTCCATCTGTAGTCACCAGATCGCTCCAGGTGATAGACCCTTCGCGAATCAATTCGGGTGCGGTCCATGTTAGACCTCCATCTTGAGATCGAGAATAATACAGACCGATCGCTCGCGCGCCATCACCGGAAACCCGAGAAAACAGCAAGTGGATGGAGCCATCGCTCGTCAGGCTGATCTCCGGATGATCGATGCGATCCCAGCCGGCACCTACCGCATCAAATACTTGAACCGGCAAAGACCACACCAATTCGCGTCCCTGGGCTTCGATCAGGTAGATTCCGCGTCCCTCATTAAAAGGAGCGGCATATGCAACCAAAACTGTACCGGAAGAATCCACCAGAATATCTGGTGAGGAATTCAAACGCGTAACCGTCGGTATCTCCCGTGGATCGGTCCACTCGGTACGAAGCCCGGCACGGTCTGAGTTAACGGTGGAATAAATAAGCGAACCGCTTTGTTGATCTATCCAAACTACGGTAATAACACCTGAATTGTTGATCGCCATTGAAATGTCTACAGGTTTTCCCAACAAGCCGGAGATGGTTTCCCGGGGAAGCGACCACTTTCCATCATTCAGGCCGGCATAATAGATCGAATAGCTGGTTGTATCTGCATTTGAAAATGACGATTCGGACCATAAGGCATGTACTCGGTCTCTTTCTGCCAGTTGAGTAACATCGGAGATCAGTTGTGGCTTTTGGGTGAGCACAGCCGGGAAATTCCACGCTGGTGACGATCCTGTCCATTGATCGAGAGGCTCGAGCGAGCGCGATGATAACCAAATATCACTACCCGCACCTTCATCACACCCAGCAACATAAAGTGTAGACTTAGAAAGCGTTTCCGCTTTACATCCAAGCAGGATCGTGTCGAATGTGGCGGGATTGGTGAACGATGACAATTCGTTCTGAACTTTGGGATCACCCCATTCAACTCCATTCCATACCAAAAGGGAAGGATTACCGCCCTTGAATTTCAGCATAAGCATAAAGAAACCTTCCCGCTGTATGAGGAAGTTCAACTGTTCTGGACATAACGAACGAGCATCTAACATGACAACGGGATCCGTCCACACTTCACCAGCATCGTCAGAAGACTGGCTGTAAAATGTGCATTGGGTAGCGCCTTGTTCACCTACCTGCCAAATTAGAAGCAGGTTTTTGCCTGCAACACCCAATTCAATATTGAGGGGGGATCCGTAGCCGCCCGTATCTTCAGGTCCCTTCACTTGTTTGGTTTCTGAAAAGCTAGCCCCATCATCGGCCGAAGTCGCCATAAAAATTCTCTTAAGCGGACGCATATCCCAGCCGACCAGCACGGTTTGAGACTCAGGATCGTCTGATGCGGAAACACGCACATGAGCATCGGTGTAACTCATTGATGTATTGATATATTGCGACGAATATAAACTTACGCTTGCAGACCAGCTCGCGCCATTCAAAGACCGCCTGTAAAATACCCCGGCAAGATCATCATTCCGCAGATATGCGAGGTGGAGTTCGCTGTTTGCGGTAACATCAACATCAAAATTCAACACTGACTCGCTTAATATTTCAACACCGGCCCAAGTGACGGGGTTGGCCAGTTTCTCAGAGGTCGAACGGGCAGTCATCAGATCGCCGTTCGTCTTGATCCAAAAAATATAAATCACACCATTCGGAGCCGGTATTAGGCGATAGGGAAATTCTCGGTTGTCCTCGGGATCCAAATCTTTCAATTGTGATTTATCAACAAATGGAAATGAAACCGCCTGTGCAGGCTCCCATGTGACGCCATCTTTACTGCGGGAATATCGAAATCCTCCAGTTTCCACACGCCATATCGCATGAAGATTTCCATCGCTACTTGCGACAATCAAAGGATCGGTTGCCGAACCAGAATTCGAAATATTTACCGGGTCTGACCAGACTTGCGAAGATTGGGCATGGGTCGAGGAAACCTGAGTAAAGAACTGCCCCGCCAAGATTGAAAGAATAAGAATGACGAACTGTGGCTTTATATGTTTGATATTCATTAAATTCGACTTTCTTTTCATGGTTTGGCAAGACGGGAGGCAAGGGTCGAGGCATTCGCTGCAAGCTCAGGTAGCCCCTGCATTTCCCACCACCAAGTATAAACATTTAATTCTTCCAACGCCTCGGGGGTCTCACTTAGAAGTGTCTTCGCGCTTTCGAGATCACCGAGCCAGGCTTTACAAAAACCAAGCGCCTTGATAATACCGCGATGGCGCGGCGCATCTTGATATGCCATTGATAAATAAGGATCAGCCGAAACAAAATCTCTTCGCAGCATGGCGATCAGGCCGAGGCGGTGATTCGCTGTCCGATTGGAAGGATCAGCCTCCACGGCGGTGAGAAGCGATGCTTCCGCATCCTGTAACAGATCCACGATGGAAGGATCCTCCCATTGTTCTGTGGGGAATCCATTCAACTCCACGCGCGCCATCTGCACGGCTCCAAGGTTGGAGTACCAGATGGATTTCAACGTGTTTCCAAAAGCAAAAAACAAAACTGCGAGAGCCGCAACGATGGAGGTGAACACAATTGCATTCCCGCGCTTGAAAGTCATCGCGCTTCGACTCGTCGGCTGGGCTTCGGAGAGAGTCGGAACAAGCCCCAACAATGCCAACGAGAATAACGCGCCATACCCGTTATAAAGATAATCGTCCACACTGCCATGGATCACAGCGATGACTAACGAGCCCAGCGCCGCCCAATAGAAAAGTACCTCGCGCAGCGACTGGGCAGAAGCGATCGTTTGCGATGCGCGCCAAATTGCAACAACATACAACAACAAGAAAGCTCCACCGCCGAGCAAACCCTGCTCAATGAAAACATCCAGAAAAATATTATGCGAGTTGGGCAATTGATAATAAGGAATGTTCAGGATATATTGCGAGTAAAGCCCGGGGAACGAAGTCAGCCCTCCCCCGGTGATGGGAAAATCTGCCAGCAGATAGATGCTTCGAGAAACCAATTCCCCTCGGCTTCCATTGCCGTAATAACCCGTGTTCGCGCCGTCTTCCGAAAGTTGCGCGGGGCCGGCGTAAAGAATAGCGACGACCAGCGCGAGATACACTAACACAAGCGACGGAAAAACCGCTTCTTTTCCTCCGTTCAGCCTGCCGCTAACCCTTCGAACGATCTGCCAAAGGAACCAGACGCCAACGGCGACAACGAGAGCCATTACTATCCCGCGCGAGGTCGTCATCACAATGGCTGAAAAAATCAACAACAACCCGACAACGATCAGTTGACGAATCCGCCGAGCGCGGAAGAATTTATTGTTCTCCTCGAGAAGTAAATAGAACCCGAATGGCGCCGCGATCGCGGCAAAACCAGCCACATAGTTTGGGTGAATCGCTATCAAGCCAAGATTGGGTCTGATCCGCATGATCAACCGTCCGATCACATTGACCATCTCAATTTTACGCGGAACAGCGATGAAATCGTGCGTTAGGAAAAAATATCCTGCGATCCCAACCCCGATAGCGAAAAATCCCAGCGAGACCCACGGCAAGTTTTCTTTCGGCTGAGACCGGAGAGCAAAATACAGGACTACCGCAATGAGAAGGAAATAAAGTTTCTGCAGAGCCGCAAACCGGTCGTAAGCCGCCCAGAATCCTGTAAAAGCGGTTATCACAAAAATGGCGAGCAACGGGTCGAGCCGACTGCGTTTGAATAGGGGCGCTCCAACAGCAAAACGAAAGCCCCACGGAAGCAGTGAAGCGGCAATTGCCCAGTTCCCAATTTGAGGGTCAAGACACAAAGCCGCCCCACTGAGCGCTACGACGCCAAGTTCAACAAGCGCAAATGTACGGCTGTTGACCGTTGCGCGCCACGATGCCGCATTCATTCTTTGACGAAGCGTTCGCTATCCCGCGCCACCGATCGGCGCGCCTTCATCGGAAGACGCCCAAAACAGGTGTTGCAAGCCTACATTGATGGCGGTCTTCATCGTGGACCAGTCGTACATTAACATCTTAAGATATGTGATCGCGGGTCCTGGACGGAACGCCCACTCGCGGAAGGCGCGCTTCTGCCAATACAGCAATTTCTCAGCGGGCATGTTGGGATAATCCAACACTGTGCCTTTATCCATATCCACCTGCTCCCAACGAGTGCCGGGGCGGAACCATTTGTTCTTGACCACTTCAAAGAAGAACGGCGTGCCGGGGTACGGCGCAGCGACGTGGAACAGAGCAATATCCAATGGCAATTTCTTGGCGAAGTCAATCGTCTCGCGGATGGTTTCTTCCGTTTCACCGGGCAGACCGATGATGAAGTAACCCCAGTTCATGATGCCGGCTTTCTTCGCCCAGCGGAGCGCGCGTTCTGCCTTGTCTGGATATGCGCCTTTGCGAGCGTGTTTCAAAATTTGTTCGTTGCCGCTTTCGATGCCCCAGGAGATCAAGCGACAGCCTGCTTTGCCCATCAACATCAACATCTCTTCGTCCACATAATCCACGCGGCTATTGGAGGTCCAATGGATGTTGAGCTTTTCGTCGATCATCATTTGACAGAGTTGGACGACCTGATCGCGCGAGACGGTGAACAAGTCCGCATACATGTGGATGTTATTGATGCCGAGTTTTTTCAAATACCACAATTCTTCCATGATCTTCTTCGGCGAGCGCAGGCGCGTGGCATATTGATAACTGACGTGCTTGATGCAGTACGTGCAGCCTGCGGGACATCCGCGGCTGGTGACGATGAACGTGAACGCGCCTTTGATCAACGGCATACGATAGGATTGCAACGGGAGCAACTCGTGCATCGGGATCGGCATGTCATCCAGATCGGCAATGAAAGGACGCGGGAAGTTGAGAATGATCTCGCCGTTCTTGCGCCAGGCAAGACCCTTGATGCCGTGCATGTTGACACTGCCATCTTCATTGAAGGAAGGTTTGTAGGTCAGGTCGTGCTTGTTGAATATTTGCACGATCTCAGGCGAGCGTTCGCCGATCTTCCCCTCGAGGTGATCGAGCAGATCGCGGATCGTCAGATCGGGCTCGCCGACGAGGGCGAAATCGAGAGCGGGATACGGACGCATCGTTTCCACCGGGATGGGTGTGATGTGTGTGCCGAACGCAATTGTTTTCGCGCCTCGCGCATGCGCAAGGAAACATCCGTAAATGTCGTTTTCGAGCGTCGGCGCGGTCATTTGCGTCAGATAATATTTCGGCTGGTATTTGTTCAGCAGTTCAGTAAATTCGGGCCAGCCCATACGTTCGGCGTTGCAATCCACCACTTTCACTTTATACACAGGATGCAGTAACGCCGCCATCTGCGCAAGCGATACCTGAGGCCAGACCATATTCTCGCGCGTGCGCCGACCAACACGATGCTGGGTTCGGATCCACAACTCGCCGTCGGGGGTGGGAGGATTCACAAGCATGATGTCCACCGCTTCGGGGGAGCGAGAAGCGGCAAGCAGTCCATCGTGGACGATCGCATCCGCATTGGGAAAATCCGCCGAGCGGAGTTTCGGAATATTTCGCGCGCCCAGATTCACAGATTTAACGTCTACTACTTTGTCTTCCATTTCAATACTCCTTCTTCGATTACCTACTTGCCCATATCCTGTTTTGTCAGCGCTTCACGCTGGCTCAGTTCTTCAAGGATACGCAGCAAGAGCCAATATACAACCAACTGAATTCCAACGAGAAATATCATCGCGCTGCCGAGCAAATAAAACCACAGTCGTTCGATCTCCCAGCCGTGCAAGCCGAGCGCCATACTGGCAATTCCAATCGCAAGCCCAGCCAGTATCGCAACGACGCCCATCCAGCCGAACTGTTGATCGAGCGGCGTCTTGAAGATCGGCTTGCCAAACAATCCTTGCCTGATGGGTTTCTTGTAAAAGAGAGCCACAAGGTAATTGAACGTGATACCCAGCGCAAAAATGTTGATGCCCGCCACTGCCGAGATCATTCCAAGAAATAACGCGACAACGCCGACAGAACTAAACGAGGTGATGCCGTTGAATCTGGCAACGACCAAACCAATCGCAACTAATCCTGCAATGCCCAGCGCCGCCAAGCCGATCAACCCAAGAATGCGCACGGGGTTGTAAGACATTGCCGTCCACACCATGCTTTGCAAAAAGATGCGTCCATCGCGGATGGCGCTCAACTTCGACCTGCCCACCCGCTCGCTGTAAGGGATCGGCACTTCTTCGATGTTGATCCCCTCATGTAACGCGCGCGTGCTCATGACGGGGGTCAGATTCAAGCCATCGGGCAAAGGATAGATGTGCTCGAGAATTTCGCGCTTGAAGACGCGCATCCCGCTCGCGCTGTCGGTGACACGATGCCTGCCTAGGATGGTCAACAATGTGGCGAAGATGAAATTCCCGACTCGTCGGACAAGGGGCATCTGGCTCTGCTCCCCAGCCATTCTCGAGCCGATGATGAGGTCGTGTCCGTTCATGGCGGCCCGGCACAATTTCGGAAAATACTCCGGCGGATACGTACCATCGGCATCCAGAAAACCGATCAATTCGCCTTTTGCCTTCGAGAAACCTGTTTTCAACGCCGCGCCATAGCCTTTGTTCTGAGGATGGCGGATCAACGTGACGCCTTTGATCTTCGACGCAACTTCCACTGTTCGATCTGCCGAACCATCGTCCACAACCAGCAGTTCCAGCTGTTCGATGCCAACCTTTTTTAATTCAGGTTCCACTGCAAGAACGCGTTCCGCAATTTCTGTGATGCCGTCTTCTTCGTTGTATGCAGGGATGACTACCGATAAAATCGTCATGTATTTCCTCTTGGTCAAAAATGATAAATTCGCCGGTCGGGCTTTGACGCGCTGCCGTCGATCTTGCGGATGGGTTTGGCAGGCACGCCTCCGACCACCGTGTGCGGAGGGACATCTTGCGTGACGACTGCCCCGGCCGCGATGATCGCGCCTTTGCCCACGCGCACGCCGTCTGTGATGACCGCCCCCGCCCCAAGCCAGACATCGTCTTCGATCACGATTCCTTCCGCCGTGATGCCTTGTTCCACAAATGGGCGGTTCGGGTCATCGAACACATGGTTCACCGCGATGATCTGCGTAAAAGGCGAAGTGTAGACCCGGTCGCCGATCTGCACGCCGCCCTGCCCGCGAATGATCGAGTACTCTCCAACGAGGCTGTCATTCCCGATCTTGATACCGGACTGAGGCATGCCTCGAAAATTGTACACATGCAGGACCGCGCCGTGCATTACGATCGTCCCGCTTCCGATTTCGATCCCGTTGGGGCAGGCGTGTAAATATGTCCCGTAGTCCAGATACGAACCGTGCCCCAAGCGGATGTAGTTCGCAAAACGCAGCCTCACATTATTTTCGATTGCGGCGAAGCCATCCATCTTCAAAATGAGTTTGTATAAAACACTGCGAACGGCTACCCCGGCGATGGTTGGAATCCAACCCAGCAGAACGATGAAAAATTGTTCGTAAAAATACCGGGTGACTGAGGATGCTTGTCGGCTTAGATATAAGCGGATGTTTGCGAGCATGGTTGTGCGAGCATGGTTGTGCGAGCATGATGCGTATCGGTCGAATTTTGGCGCGCTCCGCCATCTCGACATGGATGCGAGTTTCAGCGATGTTCGATATGAAGGGCGGAAACAACGCGTAGTATATAATGAAAGCATGTTTCCTGCCGTTTTTCTTGACCGCGATGGCGTCCTCATCGAGAACCGGGCGGAATATATCCGCGAATGGTCTCAGGTTTTGGTCTATCCCAAGACGTATTTTTCATTAAAAAGAATACAAGACGCCGGCTACAAAATCGTGATCGTGACAAATCAATCTGCCGTGGGGCGAGGATTGATCACCCTGCAAAAAGCCAACGAGATCAACCAGCGGCTGGTTGACTTGATTCGTGACAACGGCGCTCAGGTGGATAGGGTTTATCTCTGCCCGCATCAGCCGGAAGATCATTGCGATTGCCGCAAGCCTAAACCGGGCATGCTCTTGCAAGCCGCAGAAGAATTATCTCTCGACCTCAGCCGCTCCTGGCTTGTTGGCGATGCATGGAGCGATATGCTTGCCGGGCAGGCGCTGAACTTGCAAGGAAAAGTTTTGGTAAAGACCGGCCGCGGTCTCGAACAGTTGAATCTACCAAAACCCAACAGCATCAATTCCTGTTTCATTGCAGACGACCTGCATGATGCGGTTCAGCTCATTGTTTCGAACCTTGAACGACCATAAACTAGCGCGGTCTTGCGGACGCGCCGCCTGTTTCTGAAGCCGCCAGCCTCCGGTCGTCTACAGAATCTTTGAGCGTTTTGACGATCATATGCTCGAGCATCAAATGAACATCTTCCACATGCTCGATGATATCGCTGTCTACATGCACTTGAATATCCACCATCCCGCCGAGCCGCCCGCCGTCAAAGCCGGTGAACCCGATCGTGATCGCGCGGTGATTACGCGCTTCATCCATTCCTTTGAGGACATTGGCTGAGTTGCCGCTGGCGGAGATCCCGATCACCACATCCTCCGCTTCAACCAGATTTGCCAATTGCGCCGCGAAAACATTTTCATAGCCTTCATCGTTGGCGTAGGCGGAGAATATTTCCATATTGTCCGTCAAGCCGATCACGCGGAAGTGCGGAAGGCCGGGGCGGCGGGTATTCTTTGCGAGGTCGCAAACAAAATGACTGGCAGTCGAAGCGGAGCCTCCATTCCCCATAATGAAGACTTGTCGTCCATTTGTTCGCGCGGCTTGCAAAGTTTCCACGACCCGGGCAATCTGGTCAATGGGCAGTTGATGGATCGTTTCTGTCAATGTCGCTATATAGGATTTGATCTGTTCCATAGGATGCTTCCTTACTCCCAAAGGCTCATCTTTTGTAATTAAAGATGACTTTGCTTCCATCCGCTTCCAATTGAAAAGGCAGTTCCTGCAATTTGCTTAAGGCGCTGCGGATACTGCGATGTTTTTCGTGCGGCGCATATAACAAAAGGAACCCTCCGCCGCCCGCGCCGGTGATCTTTCCTCCAACCGCGCCAGCGTTGCGCGCGGCATCGTACATCTCATCAATGGTTCCGTTGCTGATCTGCCCTGCCATACGTTTTTTCAGTTCCCACGTGCGGTGCATCAGAGAGCCGAACGAATCGAGTTGTCCGCTCTGCAACTCAGACTTTGCCTGATACGCGATCTGCTTGATCTCTCTCAGAACATCCAGGCGATCTTTGATATTGCTCTTTTGCTCCGTTAACACCGAATCAGCGCGGCGGCTGATGCCTGTGAAGAAAAGCAGGAAGCGGTCGTTGAATTCGCGCCGCAGGTCCGCGGTGAGCGGCACTTGTTCCGCTTTGACCTGGCCGTCCGCGCAAAACTCGAAGAAACGCAGATTCCCGTAGGCGGCAATATATTGGTCTTGGACGCCGATTGGCTTGCCAAGTTTTTCGATCTCGATCTGGCACGCTTCTTCTGCCAAACGCTCCTTCGAAACGATCTCGCCCAGATAAGTATATAAGGCTTGTAACGTGCCAACCGTTACCGTGCTTGACGATCCTAGCCCTGAACCTTCTGCAGGGATATCGCCCATGGTAGTGATCTCGATCCCTTTGGATACCCCGGTGATCACCAACGCCTCGCGAATCATCTCATGTTGAATCTGATCCACCGAATCCACCATTTCGGTTCGGGTGTAGCCGATGCGCAATTTCTCGTCGAACCGCTTCTTCACCGTGACAAAAATATATTTGTCAATGGCGGAGCTTAAGACACACCCGCCCTCTTCCATATAATAGGAGGGAAAGTCGGTGCCTCCACCGAAAAAACTAATGCGAAGCGGTGTTTGAACAATGATCAAGCGACTTGCTCCACAGTTTTGAAATACTCGACAGTTTTCCGCATCCCCTCATCCAAACTGACCGCGGCAGACCAACCAAGGTCTTTACGCGCTTTAGATGCGTCGAGATAAATATGCCGCGTCTCGCCCACTTTGGCGGGACCGTATCCCGCCGGCAGCGAATATTCGGTCGCTTTAGCCAACGCCGCAAAGATCTGATTCACCGACGTGGGCACGCCCCAGCCAATATTGAAGATGCCGGGTTGATGATCAACAGTCGCGGCGAGATAATTGGCTTGGGCGCAATCGCTCACGTAGACGAAATCGCGCGTCTGTTCGCCATCGCCATTGATGATCACCGGTTCGCCTGCCATCATCTTGCCGGTAAAGATCGCCACCACGCCAGCCTCGCCGTGCGGGTCCTGCCGCGCGCCAAACACATTCGGATACCGCAACACCGTGTATTTCAATCCATAGAGAACATTGTACATGAATAAATAGTGTTCCACGGTGTGTTTGCTTGCGCCATATTGACAGATCGGGTTGATCGGATGCGCCTCGTCGCAGGGAACATATTCCGGCTCGCCATACACCGCGCCGCCAGTGGAAATATAAATGAAGCGTTTCACTCCGAACTCCTTGGCACATTCGATCAGGTTGATCGAGCCGAGGATGTTGACGTCCGCATCGAAGAGAGGCTGCGCTACCGAACGGCGGACATCCATTTGGGCGCCGTGGTGACTCACAAAGTCGGGTCGTTCTTCCACGAAAATATCGCGCACTTTCGGGTCGCGAATATCCATCTTATAGAATTTTGCCTTCGGGTTGAGGTTCGAAGAGCGTCCTGTGGAGAGGTCATCGAGGATAACAACTTCAAATCCTTTTTCGAGAAACAGGTCTACGACATGAGACCCGATGAAGCCAGCCCCACCCGTCACTAATATTTTTGCCATTGTAAGCCGTCCTTTGGTGATTTAGTATGCGCCGCGCCCGAAGATAACCACGGGGATCGTTTGGAACAGGAGTTGAAGATCGAGCCAGATGCTCCAGTTGCGGATGTAATACATGTCCATCCGCACCCGCTCATCGTAAGTAACGTCCGAACGTCCGCTCACCTGCCACAACCCGGTCATGCCGGGACGCACCGTGAGCAGATTCATGTCAAACTGTTTGTACATCGCCACTTCCTCGGGCGAGATCATCCGAGGTCCAACAAGCGACATCTCGCGCCGCAGCACATTGAACAGTTGAGGCAATTCGTCGAGACTGTATTTGCGAATAAAGTTACCGATCCAAGTAATTCGAGGATCGTTTTTCAGTTTGTGATTGCGCGCCAATTCTTCCAGAAGTTCGGGATGTTGTTGGAGCACCTCATCGCCATTCACGACCATGGAGCGAAATTTCAGCGCATCGAACTGACGTCCGTTCAAGCCCATCACGCGGCGTCTGTGGAGAATGGGACCCGGAGATGTGATCTTGACCAACAAAGCGATGACCAAGATAGGGATGCCAAATATAAGCAACGCGGCTAAAGAGCCGAAAAAATCTAAACCCATCTTCAGGAAAACATCGGGGCCGGTCAACCGCACCTTATGGACTTGTACCAAAGGAACATAGGCAAATTCGTCTACGGTCATGCCTGTTGTGATGACCTCGTACAGCCCGGAGGACATCCGCAAGTTGACTTTATCGGAAACGCCATATTTCTTGAAAATATCGAGCAGGTAATCCCGCGTCGAGATCGCGCTCGAGGCAAGGATCACTTCACCGATCTGAAATTGTTCGATGATCTCGCCTAATTGATCCACCGCGCCCAGGTTGACGAGATTATTATACAGTGGAGTAGTAACCGCGACCTTCTTATCCACAAAGCCGACGATGTGCAAGCCGGATGTTTCCCATTTTTGAAGTTGCTCTGCCAGCCAGCGCCCTTCTTGATTCGCGCCGACGATCACAGCCGGGGTGAGGAAAAAGCCCTGCCTACGGAGAAAATAAATACCCCGTCGAAGAACGAAGCGGCCCGCCGAGGCAAGCACAAAGGTGAAGACCCACGCCATCAACAGCCATCCGCGCGCGATCAACAGCGAGGCTTGAAGGAATCCGGCGATCACGATCAGCATAAATCCGACCGTGGACGAACGGAAGACCAGCGAATATTCACGGGTGCCCCCCAGTAGATTCTGCTTGGAGTACAAACCATTGACCAGAAAGATCCCCAGCCAAACAATGGAAGTAATCGCAACGAATTTCCGGTAGTAATCCGGCGAGACCGTCACCGATTGATCGAAGAAAGTGAAAGCAGTCACCTCAAATCGCAACGAGTATGCCAATTCAAATGCCAAGTTGACCATCAAAACGTCAACGAGGATCAGGGCAATTCGATAGATCCACCACTGGGTCCGCCTCGGAAATATAGAATTTACCTTGCCTATTTTTTTACCGAGGGAAACTCGATGAAGCTTTTCCATATCTGGTCCTGCGGTTACCATGAAATGACTCCTAACGACGATGAACGGACTAAACAAATAACTAGCCGCGAACTATCTTATAAAACCCATCTTGCTACACGGCTGTAAGGTGTGAATCACCTTCTGCTTTCGAGAGCAGTGGCATGACGCCTCCATTACAAAAAGGTTACTTTTAGTGTCGGCTGTGACAAATCCCCCCTTTCTCCCAATTTCCAAAACCTAAGAACGCTTCAGGCGCAATATCTGATCCTCGTCCAGATCAATCGCAACCTGCCGTTTTTCGAGGAAACGCAATAGCACCCTCACCCGCTCTTGACCGGATATCCTTCCATCAAAGATCGCCTCATACCCGGCAAATGGACCTACTTGAATGCGCACCGGTTCGCCTCGCTTCAATTTACTCGCTCCGGTTTTGTTCGATGCGTTGATCTCCTCCACGCGTTTTTCGATGGCGTTGATCAAAGCCTCCGGCACGGATGCAGGCTCGCCTCCAAAATTGACAAGGTTTGCCGCGCCAGCCATCCATTGCAAAGTGGATGAGCTGACAATGGTCAGGTCAGTTTGCACAAACAGATAACCCGGAAAGTAGGGCCTGGATTTACGCGAGCGGGGATTGACCGGCGTCACTCGAAGGCGCGGGTAATAAACATTGATCCCATACGCCTCGAACTGACGGGCGAGGAAATCTTCCTTATTCGGCTTACTTCGCACGGCATACCAAAGCATAGTCATAAACGGATACTCTTTACTACCATTGGATGGACGGAAATAATTATACAAGGAAACATGAGAGCCAGCCGTGTTAACCAAACAGCCTCCTAGAATAAGGAGGCTGTGCGATTTGACAGTGACTCCGGGGGGACTCGAACCCTCAACCAATTGATTAAGAGTCAACTGCTCTGCCAATTGAGCTACGGAGCCATTTACGCGGACGAAATTATACACGATGAAATACTCGTGTCAATAACGACGGATGGACATTTCCGCGCATCCTCCATCCGCCGTTTTATCCCGGTATAATGTGAAGCGCATGGATTACATCGAACCCCCCTCTCAACCAGAGCCCGAACCAGAACAGGAATTCGTCTCGGCGCGCGCTCGCAGGCGGCGCGCCTTACGACGCGCCTACTTCCCCGCCGATGAAGCGGGCCGCTCCGCGCTGTTCGAACATCTTGCCCAGCGCGCGTTCCCTTCCTATGAATTGTTTGTATTCTCTCTTGTCGCCGGCGTGATACTAGGCGTTGGATATTTCGTCAATTCACTGGCATTAATCTTCTTCGGCATCCTCGTTGCGCCTGTGCTCACGCCATGGATCGGCTTGGCGCTTGCCGCCATCGCGGGGTCGTTTCGACTTTTTGCGCAAACCCTCGCCGCGCTTCTCTTCAGCGCATTCCTCGTTTTCATCAGCGGATTGATCGCAGGGTTTGCAACGCGCATTTTTGGTCCACTCAATTTCAACGAAGCGTTCACGCTCAGCCGCTTGTGGTGGCCCAGTTTCGTCACACTGACCATCGGCTCGATTATTTTCACGATCTCATTCGTTCGGTCTGAAACACTTCCATACCTTCCCAGCGCATTGATCTCCTCCGTGTTGTTTACACCGTTGTGCGCGGCGGGCTTTGGTTTGGGAAGCGGCGTCGAAGCGGTGCAACTCTGGCCCCAGGGCTTGCTTGTCTTCCTTGTCCATTTTTGCTGGGCGACATTCTTTGCCATCCTCACCCTCTTCTTCCTGCGATTCTATCCAATCAACTTCAGCGGCATTGCATTGACCGCCGTGTCGTTGATCGTCATCATCGCTACGACGGTGTTTCTGACCGGCTTCGATCAGTGGATAAAAATACAGACGGGTCTTGCCACGCCTCCGCCTGCCTCAACTGCGGAAGCCACATCTACCCTTGCGCTTGCTCCCTCTCCCCCTCCATCGTTGACTCTTCCTGCGACAGTGTTCATCGGCGTTCCTACAACGACCCCCTCGCGCATATCATCCCCAACGGAGACGCCGCGTCCGAAACAGCCGTCACAACTTCCGCCCACCGAAACAGCGACATCAACCATCACTGCCGAACCAACTCCCATCATTGCTCAAATTCGCGCGGCGGAGGGAGGCGGAGCGTTCATCCGTGAAAAGCCGGGCGGCAAAGTCATCGCCACGCTAGGCAACGGCGCGACCGTCACTATAGTCCCCAATGATTTTCAAGATGTCAACGGAGTTGTTTGGGTGCATGTATTCGCCACGGTCAACGATGTGCGCGTGGATGGTTGGATGATCCAGACGCTGCTCGTCACCGCCACGCCCATCGCCGATTGGCAGCCTTCCTCCACGCCGGAAGTCACCGCAACACCATAAAAATTTTTACCGCCAAGACCGCGAAGCACGCAAAGATTTAATTTTCTTAGCGCTCTTAGCGGACTTCGCGGTTTACAAAAAGGAATTTTCATGCCCATTCACTTTGGAACCGACGGCTGGAGAGCCGTGATCTCAGACTCGTTCACGTTCGATAATCTGCGCATCGTCGCGCAAGCCATCGCGGACGCGGTTGGCTCGGAACATTGGGACAAATCGAGCGGAAGCGAACACGCGCCCGACCCGAAAAAGATCGTGGTGGGATTCGACACGCGCTTTCTTTCCGACCGCTTTGCAGGTGAAGTTGCGCGCGTCCTCGCCGCCAATGGATTCACCGTCATGCTCGCGCAATCCGATTCACCGACGCCCGCGATCTCGTACGCGGTAAAACATCAACGCGCTATCGCAGGCGTGATGATCACCGCCTCGCATAACGCGCCGCGCTACAACGGAGTCAAACTCAAGGGCGCGTTCGGCGGCTCTGCCTTATCTGAACAATGCCGCCGCGTGGAAGTGTACATCAACGACAACGAAGAACAGGCGCGCGGACCCAACTTGATGGATTTCAGAAAAGCGCGCGAGGCGAAGTTGATCCAAAAGTTCAACCCGTTGCCCGCCTATTTCGAACATCTGCGAACATTGATCAACACTGACGCCATCGCCGATAATCCCCAGCGATTCGTGGTGGACGCGATGTTTGGTTCGGGACGCGGAGTGATCAAGTCATTTTTGCAGGGAACAGGTTGCGAAATTTCAGAGATTCGCGGCGAAATGAATCCCGGCTTTGGCGGAGTCCACCCGGAGCCGATCGCGAAAAACCTTGGCGCGCTCGCGTCAGCTATCAGCGCGGGGATGGGAACGTTCGGCGTGGTGACCGACGGCGACGCGGACCGAATCGGCGCGATGGACGAGCGCGGCACGTTCGTTGACCCGCACAAGATCATGGCTCTTTCATTAAAGTATCTCGTTGAACAGCGCGGCTGGACGGGCGCGGTAGTCCGCACCGTGTCAACGACGCGGATGATCGACCGCTTGGCAAAACGCTATAGCTTGAAATTGTATGAAACGCCCGTCGGCTTCAATCACATCGCGGATTACATGATGCAGGAAGATGTGTTGATCGGCGGCGAAGAATCAGGCGGCATCTCGTTCAAGGGACACATCCCCGAAGGCGACGGTCCCATCATGGGATTGTTGCTTGTGGAAATGATCGCGCGATCGGAAAAGACCTTGCATGGCATGGTGGATGATTTGCTTGCGGATGTCGGTCCCGCATTTTACGAACGCACCGACTTGCGCCTCAGCCGCCCTGTCGCCAAAAAAGAGATGACCGAATTCCTCACGAATCAGGCTCCCACAGAGATCGGAGGCGAGAAGGTCGCCGAGGTGAGTCAACGCGATGGAGTGAAATACATCATGGCGGATGATTCGTGGTTGTTGATTCGTCCGTCAGGCACGGAACCAGTGTTGCGCGTCTACGCTGAGGGACGCACGCAAGAGATGGTGAAATCCTTGCTTGGTTATGGCAAGCAGGTTGCGAAGAGCGTGGTGTAGGCTCAATCCATATTAAAATTTTAGACCCTAAAGGTTTCTGAAACCTTTAGGGTCTTATCATTTGCAAGAAAGAAATTATCTTGTAGGCGCTGCTCTCAACCGTCTCGCCAAAAAGATCACAACCACCAGCGCGAGCGTGGCGAAGAATAGACTGGGGATTCCCACTTCGTCGGCGAAGCCGGTGTTGGGCAGCGCGGTGGAGGTCGGGATGATCGTCTGCGTGGAGACGGCGATCTGCGTAAATGCCGCGCCTACGGTGGCAGTGGCGGGATTGGCTGTCGAGGAGGGAGTCGAGCTGATCTGGGCAACGACAGGCGTATTCGTCGGAGGAAGCGTGGCGGTCACACCCGAAGTAGCGGTCAGCGCGTTGGCGACTGAAGTCTGCGTCAGCCCCGCTTGGATCGTCGCGGCTTGTTGCGTGGCTTGCGCAACAGCAGTCTGCTCCGCGGTCTGGCCCGAATTCATGTTGAAGATCACATACGCGCCGAGGCAAAGCAGGGCAAGCAAAACAAGAAGACCCAAGCCTCCCGCCGCGAACAGGAATGTGCGATTGCTCGATTCCTCCGGGGGATTCGAGTCGTCAAAAGTTACGTCATCGTTGAAGTCTGTCATCGTTCACTCCTATTAAGGCGGCAGTCACTCTCAAAATAACCACCACCTGATTTCACGGCAATTATCCCACAACTTCAAGATTTGCCAAAGGCACAACCGCCGTTTCGCCGTTCTCGAGTTTCACATCTGCCGAGGGCGCGCGCAGACCGCTCGGCAGCGGACTGAGTCCCGGCCGCAAATTTGCGATCGTGCCGATCATCCCCGCATGAGGCGGACGGCGCATACGCACTGTTTGACCGGTGGCAAAGTGGTAATAATCATCTGGCTCGGCAGGTTCAGAGGAAACCGGCAATGGGATGATCACCTCAGGACGATTCCCGGTGTACCGGTCGAAATGTTCGGCATTGACCGTCGCATCGCGCTTGTTGTTCGTGGTCAGCAACTTGAACGCGGCGGAGTTCATCGGCATCGCGCCGAAACCGTCCAGCACAAGGATCGGGTATTTCATCTGATACGCAGTTTGGATCAACGGCGAATAGATACTGGAAAGGATCAAACCACGCACCGGCAATTCAGCCGCAGCGCGTAACGTGTCGGCATCGCGCACATGTCCGCCGAGGATCACCGAACCGCGCAGGCTCACATCCAGCCGCTCGGCGTTGAGCAGGTCATCCGGCTTTTCGATCAGGCTCGTCATCAAGCCGCTGTCAATGCGGCCGTTCCCCCACACGCCTTGCACCAACGCGCCCGCTGTGCGAATTTCAACGCCACGTTCGGGAATCACTTTCGTGACCACACCGGGTACACCGGCGCGTAATTCGATCCGCGCATCGCCGACTTCCATTAAGATCTGTCCGCCGCCGACGATCATCACCCGTCCGGCGCGAGGCGCGCGGATACTGCGCGGGATGAGTCCGCCGGCATCGGCAACGAGCGCGCCTTGCGCAACGCGGTCATTGGCATTCACCTTGATCATGCGGTCGGCAACCTTCGTAGAAACATTGAACGTGCGCGCCACATCGATCAACACATGTTCGCGCGCGAAGTTCGCCTCGGCGATCACATCCGTCGAGCTCACGCGTTGGTCTACGCGCGCAAGAACTTTCCCCGCGACCGGCAATTTACGTTCGCGTGTGATCGTGGCAAGCGGCAAAACGTGATAAACAGGCGCAAGCATTCGATTAACCTCCCACCGCGTAAGACCAGCGTTTCATCAGTTCGCGCCTTCGCACCGGGTCAGACGGAAGCGCCAACGGACGGCCGCGCGCATCAATGACGACTCCCAACGCGCCGCCGGTGACGGTGAGCGAGCCGCTTCTTCCCGGACCCAAGCTTGCATCGGCGCGGCGAAGCGGAGCCAACGCCAGACGCGCTGTCTGCCCGCTCGGCAGGGGGAGAATCTCCAGCCCGCCGAATTTCACATCCGCGCGCGCTTCCGTGCCGTCTTGATACGTCAATTTGGCGCGCACCACCTGATCTCCAACATTGGCAGAGGCAACCACCGAGACAACCGTGCCCATACCGATGAACGCGCCCGATTCGATCACCTGCACCGGCAGGAAGTTGTTTCGAGTCGCCGCCGCGCCTAACAGCGAGAGCAAATTGTTTTGATCCAAAAGGATCGGCATGATTCCCACCGGTTGAATCGCATCGAGCAATAACAACAGGCTTTGCCCCAGCGAAGCGCCGTCGGCGACGATGCCGCCGCCTGCAAGGATCAGGTCCAATTTCGGCATGAGACCTTCTTGCGCGGGTCTTGCGCTGGCGGGGAATCCATGTTGCGCGGCGCGCACCGCAAGATACAACGCCTGCCGCGCGATCGCTTGCAGGATGGCATGTTCTTCCAACGTCGCAGGGACTGTCGCTGGATGCAATGATTTCTGGAAAAGATATTCGCGCAGTGTGTTCGATGAAATATCGAGTTGCATCCAGCGCATGATGTCTTCGATGTCCGTGTGCTGTAAAATGCCGCCGAGGTGCTCGCCCATCCCAAACTGTGGATAGACGCCGAGGGTCAGATCGCCGTTGAACCCCGCGGCAATCGTCGCGGCGGAAGAGCCAAGGTTCACGCTGAGTAAGCCGCGCTGAGATTCGTATAACTTGCTCAAGAAACGAATCATCCTCCCCTGCGCGTACGCGGTCGGCAGTAAATTTCCGCCAGCCCACAGATTCAATTCTTCCACGCCTTTGATCTGCCGTTGACGGAGTTTCGACACCAGCCCGGCGAGTTGATAACTTGCCGGTTCGAGGTCTTCGGTTTCAAGCGAAGGGCGGACGTTGTGACTGATCTCCAGTTTGCCCGCGTGCCCGCCAAGCAGTTCTTGCACATCGTTCGCCAGTTTTCGATTCCCCGCATACAAGACCATCGGTCGTTTTTCTTCAGGCATGAGATAACACGCCAGCCCTACCGCTTCGAGCATCTTTAAAATGGAGCGCGATGCGCCGCCGTCTGTGCCGCCTGCGAGGATCACAAGGTCGGGTCTGTTCCGCACGATGCTGTCGAGTTGCTGGTCCGGTTTCCGGCGGTCGGAAAGGTCGAGGGTTTCGACCAGGCGGCTGTAGGTGGACTCAGCCAAACGTCGCGCGCTATGAAGCGAAACGTCCGGGAGTAAACCGGCGACCACCGTCCGCACCGCCGGCCCAGCAGACATGGTGGCGACCACCGCATCCACACCGGAGCCATCCGCCTGCGAAGGCGCGATCAAATTATCATCCTGCTGACCGAGCAGGGTTGTGCCGAGAATGGATTGCAGGTTTCGGATCGCTTCGCGCACGCCGATACCGACATCCTTGTACGGCGCTTCTGCCGTGGAGGGAGCCTGCCCCGCCGCGATGAAACGATACTGCCCTTCGACCACATCGAAGAACGCGGCGCGCGTCACTGCCGCGCCGACATCAATGGCAAGAATGGATTCGTTTTGAACAAGCGAAGTAGGCATCTGTTAGAAACCGATCAATTGACGAATAAAGTTGATGAGCGAAGTTAATCGTTCGATCATGGCAGTTAACGCCGCCATATAAACGCCCGCAAAAATGACTCCGAAAGTAACGGCGATGAAGAGCCGCCCGATCCACGCGACGCCTTCGAACACGACGTTTCGTTTGGGCGTGCCATCCGGCGCGCGCCTCGCGCTAAATTGGAAAAACGCCAGCGTGAACACCGTGCCTGCCAGCATCACGCTGCCTTCGATCAATTTGGCGAACATACCCTCGGGGGCTGAGCGGAGGTCTAGCGCGTCTATCGCCGCGCCGACTTGGGGAATCAATGTGCCGAGCGCGGCGCCGCCGAGCGCCGTCGCCGCGCCTACGCCCACGAGGATCGCCATCGCAAAACTGCCAAGCCACGAGAGTTTCGGGAAAAGTTTTGCCAGCAGAGAGAACCCCAACAGCAGAGGGATGGCCGTCAACAACCACAAGTTTGGGTCTGTGCTTTGGAGGACGACGACCACTTTCGGCGCAAGCACGTATTGCCAGATCACCGCCGCGGCATACCCGGAGGCAACGCCGATGAACAAATACATAGCCATGCGGAACAACGGATTATCGTTGATCAAATAACTGAAGATCAACAACGTGAGGATCAGACCGATCACCCCGGAGATAAAGTCCAGCGAAAACACTATCCCGCCTCCCCGCTGCGACGCGCCCGAAGCGCGGCGACGAGACTCCACAGACTGCCAAGCACGATCGCCGCCGTCGCGGTCAACAGGCCGGCGCCGAACGAATCCCAGTATCTTCGCGCAATGCCGGGACGCGTGTTATTCACAAATTCATATCGCGCCGCGTCGGGCAAACCGCTGACCATGCCGGTGATCTGCTGGGAGGAATAATACGGCAACAGCATCGGCGCGGCTTGCGCGCTGGCGGCGAAGAAGACCGGCTGAACGGCAAAAAATGTCGCGTCTGACCGGTTGCGCGCATACAACTGCTCGACCCACACGCGACCGGATTCGGCATGATCGGTCAACACAACGACAGCCGAGTAGTCGGTGAATTTACTGACGGTGAAATTTCCCGGCTGCCCGGCGAGTGGAAGCGTTGTCGTCGGAGATTCCAAAAATTCGCGCACGCCGGTATATCCGCCGGGCAAATAGCCGAGGTTCGTAAAATTTTCGCCCATCTGATAATTCTGCCCGGCGGGGGTCGGCAGGAGGATGCCGGTATTCGTCAGGAGTCTGCGCACCAGCGCGGTGCTGTTCGGCGACGTGGAAACGAACACCAACCGCGCGCGGATTGTCTGCGACGTGAGTTGGTCGAGAAGGGGTCCGCTTACGGCTTCCATTTCGCCGGAGAGTGCGGGTTCGTAATCCATCACCACCAGCACCAGCGGATTTTGCGGAAGACGCGAGATCGCGCTGGAGATCGACTGAACTTCAGGCGGCAATGCGGCTGAGATCGGCATGGAGTTTGTGCGCGTGAAGGCTGTCACGCTGAGGACAATGAAGAAGAGAGCCGATAACACCCAACGCAAAACGCGCTGTGATGTGACGTTGGTCTGTGAAGCGAGCGGTTGAGGGGTTGTCTCGCTTGCGAGGATCTGCTCCAACAACGTCGCGCCGGCAACTTGCTCGTCCGTTGGTTGAAGTTTCAGCGAGACCATTTTCGGTCTGCGCGAGGAACCGATGGGCGCGAGAGGGATGATGCCCTCCAACCCGGCAAGCGGGCCGGCGCCCTCGGTGTATTGATCTCTGCGAGGCGATTCAACGGGGAGAGCCGAATCGGACGGGCGCATGTCTTTCACCCAACTCGGCAGTTCGCCCGGCGCAAGCGAATCAGTGGAAAAGATGCCCGGCGTAATGGGCGGAGCTTCTTCCGCCGCCGGTTCAGATTGAGTCAACCAGGCAGGCATATCTGCGGACAATAACAAATCAACATCATCCGCTTTTGAGGGCGGGGAAACTTTCGACGCGTCTGAATCAGCCGCAAGGGAGGGTTGAGGCGAGCGGTCCGAATCGCGGAACCAATCTGCAAGGGCGCCGGGCGCGGGCATCGAGGGTTCTTCTGTCGCGCTCTTGAGCCAATCCGGAATCGAATCATCGTCGATCACATCGCGCAGCGGACCTGTGCGCCGCGTGAACGGTGAAACTTTATCGGACTCAGACGGGGTTTCAGCCGCCTGCGATTCTGCCTGATCTTGCAACCAGACCGGGGCGGCGTCGGCGGGCGTTTCTTTTTCCGGGGCGGGCTGGTTCAACCAACTCAGATCATCCGCCGGTTCGGCAGGCTGGGGCGTGGTTTCCGTGCCGCCCATATTCTTCACCCAACTCGGAGGCTCATCGGTGGCGGGGCGTCCCGGCGGGACTTCCGCGGTTGCATTGCTGAAATCGTTTAGCCAACTCAGGTCGCCCGTCGGTTCGGATTGAATCGCGGGCTTTTCATTAGGCGTTTCAGCGGGCGTTTCTTTTTCCGGGGCAGACTGATTCAGCCAGCTCAGATCGTTCACCGGTTCGGCAGACTGAGGCGCTTCCACGCCGCCCATTTTTTTCACCCAAGTCGGCGGTTCGTCGGTGGCTGGGCGTCCCGGCGGAACGTCAGCCGTTGCGTTGCTGAGATCGTCGAGCCAACTCAGATCAGATTGCGATTCGGGTTGGGCCGCGGGTTTCGCTTCCTCTTTCGATGAATCTTCAAGCGAATGAAGCCAGCCCAAATCTTCGTCCGCTTTGGGTTGAGGCGGCGGCTCTTTGAACGCGTACGATGGCGCTTCGGAAGGCATTGTCCAATCGGTCAACTCCGATTCCATTTCGACCGGGGCAGAGGGTTCTTCCGACGCTTTGGCAAACCATTCGGAGAGTTCATCTTTTTCTTCTGCCGCTTGCGCAGGCTGGGCGGGTTGGGCGTCAACCACGCCGGTCATCCACGAGGGCATATCTTCTTGAACAGGCTCGCTGGCTTGCGATTCGACCGGCGCGGGCGCGCTCTCCCGGAATTGCGCGAAGAAATCCGACTCGGGTTCGGGCGATTCGGCGGCGGCAGGTTTTGCTGTTGGATTAATGCTCGCAAGCCAATCGGGGACTTCCTCGTCGTCGCTTCTCCCCTGCGAGGCAAGTCCCGCCAGGAGGTCGGGCGGTTCATTTTTCTGGACTTTGGGCTTGGCGGCTTCTTCTTCAGCCTCTTGCGCCGCCGACTCTCTCCCCTGCTGACGCATATCCTTCAGCCACTCCGGCAGGATCGGCTCAAGTTCACCGGTGTTCTTTTTCACCGGGTTTTCGCCGGTATGCACGGTCGTTTCAGGCTTGAGAGATGTCTGGCAGAATTGACAGTTATCTAAAAAGTCCGGGTTGCTCTTTCCGCAGTTGGGGCATAGAACTTCCGCCATGTTCAATTCCCCCCATACGGACGGTCAACGCCGAACATCACGCGCAGACCGGTCAAGATGGTTCCGAGCGCGATGCCGATCAGCAAGCCGCGCGCGCCGCCGCGTGAAAGGATACCGGTCACGTCGATGATGATTCCGTCAAAAAAAGAATTGTCGAACGGCTTGGGCATGATGGCTATTAAAAGAAGCACGGCAACAACGAGAAAGAGAATCGTGGTGACGTCCCTTCGCTGGCGCAAAAGGCGGATGCTGGCATAGACCAGCGTGACGGCGAGGATCGCCATGAGCGCGGCTTCCACCGGCACGATGACCGCGTCCACTGCCATTTGCATGAGCGGGTCTTCCACGCCGAAGATGAGTCCATAGCCGAATGTGCCGAGCAGGGAAACCACGAGGATCATGCCCAACACACTTCCCTTTTGGCGCATGCGGATCTTTTCCAATTGAACGACGACGAGATTGAAGATGCCCACCAGCGCGGCGATCGCGCCGATGACCACCGCCCAATCGGTGAGTACGGCGCGCAAATTCATGAGCAGTGGGATCGGCAGGAAAAATCCCAATACAACAATGAAGGAGATGGCGATGGCTAACGCCGCAGTAACGACTCGCATCAAAAACCAAACCCAAGAACGGTGATGACCGCGCCGAGCAAAATAACGATGATGACCAGCCAGCGCAGCACGTCTTGCACGTTGAGGCTGGCTTCATGCGACGCGCCCGCGCCGGTGTAGGCGCCGGCGGCAAAAAGTTCCTCGCCGATGAGCGGGTCTTGCGCGGCGGCATAGAAGATCGCCTGCGCCGACAAACTGTCGCTGGCGGCGATGAGACTCGCGTTCTGCCGCTCTGCCGCTTCGGTGATCAACGCGGATTCTGCGCCGAGGTCGCCGATCAACACATGCGCGGAGACGTTTTCGTCGCGCGCGATGGGAAGCGTCCCGGCGGCGTAGGCAAAGGGTGAGAGTCCGGTCAAACGTCCGGAAGTGACGCGGAATCCTTCATCCGCGCCCACCGCGTGATAACCGGACTGTGATGTGTCTTGTGAGAGAATCGTCAACGACGCGTCACCGGAGGTGACGATGGGCGGGCGGTCGCTGACGGAGGCGCGTTCGGTGATGCGGCGCAGCATGGCAAGCCCAGCCAGCGCCGAACCGCCGCGCGGCGTGAAGAGGTTGCCGCGTCCTAATGAAACATGCAAGCGCGTTCCTTTTTCAACGGCGAGTCCCACTTCGCGGTTGAGGCGTTCGTATGCCTCGATGCGGCGCAGGCTTGCGGGAGTCCGCTTTCGCCATGCGGTGAACGCGAGCAGTAAAAGCCCGGCGAGGATCAATACGATCAGACCAACGATTTCAGAGGAGATCATGATTAGGCTTCGCCTCGTAACAGGTTTGCAAAGGCTTGTGTTTCTTCATCATTTTCGAGCATGCGCGCAATCGCTTTTGATCCATCCCCGCCGATGAAAGGTTGAGTCATGTACATCACTTGCGCGCCAAGAATAGTGAGAGGCGCGCCCGCTTCGAGCAACCAGAGCGCCAGCCCATCCAGTTTGAGTCGTTTGAGTGATTCAACCCACTGTGACCAAGCCGTATTCGATTGCATGCGCGAAGTATAGCATATTTCATTCCTCATCCAATCGCCGAATGAGGGCTATAAATTTCAAAGGCATTGCGAATCGAATGGATTTTTTCGTGTCTTTTGGGAGTGCCGAATTTTCACAGGCGTAGCCACAGAGTCCACAGAGAACGCAGAGTTTTTTCTCAAAATCTCTGCGCGCTCTTTGGCAAAAGAAGCAGCTTCACTCTTCACAACACTCGCCTGATTTCATAGAACGACCCTCATAGTATAATCACGTCAGATTTCACTTGCGGAGGACGCATGAGCGAGCAAAAGATTCGTGTTTTGGTTGCCAAGCCCGGTCTCGATGGGCACGACCGCGGCGCAAAAGTTGTGGCGCGCGCGTTACGCGACGCCGGCATGGAGGTCATTTACACCGGTTTGCGCCAAACCCCGGAGATGATCGCCGAAGCCGCCCTGCAAGAGGATGTGGACGTGGTCGGATTATCCATTCTCTCCGGCGCGCACATGGCGCTCGCACCGCGCATTGTGGAATTGCTCAAAGCCAACGGACAGGACAAAGTGAAAGTTTTTATCGGAGGCATCGTCCCTGATGAAGATATGCCGCGTTTGAAAGAGATGGGCATCACCGGCATCTACGGTCCCGGCGCTTCGACGGAGGATATCGTCAAAGATATTCGCGAGGCGATGAAGTAGTTCGTACTGCGTGTTGCGTATTGCTTATTGCGTAATTTTATTTTATGAACTTATCTATCAGAAAACGTCCCGCAGGTTTCATTGAAGGTTTTGTTTGTCACTCTTCAACCTGCGGGACGATTTGCAATCACCGATGAATTTGCCGATCACAAACTCCGTTCTCGAAGGCAACCGCCTCGCGTTGGCGCGACTGCTCACGCAGGTGGAAAATGATTCGCCCGAGGGACGCGCCGCGCTCGCGGAACTTTTTCCGCACACCGGCAAGGCGCATCTCATCGGAGTGACCGGCGCGCCGGGGACGGGGAAATCCTCGCTCGTCAATCAACTCGCATTGCACTATCGCAAAACGGAAAATAGAAGAGTCGCCATCATCGCAGTGGACCCGTCGAGTCCATTCACGGGCGGAGCGGTGCTGGGCGACCGCGTGCGCATGCGCGATCTCTCCGGCGATGACGGCGTGTTCATCCGCTCGATGGCTTCGCGCGGTTCAGTGGGCGGAATCGCGCAGACCACCGCGGCGTTCGCGCAGATCTTCGACGCGGCGGGTTATGACATTGTCATCGTCGAAACTGTCGGCGCGGGGCAAAGCGAAGTGGACATTGCGCGACTGGCGCACACCACCGTCGTTGTCGAAGCGCCGGGCTTGGGCGACGATATTCAAGCCATCAAAGCGGGGATCCTGGAGATCGCGGACATACTCGTCATCAACAAAGCGGATCGCCCCGGCGTGGAACACACGGAACGCGCGCTTCGCTCCACACTTGCGCTTGCTCACCCGGTTCCCCGGGTTTATCGCCACCATGGGCAGTCAATGACGGTGATGGTTCCCGCGGGCGCCAAGAATCTCCCGGCGCTCGAACAAGACTCTTCGGCGGCTCAGAGCGACGCGGTCATTTGGATTCCCCCCATCAACAAAACGGTTGCAACCGAAGGCAAGGGAATCGCGGAGGTTGCCGAATCCATTGCGAAACACGCCGAGCATCTACGCGTCACCGGCGACTGGGTTTCCCGCGACCGCGCCAGATTGAGGTCCGAATTGGAAGCGGCTCTCGAAGAGGCGTTGATGAGTCGCTTTTTCCAGAACATCCAAAACGAAAAATATAATGAAATGGTCGAGAAAGTTGTCGGGCGAACTCTATCGCCGCATGAAGCGGTGAAGAAATTATTGAACGGAAACTCAAAGCAGGAGAATGTATGACCCAGCACGCACATCACAATTTGAAAATGTACGGCGATATCAAACTGTACGCCGGCACCGGCTCGCCCGATCTCGCGCAAAAGATCGCGGACTATCTCAACCAGCAGTTAAGCCCGCGCGAGGTCATCGAGTTCCCCAACGAAAATATCTTCGTCAAATTGAAAAGCAGCGCGCGCGGACAGGATGTGTACGTGATCCAAACCACCTCTTCGCCGCTGCATTACAACCTGATGGAACTGCTCATCATGATCCAAACCATTCGCTTGGATTCGGCCGCGCGTATCACAGCGGTTGTCCCCTATTTGTGTTACGGACGTTCGGATAAAAAAGACCAGCCGCGTGTTCCGATCACCGCCCGCCTCGTGTGCGACATGATCGAAAGCGCGGGCGCGGACCGCTACATGACATTCGATCCGCACGCCGGTCAAATTCAGGGATTCTTCTCGATCCCCGGCGATGTGCTGACCGCCTCGCACATGATCACCGACCACATCAACAAGAACATGCGCGAGCAGATGCACAAGCTGGTCGTCGTTTCCACCGATCTCGGCTTCGCCAAAAAGGGACGCAACTACGCCCGCGACTTGAACGCGTCCATTGCGTTTGTTGAAAAAAGGCGCACAGGCAACGACTCGAAAGCGGAAGCGTTGTCTTTGATCGGCAACGTAAAAGGAAGAGACGTGTTGATCGTGGATGACGAAGTGTTGACCGGCGGCTCCATCGAGCAGGCGGTTAGCGTGGTGAAAAAGAACGGCGCGCGGAATGTCTATCTTGCGTTCATCCACCCGCTATTTACGGAAGACGGCGCGAAACGGCTGGCGAAACTTCCGATCAAACACATCATCACAACGAACACGGCGCCGATTCAGCCCAAAGCCTTGAAACCGCTCAAAGGACGCATCACGATCCTTTCGATCGCTCCCATGCTGGGAGAGGTCATCCGCCGCGCGCACGAAGGTCGAAGCGTGGGCGAGATGTTCAACGAGTAAACCAAGTGATCAGTAATCAGTGAACACTAGATTTGTCACTGATCACTGTTTACTGATTACTGTTCACTGATCACAATTCACCGAAACATGCCCGAGCTCCCCGAAGTTGAAACCATTGCGCGAAAACTAAGACCCGAACTCGTCGGCAGGACGATCCTCTCCGCCGACCTGCGCTGGGCGCGCACGCTTGCCGAGCCGTCGCCGAAAAAATTCGCGCAACAGGTCAAAGGGCAGAAAATTCTAGCCGTTGGCAGGCGCGCAAAATATTTCATCCTTCATCTATCAAACTCCGCCCTTTTAATCCACCTCCGCATGAGCGGCGACCTTCATATTAAAGACAGTACAAAAAAAGCGGAGAAACACGACCGACTTATAATTAAACTCTCAGGCAACAAGTCGCTGGCTTTCAACGACACAAGAAAGTTCGGGCGCGTCTGGCTCCTGGCAGACCCGGCGGAAATCTTCAACAAACTCGGTCCCGAACCCCTCAGCAAAGACTTCACGCCGCAATGGCTCCACGCGGCGCTACATAAAAAACATCGCCAACTCAAACCGTTGCTGCTCGACCAAACGTTTCTCGCCGGGCTGGGCAACATCTATACCGACGAAGCGCTGAACATCGCCAAACTGAATCCACTGCGCGAGTCAAGTTCGGTCACGGCGAAGCAGGCTGAACGTCTGCATGAAGCGATACGCAACGTGTTGAACGAAGGCATCCGCCGCAACGGCGCATCCATTGACTGGGTCTATCGCGGCGGAGAATTCCAAAATTATTTTCGGGTGTACGACCGCGAAGGCGAACCATGCCAAAACTGCGGCGCAACGATCAAACGCATTACAGTTGGTCAACGCGGAACACACTACTGTCCGAAGTGCCAGAGGTAAAGTAGGTCATGCAAATCAATTGGTCAATCGCCGGGTGGATCATCGTCGTCCTCGTCCTTTACACGATCGGATTCTATGAAGGGCGAGCCAACGGCTACAAAAAGCGCAAGCGCGAAGAAGAGGAAGAGAAACTCAAAACCCCTCCCGCGTCAGCGCAAGCGGATGACCCCGGTATCTTGCGAATCAAAAACGAAAACGGGAGTTTGACTCTCGATCTCGACGGCGCGCGCGCCAACACCTCCGCGCTCTCTGCCGAACAACGCAAACGGATGAGGGAATTGCTGATGCAGATGCGCCCGTGGATTCAGGAAGACTCCGGCGTTGCGCAAGCGACGCCCACCCCGCCTCCTCCCCCGGTGATGCCTGCTCCAGTCCAGCCAGCGACTCTACCCCCTCAGCCGATTCGTCAAGCCGCGCCGGCAGAATCCGCGCCCGCAAAAGACGAACGCCCCGACGCGCCCGCCAACAGCATCGTGGCGCAGATCGATTCCATTTTGCAGGAACACATCGCCGGCACCCCGCTGGAAGCGAAGCGCGTCTTCCTCTCGCAATCGCTCGAAGGCGGCGTGAACGTTCACATCGGTTTCAACAAATACGCGGGGATAGACGATGTGCCGGACGCGGAGATCAAATCAGCCATCCGCGCCGCGATCGCGAAGTGGGAAAAGAAATACACGCCCGGGTTATAACTAGCGTCTGATAAATCTCGCCGTCAAAATGGGACAGCGCGCGCCTTCCGCCACTTCGGCAGTGACGTTCGGCGCGTAATATTGACGCAACGTATTCGCGCTGTACGCCGAACCCATGCAGACAAGATCGTAACGATCCTCGGCAATTTCAGCCAAGATCTCTTCCACAATATTTCCCTGCCGCGCTTTGGCTTTTGCGTTCAAGCCCGCTCCCTGCGCGACCTCCAAAGCCTTCCTCAAACTGCGCCCGGGCAGCGTGTCCGTCTCCGCCAGATCGTTGACATGCGCCTGCAAGTTGCGCGTGCTGGGATAATCCAGGTCGGTGGGCGGAACGACATACAGGATCGTCACGTCCGCGTTGTTGGCGCGCGCAATTTGAACGGCGATGTTCTCCGCGGCTTCGCCATATCCCAGCCCGCCGACTGTGACCAAAAGTTTCTTCACCGGCAAACGCGCTTGAGGCACATATAGAATCGGATTATGGATCTGTTCCATCAGCAAACGGATGGATCGGCCCGTGAGCCAGCGTTTGAACTGAGGTCTTCCCAATGGGCTGACCACCGTAATGAAATCTCCTTTGTTCGCGATCTCAGGGATGATCCTCTCGGCGACGCCGTTGCGAATATCAAGGCTGTATTCAACGCCAAGTTTCTGGAACAATTCAACGCCTTGCGCGAAGATGTCCTCCAGCGGATGATGGTCGTCTATCGCCGCGGGGTTCAACTCCTCCGTCACGCCGAGAAGCGTGATCTTCATCTGCATGGAGGAAGCAAGCGCCGCGCCATACTCGATGGCGGACCACGTCTCTTTGAAGCCGTTCGTTACGATAAGAAATTCGGATTTCATTTGAAACCTCGCTTGCCGAACAAAATAACGCCGAGCACGCCCGCCCCAAGCAACACGAACGGCGATGGGATCTCGAACCAGAATGCGATCGCGCTGAGGAGAGCGATCAGGATCACGCGACGATCAATTTTCTTCCGCGAGCCCGCGCGGAACAATTCCCACGCCACAACCACGATCAATGCGGCAACGGCGGGACTCATCCCTGCCACGAAACTATTGAGCCAATTTTCCTGTTGAAAACGCTGAAGAAGCGCGGCAACGATCAACATCAATACCGTCGGCGGCAGGATCGCGCCGAGTAATGCCGCGAACACACCGGGGATTCCGCCCGCGGCAAAACCGACGAACATTGCCAACTTCAACGCTTCGCTGCCGGGCAATACATTCGAAAATCCCACTGCTTCCACGAATCGCTCCTCCGACATGAGCTTGCCCACCGCTTCCTCATATAAAAATCCCACCGACGCGGGACCCGACGGCGAGATAATGTTCACTTTGAGGAACATCCATAACAAACGAAACCAAACAGAAATTTTCGACTCGTTCATTTGAGAAAGAAGATACCGACCAGCCCGGCGAGAATAACCACGATCCGCGCGGGCGCGTTGAGGAACATGGCGATCAAACTGACGATGCCAATTGCCCAGCCTTCCCACCCGGTGGAGCCGCCTTTTTGAAAAATCTTCCACGCCACGAAGAGCATCAATACCGAGATCGCGGGTGTGAGTCCTTCGATGAAACTGCTCAACCACGCTTCACGCCGCAGACGATGCAGGATCATCGTCACACCAAGGATGATGATCGTCGGCGGCAAAATGGACGCGAGGAGCGCGACAAATCCGCCGGGGATGCCTGCCACGGCATAGCCGATATACATCGCCAATTGGAGCGCGTCGCTGCCCGGCAACACGGACGATAACCCCACCGCCTGCACGAATTGTCCTTCCGTCACCAGTTTGCCAACGACCTCGTGATACAACAAGCCAACAGATGCGGGACCCGATGTGCTGAGCAGGTTTACTTTGAGAAATATCCAGAAGAGTTCAAGAAGTTGATCCAATAGTTTTCCTCGCGAATGGGGTAATTGTAATAGGAAAAAGTATTCGCAAATCAATCACTGATGCTAATCACCGTCCCGCAGGTTTTTTTGCAGAACTCAGTTGATTCAACCGAACCTGCGGGACGTTTTGCGTACGTTAATCAGGTGTAAAATAGATAAAAAATTATATTTGGTGGTTAACAATGTCTTCAAACAATTTTCGCAAAGAAAAAGATTCGCTCGGTGAGCTGAACGTCCCAGCCGACGCACTCTACGGCGTGCAAACCCAGCGCGCAGTGGACAACTTCCCCATCAGCGGACTGCGTCCGTGGCGGGCGTTCATTTGGTCCATTGCGGCGGTCAAACGCGCGGCGGCATTGGTGAATTTTGAACTCGGATTATTCAACGACCGCGAAATGGACGGGAAAAAGTTCACCGCCAAACAGTTAGCGGATTCCGTCGCTCAAGCCGCGACCGAAGTGATGGACGGCAAATGGGACAGCCAATTCGTCGTTGATCCATTTCAGGCAGGCGCGGGGACGAGTCACAACATGAACGCGAACGAGGTTATTGCGAATCGCGCCACGCAAATCCTCGGCGGCGAACTCGGAAAATATTATGTGCATCCGAACGATCACGTCAACATGGCGCAATCCACGAACGATACGATTCCCACGTCGATTCGATTGGGCGCGTTGTGGCGCGTGGATGAGTTGCTCACGTCGCTGAAAAAATTACAGTCCGCGTTGGAGGCGAAGGCGAAAGAGTTTGATTCGGTCGTCAAATCGGGCCGCACGCATTTGCAGGATGCGGTGCCGGTGAGATTGGGTCAGGAATTTTCCGCGTATGCCAAAGCGGTCGAGCGCGATGCGGAACGTGTGCGCCGGTCCGCTGAGGGGTTGCGCAGGCTGGGGATCGGCGGCACAGCCGTAGGGTCCGGGTTGAACGCTCATCCCGAGTATCACGCTCGCATGGTGAAGAAATTATCCGAGATCACCGGGCTTGAATTGCAGACATCCGATAATTTATTTGAATCAATGCAATCGATGGCAGACGCGGCGGACTTCTCCTCATCATTGCGGACTCTCGCGTTGACGTTAATCCGCATCGCCAACGACTTCCGCCTTCTTTCTTCTGGACCGTCAACCGGATTCGACGAGATCAGATTGCCCGCCGTTCAACCGGGCTCGTCCATCATGCCGGGGAAAGTGAACCCCGTGTTGGCAGAGATGTTGGATCAGGCGATGTTCCATGTGGTGGGATGCGACACGACTGTGGCGATGGCGGTGCAGGCGGGACAACTCGAATTGAATGTGATGATGCCGATCATCGCGCACAATTTGTTCGAGATGATGCAAGTGGTCATCGGCTCGGTGAACGCGTTCACCGAACGCGCCGTGAAAGGCGTGACCGCCAACCGCGAAAAAGCGGAAGGCTGGCTGGCGAAGAATGCGATCATTGTTACAGCGTTAAATCCCGTGATCGGATATTCGCAGGGCGCGGCGTTGGTGAAAGAGGCGATGTCGTTGAACGCTTCGATCAAAGAATTGGCTATCGAGAAAGCAAAGGCTGGCACATTGAAACACCGCGATGAAGATCGTCCCGTGAAGCCTGAGGAGATCGAGTCCGCGTTGAGTGATTTGAGGAAATTGACTGATGGAGGGATCGTGGGAGGCGTGAGCGGAGGAGGATAATATCGTGTAAGAATCGTAGGGTAATCCTTACATTGCCGTTCTTTGTTTCAATTGCTCATCACTATCGGATATTTATTTGGAGGCAACATGGACTTTAGTCAATTATTTGTCGCCCTCTTCACCCTCTTGATCGGGGGAGGTATCCTTGTGTTTACTGGCAACATACTTTTAAAAGCGAAAGGAAGAGCGGAGTGGCTCGAAACTACAGGAGAAATTATCGATTCGGGGATCAACGAGGTTAAGAGAGAGGAGGAGACAATGTACTTCCCCGCTATTCGTTATCGGTACAAGGTTAATCTCGTTGAATACGAGTCAACCAGAATTCAAATTGGCGATCCTCCTTATGCGGGATCGCTGCTCCATACCAAGTCGATCATCAAAAAATATCCATTACACGAGCGGGTAACTGTCTATTACAACCCCGAAGACCATCAAGAATCTGTGTTGAACAAAAGCGCGCCAGCCAGCGGAATGATTTTATTGATTCTTTTGGGGATTTCCATCGTGTTATGCGGAATGCTTCTTTTAATTGGATTTCTGGTCCAGGCGGGTATTATCGAAGCCCTTGATCCAAACACTTTCAAATTGAAATTTTTGCCTGACCGCCTTCATTACGAACCGATTCACATCGCCCATGCGATATTTGCGTTCTTCATCACAGCATGAAATCGAATTCGGATCAGAGATAAGTTAATTCATCACGATATAATGGATGGGGAATGATAAGCAATAAACTCACTTTCCTATTTTTCTTGTTAGGCGGGACACTTTTCCTCTTCCCTAGCTTCAACGGCGATGGCTGGGAAATGGTGCGTGAATACAATTATCGCGGCTGGCAGACGACCTCTGAACGTGTGGTCGTTGCGCGATTGGCGAAATCTCAGCAGGATGGATTATTTTCGGCGGGAGGTCTCCTTGGACTTCTCGATGCACCGGATGGATGGGTCTTTGGAGAAGAGATCGCAAACCGGCAATACGAATTGTATGAGACGGGCGAGCCCATTCAATACTACCTAATATATAAATCACACCCAGGTTTTCAGGGAATCGTTTTTGGTCTGTTCGATAGTTTGACAAACTTCCCTGCATCCACAAATTTAAAAATTTTCAGAGGGACGGTTGCATTTGTTTCTGCGGCGCTTATCGCGCTGATCGCCGCGGCAATTGCGGTCGAGTTCGGCTGGCTGGCGGCAATGTTGATGCTTATCTTTTCCGCCATTTCCCAGTGGATGATCCTGCCAGCGGGCAGTCTCTATTGGAATCTATGGTCGTTTTTCCTGCCGTTCGTATGCGGAATGTACCTGCTGGCTGACGCTTCAAAAAAGAATAATTACCCCGCTGTCAAAATCTATTTTGTGATCTTCATCACCGCGTTGGCCAAAATCCTTTTCACAGGGTTCGAGATCATCACAACCGCGTTGGTGATGGCAACCGTGCCGTTCGTCTATTTCGCAATTCGAGATAAATGGAAATTGAAACCGTTTCTCCAACGAGCAACGATGCTCGGCATCAGTCTTGCGCTGGCAACAATGGCCGGGCTTGGAACGCTCATTTTACAGATCACCGCGGCGGATGGAAGCCTCAAGAGCGGCATCTACTACGTGAGAGACACATTCATTCGACGCGCGGCGGGAAACCCCGATGAATTTCGCGGCGAGTATGCCGAAAGCCTCAAGGCGAGTCATTTGGAAGTGATCGGGAAGTATCTAAACTCTCAAGCGTTTTCTGTTGGGAACAGATCTATTGTCTACTGGCAATTGATCGCAGTATTTGTAGTGTTCACTCTTTTGTATGTGTACAAGCGCAAAACAACACTTCACAAGGGATTCTCAACTACAGGAATGGCGCTGATCATCACAACCTGGTATTCGATCCTTGCGCCCCTGTCATGGTATATCATCTTCAAACCCACCTCGTACATTCACACGTTTCTTTTCCCCATGGCGTGGCAGATGCCATTTACCTTGCTGGGATCCGCGTTGTGCGGATTTGTAATTCAGGATCTCTTCCGCTCAAAAACCGTTCAACCTACTTGACCGCCCTCGCCCTCATCACGAATCGATTCACGCCGCCCATGCGATATTTGTATTCCTCGTCGCCGCGCATGAAATCGAATTCGTAGCGACCGTTGTCGCAGCACCATTGAATGTCGTGCGCCATGATGACCCAGCCGGGGGACACATCTTTGAAATCGAAACTCACGCCGGAGTTATAGCCCCATAGTTTGTTTTTGTAATCGAAGCAAAGAGTGGACGCGGCTTTGACGCCGTCCACTTCGAGGAAGGCGAGCCAGAGATAACCGCCTGCGTGCGCGGCGCGGAGGGTAGCGGTCATGTGTTCGCGCATGGCGGGATGCAGAAAGGTCGCTTTGTTGGGGTCTTGCACCATGAGATGAAAGAATGAGTCCAGTTCAGGTTCGATATCGGCGTTTTTGTCTACGACATAAAAATTGACACGTCCGCTTTCGGCAGCGCGGCGCATCTTGCGGCGCATTTCGTGACGCTGTTTTTTGTCAATGCTTTCGAGATACTCGTCGAAGGAACCTGTCAACGCGATGCGCGGGGTGGGACGATATACTTCTTGATGATGAGTCCAGCCGCGTGATTCGGATTCCGCTTGAAGGGCGGCTAGGGTGGGAGAATCGTCGGGGATGTTGTACCAATCTAGGGCGGACCAGGCGTCCCCGTGGGATGAAGCGAGAAAATCCAGTAAACCGGAAAGGAAGCGCGGAAGATCATCCTTGCGTACGATCAAATCCAAATAATCGGAAACTTCGATACTGCCGATGAGGAGAAGAGTGCGTTGATTTTCATAGTCCGCGATGAACAGAGGAGCGATGCCGATGAGTTGATCGTTTTCTGTGGCGGAGACCAAGATCAATTCGGGCGGGATGACCCCGCCCTTACCCGTCCACTCGCCGCCGCCGAGGGTCTTCCACCACTCGCTGAGATATTCGTAGCGCGAGAACGGAGTGTCGGCGATGCTTTGCTCGACGAGCGCGTTCCATGTGTTTGAGTCAATTTCGGAAAAATCTTTGTGCAGTTTAAAATTCATGATCTCCATCCATAACATAGGGGCGGAGCGATGCTCCGCCCCTATAATTACATTCGATAAATTTTACCAGTATAATGATAGCCATCTTCCGAACTTTCTTACGCCGTGACAACATTCGACCTCAACATCCTCCCCATTCATCGCATCAACGGACAAGAATCCGCAGACTTGCCGGGTTTGCTTGCGCTCACCCCTGCGCGGAAAGCCGCGCGCGGACGCGAGAAAGACAGCCTGATCCTGTACCTCATGCTGTCGGGCAATGCGGAAATTTCCAGCGCGGAACTGGCGCACATCAACCAAAATGCGGGGGATGTTTTTTATCAATCGCCCGGTTCGCTCACTTCTGCCATGCGAAAAGCCGCGGAACATATCAATGCGGCGCTTCTCGCGCGGAATCTTTCCACCAGCGGGCGCGGACAATATGCGCTCGGCTTGCTTGTGCTTGCCGCGATGCGCGAGTCGCAAGTCACGCTGCTCCTCAGCGGACCTTCGCACGCAATTTGGGTCGGCGAGGGGCAATCGCGTCATGTTTACGATCCCGCGCTTTCGGGCAAAGGCTTGGGTTCCAGCCAAAATATTCAAACGTATTTGTCGCAAGTCGAGCTCCATTCCAATGACTTGCTCGTGGTGTGCGGAAAATTCCCAACCGATTGGGAAGCCGACCTGCTCGGCGAGCGTCCGCCCGCCTCGTTCGACGCGACCTATCGCAAGTTGACATTCACCAAAGGCGACTTGCATGCCGCGCTCATCCAACCTCAACCGGGACGAGGCGCGATCACAATTTTGCGCGTGGATGTGAACACGACGCGTCTACCGCAGGGTCAGGCTGATTCAGCGCCTCAAGCGACTCTCCCTCCCGAACCTGTTGAACCGCGAAGCCGCGAAGTTCGCGAAGAGGAATCACAAGAAGAATTTCCAATTGAAGCAGACCAGTCTCCAGTCTCTAGTCTCCAATCTTCCGATTCTCCTCCACCTGAATTACCAATTACCAATTACCAATCCCCTCCATCCATAACCGAAGAACAACTCGATGAAATGGCAGACTTCGCGGCGCATGTGCTTCAACCCTCCGCGTACGCGATTCCCCCGCGACCCGAGGAACTGACTCCGCCGATCCAAGAAGAATCGCGCCCGGCGACATCACAGGCACCGTCCACGCCGCGCAGTTTCCCGCCGTCCATTCCGCGCGCGAAACCGGTTGAAGTGGAGCCTGAACCTATAAAAGAAGAAGTCGTCGCCGAGGAAGCGCACGAAGAGATCATCGAAGAGGAAGAAGATGAGACGCCGGTGGATGTCACTGCAACATCAGTGGCAACAACAGACAAACCCGATGCACACAAAATAGCCACGCGCCAAATGGCGAAAGTGATGGTCGGCGGGATTCAAACCGGGCGGCGCGTGAACGAAAGACTGGGAGCGTTCTTCCGGGGATTCGTCCCCCGCCTCTTGCCTGGAACAGAATCCCCGTCGGATGAAGCGGGACAACAGCAGATGCGATTCATGCCCACGTACGCGCTGGTCTTCATCGCGCTCGTCATCCCCATCCTTGTCGGCACGGTGGCTGTGGTTGTGTATCTGCGATTCGGTCAGAGCGTGCAATATGACGAGTATTACCGCCAGGCGCAGAACGAGGCGGCGCGCGCGTTGAGCGAGACCGACCCGGCGCGTCAACGCGACGCGTGGCAGAAATCTCTCGAGCTGATCGAACAGGCGGAAGCCTACGGCGAAACGGACCAATCGAATCAGCTGCAACAGATGGCGCAGGCGAATCTCGATTCGCTCATGGGCGTGCTGAGGATGGAATTCGTCCCCGCCTTCACCAACGGACTCGGCGGCGACGCGCAGATCAGCCGCATGGCGGCGAGCGAAAGCGATTTGTACATGCTCGAAGCGACGCGCGGCGAGATCATCCATGCCACGTTTACAGGACGCAGCCTCGACCTCGATACAACGTTTAATTGCAAGCCCGGGACGTACGCGGGCTATCAAGTGGGCACGTTGGTTGATCTATTGGCATTGCCCAAAGTGAATCTCGCTAGCGCAACCGTGCTGGGAATCGACGCGGAAGGGAATCTTTTATATTGCTCGCCGGGGCAAGTTCCGCAAGTGATCCCCCTGCCGGCGCTTCCGAACACAAATTGGGAACGCATCACCGGCTTCGCGCTCGATAACGGAAATTTGTATGTGCTGGATGCCACCGCGCGTTCGGTTTGGGTGTACGTGGGACAGGAAAGCATGTTCGTGGATACGCCATATTTTTATTTCGGCAACCAGATTCCCACCACGCTCGATACCGCCATTGACCTTGCCGTGAGCGGCGACGATATGTATTTGCTTCACGCCGACGGGCATATTTCCACATGCACGTTCAGCCGCATCGCGCAAACGCCAACGAAGTGCATTGATCCGCTCAACTTCCTCGATCACTTCCCCGCGCATCAAGACGTCAACGTGTTCGCGCAAGCGCACTTCACACAAATGGCTGTCACCGCTTCGCCGAACTCCGTACTTCTTTTGTTAGATTCAGAGAACCGAAAAGTTTTCCGCTTCACGCCGCGCTCGCTCGAACTCCAAAATCAACTCACCGGCTTCGCGGGTAAAGGCAACCCGTTCGAATCAGGTCCCGTTGGCGCGATGGCGGTCAGCCCGAATTATGTGTTGTACCTCGCCATTGGAGATCAAGTGTATTTCGCGACGAATCTGCCGTAATAACGGAAACACGTAGACAGGTAAACACGTAGACACGTCAACTCATTCGACTTGTTTCCCTGTGTACTTGTATACGTGTATACCTGTTTTCACACATGAACCCCTTCTCCCTCTTTCGACGAAAACCATCGCCTCCCTCACAAGGGACGGCTGTTTCAGACTCCTCAGACGAACCCCTCAAGCAGACGATTCTCAAAACCCTCGTCATCGTGTATGACCCGGTCGTTGAACCGTCAACGGGAAAGAAACTTTCCGAATTCATGCGCTGGAACAGCGTGGAAGAACTCGGCAAGGGATTCATGTCCGACATCCTGCAAGCCAGCGGGGGACTCGTCCATTATCAGATCATCGAACGCGTGGACGTGAACGTCTTCCCCGCCAAAGTGGACCGATTCGCGTACGACGCGGAAACGTATCTCGACGTCTTACGCGGCGGCATCCCGCCTCACACCCCATCCGAAGTGGATTATCACGCGATCCTCAAACGATTCAATATTTTGCAACGGGTCGCGAAAAACGAAATTGGCGAAGTGTGGATCTTCAACTTCCCGCACGCAGGCTTTTATGAATCCATCATGGGCGGACCCGGCGCGTTCTGGTGCAACGCCCCTCCGCTTCAGAACACCGACGCGGCGAAACGCCGTTTTGTCATCATGGGATTTTCCTACGAGCGCGGCGTGGGCGAAATGCTAGAGAACATGGGTCATCGCGTCGAATCGATCATGGAAAAAACATTCGAGAAGTTATCCGGCGACGACAACCTGTGGAACCGCTTCATTCAATACGACCAGACCTCCCCGGGGAAAGCCGCGCTGGGTAACGTCCACTTCGCGCCGAACAGCGTCCGCGATTACGATTGGAACAATCCATCCATTGTGATGAGCGAATGTGACGACTGGCTGTATAACTTCCCCAACTTCAAGGGCGATGCGCGCGAAGTCTCAGCCAACGAGTGGGGCAACGGCGACATGCGCAAACATCACGTCTGGTGGATGACGCACTTTCCCAAAGCAAAAGGACGCCTCAATGGCGTCCTCAACAATTGGTGGCAGTACATCGCTGACCCGAACAGCGTATAACTATGCCATGTCACTCTGAGGGAGCGGGGTTTGCGACCGAAGAGTCTCATACTTGGAAGTAGAGACCCTTCGCTGTCGCTCAGGGTGACATTCTTAGCGAGAAACCTTCAACGCTACCATCGTCACATCATCTGCCAACGATCTATTACTTCCAAAAGCGTTTGCGCCTCGGAACAAAGTCTGAAGCATATCGGGCGCGGTCAGGTGCGCGTGTTGCGAAAGCAGGTCGGCGAGGCGGAGATGACCGAATTGTTCATCGCCTGCCGAATTCAAAACTTCCGTCACACCATCGGTGTAAAGCAAAAGTGAATCCCCTTTTGAGAATTTTACCGTTTCGATGCGCGGACGGAAAAATTCAGCCAAGCCGATCGCAGGCGCGGTCGGTTTCAACCAATGGATTTCATTGTTCGCGCCGCGATGAACCGCTGGCGGATTATGCCCCGCATTCACATACGTCAACTCAAGATTAACAGGATCAAAACGCGCGAGAAAGACAGTGACAAACGTAGTGAAGTTGATGTTGTGAATATAAAAGCGGTTGATGCGCTCAAGAATCTCGGCGGGAGAATCGGTGTCGGGAGCCATCGTCCGCAACGCGGTTTGCAGACTGCTCATCAACATGCCCGCCGAAACGCCGTGCCCGCTCACGTCGGCAATGACCAGCCCATGCGTGCCGTCGCGGAATTGGAAGAAGTCGAAGTAATCGCCGCCGATTATGTCGGCAGGACGGCTGAACGCGGCAACTTCCACGCCTGAGATGACCGGCGCGTTTTGGGGCAACAACGCCCGCTGGACGATCTGCGAAAGTTCCAACTCCGATTCCAGCCGCCGCATCTCCGCTTCGGAATAATGATCCAAGCAAATGGACGCGGTGTAATTCATCGCGAGCTGGCTTGGCTCCACATACCCGTGACAAATCTCGCACACGCCGAGCGTTTCATGATCCAGTTTTTCGAGGCACGATTCGATCACCTGCAAATGGTCTTGCACGCAGTGGTCGTCCTCGTACAGGCAGATCTCCCTCTCGGCATCCGAAGCCGTTTCAAGGAACTCCGTCACCGCTTGCCGCTTTTCAACCAGGCTGGTTTCGATCCGTTCAAGAATTTCGAGAGCCATGTCATTCTCCGTATACATTTTCATTCGATGGAACACGTGGTGGCAAATTAGAACATTTGTTAGACACATCTTACAAGGGGTTTCTTACAAGCCCTCTAAGGATTAAGGCTGGATAGCCTGAAGGCGCATACTTGCATACTGACCCCACAACGATTCAGGGAAGAGCAAGGTCAGTTCACGGTAAGCCATCACTGCCAATTCGCTCTGTCCGCTTAGTTCGTAATTCAACCCACGTAAATAAATCAGACGCCTGAGGAGAATTTGAGCGGCAGGGTCATCTTTGGGCAAAGAGTCGATCAATTTTTCAATTGCAAGACGGGTTTGATTTGGATTGTTTTGACTTACAACATCATTCTCGATTTCACCAACAAGACTAAGTATTGTTGGGCGCTCATATTCATCCTGTCCCGCATCAGGCAGATAATACCAATCGGGAGCATCGAAAGTCTCGTAATTATTTGGTTTAGTAAACTCATCAAGGGCATACTGTATATCACTCTCATTTGCCAAGAGATATTGATTGGTGTCGCATAAATAATAGGTTTCGTGCTCCGTCGAATTCGGGTCAAACTCGATCAGCCATTTATCCGTGTCGGGAAAGCTACAAAACCTACCCATGCCCGTTAGAAGTACCAACACTTTTGTTTCACTGCCATCCGCCGAGGAATGAATGGCTGAGGAAAAATCTGATACGCTGGACAAATTAACTTTCACAGCATTTATGTTCCAATTTTCCTTTCCATCGATAAACACCAACATGGGCTGGTGAAAATCCAATACTCCCAACCATTCGAGTTCCGAGTCGTCGTCCCAGTTCATAGATTTCGTCCAAACAAAAGAATAGCCGTCAGCAACTAACACATCTATCGGCGATTTCGATAGAGGAATTTTTAAATTAGCGAGTCTGCTGCTAAACACTTCAGGAAATGGACAGACTAGATATGCCATTGGGGCGTAATCAATAGGATACGCGCCATGGGTGAGGTCTATATCAATCTCTGAACCAATACTATCGGGAATAACCTGAGATGCAATTGATGAATAGAGTAATTCGCAGAAGAGTATCGGGGATGGCGAGTTGGCTTCCGCATAGCTAACCTGAATAAATTCCAAAAACTTCCCATCACCATTTGAGTCAATCAACTCTTGCAACTGTAAATTTGCCCACCCATCATCGCCAACCGCCGTATACATCATTGCAAGATTCAGTCTAAGCCAAGCCAATTCATCTGGCGGTGACGTGTTCAAATCAAATTTTTCTATTGCATCTTGATAGAATCGTATTCGCTCTTCGAGATTATCGGTTGCCAAGGCTCTTGCAATTAGGCACTCGTTTACTTGAGGGATTTCTTCGCCTTCGATATTAACGTTTACATTTCCACCAACAAAAAAATAAGTGAAATTTTGAGTCCATTGGCAACCAAATCTCAAAAATCGGGGCCAATTCACGCGGACATCATCAATCCCATCGCCATCGAAATCATCAATCTCATAGTTACTTTCGTTTACTTCGCCATATACAGGAGGAACATCAGGCAAGTTTATAGTGTCAAATAACGATAATTTACCCTCTTTCCAAGTGTAAATTTCCATCCATCCATGAAGTCCGCCAGCAAAATAGTAACGTCGAATCTTGATAATTTCGTCATTTCCGTCGCCAGTCAGGTCTTTTATTTCTATATCAGTGATGTAGTTTTGCGCCCCAGTAAAGTCATAACCAGCAAAGTCTGGTAATAAATGATAGAGACCATCATCGCGCTTGGCGATCAGAAGCCAATTTTGCAGGGAATAATCCTGATATTCCACACCTATCAGCCATTCTGGGTTTTGATCACCATCGAGATTCAATTGAAACGATCTCACATTGCTATTAGGAAGGCTAAGAGCATCGCTGTTATCGAGAATGCTCTGATGACGGTTGATGTATTGCAGAAATGCAATTCTCAAAACGGAATTGAAACTTTCCAAATCACCGAAGGATTTCATTTCCCAAGGCAGAGTGCTTTCGAGAACCAGATCCTCTGCTCCAGAGAATCCGCCTAGATAGTATCTTTCAAAATCTTCTCCAATTAAATGATGCAAAGAACCAGCTTCTCGCTCGAGGATTGCGCTCGTCACATCATTGTTGTATGTCATCTGTTCTTCCATCAACAAGACAGCATCTATCAGCCTGAGCAGTTCATCGGGTTGTGGTTGGCGTAATTCATAACGAATCGGGGGTTCCGAAGTTGGAATTGGTGTTGGTGGCGCAATCATGGGTTGACATGCGACAAGAATGACAAGAACAAGCAGTTGCCAAGATTTTTTCATATTGACTCACCTTCACTATTCTTAACCCACACCTGATATAAGCCCAAATTCCCCGTTTCGCCATCGGATGAGAATGTTTCCACCACCCGAAAGCCCGCCGCGCCTGCCAACTCTCCCAACTCGGATTCGCTGAAGTGATGGACATAGCGGATGCCTTCTCCCCCGCTTCGCCAATCGAGCAGGTAGTCGCCCGCGTCTACCTCTGATGGGGAAACTGCCACTCCCTCCCAAGCCTTGATTCTCCCTTTCAGCTTTTCGCTGTTCAGGAATTGCCAGTTGGAGTGGATGAACAACCCATCGGGCTTGAGAAGCTGGCGAATGGTTCGGAGGATGTTTAGCCGCAGTTCGGTTGAGGGGATATGGTGTAGAACGGCAAAGGCAGTGATCAGTGAATAGTGATCAGTGAACAGTGACTGCTCACTGATCACTGATAACTTCGTGAGGTCAACCTCCACGAACCTCGCAGAAAAACCCTCAGGCTGGGATTCCGCTTCACGCAGGAGAGGCAGGCTGAAGTCCGCGCCGAGATACGCGCCGAGGTGTCCGCGCTTCGCGAGTTCGCGGGCGAGTTCTCCGTTGCCGCATCCCAGATCCAAAATGGACTCATCCCCTTTGAGCATGTCAAGCACGCGGCGCACGCCGGGCTGAATCCGATGGCGGGTGGCGGAAAACGAATCGCTGAAGCGTGTGTAAAAATCCTTGTTGAGTTGAATCAAACGCGCGGCGGTGGCTGAATCCATGCGAAGATTATAACGGGTTGTAAGCGGGTATAATGCCGCCATGTTCACGCCGTTGGAGATCGAGAAACTTTCTGAAGAGTTCGAGTCGAAGACACCACAGGAGATCATCACTTGGGCAGTCAAAAATTACTGGCCCCAGATCGCGCTTAGTTCATCGTTCCAGACTCAGTCTGTGCCGTTACTGCACATGGTCTCGCAGATCAAGCGCGACGTGCTGATCTTTTTTATTGACACCGGTTATCACTTCTGGGAGACGTTGATCTTCCGCGAAAAACTCGCCTCCGAATGGAAGTTGAACGTGCTGGACTTGTATCGTGATTCGCGCTGGGATGGATTTGCGCGAGGACAGGTGCGCACGTTGCCGCTCGACGACCCGAATTTGTGTTGCTTCATTCACAAAGTTCAACCCATGCAACGAGCCATGAAAGATATGCTGGCATGGATCAGCGGCATCCGCCGCGACCAGACGGCGATTCGCGCTCAGGCGAAGATCCTGGAAATTCAAAGCGACGGGCTGTTGAAGGTCAATCCGCTGTTGAATTGGACAAAGGCAGACGTGAAGAATTATATGGAAGAACATAACCTCCCGTCGCATCCGTTGTTTGAGAAAGGCTATCGCAGTGTTGGATGTTCGCCCTGCACCGTTGCGATCGGCGTAAACGACGACGAGCGCGCGGGTCGCTGGCAGGGACGCGGCAAAGTGGAATGTGGATTGCACACCGATATGTTCAAGCACAAAGATTTTTCGGAATTGAAGAGCGAATTTCACGTGGATGTTTCGTCCATGGAGCGAAGGAAAACAGCCAGATAAACAGGTAGACACGTAAACAGGTAAACACGTGTGTACTTCCTAAAAATAATTATGAACATCGAACGACGTGAATTATGGCGAGCAACTCATTTGCTCACACCCGATAAAAGAGAACTGGCGCGTTTCGTGCTGGAGGAAATTCAACGCGGAAGCGACGTGACCAAAACCCTGCGCAGTCATCCTCTCGCGGATGGGAGCGGGTATCTCAACAAGTCCATGCTGGTGACGTTGTACAACGAACTCGTCGCATCGGGCGAAATGGATGCGGACACGCGCCTGCTCGAACGACTCCGCATGAAGCCGATGCGCACGCTCTCCGGTGTGACGACGGTGACGGTGTTGACGAAGCCGTATCCATGCCCCGCGAAATGTATCTTCTGCCCCACCGATGCGCGGATGCCGAAATCGTATCTGCCTGATGAACCCGGCGCGATGCGGGCGGTGGAACATCAATTTGATCCATATGCGCAAGTGAAGTCGCGCATCACCCAGTTGCAGGCGTTGGGACATCCTACAGATAAAATTGAATTATTGATCCTCGGCGGCACGTGGTCGTCGTATAAGCGCGATTATCAGGAGTGGTTTGTGAAGCGGTGTTTCGATGCGATGAACGAAACCAGCCACAGAGAGCACAGAGAAAAAGGAGAAAAAATCTCAGAGTTCTCTGTGGACTCTGTGGCTAACCGCGATGAGTGGAAAGTGGAAAGTGGCGAATTAGAGCGAGATCATTCTTTCAACGAGACCGCTTCACACCGTAACGTGGGACTGGTGATCGAGACGCGACCGAACGAGATCAACCCCGATGAAATCCGTTGGCTACGTCACCTCGGCGTGACGAAGGTGCAGATGGGCGCGCAGAGTTTCGACGACCGCATCCTTGACATGAACAAGCGCGGACACGACGTACAGCGCACGCGTGAAGCCACTGCCCTGCTCCGCGCGGCGGGATTCAAGATCGTGTTGCATTGGATGCCCAACTTACACGGCGCAACCCCCGAATCGGACCGTGAGGACTTTGCGAAGTTGTGGAATGACTTCTGCCCCGATGAAATAAAAATCTATCCGAATCAATTGCTGGCAAATGCGGAGTTGTACGAATACTGGCAACGCGGCGAGTTCACGCCGTACACTACGCAAGAGTTGATTGACTTGATCGCGGACATCAAACCGACGATTCCGCGTTATTGCCGCGTGAATCGCGTCATCCGCGATATTCCATCTACAAATGTTGTGGAGGGGAATCGCCGAACCAGTCTGCGGCAGGATGTGCAGGATGAGTTAAAGCGGCGCGGGACAAAATGTCAATGCGTGAGATGCCGCGAGGTGAAGAGCAAGACGGTGAGCGTCGAGTCGCTGAGACTGGATGACCTCGTCTATCAAGCAGGCGCGGCGGAGGAACATTTCATTTCGTATGTTACGCCTGAGGATAGAATCGCGGGGTTTGTGAGATTATCTTTGCCGAATGAAGATTCTCCGCAAACTGAAATCGCGGATTTAGATGGCGCGGCGTTGATCCGCGAGGTGCATGTGTATGGACAGTCGCTTCCCGTCGGCGCGGAGAAAGATGGCGCGGCGCAACACGTTGGGCTGGGGACTCGTCTGCTCGAAGAGGCGGAACGGATCGCAATCGCAAACGGATACAAACGCATGGCGGTCATCTCCGCCGTTGGCACGCGGGGATATTATCTCGGGCGCGGGTTTGAGCGCGGGGAACTCTATCTGGTGAAAAAACTTGACTAGGACGAATCAGCCGTCCCTGCGAAGTGAGGCGGGGTTTCGTCCGCTAATCTACGCTAATCCCCGCTAATCTTTAAAAGATTAGCGTAAATTCGCGGGGATTAGTGGATTCCTCTTACGAATTAGAGTTCTGTTAAACATCCGAAAGGATGCTTGACTTACATTCGGCGCGGTGTAAAAATACAACTATGGATTACAAAGATTATTACAAAATTCTCGGCGTGGATCGCAAAGCCAGCGACGACGACATCCGCAAGGCGTATCGCAAACTGGCGAAACAGCATCACCCCGATTACAACCCGAATAATAAACAAGCCGAAGAACGTTTCAAGGAGATCAATGAAGCGTATGAAGTGTTGGGCGATTCCAAAAAACGTTCGACCTACGACAGGCTCGGCTCGGATTATTCGCAATGGCAGAGAGGCGGCGGGACGCCCGGTGATTTCAATTGGGGACAATACGGCGGCACGCGCGTCAACGTGGACGACCTCAACGATATGTTCGGCGGCGGAGGCTTCTCCGATTTTTTCCAAACCATTTTCGGCATGGGAGGCTCGGCTGGGCGGTCTCGCGGACAATCACAACACTACCAACAGGAATTGGCGATCTCGCTCGATGAAGCCTATCGCGGAGCGACGCGCCTGCTTCAAACCGAGGGCAAACAAAAACAAGTCCGCATCCCGGCGGGCGTGCGCACCGGCTCGAAAGTCCGCGTGGCGGGCGCGGCTCCGAACGGCGCTGATCTCTATTTGATCGTGGATGTGACGGAAGACCCGCGCTTCGAACGCCGGGGGAATGACCTTCATACCACTGCGACGGTTAGCATGTTCACCGCCATTCTCGGCGGCGAAGCGGATGTGGAAACTTTAGACGGCAAACTCAAGTTGACCATCCCCGCCGGCACACAGCCCGAACAAGTCTTCCGCCTCGCGAAGCGCGGAATGCCTCACGTGAAAAACCAAAAAGAAAAAGGCGACATGTTCGTGCGCGTGAAAGTGCAGATCCCAAAATATCTTTCTCCCAAACAACGCGAGTTGCTCGAAGAAGCGTCGAAGATAAAATTTTAACTCGCCTTACACACCGCACGGGGATAAACCCCCGTGCTATTCAAACGAAGTCCAGCCAAGGCTGGACTTAAGCCGCCTTCGGCGGCTTCGTGCGAGTAGCCCGACGGTTTATCGTCGGGCGGGCGATGATTAAGAGACTCTTCGAGACACGGAGTGTCGCTCAGACTAATACGAGTTATCTTCTCTTCCGTTAACCTTTGTTCAGCGGGACTTAACCACAGAGGATTAATATCCCCCCGATAATTTCAAACAATGAGGCAAAACCTATGAAAAGAATCCTAACCGCAATTCTGATCTTGATGTTGGCAACGACCGCGTGCGCATTGCCAAACCTTTCGAGTCAACCGGAAGCAAACGCTCCCGTCCAACCGGTCGCCACGTTCGAGCCGGCGTCCGCCAACCCGGTCGCGCTCGACGGCTCGCTCGCCGCGCTCTATCAACAAGTGATTCCCGGCGTGGTCGCCGTCCGCACTAAGCAAGGGCTTGGCTCCGGCTTCGTCTTCGATAACGAAGGTCACATCGTCACCAACCAGCATGTGATAGACGGCGTGAGCGATGTGGAGATCGCCTTCGCTTCCGGTTACAAAGCGCACGGCACCGTGATCGGATACGATGTGGATGCGGACGTCGCCGTCATCAAAGCGGATGCGCCTGCGGAGGAACTCCACGCCCTCCCCATCGGCGATTCAAGCGGACTTATGGTTGGTCAGCCAGTGGTCGCCATTGGCAACCCCTTCGGCTTAAGCGGCACGATGACCACAGGCATCATCTCCGGTCTTGGGCGCACACAGTTTGCGCACGCCGCGCCTGAGGGGGGCTTCTTCAGCAACGCCGACATTATCCAAACCGACGCGGCGATCAACCCCGGCAACTCGGGCGGTCCGCTGTTCAACATGAACGGCGAAGTGATCGGCATCAATCAATCCATCCGCACGAACAACGTCAACGAAGTGACCGGTAACGCAGTCAACTCCGGCGTCGCGTTCTCGATCTCGATCAATCTGGTGAAACGCGTCGTCCCATTCCTCATCAAAGACGGCACGTATAAATATCCCTACCTGGGAATCTCCTCCATGAGCGATATGGGACTCGCCGAGGTGGAAGCGTTGAAGCTCCCGCAATACACGGGCGCGTACGTCGCTTCGGTGGTTCCCGGCAGTCCCGCCGACAAAGCGGGAATCCGCGCGGGCGATTCACCCACCAGCCTCAACGGCTTGAACGCGGGCGGCGACTTGATCATCGCTTTTGACGGCAAGCCCGTAAAAACTTTCGACGATCTGTTGAGTTATCTCATCACAACCAAATCCCCCGGCGACACAGTTGTGCTGACCGTCTTACGTGACGGACAACCAGTGGATGTAACGATCACGCTGGGCGAACGCCCATAGAAAATAAGATACATGATTAACCCCAAACTTAAGGAATCAGCCACAGATTACACGGATTCTCGCGGATTTTAATTTTTCCGTTCTGAATCGGAAAGACGAAAGCCGACCAAATTGAAACTGGTCGGCTTTTTTTTGTGTAAATTCGTGAAATCCGTGGCTAAGGCTCGAAAGATTAAATTCGGGGTGAATCATGTATCGTTTTGTTTCCAAGATGATGCCGCAGTTCAACTGCGGCATCATCGTTAATTTATCCAAACCGTTCTTCTTTCCACACATCCGCGCGGTTGTGATACCCGGCTTGTTCCCAAAATCCGCGCCGGTCGCCGGACATGAATTCGAGCGACCTCAGCCACTTCGCGCCTTTCCAAAGATACGGCGTTTCCAAATTTTCACGGCTGGGGATGAACCCGACCACGCCCCGCAACGGATAGCCATGATCGGGCGTGATCGCTTCGCCGTTGAGATGGGTCGCCATCAAAAAATTATCCTGCAACACAACTTTCAGCGGGAGGTTGACCGTGAATCCATATTCGGCGTGTTGCATCACGTGAGTCGCGCTGGGTTTGATCTTGATCAGTCCCTGCTCGACCATCGTTTTCACCGAGATGCCTTCCCACACGGTATCGAACTTGCTCCAGCGCGTCACACAATGGATGTCCATTTGAATTTTTGCGCGAGGCAGTTTGTTGAACTCATCCCACGTCCAGCCTTTTTCCTCTTCCACTTCGCCCCACACGCGAAAGTCCCATGTGGCTGGGTTAAAATGAGGCACGGGTCCATAATGCAAGACCGGAAATTTAAAGGTCAGCGATTGACCGGGCGGTAAACGTCCCTCACTGCGGACGCGTTGTTCTTCTTTGCGTCGGTCTGGTCCTTCGAGTGAAAACATGGTCGGCTCCTGAACAAAATTATATCAAGTTCAACACAAAATGGACTCGCTATAGGTCGGCTTTATTACGGCTGCCCTACAAACCCCTGACAAACTCGCCGGGAATCATGGCGCTCCGGACGGGCGTACCGGTTTATAATAGGGTCTTCTTCCATTTTTCCATGAACTCGATTTTCCTTCTTCGCGCCACAACCATCACGCTTGATACGCCTCTCAGCGGAGACGCCAATCAATGACAGACCCGATCTCCCTGCTTAAAGCCGCTCAAAAACTGGACGAACAGGCGCTCACCGCGATCTTCGACCAGTACGCGCCGGCGATCTATAAATACACCCTGCGGCTATGCCACGACCCGATCCTGGCGGATAATATCGTCGGGGATGTGTTTGCTCAACTGCTGGAGCAATTCGCCGCCGGTAAGGGACCGCGTACCAACCTCCGTTCTTATTTGTATCAAACCGCATATCATCTGGTAGTGGATCGCTCGCGCGATACCAGCCATACCGCCCCATTAGAGGTGGCAGAGGGCAGGTTTGAAAAAGGTCAGTTCACGCCGACGCAAACACAGATCGAAGAACGCGTGATGATGGAAGCGTTGATCACAGCGATGAACTCCGAGTTGACCGACGACCAGCGTCACGTCATCATCCTGCGCTTTCTGGAAGATTTCAGTCTCAAAGAGACCGCCGACATCGTCGGCAAAGAAGTGAACAACATCAAAGTCATACAGAATCGCGGCATCGCTAAATTACGCAAAGCGCTTGGGTTGAACCTTGAGGAGATGTAATATCCATGGGTCTCCACCCTAAAGACTTCGAGGTGACCGAATTGCTTGCGAGGGTGAAAAAGGCGGAGGCTGGGTATCCTTCTGAACTGCTCGCATCGCGCCGGCAGGATTACCTTCGCCGACTCGCTGAAATCGGACTGGGAACTGGGATTCTTTCGGGAGTCGCCGCCGCGCAAGCTGGCAAGAACGCCGCGCCATCCACGCTCGGGCTCGGAGGAATCATTGAAACCGCGCTTGTCGTGGCGATCGTCGTTGAAGCCGGTGTCGCCGCATATATCTATCGCGACCAGATCGCTGACCTGATCCGATCCTACTCAACCAATTCAAGCGCAACGGATGTCGCTTCTCCTGTCATTGTCACCTCGCCTCTACCGGAAGTAACAAGCGCCGAATTGATTGAAGCTACCCCAACGCCCACACCCACGTTGACTTTGACCCCATCGGCTGTGACCGAAACGATTCCCGCCGTTGCAACCGAGAGGAATGAAACGGACATGCAGGCCACTTCCACGCCCGACCCGAAGGGAAACAACGGCAATCACTATGGTCAAACGCCGAAAGCGGAGAGGACGAAAGATAAGGACAAGGATAAGGACAAGGATAAAGACAAGGATAAGGACAAGAACAAAGATAAAGATAGATAGCCCTGTTGCTCAAGATGGGAAGACACGAGGTTCCTCCTCGTGTCTTTTATATTTCGCTAATACTCCCGTGCTACCATGTTGCCTGTGAGTGCAGGGAACGAATTCGCTATGCGGGCAATAAGCCAGGGCATACTGCGGATAAAACTCGCATACTGCGGGTGAATCTCGCAGTATAATTTCCCACCGAAAAGGTACCCATGCTGAAAAGTTTTGTAAAAATGTTCGGGGGCGACCCCAATAAGAAAACCATTGCGCAGTTCAGCGGGATCGCTGAGCAGATCAACGATCTTGAGCCGCAGTTCGAGGCATTATCCGACGATGCGTTACGCGCCAAGACCGACGAATTCAAGACTCGCGTCGCCGACCTGATCGGGAATGTGGAAGGTTTGGAGGAGAAGGAGCAGTTCCAAGCGGGGCAAGACGCGTTGGATGAAATCCTGCCGGAAGCGTTCGCGGCGGTGAGAGAGGCGTCCAAGCGGACCATCGGCTTGCGTCACTACGACGTGCAGTTGATCGGCGGCATCGCCCTGCATAAAGGCTCCATCGCGGAGATGCGCACCGGCGAAGGGAAGACGCTCGTCGCCACGCTGCCCATCTATCTCAACGCCCTGCTTGGCAACGGCGTGCATCTCATCACGGTCAACGATTATCTTGCGCGGCGCGATGCGCGTTGGATGGCTCCGATCTACGACATGCTCGGACTGTCCATCGGCGTTTTGCAAATGGCGGCGGCGACCGAAAATGGGAAGAAAGCGTTTCTCGTGGACTTGGAGCGCGAATCGCCGCACGAAGATCAGCATCAGTTGCGGTTGGCGGATCGCCGCCTCGCGTATGAAGCGGACATCACGTACGGGACCAATTCGGAATTCGGCTTCGATTATTTGCGCGACAACATGGCAATGCGGCTGGGCGACCGCGTGCAACGCGGACATCACTACGCCATCGTGGACGAAGTGGACAACGTGTTGATCGACGAAGCGCGCACGCCGCTTATCATTTCTGGTCCCGCCTCGGGGAATTTGGAATGGTACGGCAAAATGTCGCAGGTGGTGAAACAACTCAAGCCCGAAGATTACGAGATCAACGAGAAAGACCGCAACGCTTCACTAACAGAAACCGGTTTGGCGCACGTCGAGCAGATCATGGGTCAACCATTGGCAGACCCGGATAGACCCGAAGATGTGACGCCCGAACAAGCCCGCCTGCGCGGCTATCTCGAACAAGCCATGCGCGCGCAATTCATCTTCTTTCGCAATAAAGATTATCTCGTGCAGGGCGGCAAGGTCATCATCGTGGACGAGAACACCGGGCGGCTCATGCCGGGGCGGCGTTGGAGCGACGGATTGCATCAAGCAGTGGAAGCCAAAGAGGGAGTGAAGGTCGAACCCGAAAACGTGACGTACGCCACCGTCACATTGCAAAATTATTTCCGCATGTACAAAAAGTTGGCAGGCATGACCGGCACCGCGCTCACCGAAGCCGAAGAGTTCAGCAAAATTTACAACCTCGAGGTCAGTCCGATCCCGCCGAACCTTGAATATCAGGCGTTCGGCAGCGACGCGCCGTTGGTCGAGATCAAAACAAAAGACGATGACGGCTATTCATTAGCCTACTTTGCGCGGCGCGACGATGCGGATGAAACCCCGCTCTATTTCCGACGGCAGGATTTTCCCGATGTCATCTACAAAACCATCGAGGCAAAACTTCGCGCCATCGTGACGGAGATCGTCCGCGAACATGTGCGCGGACGTCCCATCCTCGCCGGCACAACTTCGGTTGAATCCTCCGAGAGGCTTTCAGGACGACTGAAGGCAGACATGGTAAAGCGATTGATGCAGGTCGCCCTTGTGCGGCACGCATGGATGCAAGCGAACAACCGCGAAGAAGATGGGCGCATCATCGCAGAATTACAACCATTCAACGAGCCGCTGGAGAAAATCTCGCCGGACACGCTGAGAAAATTCATCCAGCCGTTCGGCATGACGAACATCAACCCCGAAGACCCGAACAACATCAACACCGTGCTTGAAATTCTTCGATTGGATGAATCGGATAAGAACCGGCTGAAGTCGGTGTTACAAGGCGGCGTTTCGCATCAAGTGTTGAACGCGCGCAAACACACCGAAGAATCGCAGATCATCGCGGGCGCGGGCGCGTTCGGCGCGGTGACCATCGCCACCAACATGGCGGGTCGCGGTGTCGACATCAAACTCGGCGGCGAGGTGGCTGAGGAAGTCATCAGCGCGGTCAACCGCGTGCTGCGCAAGATCGGGCACGAGAATCCATTCGACATGTCGCTCGAAGAACGCCGCGTCGCATTGCGAAAAGTTGATCCATCCAACTTTGGAATTTACGACGCCGAGATCAAACTCTTCCTCCAATATTTTGAAGACATGGAACGCGTGAAAGAACTCGGCGGTTTGCACGTGGTCGGCTCGGAGCGTCACGACGCGCGCCGCATTGACAACCAGTTGCGCGGACGCGCCGCGCGGCAAGGCGACCCCGGCTCTTCGCGTTTTTATCTCTCGCTCGAAGACGATCTCATGCGCATTCAAGGCGGCTCGCAAGTGAGCAACCTCATGGATCGCATGCGCGTGGACGAATCGCTTCCGCTCGAGGCGGGCGTGGTCAGCCGCGTGATCGAACAGGCGCAGCACCGCATCGAGGGCGCGAACTTCGACGTGCGCAAACACCTGCTCGAATACGACGATGTGCTGAACAATCAGCGCGCGCAGATCTACAGTCAGCGCGACCGCATCTTCGTCAAAGAAGATCTGAGCGAAGACATCGCGACACTGCTCGACACCGAAGTGAAACAGCGCGTCGAACTTGGACTCGCCGACGAAGAGGGACCTTGGAAATTGATCGCGTGGCTCGAACAAGTTCAGCCTCCGTTCATGACGGACGAACGCCTCTTCCCCAGTTTCGGCTTGTCTCTGCTTCTTCGAGAGTTATCCAACACTGACAACTTATCGTCTTCGCTCCTCGACCTGATCTCCCGCGCGCTCGAAGCCGAGAACGCGCATCATCAACGCGCCATCGAGAGTTTGATAGACCGCAACGAAGAAAGCCTCCATGCGCAGATCGCCTCGCGCGAAGATTCGGTGGACGCGTTCTTTGAAGGCTTGCGCGACCGGGAAGACTCGCCGCGTCCGCAAAAACTGTTGGAGGAACTCAACAGTCTCGTGGGAGTACAGGTGAGGCTCAATAACGAGCAGATGCGCGAGTTCGCTGAAGACCCCGACTCGTTGAAAGAGGACATCAAAGCAAATGTTTCGGCGCAATTGACCGGCAACTTCGCCTCGCGCATCATCGCCGCGGCGAGCAACCGCATCGGCGAATCGCTCGGCGAGAAATTCCAATTTTCAAGTTGGGACGATGCGGCAGACCAGATCACCGAAGCCGCCGAGTCCGCGCTGGCGAACAAACGCGAACGATTGACCGGCGAGAACGGACAGATCGCGCGCGATATCGAAGCGCTCATGCCCAAAGAGATCAATGACACGACCAAACTTCAGTTATTGCTTTCCCTCGCGCAAGCCGCGCGGACTTCGTTCGACCAAAAGACTCACCGGCAGGTAAAACAAGTCTTCGTGCGGTTCAGTTATGTATTCTTGATGGCGCAATTGCTCGAAGGGCAGGATGCGGAGCAACTCACCGACGAGGTGTTGAATCATCTTGAAGAAGCGGAAGAGTCGTTGCGCGCGGCGTGGGGTCAACGCGAGTTCAACCGCCTGTCAGCCAATGCGCAGAAGTTGGCAGATTTCGGCGTCCCGGCGAAGATCGCTTTCGGCGAGGAAAGGCTGAACGAAACTGTATCAGCCCTCCCTGAGTCGGACCGGGAAGCGTTGGTCGAATCCATCGGCAAGTACGCGCTGAATGAAATCCACCGGCAGTTACTGCTCGGCGCGACCACCGAATTGTGGGTGGACTATCTCACGCGCATCGAAGCCTTGCGCGTGTCCATCGGCTTGGAGGCTTACGCCCAACGCGACCCGCTGGTACAATACAAGTCACGCGCATCCGAGATGTTCGCGAACTTGGTGGAAGACATCCGCGGATTGGTGATCAGCCGCGTGTTTGGGTATCAACCGCGACCGGTTGAGATCGCGGCGGTGGAAACTTCGGATGCGCCCGTGGAAACGCAACTCATCAGCAAGGACGAAAGTCGGAAGAAGAAGCGTCGAAGACATTAATCGTCATGAGCACTGTCGAACGAGTCACTGCTTCGCTGAATACGTATCGAGCGCTGCCCAAGGTGGAGTTACATCGCCATCTCGAAGGCTCACTGCGACTCGACACGATGCTCGACATCGCATCGAAACATGGCATCACCATCCCTGCCGATGTGATCAGGCTGAGCACGCTGGTGCAGATCCAGGACGAAGACAAACTCACGTTCCAAAATTTCCTGAGCAAGTTCAACACCCTGCGGCTGTTCTATCGCTCGCCCGACGTGATCCATCGTATCACGCGCGAAGCCGTGGAAGATGCGGCGAAAGATCATGTGAAGTACATGGAATTGCGCTTCACGCCGGTCGCGCTCAGCCGCGCGGAACGTTTCCCCCTGCATGATGTCATTGATTGGGTAATATCCAGCACAAGGGATGCGTCGAAAGAATATGGAGTGACGGTGAGGTTGATCGCTTCTGTGAACCGCCATGAAAGCACGGAACTCGCTGAACAGGTGGCGTGGCTTGCGGCAGATCATGTGACGGACGGGTTGGTTGGGTTGGACTTAGCCGGCAACGAAGCGGACTTTCCCTCGCAGCCGTTTTATGGGATATTCAAAGAAGCAAAGCAAGCGGGTCTGCATGTGACCATCCACGCGGGCGAATGGGGACCCGGCTACAACGTGCGAGAAGCCATCGAAGAGATTGGCGCGGAACGGATCGGTCACGGCGTGCGCGTGCTGGAGGATGAATCCATTGTGGCGCTGGCGCGCGAACGACAGACGGCATTCGAAGTGTGCATCACCAGCAATTATCAGTCGGGCGTTTTCGAATCGCTCGAAACGCATCCGCTGATGAACATGCTCGAGGCGGGTTTGAACGCCACCATCAACACCGACGACCCCAGCATTTCGCGCATCACGCTAAGCCATGAGTATTACACCGCCTGCGAAGACTTGAAAATGCCGCAAAACACATTGAAGCAGCGCATCGTCGCGGCGGCAAAAGCGTCTTTTATCGAAGAAAATGAAAAAGAAAAACTTGTGAAGCAATTGGAAAAGGATTTGAAGTTATAATCTAAACCATAGCAAGGATGGCAAAGGCGCACCTTTGTGTTCTTCGCAAGTTTGGTTGAAGCTAGGAGCGCTGACTTAAGTCAGCATTCCGAAAATTCAAACCACCAAAGGAGAACATTATGAACGATTACTTTAAAGCGCGCGATGTTTTGAAAGTGGGGAATAAGGAATACGCCTACTATCGCCTCGACGCATTAGAAAAAGCGGGTCTGACCCAACTCAAGCGGCTTCCATTTTCGATCCGCATTGTGTTGGAGGCGGCTCTGCGTCAATGCAACGAGAAAGAGATCACCCAAGCCGACGTAAAAAATATCGCCGCATGGACGGCAAAAGGGAATCGCCCCGGCATCCCCTTCCTGCCTGCCCGGGTGATCATGCAGGATTTCACCGGCGTGCCAGCCATTGTTGACCTTGCCGCCATGCGCGCGGCGGTTGCCCGTCTCGGCGGCGACCCGAAAAGAATCAACCCGCTTGTGCCGGTCGATCTCGTCATTGACCATTCCATTCAAGTGGATTTCTTCGCCACACCCGAGGCGCTCCAACGCAACACCGAAATGGAATTTTTGCGCAACAAAGAACGCTATGAATTCCTCAAGTGGGGACAACACGCCTTCCAAAATTTCCGCGTTGTGCCGCCGATGACCGGTATCGTCCATCAAGTCAATTTGGAATATCTGGCTGATGTGGTGATGACAAAGAAAGACGGCAAAGAAACCGTTGCATTCCCCGATACATTAGTTGGAACCGATTCGCACACAACGATGATCAACGGACTCGGCGTGGTTGGCTGGGGCGTGGGCGGCATCGAAGCCGAAGCCGTGATGCTCGGTCAACCGATGGACATGCTCCTGCCGGATGTGATCGGCTTCAAACTGCACGGCAAACTCAAAGAAGGCGTCACCGCCACCGACCTTGTGCTCACCGTCACGCAGATGCTCCGCAAAAAAGGAGTGGTGGATAAATTCGTCGAGTTCTACGGGCCCGGGCTCGAAACCATGTCCCTGCCCGACCGCGCGACCATCGGCAACATGGCTCCCGAATACGGCGCGACCATCGGCTACTTCCCGGTGGATCAAGAGACGCTTCGCTACATGCGGCTGACGGGACGCTCGGAAGAAACCATCGCGTTGACGGAAGCCTACGCGCGCGCGCAAGGACTCTTCCACGACTCGTCCATGCGCGAGCCCGAATTTACCGATACGCTCGAACTCGACCTTGGGGCTGTTGTGCCATCGTTGGCTGGACCCAAACGTCCGCAAGATCGCATCCCGATGGTCGAGCTGAAAGAGACATTCAATAAAATCTTGAGCGCGCCGGTCAAAGAACGCGGCTTTGAATTGAAACCCGAAGCGTTAACTGCCGAAGCCACCTACGGAACCAACGGCGGCTCGATGAAGATGAAACATGGCGCGGTGGTTATCGCGGCGATCACGTCCTGCACGAACACAAGCAACCCGTCTGTGTTAGTGGCGGCGGGATTGCTCGCAAAGAAAGCCGTCGAAAAGGGACTCAACGTCAAGCCGTATGTGAAGACCTCGCTCGCGCCCGGTTCGCGCGTGGTGACCGAATATTTGAAACAAGCCGACTTGCTCGATCCGCTCGCCAAACTCGGCTTCAACGTCATCGCCTACGGATGCACCACTTGCATTGGCAATTCAGGTCCGTTACCGGCTGAGGTGGCGAAAGCAGTTACAGGATCCGATCTTGTAGCGGCGGCGGTGCTATCTGGTAATCGAAACTTCGAGGGCAGAATCCACTCGCTGGTGAAAGCGAACTTCCTAGCCAGTCCGCCGCTTGTCGTCGCGTACGCGCTGGCAGGGACAGTTGACATTGACCTCGATAAAGAACCGCTCGGTACCGGTTCCGATGGCGCTCCTGTATATTTAAAAGATCTGTGGCCCACGCAAAAAGAGATCAACGAGGTCGCGTCGTCGAGCGTGCGCGCGGAAATGTTCAGGGACAAATACGCCGATGTGTTCAGCGGCTCGGATATGTGGAAAGATATCAAAGTGACCGGCGGCGATTTGTACGAATGGGACGAGAGCTCGACGTACATTCATCATCCGCCATATTTCCAAACCTTGGCGCTCGACGCCAGCGATGTGAAAGATATCAAAGGCGCGCGCGTGCTGGGCATGTTCGGCGACTCGATCACAACCGATCACATCTCGCCTGCTGGTAACATCGCGGTCGATTCGCCTGCTGGAAAATATTTGCAAGAGCGCGATGTCGCTGTGCAATACTTCAACTCGTACGGTTCGCGTCGCGGCAACGATCTCGTGATGGCGCGCGGGACGTTTGCAAATATCCGTTTGAAGAATCTTCTCGTTGCGCCGAAGGAAGGCAACTGGACGAAGTATCAAACGACCGGCGAGGTCATGTCCATTTTCGATGCGGCGATGAAATACCAGAGCGAAGGCGTGCCGGCAATTGTCATCGCCGGAAAAGAATACGGCTCCGGCTCCAGCCGCGACTGGGCGGCGAAAGGTCCGATGCTGCAAGGCGTGAAAGCGGTCATCGCCGAATCATTCGAACGCATCCATCGCTCGAACCTCGTTGGCATGGGCATCCTGCCGTTGAAATTCATGGATGGGCAAAACGCCGAGTCGCTTGGCTTGAAGGGCGATGAAACGTTCGACATCGAAGGACTGAATGCACTCAAACCGAAATCCACATTAACGGTGAAAGCGAAGAAAGCGGACGGAGCAGTTGTCGAATTCAAAGTCACTGTCTTGCTGAACACCGACGTGGACGTGAACTACTTCCACAACGGCGGCATCCTGCAGACAGTGTTGAGGAATTTAGTGAAATAGATTCGTATTGCGTACTGCGTATTGCGTAAACAAAGAAGACTCGCCTCGAAGTTATAGTTTCGAGGCGAGTCTCTCATATTAACCACTCAGACGTATCATCTCTTGCGTTCTGTCATCAAGAAGGAACTCAGCAAGATAAACAGCATGAGCAAGATCACGACCAATGCCAGCGTGGATTGTATCCACGCGCCCATGAAGGCGAAGATAAATCCTACGATGAGGGCAACGAACAGGAACGTCAGCGCGGGCAAATACTTTGCGATCCACTCGCCGCCGCCAAGTTTGGAGCGGTTCATTGCGTACAATCCCCAACCCATTCCAAAGAGACTCATCGCGATCAGCGCGGGCAGGATGATCCTTCCGCTGACCGGCACATCGAGTACAAAAATGCCGCAAACCGCCTCGCGGCTGGGAAGCGGATACGAAGAGAACATCAGCGCTCGCGCAAAGATAAACTGTTTCAAGTCAATGTTATCGGCATCCACCTGCCATTCGAATTTCTTCGATTCGCCGGGGGCCAGCTCGACTCGTTCAAGATGTTCTTCCGGCACGGCGGGCGTGCTCATCAGAATTCTGATAGATGGTTTGATATTGATGTCTGCTGTATTGGATGCAACCAACGTGATGGTCTCGATGTCGTTTCGACTCATGAGGACGGGACAACTGAGTCCGCTCAGCCCGGGATCACCCTGCCGGGGGAATCCATAGAAATTTGCTTCCATGTCTGCCCATGCGGCGAGAACTATCACAAAGAAACCCACAGCCAGACCGATGAAATAAGGCGTGAGTAGAAAAAACGCAGGTATTCGCTTCGTGTTCAAAGTGTTATCCATTTCATGATGTAATTTTAACCGGTCTCATCCGTCCTTACACCCTACGTCAGGAGGGTCATTTCCGAAAAGCAACGACGAATTATAGACGGTTTTCCTTGCAAGATAAAAGACGGCTTCCCAGCCGCCTCTTCGAACAACTTAATCCTGCGCGCTCAATTTGAGGTATTCAGTAGATCAAGGATACCATCGGGATACAAAATGGACTTCCCCTCTTCGAACTCATGCAGACTTTTCCACATCACGCGGATTCGCTCCCCGTTCGCTTCGATCACTTCCATTTCATCCTGCTCATACAACTCAGCCTTTACCAACGCCCCATCATAGACCATCACGATCTCGTGACCTGTTTTCCCGTTATTGACAAAGATATTCTCAAGAAAGCCGAGATGCTTCAACCCTTCGATCTCGCTGTGCAACTCTTCCATGATCTCGCGACGGACAGCCACCTCCCCGCTTTCGCCAAACTCAATTCCTCCGCCAAGCGGACGATAATATGTTTCGTTCTTGATCGCGTCATATCCTTCAAAGACGAGGACGCGGTTGTTGTTTCTAAACACGCAAATAGCAATTGGGCGGATGTGGTTCATATTCCCTCAAGAAAATGTAGGGGCGGGGTCACCCTGCCCCTACACGACCGTTAATTCGATTTGTTTTTGCAACTGCACCCCAACAAGATTCGCCTGCATGGACCACGGTCCCGTCCACGTGACGGCGACAGGAATGACTTTGCCTTTGAGGTTATCTTCTGACTCTACAAAGACAAGTTTGTTGGTGGGAGTTCGCCCGCGCCAGCGATCCTTCGCCTTTTCCTCGAATAACACGTCCACGGTTTGACCGAGATACTTTTTGTTGATCTCAGCCACGATCTGTTCCTGCAAATCATCGAGCAGATGCAGACGGCGCAGTTTTTCTTCTTCGGGCACGTTGTCTTCCATGCGGCGGGTTGCGACGGTCCCTTCGCGAGGGGAGTAACGCGCCAGATGAGCCACGTCAAGCCGAAGGTCGGAGAGGACGCGGTATGTCTCCATGAATTGTTCCTCGGTCTCGCCGGGGAATCCGACGATGATGTCCGTTGCGATGGAACAATCTGGAATCTTGTTGCGAATCTTTTCGATGAGGTCGCGATACTCTTGTTGAGTGTATCCGCGCTTCATGTTCGCCAGCACTTCATCATCCCCCGCCTGGATCGGCACTTCGATGTGCGGCATCACTTTGGGAAGTTCGGCGATGGTGTCCATCAATTCGTCGGTGAAGTAGTTGGGATGCGATGTGAGGAAGCGAATCCGCTCGACGCCTTCGACTTCATGAACGATGCGAAGCAGTTGCGCCAGGTTCGGTCCATCAGGGACATCTTTGCCGTAGCGGTCAACAATTTGACCAAGCAGGGTGATCTCTTTCACGCCTTGCGCGGCGAGTGAACGGATCTCCGCGACGATATCGCCAACGGGACGACTGCGCTCGATGCCGCGACGGAACGGGATGATACAAAACGTGCAGGCGTGCGAACAGCCATACACGATCGGCACATGCGCGGTGACGAGTTGTCCGCGTTCGTGCTGCGGGAGAATGAGTTCATCGTCCATCATCAGGAAGCGGCGCGTAGTTTCGGAATCTTCCAGCGAGCGAATCTCGCCCTGACTCAAAAATGAAACGAGGGGGCCCGGGTCGGAGGGCGGCGAGAACACGTCCACATAGGGAAGTTTCTCGCGTAGTTTATCCGCGCCGCGCACGCCGACCATGCACCCCATGAGATTGATGACGAGGTCCGGATTCTGCCGCTTCAACGGAAGCAGGCTGGTGAGGCGTCCGATCGCTTTGTCCTCCGCCGATTGACGCACGACGCAGGTGTTGAGGACGATCACGTCCGCTTCTTCGATGGTTTCCGTAAATTGATAACCGAGATGCTCCAACGACGAGCCGACGCGCTGAGAGTCGGCGACATTCATTTGGCATCCTTCGGTCCAGATGTGGTATTTCATAGGGTTGGGATTATACCAATTGTGCTGGAGTTTATACTTTAGTGTTCACGATTAAGGGAAAAAGCCGCCTAGAAGGAGGCGGCTATACTTCAAGACGACTTCGGCCAGCTATTGCGGCCTAAGAGAACAGGTCTTGGCTGTTCCTACAATAGGATCTCCAAAGGTGGCATTATTGCAATTCACAGTAGTTGGTCCCGTAAAGTACTGATAATAATATTGGCCATTTGCGCCATATTGGATCTGGTAGTTTCCACTCGGCACATTCACAACCCCACCCTCGCTAGAAGAAAATGTCCACCCGCCGCTGTCGTCACCTCCACCACCGCCGTCGTCACCGCCCCCCCCAGCGCTATCGCCCGGCAGCGAATTGTTGATGGTGCTGAACGTGTTCCCTATGTTGGGACCCATCACGCGAACCACCGCGATCACCACAATTGCCACTAAGGCGATGACAATCGCGTATTCGACCAGCCCCTGCCCCTTGGTTTGCTTGGAAGGAGAAAATAATAAATTCATGGCAAACTCCTTTTGGTCATTATAATACATGGGATATTATGCTATCCCCGAAAAAGGTTACAATCGGACTATTCAATTTTGAAAAGTGGGCATGATGTCGCCATGGCTTTTACAGCAGTCACTGCTGAAATATGAACTCTCTCTTATGGTAAAATTTCGTCCGCCTCGAAGAAACGTGAGGCTTTGTGGAGGGATGGCCGAGCGGCTGAAGGCGCATGTCTTGAAAACATGTTTGGGTCACACCAACGTGGGTTCGAATCCCACTCCCTCCGCCTGACAATTTGCGATTTCAGATTTTTGATTGACGATTATCTGAATTGGAAACCGTAAATCCACAATCGTAAATCGTCAATCACACTGGGGAGGTGCCAGAGTGGCTGAATGGGCTCGCCTGCTAAGTGAGTGCTGGGTTAAACCAGTCGCGGGTTCGAATCCCGCCCTCCCCGCCACAAATAAACACGTCCGTGAGGGCGTGTTTTGTTTTTCAGTCGCGCGTCCCCACAGGGGGGATGCTATTCGAATCCCGCCCTCCCCGCCACAAGTAAACACGTCCGTGAGGGCGTGTTTTATTTTTCAGTCGCGCGTCCCCACAGAGGGGATACTATTCGAATCCCGCCCTCCTCGCCACAACGAAAAACGCGTTCTCTCTGTGTAGAACGCGTTTCTGTTTTCAATCCATTCAGCCCGATTACCTCCGTTGCTTCGTCAACTCCGCAAATTGCGGATTTCGCCGAATGTACGTGGCGACATACGAGCACATCGGGATCACGCGCAGGGATTTTCCCCGCGCATATCCCAGCGCGGCTTCGGTCAATTTAGCCGCCACGCCATGCCCACGGAGTTCGGGATGCACGCCAACATGCGTCATCACAATCGTGTTTCCATCTTCAATATAATCGAGTTTCGAGAGTTTCCCATCGATCCATGTCTCAAAACGGTTCTCGGTCGGGTTGTGTGTAATTTCAAGTTCGCCCGTATTGATTTGCATATCACCTCTTTGAATCATTGTAGTCTACTTAAATGAATACGGACAGCAAGGGATTCTTACTGTCCGCAAAAATAAACATCCCGCAGAGTTAATCGAAAGTTTGAGTTGCCAGTCCAAACCTACGGGACGATTTGTGCTTACTTCGAATTGATGAACGCGATCAGCGCTTCGATCTCGGCGTCGGACAATCCCAAATTCGGCATTTGCGTATCAGACTTTGCATCCTGCGGATTCTTCAAGCGAATCCGCAAAATCTCGGGGCTGGCGGAAAAATTTGTGAGATTGGTCGCGCCGGTAAAATCAATCGTCCAATACTCAGAACTGTTCGGCACTTTCGCATTCGTATGACACGTGATACAACCCTTGGCGACAAACAACTGTTGACCCAACTCAACTTGTGAGATGGACTCGTTGCTGACAATCTTCACTGTGGATTCACTCCCCGCCTCCACCGCAGGGACGGCTGATCCCGCCACAAACGAACCGACTCCAACCGTGAGGCAAAGAGCCGTCAACGCGACAGCCAAGCGACTCTTCCGAATGAAGGCAATTGCCAGACCAACCAAGCCAATTCCCAACGCAAGCCAGCGGACAATGACTATTGGCGACGTAGACGACTCTTTCACAAGTTCAGCATCCACTACTGGCGCATTGACTGATGCGACAGACAATGCAGCAACGCTTAACACCGGCATCTTTTGCTCCATGGTGAACGCTTGAATCGTCCAGTTCCAATCTCCCTCGGTGGAAAATGTCAGCGTTGCCGCGTAGTGACCGGGTCTGCCTTCGGGCTTGGCAAGGACAACGAACTTCTCGCCAACGGGCGATACCGCAAGGATGGTTGGGTCGAGATCGGTCATTGGCGTTATGCCGTGTTGCAAAACGGTAAAGCCAACCTTGAACGGTTCGCCGGCGGTCACGTTCGTTGGCAATTCATCCAAGGTGATGACCGCCCACCCACCGGCGAAGACAGGGACGGCAATAGTCAACGCAAGCAACAATGCAAGGACAACTGAAATTCTAAATTTGGAATTCATGGCTACCTCCGTGTTTATTGATGTACACCGCCTGCGGAGGTTTGGTTCCAAATGCAGAGACTGGAGACTAGAGATTGGAGATTGTGACAGTCTCTAGTCTCCAGTCTCCAATTCACGGAATAGGTTGAAGCGACTCTGCAATTTTTATCGCTTCCAGCAAGGGCAAGTCTGTTTCAAGACGATAGGTGACGTCGTCCACTGCCCAGATCAACACGTGACCTTCGATCAGCCTCACAAATTCAAGTTCGCCGTTGTACATCCGCAAAGGATAAGGTCCCTCCCCCCAGTAGGCGCGCTCACCGTTGACTTGCGTTTCCCAAACATCGAGGGGGAAGCCTTTGTCAATCGCCCAACTGCCTTCGGGAATAAAATGCAGGCTCATCAATACTTTCTTAGAATCGTTCGGATCGAGCCAGACGAGGACCGTCATTGCTCCATCGGCATCTTGCACAAAAACAAGGTCGGGCGCGCCTACATCGGGAGGATACGTTGGCAAAAGGATCTGATACTTTACTTGCGCTTGCGCCTCGGCGAGCGTGGTTTCTCCAGCCAGTTGATCGAGGAAGGGAAGCAGATCATCCGGCGTGGATGTGGTCGGCGCAAAGGATCGAGGGGTTGCCGTTTGAATCGTATCAATTGGAGTCTCGGCCGGGCGCGGGAAAATCCGCACGATGCCGATCTGGATGAACTCAAGGACGGCGGCGCGCACCGGCGGGATGAGCATGAGGCTGAAGAGGAGTACAACGATGAGGGTTAGCGACCAGGCGAACCGTCGGGAAAAGAAGCGTGGTTTCGTCATCGGAGCAATACGCGACACGACACGTCCAGAAATATCTGGCGTGCGCGGATAGTTCATCCGCTGTGCGATGGATCGCATGCGAGTCTCGAAATCCATTTCGCTCATTCTTCACGTCCTTCGACCAAAACGGGAAAATCCCGATGGATGATTTTTCGTAACTTTTCGAGCGCGCGGCTCAAACGCGATTTGACCGTGCCTTCGGCAATTTGCAGGGCTTCGGCGGTTTCAGAGACTGGCAGGTCGAGGAAGTATCGCAAGTAAACAATCTGTTGGTCTGGCAGATCCAGTTGACGAACGGCGCGCCAGAGTTCGTTCGCTTCGGTATTCTGCGCATGGATCGCTTCAGGCGGCGGCTCTTTGGGTTGTTCGCGAAACGCGCGCATCAACGCGGAAACATATCGCCCGGCGGAACGTTGGCGATTTCGCGCCAGATTTGCGGTAATGCTCAACAACCACGGACGCAAAGGGCGCGCGGGATCAAATCGCTTGAGATGATTCCAAGCGCGTAAAAAGGTTTCCTGCGCGATGTCTTCCGCATCGTCGGCATCGCCGAGCAGGAGGTATGCGAATCGGAAGACAGCCTGTTGATGGGCAAGCATGAGCGGTTCCCATGCAGACGTGTCGCCGTTCGCGGCTCGTTGTATTAGAGTGAGTTCATCCAATCATGCCTCTGCAGAGGTTCGATCTTATCCTTTATACACCGATTGAATGAGGTCGGTTCCATGTTTTTTGTCCGCCAATCCCCGCTAATCTTCGCGAATGGTTCAAAGCGATTAGTGCAAATTGGCGAAGATTAGCGGACTGACTTCCTAACTCGCCAAAAGGGACATTGACCCTATTTTTGTTTGCTCGTACAATTCAATTCAATATGAACTCTTGCGTGCATAATGCCGGGTTCTTCCGACCCGACCACGATCCTCCGTTTTGCTCGTTTATCGTGTCCGTTTGAGTCGAATCCAATCTTTACCCCCGGAGGAAAATCCCATGTCTGAACCTTTTGTTTCCAAGCGCGCCCCGATCTACGCCGATGTTCCCGATGAAAAGTGGAACGATTGGCGCTGGCAACTCAGTCACCGCATGAATTCGGTCGAGGAGATCGAAAAAGTTTTGCCCCTCACCGACTCGGAACGCAAAGCCCTGCAAACGCAAGGCTTGTTCCGCGTAGACGTAACGCCTTACTTCATTTCACTGATTGACCCGAACGATCCCAACGACCCGACCCGCAAACAAGTCATTCCGCTTTCGGAGGAGATGCAATCGTTCACCGCGATGATGGAAGACTCGCTTGCGGAAGACCGCCACTCCCCGGTACCCGGGCTGGTCCACCGCTACCCCGACCGAGTCCTCATGCTGGTGACCACGCAATGCGCGTCGTACTGCCGCTATTGCACACGTTCGCGTATCGTCGGCGACCCCGGTCAAACTTTCTCGCGGCACGAATTCGAGATGCAGATCGAATATCTCAAACGCACGCCGCAAGTGCGCGACGTGCTACTCTCCGGCGGCGACCCGCTCGTGCTCGCGCCAAAAATTCTTGAGGAAATTCTCAGCCGCCTGCGCGAAATTCCGCACATCGAGATCGTCCGTCTCGGCACGCGCGTGCCGGTCTTCATGCCCATGCGCGTCACACAGGAATTGTGCGACATGCTGGCGAAATATCATCCGCTGTGGATCAACATCCACGTCAACCACTCGAACGAAATTACGAAGGAACTCGCCGAAGCCTGCGACCGTTTAACGAGGGCGGGCATCCCGCTCGGCAACCAATCCGTGCTTCTTGCGGGTGTGAACGACAACGTCCACATCCAGCGCAAACTTGTGCAAGACCTCGTCCGCATCCGCGTGCGGCCGTATTACCTTTATCAGTGTGATCTGGTCGAAGGCGCGGGGCACTTCCGCACCCCCGTCGCGAAAGGAATCGAGATCATGGAAGGCTTGCGCGGTCACACCAGCGGATACGCCGTCCCGCAATTTATCGTGGACGCGCCGGGCGGCGGCGGAAAAATTCCCGTCATGCCGAATTATCTGATCAGCATGTCTGACCACAAGATCATCTTGCGCAACTACGAGGGCTACATCACCACCTACGAAGAGCCGACCGATTACGTTCCAAGCGACGCCGCACAGTTCAAAGGCGAGAAACGCATGGAACCCGGTCAAGCCGGTGTATTGGGTCTGCTCGACGGCGAGCAGATGTTCATCAAGCCTGAAAGTTTCGACGAAATTCACGACCGTCACGGAATCCAACACCGCCTCAAAGACGATAAGAAATGGCAGCCGCTCGGCATCGGCGACGGCTCGTCAACCCCCAACGCAAAATAGCAACCAAGGAGTAATCGCATGGTACACCACACAAAACGAATCCTGTTCACCGCGCTCGGCATCATCTTTTTGCTCAGCGCATGTCTCCCGCAGAGTCAAGCCGCCACACCGAACCCGGTGGATGTCGCGAATCAAGTGGCGACCTCGGTGGCGTTGACCATCTCCGCCGCGCAAGCGCAGACAGAAGCCGCACAGCCCATTGCGACGAATACCACGCTTCCGACTCAGACGGAGGCTGTTCCGCCCTCGCCGACTCCTCTCATCCCTTCGGCGACTCCGTTCATCCTCGTTCCGCCGACCCCGACTCTCGTTTTAGGTGGCGGAGGCGGTGGTGGAGGTGGTGGTGGTGGAGGCGGCGTGCCGGCTACTGCTTCACCGTATGACTGCACTCCCGTCAACAACGAACCTCGCGACCTGACCGTGTTCAAGAAGGGCAAAGAATTCGATATTGTGTGGACGATCGTCAACACCGGCACGAAGACCATCCCTGCCAAGCACGATATCAAATATTTCAGCGGCACGAAATTAATGAAAGACCCCACCTATACCGTCCGCGAATTTGGCGTGGACCTCAAACCGGGCGATTCTATAAAGATCATCATTGACGCCATCGCCCCCGATAAAAAAGGCAAGCACGTGATGACGTGGAGGGTGGAAGGCGACATGTGCTACCCCTACATTGCGATCATCGTCGAATAAAACGAGCCCGAAATTAAAAGGGCAAGATGCGCAAGAATAAATTATTGATCGGGCTGGGAACATTGGCATTGGCGATGGCTTGCCTTCCGACGGCTGGCGCTCCAGTTCCAACACTGGTTCCCGGCGCGGTCAACACGTACATCGTCCAAACCGCGGAGGCGGCATCCACGCAGACCGCTGTGGCGGCGCCGCCTTCTGAAACGCCGTCCCCCACTCGTAAGCCGACCCTCACGAAGACGACCTCTCCTTCGCCGACGATCACGTTCGTTTTTTTCCTGCCGGGCTTGGGTCCAACCGGTAGCGCCACGCTGCCGGGAATCTCCAACGGCACAAGCAATTCAAAATACGGATGCAGTGTTCTCAGCACAGAACCGGCAGACGATACCGTGTTTGCCCCGCGCGACGATTTCATTGTCACGTGGGGGGTGAAGAACATCGGCAGAGAAACGTGGTACCGCGCGACGATGAAATACAGTTATTACAACGGAGCCAAACTGCACAAGGTCGCATCGTACACAATTCCGAAGGGCGTTGAGCCCGGGAAAAATGTTTTTCTCACCGCAGAGATGTCCGCGTTCAAAGAAGGCGGCACATATACAACCAAATGGGCTTTGAACATTGATAATACGTACTTCTGCCCCATGACGATCACTATTATTGTGAAGTGAAGTTTTCGCAAATAAAAACGGCGACCTTGGAACAGGTCGCCGTTTTGTGTTTTATTCAGGTGACGCCGGAGGAACTTCAGCCTCCCCGCCTTCTGCTGGTTTCTTCCGCAGGGTGAAGAACCCGACCGCGACCGGGATAAGGATAAAGATCAACGCCAGACAGGTCATCGCAACGCCGACTGCGGGTTTCAACGGTTCGCCATTAAAGGATCCTTGCCCGACCGCCGTCAGCGCGCCAAACAGACAAATAAACAGACCGGGGCATCCGCACAACACAACGGTGGCGATCGTTGCGATCAAACCAGTATTCTTATTGTTCATCTTTTTCTCCATGTGAATTGAATTTTTTCAAGTATACAACACTTGATGTTAACTGCGTAATTTCGCGCCAACCTCATGTTCCAATCGCTTGACGATCTTCGTGCGGATCGCCGCCGCCTCAGCATCGGTCATCGTTTTCTCCGACTGATACGTGAGACTGTACGCCAGCGACTTCTTCCCCGCGCCGATCTTTTCATCGCGGTAGACATCGAACAAGCGGACGCGGGTAACGGTCTTTCCGCCCGTCTGCTTGATCAACGCTTCGACGCGTTCCGCCGCCACCGATTCATCCACGATGATGGCGATATCCTCTAGCACAGGCGGGAATTCGGAAACGGGCGTAACGCCATACGTTGGCTCCGCGCTGCGAAGGGCATCCAGATCAAACTCAGCCACGATGACGGGTGAATCTTCGAAATCATATTTCTCTTTCACCAGCGGATGCAGTTCGCCGAACACGCCGACGGTTTGTCCGTTCACTTTCACGTCGGCGGATTTGCCTGGATGGAGGAACGAAGCAGAGTCGCTTGCAGTGTAGGAAATGCCGCTAAGGCGGAGTCCGCTCAACAGGAGTTCGAGGCGTCCTTTCATGTCGAAGAAGTCGAACGAAGCGGAATCCTTCACATCCCACGCGGACTGAGTTCTTAATCCAGTCATTGCAACTGCAAGTTTACGCGGTTCGTTAGGTAAATTATTCTTGTTGGGCTCGAACACTGAACCGATCTCGAACATCGCAATCGATTCAGCGCGCGCGTTCTTTTCGACATTCTCCAAAAGCGACGCGAGCAAACTGCGGCGCATCACGCGGCGCTCGGGCGCGATGGGATTCGCCAACGCGACATACTCAACCTCGCTTGCTTCGGGTCTGAGACCCGAAGCGAACAACCGTTGTTCGCGTTCGGGCGAAGTCATGCGATAACTGACGACCTCCTGCACGCCGAGGCTGGTGAGAATATCGCGGGCGTGTTCCTCCCACTCGTGTTTGGGATTGCCAATTTGCGGCGGAAGCGAATCGGACATGCGCGTTTCAGGGATGCGATCATAACCATAGACGCGCGCGACCTCTTCCAGCACATCCGCGAGACCGACAACGCCTTCGCCAATGTCGAGGCGATGCGGCGGCGTCTTCGCTTTGACGGAGTCTTTTTCCACTTTGCATTCAAATTCGAGGCGCGTGAGGAGTTCGGCAATTTGTTTTGCGGTGAGATCAATGCCGAGCAAACGCTTCACATCTTTCGTGGTGACCGTGATCGTCGGGTCCTTCGGCTTGAGCCGATACACATCCACAAGATCAGGCGCGATCTGCCCGCCCGACCATTCCGCCATGAGTTCGAGTCCGCGCTTCACGCCTTGCTCCGCCATGGCGGGATGCACGCCGCGCGAAAAACGGAACGACGCTTCGGATGGCAAATTATGTTGCTTCGCCGTCTTGCGGATGTTGATGAAATTCCACGCCGCGCCTTCGAGCAAGACATTCATCGTACTCTTTCCGCGCATGGTGACTTTTCCAACAGCCGCATTTATTTCAACACCTGTGGCGTCTAATACTTCTTTTGACGCATCGTACACTTCGCTTTCCTGTCCGCCCATCACGCCAGCCAATGCAAGCGGACCCTTTTCATCGCACACCAAAACATTCGCGGAGGTGAGTTCGCGTTCTTTGCCATCGAGCGTCGTAAGCTTCTCACCATCCTTCGCGGCGCGGGTGATGATCTTGATTTTACGGTTGGACAAATTGCCAATTTGTCCAACGCGAGAGACGAGGACATCATAATCAAACGCATGAAGCGGCTGACCAATGTCGAGCATCGCGTAGTTGGTCGCATCCACAATGTTATTGATGGGACGCATCCCAGCCAATCGCAACCTCCGCTGAATGTGATACGGGCTCGGTTTAATTTCAATATCGCGGATCAATCCCGCCACAAAGCGCGGATTGAGTTCGGGGTTGGTAATTTCGATCTCGACGAGGTCGGTCACTGGCTGAATCCCCCCTCTCCCTTTGGGAGAGGGACGGGGTGAGGGAGAAATCGGTCTCTTCAACTCCCTCCCCGTCAACGCCGCCAACTCCCTCGCAATACCGATCACATTCGCATTCCGCGCCATGTTCGGCACAATGGAAATATCCAGCACGGCATCGCCCATGTAATCGGCGAGCGGCATTCCCACAGGCGCATCGTCATCAAGCAGGATGATGCCCTCGTGTTCTTCGGAGATTCCAAGTTCTTTTTCGGAGCAGACCATCGAATACGATTCCACGCCGCGGATCTTTGTCCGTTTGAGGGTCATCAACTGCAAACCTTCCGCGTGACCGTCGCAGAGAGTCGTCCCCTCTTTTGCGTACGCGGCTTTGATCGGCTTGTCGAGTTTGCCCGTCCCCTTCAAGTGGAAGATATTCGGCGCGCCCGTCAACACGGTTTGACTCTCTTTGCCGTCGAACAAGTCCAGCAAAGTCAATCGGTCCGCGTTGGGATGCGCCTTCACCTCGCGGATCTCCGCCACGACGAGTTTCTCTTTATCCCACGCAATGCCGCTCGTCTTGAACTCGTGCTTCTCGCCGTCTTTATATTCGGGCATCGGCAAACCCGCATACTTGATCTCATCCACTTCGAGACCAGCAAGCGTTAATTTACGAGCAATGTCTTCAACAGACAAGCCATCTAAATCAATATAATCTTTCAGCCAAGAAATAGGTATTTTCATTTCCAAAATCCTTCCAATGAGACTGGAGACTAGAGACTGCTCAGTCTCCAATCTCTAGTCTCTAATCTCCAAATTAGAACTGCTCAAGGAAACGCAAATCGTTTCCCCAGAAATAACGAATATCGTCAATCTTGTACCTCAACATCAATTGGCGTTCAGGTCCCATGCCCCACGCGAAACCTGAATAGCGCGTCGGGTCATAGCCTCCGTTTTGCAACACGACGGGATGCACCATGCCACAGCCCAAAATTTCCAGCCAACCAGAATTCTTGCACACACTGCATCCCTTTCCGCCGCAGACGAAACATTCCACATCCACTTCAGCGGAGGGTTCGGTGAACGGAAAATACGACGCGCGAAATCGTGTCCGCGCATCTTGTCCGAACATGCGCCGCGCAAAATCATTCAGAGTTCCTTTCAAATCGGTGAAAGTGATATTCTCGCCGACGACGAGTCCCTCCACTTGATTGAATTGGATCTCGGAACGCGCGGTAATTTGCTCATAGCGAAAACACATCCCAGGCAACGCGATTCGGATCGGCGGCGGGTTCTCAGGATTCGTCGCCGCGTATTCGCGCATCGCATGAATTTGCCCAGGCGATGTATGCGTCCGCAACAGGATCGGATTGTCGCCGCGCCCCTCCGCCTCCACAAAAAACGTATCCTGCATATCGCGCGCAGGATGATTGGGCGGGAAGTTCAGCAATTGAAAATTGTATTCATCCGTTTCCACCTCGCGCGACGTGTACACTTGAAAGCCCATATCCGCGAGAATGCTCAACACTTTTCGCAACTGTTGCGTAGACGGATGCAACCGCCCCACATGGATTCCGCGTCCGGGCAGAGTCACATCCAACGCGTCTTCTTCGAGGGATTTCGCCAGCGCGGCTGATTTCACGATCTTCGACCTCTCCTCCAGCGCGGACTCTAACGCCACTTTCACACGGTTCGCCCCCGACCCGACAGCTGGTCGCTCCTGCTTCGACAGTTTCCCCAACCCGGCAAAGACCGTCATCAGCGGCGAACTGCGCCCAAGATGCGTTACGCGCCAAGCCTCCAGCGCGGTCGACTCCGTGATAGATTGCAATGCCTCCAGCGCGGATTGTTCGATTTCGTTTAATTGATCTAACATATCTCTCTCCATTTATTGTAGGGGCGAACGGCCGTTCGCCCCTACATGATATACAAACAAAAACCTCCCGTCCACAAAATGGGACGAGAGGGAATTCTCGCGGTACCACCCAAGTTAATCATCCTTCATCAGAACGATTCGCTTTGCGCCGACATTCATCGGCATCTCTTGTAACGTTGAGAAAACGGTTCTGGCTACTTTGTGGCGCAAAATGACATTTTGCGCTACGTTCACGCGAACGGCTCAAGAGGGAACTTCGACCGGTTTCTTTCGAATGCGACTTTCAGCGTCTACATCGCATCTCTCTGGCGGCTTCTGCCAGCCTACTTTCCTCTGTCACAGCCATTGAATTGATTGGTGCAATTATCTGCGGAAATGGGAGGATGTCAAGGCTTAACGCGTTCACCCCGCAGTTCAACTGCGGGGTGAATTAGAGCCCCCGCTGGCGAGGCAGGTCGAAGTCCGAAATGAAGCGGTCAGTCCGCTTTGGAGAGTTGGTACGAGAAGTAGATGTAATCCCGATTGACGAACATGTTGTAGATACTGCTCCCCTCCACCGCGGCGAACATTTCCACGAAGGGATGCAAGATCTTCGGCGCGAATTGATGCGCGAGGGCGCGGTATCGTTCGCTGTTACGCGTGAGGGCGCGGAGGACGTGCGCGGTGATGTCGGTCTTCGAGCGGACGTTGAACCCCGCCGCGCGGATGTCGCGCTCGACCTTCGGCTCGTCTGCCACCGTGCGGAAATCGGCGTAGAGGAATTTTCCGCCGCGCCGAAGCACGCGATATACAGAATGGAAGAATGCCTCCTGCCGCGGATAGCAATGCGAAGCCTCCACATTGAGGACAGCGTCGAAATGATTCTCCGGGAAGTCGAGCGATTGCGCGTCGCCGGCGCGGAAGTCTATGCCGAGAGCGCCGTGCGCCTTGCGGTTGTATTCGATGGCGTTTCGATTCTGGTCAATGGCTGTGTAGGATTTGGGCTTGTGATAGCGTTTGACGAACGACGCGCCGCCGCCATGTCCGCAACTCACTTCGAGCACATTTTTATTTTTGAGGTCATCGCCGCTGGCAACGTGGTGATAAAGTTGGATGGCGGCGCGGTTGACCTCATCCTCAGGCTGGAGTTTGACGGTCTCGCCTTCGGGGGGCCAGAAGCCGTAATTCAAAAACGTGACCGGCGCGTTGCCAACGCGCCGCGTGAGATATTGATACCAATGTTTCCAAAAGAGTTGTTTGAAGGCGGGCATGTTTTTTCTCGAACTGAAAGATAAAACACAGAAATCTATTTTTCGTCGCTCAAAGTTTTACAAATACAAAAGGGATGGCGGGCGCCATCCCTTTTAAGGAAAGATCGCTGGTTATTTTTTTTCTATTTAGCGGCAAGACGATAGATTTCCCCGGCATCGTCAATAATATAGACTTCGCCGTTCGCATCCTGGGCAAACGATGTAATGCGGAAATCCGTATCGAACAACAATTGTTTCTGCCACGTCTCGCCGGAGCGGATCAGCCCCCAGACGATGCCCGTGCAATAATCGCCGTAGAGATAAATTCCGTTCCACTCGGGCATTGCGCCACGATAGACGTGTCCGCCGGTGACGGAGCATCCGCCTTCGGAGTGGCTGTATTCCGCGATGGGATCGACCATATCGGCAGGACCGCCGCCTTCGTAATCGTGCATGCCTTCGCGATGATCCCAGCCGAAGTTTTCTCCACCGGGCGAACCGGCGGGAATGAAGTCAATCTCTTCCCATTCGTTCTGCCCCACATCGCCGATGTATAGATCGCCGGTGGCTGAATCGAACGACATGCGCCACGGGTTGCGCAATCCATACGCCCAAATTTCATCGCCGAATGGGTTATCAGCCGGGATCGCGTACGGGTCGCCGTTGTTCACGTCAATGCGCAAAATTTTGCCCAACAACGTGTTCAACGATTGACCGTTGCCTTCCGGGTCGCCGCCCGAACCTCCGTCGCCGAGACCCATGTACAAGTATCCGTCCGGTCCAAAGTTCATCGTGCCGCCGTTATGGTTCGGGTACGGTTGCTTGACGCGCAAGAGAATGACCTCGCTGTTGGGGTCTACTGAATTTTCTCCAGCAGTAAAGCGCGAGATGAACGTATCGCCGCGCGCACCGGTGTAGTTGACGTAGAAATATCCGTTCTGAGAGAAGTTGGGATGCAGAGCCAATCCTAGCAGTCCCATCTCGTTGCCGTCATTGTTGACACGGTCGTCTATGTTGAGGAACGGCGTGTCAATATTCAACTGTCCGTTTTGGAAGAGATGGATATGACCTAATTTTTCAACCATCCATAAACGACCGAAGGGATCGGGCTGGAGGTCTACCGGGCGTTCGAGTCCATCGGCGACGAGTTGCCACTCGTACGCGTCAGGGTTGGGGAACGTGGACGTGTTGGGGATCGGTTCAGTCGGTTGGGCAGGAATCGTCGCAGGCGGTTGTGTAAGAGCGATGACGGTTGAAGTTGGCGAGGCAGTTTCACTGGCAGATGGAGGCGGCGTACTTAATCCATTACAGGCGAGGATGGGCAGGATCAACAGAATTACGAATCGCTTCATCTGTCGTCCACGTCAGTTGATTCGGCGTCCACCACATCATCGTTCGACGAATCGTCCGTGTTGTCGGTGAGTTGATTCATGTGTTCTTCGACCACTTTGGGCGGACACAGTTCCACAAAAAGCGTCGAGCCGATCCACAGCACCGCCGCGTCATCGAGCGCGCCGATGACCGGCAGGACAACGCCCGGCATCAAATCGACCGGCGAAAAAAGATAGGCAAGAGAAGCCAGCGGTAAAAGTTTTACAAAAATATTCACGCGGCGGTCTGTCATCAGCCGCCCGATGAGTTTGATGCGCGTGACGAAATCGCGTAGCATGCCGCCTTGAGGCGACGGTACAATCTGCGAAGGTCGTTTGTCTGCCATGTGAGTCTCCTTGTGTTGAGTGAGAGAATTATAAACAATTTTGATTAATCTACGAAAAGAACTTGCGCAAGTTTCAGCGGTACAATGGTTCGATGCCTTATTTGATCGACGGTCACAATTTGATTCCCAAACTGGGACTGCGACTCGATTCGGCGGATGACGAAATGGAGTTGGTCGCCATCTTGCAGGAATTTTGCCGACTCGAACGCCGTCAAGTGGAAGTCTATTTTGACGGGGCGCCTCTTTCTCGGACGTTGAAACTGGGCGCAGTTACCGCAGCCTTTATCTCGCTGACGACGACCGCCGACAACGCCATCCGCAGCCGATTGAGGAAGTTGGGCAAAGCCGCCAAAAATTGGACAGTCGTTTCCTCCGACCGCGAAGTGCAATCCAACGCGCGCGCAATGCAAGCGGAGGTCGTTTCATCGGATGAGTTTGCGAAGACTCTCAAACAAGTGATGAACTCGCCGCGCGTTGCAAAAGGCGAGAGAGTTATTTCAGAAAAAGAAGTGGAAGAATGGATGAAAGAGTTTGGGAAAAAGAAGAAGGAGACTGGAGACTAGAGATTGGAGATTGGAGATTGGAGATTGGAGATTGGAGATTTTTTCTGAGCATGTTGAAGGATTGGTTGTTGAAGCGACCCCGAAGGGGTCAAATGATTATAGAATGAGGTGTAGATCGCATTCAACCCCGAAGGGGTGTCAGAGAAAAGATTTGCTATATCATCCCTTCGGGATTTGAAACCGTGATTGAATTTTCCTTTTCTACAATCCTGCCATCCCTTTGGGATTGTTGATTCTTGGCGTAGGGCTATAATTTACTCATGCCCACCGTTTACACGTTTGTCCCATCGCCGAAGCATTTGTATCCTGATCATCCCGAAAGACCGGGGCGGTTGGATATGTTGAAGCCGCGCTTGGATTCATTTTCGGCAACACAAATCGAAGCGACGCCAGCGACACGCGAGGAAGTTGCGCGAGTCCACAACCCGGAACTTGTTTCAGCGTTGGAAAAGGTCTGCCGCGAGGACGCGCCTGCCATCATTGATTACGCGCCGACGTATGTGACTCCATCTTCCTTCGACGATGCTTTGCTCGCGGCGGGAGGCGTGATCGCTTGCGCGCGCGCCGTCTTACGCGGCGACGCAGACAACGCCTTCGCCATCGTCCGCCCGCCGGGGCATCACGCGGAGCCTGATCGCGCGATGGGATTTTGTTTGTTCAACAATGTCGCCATCGGCGCGATGGACGCGCTCGTCGTAAGGGCGGAGGGCCCTCCGCCCCTACAGCGCGTGCTGATCCTTGACTACGACGCGCATCACGGCAACGGGACGCAAGCCGCATTTTTGAATGAGGAACGCGTCGCGTTTTTATCGGCGCATCAATTTCAGCCGGGGTTTTATCCGGGCACTGGCGCGTTGCAGGAAGCGGCGCACGCAAAGAAACGAATCGTCAACGTGCCGTTGCCTGCCCGCGCGGGGGATAAAGTCTACGAAGAGGTTGCGGATAAAATTTTCAAGCCGTTCGTCGAGTCGTTCAAGCCGCAGATGATCATTGTCTCCGTTGGGTTCGATGCGCATTGGAACGACCCGATCACGTCGCTGGGATTGTCCACGAATGGATATTTTATGCTGGCGCAAAAGTGCGTCGCGCTGGCGGAGGAATTCTGCGGCGGCAAGATCGTTTTTGTGCTCGAGGGCGGCTACGACCCGGTCAACGTGGCGGAGGGGGCTGAGGCAACCTTCCACGCGCTGACCAGGTCGCCCCGTCGGAATGAGGCGGGGGATCCCAGTCCGCACCGGGAACCGGATTGCGAATCCCGAATCGAAGAGATACGAAAGTGGCATGGATTTTCGTGAGTCGCGTTTTATAATTGGCATACAGTTGCTCTCGGCGGCGTCCTCGCCGCCGAGGACGGCGGCTAAAGCAAAGATAAGGAGCAAGCATGGCTCGACGACGTACGGTTGGTTATGTTCAAAATGAATGGGTGTGCCCGAATTGCCAAACGCGCAACAAGGGCGGCGAGAAGACGTGTGAAAATTGCGGCGCGCCGCAACCCGAGAATGTGCAATTTCAATTGCCGTCGGAACAAAAGTTTGTGACGGACGATAACGCGGTGAAAGCCGCGCAAGCGGGCGCGGACATCCACTGCGGATTCTGCGGTACGCGCAACCCCGCCACCGCCGAAACTTGCTCGCAATGCGGCGCGGACTTGAAAGAGGGCAAAGCTCGCGAGGCGGGGCGCGTGATGCAACAGCCCGCCGCGCAACCAAAAATTGTGAAATGCGATAACTGCGGAACCGATAATCCAAGCAGTAACTCGGTCTGCTCGAATTGCGGATCGCCACTACCCAAACTGACACCGGCTCAACCGGTGATGAATGCGCCGCAAACTCGAAGCGGACTCTCCCCCGCCGCGCCATTGACCGGGAAAAAGTCATCGCGCGCGCCGTGGCTGATCGCGGCGGCGGTGTTGGGATGTTTGGCGATCATATGCGTTGGCGTGTTGGTCTTGTTCTTTCCCACTTCGTCGGTGCAAGCCACAGTGACGGATGTGTACTGGCAGACTTCGGTCCCCGTGCAGGAAGTTCAGCCAGTCAGTTATTCGAACGAACGCGGCAGTCCGCCATCGGATGCGTACAATGTTTCGTGTCACGATGAAAGCCGGGATGTCTGCGAACAAAAGACGGTTGACAAGGGCAACGGTTATTCGGAAGTGGTAGAGGAATGTCACACCGAGACGGAAACGTATTGCTCGTACACCGTTGACGAATGGACGACGATCCAAACATACACGCTCGATGGGCATAATTTGCAACCGGTCTATGAAAGTCCGAACGTTTCGTCTGATCAACGCTTGGGAGACACATCCGAAACGCTGACCGTGTATTTTCTAACCGATGATGGCTCGCAAGAAACTTACACAGCAAGTTCGGTGTCTGAATTTCAACAATTCACCACCGGAAGCACATGGACGTTGAACATGAATCTCGCGGGCGGCGTGGTGAGCGTGGAGCCGTAGAAAATAAAACAAGTAGACAAGGAAACACGCACACAGGTGGTTTGTGTGCGTGTTTTGATTCATTCTGAAGCGTATGCGTCTACTTCTCCCGCATCACATACAGATGTGCGACTTTTCGAGCATACGCGGAAAATCAAAAAGGAATATACTCATTCTCAAGGAGTCTATCAATGAAAAATAATTGGATGGGTATATCTTTGCTCTTTATTTGGTGTCTCTTCATGGGCGTCACCGCCATTTCGATCGGGTTTGGCGCGGTCTTTCCCTCCATGAACCGCATCGCCAAGCCGTTCATTTGTCCGCGCGGAGAGATGCAGTTGGTAACGCAGGATTATCATCCCTCGCCGGTGGAGACGGTCACAACGCTGACGTGGTATTGCGTGGACAACACCACCGGAGAAAAGGTCGAATTGGGTCTCTTCCCCATGAGTTTATACGCCGGGTTGATCTATGGCTTTTTGCTTTTTCTCGTTATTTATGCGGGCTGGAAGATATGGATGTACAAGCTTGCTTCTCAAGCATCGCCAACTCAGGACAGTATGACACCCAAGCCCAATTGGGAGCGCGATCTGGCTGAACAAATTCACCAAACTAATATGGAATTCGAGAATCGAGGCGCGAGGACCAAATCGTCGTTGAATGCATTGGATCGCATGAAGGAGTTGAAGAACATGCGCGACGCGAATCTGATCAGCGAAGCCGAGTATGAACAAAAGCGCGCCGAGATTCTAAAGGAGATGTGAATCGGTTGTAGAAAAGAATGAACCTCGCGGATGATATTCTCGGCGAGGAGCCGAAGAAGGATTTACGGAAACAAATACACAGGAAAACACGTACATGGGTTATCCGTGTGCGTGTTTTGATTCTGCGCAAATTCGGGAGATTTGTCTTTATAATGACCTCATGCAAAAATCGGTGGCGATCATCGGCGGCGGACCGGCGGGGTTGATGGCGGCAGAGGTCATCAGCGCTGGCGGCGCGCGAGTGGATGTGTACGATTCCATGCCGTCTGTTGGGCGAAAATTTTTGATGGCGGGCAAAAGCGGGTTGAACATCACGCACTCCGATCCGTTCGAGGCGTTCGTTTCAAAATATGGCAAACGCCGCAACGAGATCGAACCCCTGCTCAAAAAATTCGGCGCGGACGAACTCCGCGCATGGGTGCATGGATTGGGCATCGAAACTTTTATCGGAACTTCGGGGCGCATCTTTCCCAAAGGGATGAAGGCGAGTCCGCTGTTGCGGACATGGCTCAAGCGACTAACCGATTCAGGCGCGACGTTTCACCTGCGTCACCAGTGGACAGGTTTTCTACCCGACGGGTCTCTGCGCTTCGTCGCGCCCAATGGCGATGCGCATGTCAAAGCGGATGCGACAGTCCTTGCCCTCGGCGGAGGAAGTTGGCGCAGACTCGGTTCAGATGGCGCGTGGGTTGACTGGTTGAAACAGTCTGAGGTGGAGGTCGAACCGTTGCGTCCATCCAATTGCGGATTCGATGTGAAGTGGAGTCTGCATTTTCGCGAGAAGTTCGAAGGGCATCCGATCAAATCGGTTGTTTTATCGTTTGGCGAGTTTCATCAACAAGGCGAGTTCATCGTGACAAAAGATGGCGTGGAGGGCGGGTTGATCTACAGCGCGTCGGCTTTCATCCGCGATGAAATTTATGCAAACGGCAAAGCGACTGTTCTGTTAGACCTACAACCCGACCGAACACTGGATTGGTTGACAGAAAAATTATCGCGTCCGCGCGGATCGAAATCATTGGCAAGTTATTTGGAAAAAACGCTGGGGATCAAAGGAGTGAAAGCGGGGTTGCTGCGCGAGTTCGTATCGAAAGAGGACTTTGCAGACGCGAAACGACTCGCGGGATTCATCAAAGCCTTGCCCGTGCCGTTCGTCGCGCCGCGCCCATTGGATGAGGCGATCAGCACGGCGGGCGGCGTGACGTTTGAAACGCTCGATGAAAACCTGATGTTGAAGAATTTGCCCGGCGTTTTCTGCGCCGGTGAAATGCTCGATTGGGAAGCGCCAACAGGCGGCTATTTGCTGACAGCATGTTTCTCCAGCGGCTACGCGGCAGGGAACGGGGTAATAAGATATTTGACAGAAAGGTAACAATCACCTTTAAGCTTGCACTGAACTAGGTTTTACGGAATTAACGCCTTCAGTAGCTCTTCTCGCAATTGACCTGTGCCCGGATCATACACACTGAAACCCGATCCAAATTCCCAATAGGCCCACGCAAACCTGTGATTTTCCGCTTCGCTTCTTACAAACTCCGTCCAGCGTATCACGGATTCCATATCTGCTTTGTTATACACACCAAATTCACCCAGCAAAATTCGGACATTATGTCTATTTGCCCAATCAGCTACAAGATCAAAATCGCGTGTAATTTCCCTTTTTCTTTCTTCAATATTCGGCCAAATATCTCCCCACCAAGCCTCACCTTCTGTGTTCTGGTAGAACATATGAAACTCGTCAGAGTAGTGAAAAGTTACAATTACATGTGGGTCATTTGGTATATCTAAAGTGCTTACCCAAAAATAAGAGTTCCAATTAACAGGTCCGAAAATAACATCGCGTGTAGGATTACTCTCACGAATAATCTTCAAGATAGTATGAATATATATATTCCATAATGGGGCTGTGATTTTGTCGTGGGGTTCATTCAGCAATTCAAACAAAACTTGTGGCGGGTAATCTTTATAGTGTTCCGCAACTTGTTCCCATAAAAACCAAAATTGCTCTCCATTCGGCTCGGTCATGAGTTCTTCATAATTATGAAAATCAAGGATGATGGAAAGATCTCTTTCCAACGCCCAATTAACTACCTCATCGACACGAGTAAAGAAAGCAGGATCAATATAGTAGCTTCTATTCCCATCATCATATCCCTTATATGTGGAATGCGCCTTCCAATCCACGGGCAAGCGGATGAAGTCAAAACCGGCCTGTTTGATCAAATCGAAATACTCTTCCCGCACATATATGCCCCAATCGCTTTCATTCGTTACTTTGAGTATGTTACCGAAGTTAATGCCGCGATGTAGTTCAATGGAAGTGATGGGGGTCGGCGTAAAATCAGGCGAGGAAACTGAATTAGACGACACAAGAGTTTCTGTTATTTGAACTGGATGACCATGTGTGGGGATAATCGGCATCGTAGTTGCGGGAACACAAGCCGCGAGAATAAAAAGAAAGACGAAAGAGAAAAGAAGAAATCGTTTCATAGGACTTGCCTTCATAAGTGGCACAGCGAAACGATCTATCGTCAAAGCCTATCGAGATTCGCTGTGCCACTGCAAACTTACCCCAACTCCCCCACCGTCTTCTCAACCTCTTCCAAAATCTCCCCCGACTTCACCAACTTCTTCATCGCATTATGATCGTTGTACAACGGACGATCCACTTCGAGATGCTCCACGTATTTGCGGATAACTTCACGCGCGCGTTTCGTCCCATGCCCCGGCAGGAACTGGCGGAAGTCCATGGCTTGCGCCGCCGCCATGAATTCGATTCCCAAGACACCATAGGCGTTGTCTAAAATTTGTTCGTTCTTCAAGGCAGTGTTCATGCCCATTGACACAAAATCCTCCTGATCCGCCGCGGCAGGGATGGATTGAACGCTCGCAGGCGCGGACAAGATTCTCTGTTCAACAATTAAATGATCGGCGGTGTACTGGCTGAGCATCATCCCAGAGTAGAAGCCCGGCTCGTGGGCGAGGAAATCAGGCAGTCCCTGCGAAAGAGCAGGATTCGTCAGGCGATTGAGTCGCCGCTCGGAAAGCACACACACCATCGTGATCGCCGCGCCAGCCATATCCATCGGCAGTGAAACGGGACTCCCTTGAAAGTTTGCGCCGGTGAGAGTCAATTTATCTTCGGGGATAAAGATCGGATTATCGCCGACGCCGTTCAACTCGATCTCCACTTGCGAACGCGCATACGCAATCGCATCACGCGCCGCGCCGATCACTTGCGGAGTCGAACGCATCGAGTACGCGTCCTGCACTTTGGTTTTCATCTTACCCGATTTCAAGTCAGACCCTTCCAACACTTTCATCAAATTTTTTGCGGATGTGATCGCGCCGCGAAAGCCGCGCAGTTCGTGAAGCTTTGTGTTGTATGGTTTGAGATTGCCGAGCAACGCTTCAATCGTCATCGCCGCGGCGATCTCGGCTTGCTTGATGAATCGCTCCATTTCGAAAATATGCAACGCGGAGATAGCGGTCAGCACATTGGAGCCGTTGATCGCGGCAAGCCCGTCGCGCGCTTGCAGACCCGGGACTTTGATTCCAGCCTGCCGCATCGCTTCTTGACCTGAGAGTCGTTCGCCATTGTAAAACGCTTCACCCTCCCCCATCAACAACAGCGCGGCTTGCGCCATCGGAGCAAGGTCGCCGCTCGCGCCGACGGAACCTTTCGTGCACACGACAGGCGTAACACCCTTGTTCAGCATTTCGACGAACGTCAGCGTGATCTCAGGTCGGCACCCAGAATTCCCGTGCGCGTGAACGTTTATCCGTCCCGCCAAAGCCGCGCGGACGAACGGAATCGGAAGCGGTTCGCCGATCCCTGCCGCGTGGTTGTAGATCAAAAATTTCTGGAACTCTTTTACTTGATCGTCGTTGAGAATTTTTTCCGAAAATTCGCCGATGCCGGTGTTCGTGCCATACATGATCTCTTTGTTGGCGAGCTTTTCCTCCAGCATGGCGCGGCAGACTTTGATGCGCTCCAACGCTTCGGGAGCGAGTTCCACTGTTTCATTATCGCGCGCAATGGCGGCTAGTTTTTCGATGGTGAGGGATGATCCGTTCAAAGTGATGGTCATGGACAGGCTCCTAGAATCTTTCTTGGTATGATTTCAAATCATCAAGAGACAAATCTTTGGACTTGACCAACTTGTAGTGTTTTTCGGAAACTATTTTGATCTCATCCTCTCCAAATTCAAACTCGAAAAGCGCGATCACGTCATCACTTAACGATTGCGCCGCAATGGGTCGGCAAACCAGATCGGGAAATTTCGATTCGCAAACGCGGATATCCTGCTCGATTTGAACAACGCCAATTTTATCTTTCCTGCCTTTCGCTTGAACAGGCAATACAAAATGAACGCCGCGTTTATCAATGCCGATATAAATTTCGTCAGTTTCCACCTGCCCCATATCGGGAACAGAAGTTCGCAAATGATTCTGGAGAGAGTAACACGTCAACCCAGTGAAAATATCAACAAGTCTGTTGTACCGAATCTTTGCCAGAACAGCCTGCTCATCATTCAAGGCATATCGAGAGATGATCCCCGGGGTGGCATCGGGTATTTTTGTCTCTGCCATCCTGCCGGTAGGCGCAACAACGGATTGTTGCACAAGAGCCAGTTTATATTTTGAACGCCCAGCAGGGCGAATCATCCATTCATATCCATCAGGCGCGGTCGCAGTGATGCTCTCAGGCAACTCCGATCGATACCTGAAGGTATACAGAACATCGCCAAGATTTTTAGGCAGAACAATCTTGAGTTCCTTTGCGGCTCGTTCGATTTCTTCACGCGCAAAGGCAATCTCGCCCATTCCTTCTTGAAAGTGTTTCAAGAATATTGCTTCTATCAAACGGGAATAGCGATTTGGTCCTTTGTTCTTAGCCATAATTACTCCTTGGTATTCCACCGCAAAATGACCACTTCTTCACGAAGTTGTTCCCGTGTGGCGGTTGCGAGTCGCGTACGAAAAAGATCGGTCCGAACGTGCTCATAGCCCAAAGCCACGGCGATTTTCGCGAGAAGTTCCCCTGTCCGAATCATCACCCGCAAATAGGATGCCTGGTCGCCTACCACATAAGCCAACTGAGCGCCCGGGCGTAATAGTTTTCGCAAATCCGCCAAATGACGCGCCATGCCGCCAAAATAAAGCTTCGTCACTTTGCCATACAATCTCTCGAAACCAGAGTCTTTTTCGAGAGCGATCCTTCGATTCTCGATCTCGTCTGCAAGTTTCTGGATCTCGGGGTACTCGCTAATCCATTTGTCGTCATCGTCCGCCTTGTAAACCCCGCGCGTATTTGAACGGACAAGAGTCTTTTTCAATGCCCTCAACTCTTCCTTTGAATTGACAAACCCAAGCAAGACCGATTCCAAACGGGTCGTGCGCGTGTAATCCTTTTCATTCGGGTATGGAGGAGATGTGATGACCGCGTCAATCGAACACGGGGCAATCAAATTAGCGATTTCGCGCGAATCCCCCAAGTGAACCTGAGATTGAGGATATTTCTTTCCTTCAACCGCTTTAATATCAGAAACGATTTTTTCCACTTCCTCAAGCCAACTTCCAACAACAGACACATCCGTTTTAGGGTTACGGACGCCAACCTCTGGTCCAAAATGTAAATTGCTGATCTTATAAACCAGCGCATTCCCCAACGCCAGTAAGGCGTGCCGATAAAATTTTTCCTTCTCGATTTCTTTCAAGCAGTCAAGTAATACAAGAGTCTTATGCAACGGGATCGGACTGATAGAATTTGTAAGAAGTAGTTTTTCCGTATCGGCGTCCAAAGCGCGGAGTTTCAACTTCTTCGGTTTCTCACCCGAAACATGAACATCGTCGAAACCTTGAAGTTTTAGTAACTCAAGGGCAGTGTAAGCAACGTCTCTGGACTTTGTAAGTAATTGATCGGCATCGATGTCCCAATCCAATTTCACAGAAGCGGCAAAATGAGCGAATGAGTTGGCTTCCAAACCAACCGATTTGAACCCTAACAATTTCGTCTCAACGAGCGTCGTCCCTGTGCCGCAAAACGGATCGAGAACAACGCTGTTTTTGGTCAATCCAAAATCTTTGATGTAATCTCTCACCAAATGGGGAGGAAACGAAAGAACAAAGCGATACCAATCGTGAAAGGCTCGATCTTCGCTTGCCAGCTTATTGGCATTTCCATTTTTCCGATCTTTTACGGGCATCTCTAAATTCAGAGCAACCGCGGCTTCTCTCAATTTCATAAAGTTATTTTATCATTGCCGAAATCCTTTAGCAGAAATTGACTTTTCAGGACACGCGCTATTTTGGCACAATATGGCTAGATTGAGTAAAATAACTGTATGAAGATCAACCCCGAAGATCTACAGCAAGTGGATGTTCTCAAAGAAGCGCCGCTCGACGACCTGAAATTGCTCCACGGAGCGGGCATTGTTCGTTCCATCGAGGAGGACGGCTTTTTCTTTTTTCAAGGCGACCCCGCCTCGTATGCTTACATTTTGATCTCCGGCAGGGTGAAATTGTTGCAATCGAACCCGAACGGTCAACAAGTGAATTTGCGGAACGTGAAAGAATGGGAAATGTTCGCCGCATTGGGCGCGGTCCGCCCTGGCGCAAATTACCCGGTGACGTCTCAGGCGCTTGAGTCCAGCTCCGCGCTTGCCATCGAATCAGATTTCCTGCGCGGGATGATGCAGACCCGTCCATACTTGAATTTCGGATTGATGCAATTGATGACCGGCTACATACAGGAAATGCAGACGAGGTACCGGGAATTAGCAACCGAACGCGTCGAACGCCGCCTCGCCCTGACTCTCCTGCGTCTGGCTTCCCAAATCGGCAAGCGGATCAGCGAAGACCACCCGGCGGTGGAACTTCCGCTTACCCGGCAAGACCTGGCAGAAGCATCGGGAAGCACCATCTTCACGGTCAGCCGCACGCTGGCAGAGTGGGAAAGGCAGGGGCTTCTGGAAGCAGGCCGCGGGCGGGTAGTGATCCGCAATCCGCATGGGCTGGTCAAGATCGCCGAGAGCGAATGATCCGAAAAGGAAGGTGATCCGATCCGCGAATCCGCTTAATTTTCCTTGTTTGCGCCTACGCAAAGAAGAAATCCTGCTTTGCGATAGGATAGGGGTGCATGGACGAAACCACTCAAATCCAACTCGAATGGACGGTCGAAAAGACCCTGCGTGAAAGACCCGAAACGATGCGCGTCTTTATGCGGCACGGGACGCTCTGCGTGGGATGCTGGATGCAGAAATTCTGCACCCTCAAAGACGTGGCAGAGATCTATGAACTCGATTCGAGCGAATTCTTGCAAGACCTGAACCAACTCACATTTAGAAATTCGGCTTTGTAGCCGATAGGAGAAACCATGGAAATTTTTTCATACCTTTGGCAGTACCTCGTCGAAGCCTTTGGGTTGATCATCGCCTATGTGTTCGCAGCGATCTTCATCTTCCTCATGCTCCGCCGCGCGCATTCGCGCAAGATCACGGCGGCATTGGTCGCTATTTTTATCGGCGTGTCCATCGCGTTCTACGTGCCGCACGGCATGCCGGACCAATTGGCATACCCGCTTGCCTTGCGCTCGTTCGGACCGGGTGAAGCCCCCAATTTGCCGCTCGAAAATGTCTATCATTTCTTTAAAAACTTCAAGAATTTTGCCCGGGTCGAAAATATCGCCCGCGATCCAAACGATGTGCCTCAAACAATTGCCTATGGCAAGGACGGCATGATCGAAGTCTCTCTCACAACGACGGAGGTCATTGCGGAACTGGCTGACGGCACCTCGATGAACTATTGGACATTCGACAACACCGTGCCGGGTCCGTTCATCCGAGGGCGCGTCGGAGATACGGTTCATTTGACGATCCATAACGACAAGACGAGCCTGCATCCGCACAACGTTGATTTCCATGCGGCAACCGGTCCCGGCGGCGGAGGCGCGTCCACGATCGTGGCGCCCGGCGAAACCAAAGAAATGACCTTCAAACTGCTTAGCCCCGGCTTATACGTGTACCACTGCGCTTTCGGGAACCCCGGCTTGCACATGACCCACGGCATGTATGGACTGATCCTCGTCGAACCCGAAGGCGGTTTGCCTCCTGTGGATAAGGAATTCTATATCATGCAAGGCGAGTTTTATACCGACGGCAATCTGGGACGTGAAGGCTTGCAGTTGTTCGACACGCAAGGGTATCTCGACGGCAAGCCGCAATACATCGTCTTCAACGGCAAGACCGGCGCGCTGACCGATAACATGACCGTCGAAGTTGGCGACACCGTTCGGATGTTTGTCGGCAACGGCGGCGTGAACCTCACCTCGAACTTTCACCTGATCGGCGAGATCTTCGACCGGGTCTATCGCGAGGGCGATCTGATGACCGCGCCTGCGGAAGGATTGCAAACGACGCTGGTTCCCGCAGGCGGCGCGGTAATGGTGGAATTCACCGCCGATTTTCCGGGCAACTACGTCTTCGTGGATCATGCGCTTGCGCGAGTTGACCGCGGCGCGTGGGGCGTGATCCACGTCACCGGTGAAGCCGACCCAAGCATTTACGATGGAGAAATTCAATCCGGGGGCGGTCATTAGAGTTATCACAGTAAAACAACAACGGAGACTGAAAAGTCTCCGTTGTTATCTTGCAGATCAAAAAACGAAACGCACACAATGAAATTTCAAGCCCGCTACATTCCCTTCCTCGCGTTCGCCATCCTTGCCCTGCTGTTCGCCATGTGGGCGGGGCTGTTGCGTTTAGGCTGGATTCTTCCCGCCCTCCCCAACCTCGCGCTCGCGCATGGGCCGCTTATGATCTCCGGTTTCCTCGGTGTGCTGATCCCTCTCGAACGCGCCGTCGCCATCAACTCACCCCGCAACGAATACGCGGGGCTTCCGCTTCGCTCCAGAAAATGGATGTTCGCCGCGCCCCTCGCCGCCGGGCTTGGGTGGGTCAGCCTCCTCTTCGCGCCAAACTTCGGCGGCATCCTGATGACCCTCGGCAGTCTCATCGCGCTCTTCATCCTCATCGTGATGGTGCGCCGCGAACCCGCCATCCACACCGTCACCATGGCGCTCGGCATGGCTTCATGGTTGATCGGCAATCTTTTTTGGATTTCTGGATTCCCCATCTTTCAACTCGCGCATTGGTGGATGTGCTTCCTCATCTTGACGATAGGCGGAGAACGCCTCGAACTCAGCCGCGTCCTGCATCCGGCGCGTCGGCAGATTCGCATCTTCAGCCTTCTCGCCCTCTCGCTTCTCGCGGGAGCAGTGCTCTCCATGGTCAACGCCAACTGGGGCGCGCGCCTCAGCGGATTCGCCATGCTGGCATTGTCGCTGTGGTTTTTGAAAAACGACCTCGCCGCGCATAACATCCGCCACCCAAACCGCTTGACGCGTTACATCGCCTTCTGCCTCTTCAGCGGATTCATCTGGCTGGGAATCGGCGGAGCGCTCCAATTGATCTACGGCGCAACCTACGCAGGTCCGCTGTACGACGCAGTCTTACACACGGTCTTTGTCGGCTTCGTGATGTCCATGATCTTTGGTCACGCGCCAATTATCTTTCCCGCGATTCTCGGCGTGCCGATCAATTTTTATCCCGCGTTTTATGGGCACCTCGCGCTTCTGCATCTCTCCCTGCTCCTGCGCGTGACGGGCGATCTAACCAATCAAGTTGACATCCGCAAATGGGGCGGATTGCTGAACGAAGTCGCCATCCTTATGTTTCTAGGCATGACCGTCTTTTCCGTCCTGAGAAGCAAGAAATAGAATCATGCCGACGCTCACTCGCTGGTTCCTGAAAGCCGCCATTTTATATTTACTCCTCGCGCTCATTGTGGGAATCGCTTTAGCGTTGCCAGTTGCGAGTCAGTTCGCTGGATTCTTCCCCGCTTATTTTCACATGCTCACATTCGGCTGGCTCACGCAATTGATCTTCGGCATCGCGTTTTGGATGTTCCCCAAATTCAGCGTTGCGAAACCGCGCGGGAGCGAGCAACTCGGTTGGATGACATTCATCTTCCTCAACATCGGCTTGCTCCTGCGGATCATCGCCGAGCCGCTCCAAGCCTCCTCCCCATCCACATTGACCGGCTGGACGCTGGTCGCCTCCGCGATTTTGCAATGGCTCGCAGGCGTAAGTTTCATCGTCAACACATGGAACCGCATCAAGGAAAGATAGATGCCGCGCCTTAGCGTTTACTTTATCCGCGCCGCGCTCATCCATGCGCTGTTGGGATTCACCGTCGGCGCGCTGCTGTTGGCGAACAAGGGAATCATGTTCTCGCCGGCGATCTGGTCGCTTCTGCCGTTGCACATCGAGTTCGCCTTTATCGGCTGGATGGTTCAGTTGGCAATGGGCGTCGCTTTCTGGATCCTGCCGCGTTTTTCAAGCAGTTCGCCTCGTGGAAATGAAAAATTGGCTTGGGCGGCATTTGTGCTGTTGAACACCGGCATATTCTTTGTTGTCATCCAAAGCCTCTTTGGGGTGAATGGATTCGCCCTCACAGGCAGAATCATGGAACTGCTTGGGCTGGCGGCATTCGCGGCTGGGAATTGGAAGCGCATCAAACCGCTCGAAGAGAAATCGCGCGCTTGATTTCAGGGAACCATCCCAGTCCGCGCGGCGTCGTTTGAATGATGAAATCGCGCAGATGGCTTGTTCTGCTCGTACTCTTGTTCGTTGTCGCATTGGGCGGAATTTTTTATTTCTATTCGTTTCCGAATCAAGAACCTGAACAAATCGTCCCTGCCACGGTCAGCCGCGATTGCGCTCCGTGGGATGGGACGGCGTTTACGATTACGGTTCAGTATGACGCAAAAACGAACGTGTATATTTCCATTTGGAAATCGCCGGAGATTCCGTTTCCATCCGCGTTTGAAGTGCCTGACGAGGAAAGGCAGGTCGGCGAGGCGTACATACTTCCAGACTCTGGAATGCGCATCGAATTGAGCGGAAAGGTTTGGCTTCAGCGCGTCGAGGAGGGAATGCTCATCGAAGGCCGATTCAGCCTCACGTCCGAAAGAGGCGAGGCGTACGAGGGAGGATTCGCCGCAGAGTGGAAAAGTCAGACCGTGTATTGCGGATAACATCCACACAAAAACCACATGGTTTTTTCATTCTTTTCTAAAATCTTCTGAGTATGATGTGGCGAAACACAAAGGAGATTTTATGGATAACGACGATAAACCCGTAGGGCTGATCCTCAGCCGAAGAGATATGCTCAAGTTGTTGGGCGTGGGCGGCGCGGCATTTCTCGCGTCGTGCGCGGCGCCTCAAGTGACAAGCACATTGATCCCCGCATTGAATCCAACCGCCGCGCCGACACTGCCGGGAACAACGCCAGCCTCGCCCGCAACCACCGAGGCGCTTTCTTGTGTGGTGCGCCCCGAGTTAACGATCGGACCGTATTTCGTGGATGAGCAATTGAATCGTTCCGACATCCGCTCGGAGCCTTCGGATAATTCGGTGAAGGAAGGCGCGCCGCTTACACTAGCGATCGGCGTGTACGACGTGTCGCAAAACAGTTGTGATCCGATTGAAAACGCGCAAGTGGACATTTGGCATTGCGACGCGGCAGGCATTTATTCGGGCGTAACCGATCGGACATTCAACACGGAGGGGCAAAAATTTTTGCGCGGCTATCAACTCACAGACAACACAGGCAAGGCGCAGTTCACTACGATTTACCCGGGTTGGTATTCAGGCAGAACGGTTCACATCCATTTTTTGATCCGCACCATTGGCGCGGACGGGAACGCGTATGAGTTCGTGTCGCAGTTCTTCTTCGACGAGTCGCTGACAGATCAGGTTTATTCCGCGCAACCTTACGCGGCGAAAGGTCAACGGAATACGTTCAACACATCCGACAGCATTTTCAATAGCGGCGGCGACCAGTTACTGCTCGACATCACAGGCGACAACGTGAGCGGTTATGCGGCGAAGATCAACCTCGGGCTCGATCTGACGGATACAAAAGTCGGCGCATCCGACACGTTTGGCGGACCGCCCTAAGAGCAAGATCAGGTTTTGAATTCAAACATCCAAGGCATTGCTTTGGATGTTTTGCTTTCGAGTACAATCACGCCGATGGTTCACGAATATCGCCAGCTCGCTCCCTCTGACATCGAACCGATGGCGCAGGCGTTGGCAAACGCTTTCTCAGAAGACCCGCTGGTTTCATTCATCCTTCCAAATGCAAAAACGCGCGTGAAAACGATTGCGAAATTCTTTCGCGCGATGGGCAGGCTCAACATCCGCGCAGGGAGCGCGTTCGGCATCGGCGAGCCGCTGCAGGGCGTGGCGGTATGGAGTTTCCCGAACAAACCCGAAGCATCCGTCACGCCGAAAGACCTGCTGACATTTTTACCTGTCCTGTTTTCATCTTATACGATTGGCGTGAGGAAAGCGCGGGCGATATTGGGTCAAATTGACGCGAATCATAAAAAACATGCGAGCGAGCCGCATTTTTATTTAGATAACCTCGGCGTTCTCGCCTCCGCTCGTGGGCAAGGACTCTCGTCCAAGTTGATCCATCCCTTTCTTGAGATGGCTGATTCGCAAAGGGTCATCGCCTATACCGACACAGTGACGAAGTCTAACGTGCCGCTGTATCAACATTTTGGGTTTGAACTCGTGGAAGAAAATCGCATCGCGGACACTGGCATTACAACGTACGCGTTGCGCAGACCGATCAACAGTAAATGAAATTCACATGGAATATCATCGAATACAAAAATAAATAACTCACCTTACACAAAACGTCCCGCAGGATCGGTTGAACAAGCCATGTTTTGTGAGAAAACCTGCGGGACGGTGCGTAAATCACTAAACAATTCAAAGGAAAATAAAATGACTGAAGAATATATTCCAAAAATCGCAATGACCATTCAGGCGCATCCCGATGATCAGGAGTTCGGCATCGGCGGCACGCTGGCGAAATGGTCGAAGGCTGGATGTGAAATTATTTGCGTTGTCATCACCAGCGGCGATTCGGGCTCGAACGATCCCGCAAAAGATGGGCGTCATAAAAAAGAACTTGCCGAACTCCGCGAAAAGGAACAACTTGCGGCGTGCGCCGTACTTGGGATCAAAGAAACGATTTTCATGCGCTATCCGGATGGAGAACTGGAGCCGACGATCCAACTCCGCAAGGACCTGACGCGCCTCATCCGCCAATTCAAGCCTGATACAGTTCTCTGCGGCAATCCCGAAGCGTGGTTTTATAGCAACGAGTATGTGAATCATCCCGACCATCGCGCCGCGGCGGAAGCGGCAACGACGGCGGTCTTCCCGTCAGCGGGGAGTCGGCTGATGTTCACGGACCTGCTCGAAGCGGGATATGAACCGCATGAGGTGAAGCGGCTATACGTCCACGGCTCGGAAAAATCCGACACGTGGGTTGACATCACAGAGACGTTGGAACTGAAGATCAAAGCGCTGCAACAACACGCGAGTCAAATCCCTGTGGATGAAGTCGGTAAATGGATGACCGAATGGGCAGAAGAGGACGCGAAGGATAAGGGCATGAAGTATGCCGAGAGTTATCGCGTGATGATCTTGAAAAAGGATGAGGAAGAGAAGGTGGGTTGAAAAACGTCCCGCAGGTTTGAGTTATTTCAACGATGCGTTGGCAAGAAGCCTGCGGGACGGTTTAAATTTAGAACACCAGATACCCAACGAGCGCGCAAGCGAGAGCGATGGTGATATTGTCAATATCTTTGAACGGAAGCGACTCGATCAGTGTTGCCGCTAATGCCACGAAAGCAACAGGCACAACAAAGCGCGTTGTGGGTCCGCTGAACGCGCCCAGCCAAACGTAAATCGTGAAGATGAACATCGTCAACAGCCAGCCGCCGAAGAAAACGCTGAGGGAGCCGGCAACGCTTTTTTCGCGCGACCAGAACCACTTCGGAGAATTGACGCGGCGGCCCACGATGTCGGCAAGCCCGTCGCCGCCGCAGAGAATCATCAAGGCGGGGATGCCGATGAGCGAATCCTTCCAGTAGATCAACGTCATTGCGACAAACACGATCCCATAAAATAGTGGACCACGCAGAATCTCACGCGGATCGCCCGTCCGCGACATGGCTTTGACCGCGGCTTCGTCTTTGAGGATGCCCAAGCCGACCAGCGCGAATTGAATCGTGATGACCAGCGGCACAAGCGCGGCAAGCCAGCGCGAGATCGCTTCATCGGTGAACATCAGCCAACACAAGACGAAGATCGGGCCCGTGCCGATGTGGATAAGTTTTCGACTCAAGCGGCTTTCAATCACGCCGCGTTGGGCGAGGAAATCCATAAGCCGAAGAAAAACAAGGGCAATGGCAAATGTAAGAAGCGCGGCAATATAAGGCGACATAGTTCCTCAGGGTTGAAACCATGATAACATATCGGGCGTTCTGTGTGAAAAATTTTATTTTGAAAAAATATCCATGAAAAAAAGCGGACTTTACATCCCCGAACTCGACAGCCTGCGATTCTTTGCTTTCCTGCTGGTGCTCATTCACCATGCGGGTTATTCAGCCCTCGTTCCATCCTGGGAGGTGACTGCAAGATACGGCTGGATGGGGGTTGATCTGTTTTTGTGCCTCTCCGCCTTTTTGTTCTCACGATTGTTGTATGCGGAATATCAAGCAACTGGAACCGTAACGGTCAAGAATTTCTATATCCGCCGGGCATTCCGCATCTGGCCCCTGTATGTGTTGTTCTTTCTTATCGCGGTCACATTGACCGTTCAACAGGAGGGCTGGAGCGACTCGTTGACCACGCGAGCGCTGGGAATGTTGACCTTCACCGACAACTTCATGGCGGCGCGCTGGGGATACAACAACGCGATCTTGTACTCGAATCACTTATGGACTATTTCATACGAAGAACAAGTCTATTTGTTCATCCCGTGGGTCTTGCTCTTTTTATATCGGCGAAAAACATCCACCGCGGGTCTGATCCTCCTGGGCATGGGCTTGCTTGGCACATTCATCCGCGCCTTCATGATCTATCGCGGCACGAACCATCCCGACATCTGGGTATTGCCGTTTTCCCACTTTGACTCCGTGCTTGGAGGCATCGTCATCGGACTTGGGGTGCTCGATAAGCCATTGAAGAAAATTCCGAATCTCATCTGGCTGGCGCTCGGCATCCTCGCGCTGTGGCAGGTGACACAGTTACCCAATGTGCAAAAAATTCAATGGGAGTTGATGTATACCTATCCGCTCGTGGGGATCGGCACCTCGCTCATCATTTATTCACTGACGCAGGGAAATCTTTGGGCGCTCTCGCCCCTGCTCAGGGTCAAGCCGCTCGCCTATCTTGGAAAAATTTCGTATGGATTGTATGTGTATCACAAGTTGGGAATTTATCTTGCGTATCGGGTCGTTAATCAGCACATAGAGCCAGGGAGGGAACTCGCATATCCCGCCGCCGGGTTACTGCTTGCGTTATTGATCACGGTCATCATATCTACCGTTTCATACGAAGCCTTCGAGAAGTTCTTCTTACGTATGAAAGAAAGATTTGCGGTCGTTAAGTCACGACCTGCTTGAGAGACAAAATTCCCTGATCCGCTCGACAACAACATCGGCTTGCTCTCGTGTCACATGCGGACCGATGGGAAGGCTCAACACAGTGTTTGCAAGTTTTTCTGAAAGAGGGAAATCGCCTGCTTTGTAACCGAGGTCGGCATACGCGTCTGAGAGATGCGGCGGGACGGGGTAGTGAATCAACGTATCCACGCCGTGTTCATCAAGATGCGATTTGAGTCTGTCGCGGTCATCGTGAGTCACAACGAAGATGTGCCAGCCATGTTCTGTCTGCGGCGCGGTGACCGGTAAGCCCAGCCCGGGCAGTCCGTTGAGATGTTCAATGTAATATTTTGCAAGTTTGTCACGGCGCGCATTCCATTCATCAAGATATTTCAACTTCACGCGCAGGAACGCGGCTTGCAACGGGTCAAGCCGCGAGTTATGTCCCCTGACCTCGTTGTAATATCTTTTTCGTGAGCCGTAGTTTCGCAATACGCGAATCTTATCCGCCAGTGCGTCATCGTTGGTGGTTACCGCGCCAGCGTCGCCGAACGCGCCGAGATTCTTTGTGGGGTAAAAACTGAACGCGGCGGCGGAGCCCAAATTCCCCGCCATCTTGTCCATGTACTTCACGCCATGCGCTTGGGCAGAATCTTCCACGATTCGCAATCCATGCTGTTCGGCAAGTTTCCAAATCTCGGTCATCTCCGTTGGTTGACCATACAGATGTACCGGCATGATCGCCTTCGTCCGCTCTGTAATGGCTTGGGCGATACGCAATGGATCAATGTTGTGAGTCAACGGATTCGGTTCGACGGGAATTGGAATCGCCCCAACATAAGACACCGACAGCCACGACGCGATATATGTGTTGGACGGCACGATCACTTCATCCCCCGCGCCAATTCCATACGCCATAAAAATTAATTGAAGCGCTTCGAGTCCATTGCCCACGCCGATGCAACGTTTGACGCCGATACGATCCGCAAATTCCTGCTCGAACGCGCTTACTTCGTCGCTGAGAATATACCAACCCGAATCCATCACGCGCTGATACGCCTGATCG
>CAYWCN010000003.1:0-95377 GCA_964456775.1 uncultured Anaerolinea sp.
TGAAGGGACCGCTCTACGTCACAGTGGATATTGATTCGGCTGACCCAGCCTTCGCCCCCGGGACAGGGACTCCCGAAGTCGGCGGGCTGACGAGTTATCAACTTCTCCAACTCGTGCGCGGACTGCACGGTTTGAATCTCATCGGCTTTGACCTGGTTGAAGTTTCCCCACCATTCGATCACGGCGACATCACAGCGATCCTTGCGTCGAATATTGTGTTTGAGTATTTGTCGTTGATGGCGATAAAAAACAAGTGAAACAATATTCTTTCCTCTTTCATCTTTCTTTGTTTGAAAGAAGAAAGATGAAAGATATCATGGCATGATAGATTCCCCTTCGCTTCTCTCCGACATTTCAATCCGCCTCGCTTCGGTCAGCGATACGCCTGCTCTTGATGCGTCTGTGTTATTGGCTCGCATCTTGGAGCGTCCGCGCTCGTGGATTTTAGCTCACCCTGAATTGACTCTCACAGTCGAACAACAAAAACAACTTGATACTTCACTCTCGCGATTACAAAAAGGCGAGCCATTCCCGTACGTGTTGGGTCGCTGGGAATTCTTCGGCTTGGAGTTTAAAGTCACGACTGATGTTTTGATTCCGCGACCCGAGACCGAACTGCTCGTTGAGAAAGCCATCGCGTGGTTGCAAAAGAATCCAACAAAAAGAAATGTTGCTGATGTCGGCACAGGCTCAGGCGCGATTGCGGTTTCGATTGCGGTGAATGTTCCGAACACAAACCTTCTTGCAACCGATATTTTAATGAAAGCATTACAAGTTGCAAAACGGAATGCAGAGAAACATGGGGTGAGCGGAAGGATTGAGTTTTTGGAGTGTGATCTTCTTCCCGAGTTGAAAGTCAAAGGTCAAAAGTCAGACCTGCGACCTACGACCTTCGACATGATCTGCTCCAATCTGCCGTATATTCCAACGAACACACTCAAACACCTTCCCATTTATCAGCGCGAACCGACTCTCGCTTTGGATGGCGGTGAAGACGGGCTTGATAGTTTTCACAAGTTGCTAAACATCGTCCCTGATTGGCTTGCGCCAAACGCGTTGATGTTGCTGGAGATCGAGTCCACGCTTGGCGAGCAAACGATGCAACTCACACGCCAACATTTTCCACACGCGCAAATCAAACTTCATCAAGACCTCACAGGTCGTGATCGCCTGCTCGAAATTCAATTATGAAAACGAAAATTGTCTCAGCGAATTCACCCGACGCAATCCAACTTGCGCTCGATGTTTTGAATAACGGCGGGCTTGTCGCCTTCCCCACCGACACGGTCTATGGCGTCGGCGCGCTCGTGTTCGATGGCAAGGCGGTCGAGTCGATTTACGCCGCGAAGGATCGTCCCATCGAAAAAGCGATTCCCGTTTTGATCGCGGATGCGGAAGATATGGATAAAGTTGGAATGGACATTCCTGACGTCGCGCGTCGAATCGCCGCGCGCTTCTTTCCCGGACCTTTGACCTGCATCATCCCCAAACAGCCGACTCTCCCTTCAGCCGTCTCTGCCACCGACACCGTCGGCGTGCGCGTGCCAGATCACGAAGTTGCGCGGTCATTGCTCCGCGCGGCGGGACCGATGGCAGTGACTTCGGCAAATATCTCCGGGCAACCGAGTCCATCCACAGCGGATGAAGTGTTCGCGCAACTCAGCGGACGAATCCCATTGATCATTGATGGAGGGAAGACACCAGGCGGAGTCCCATCCACGGTTGTAGATTGCGCAAGCAGTGAAATAAAAATTCTACGCGAAGGACCGATCTCTCTCGAAGAGATCAAAACCAAACTCTCATCCCCCATTTAATTCATGTTCAGGTTACGTTAAACTCGCGGACTATAATGATGATTGCATTCTCCTTAACAAACCGTCCGCGGCTCGGGCAAGCCAAGGGCGGTTTGGGTTTTAACACAACCGTCATTGCGAGGAGGCGTTAGCCGACGAAGCAATCCCCGTCAACGCAAAGGAGATTGCTTCGCCAACGAGCGGCTCGCAATGACGATCACGAAAGCGCCCACGTCGGCTGGACGTCCATATCCATACCCGAAACCTGACCAGACGCATAACGATAATATCCCGCCGCGGCGATCATGGCGGCGTTGTCGGTGCATAGCGAAAAGGCGGGGATATTCACTTTGAATTCAGTTTGCGATTGAAACGCGGTTCGCAAGGCTTTATTGGCAGAGACTCCGCCTGCGACTAAAATTTCCTTTGCTTTGAAATCGCGCGCGGCTTGCATGGTTTTGTTGAAGAGGATGTCAACCGCCGTCGCTTGGAACGACGCGGCAAGATCAGCGACGGGGAGTTCTTCATTCGTTTTCTTCAACTCGTTGACTTGATACAGGACAGCCGTTTTGAGTCCGCTGAACGAGAAGGCGTAGGGATTGTCTAATTTCGGGTGTGTGAATTTGAAGCGCGTTGCGTCACCGTTCTCTGCGGCTTTCTGAATGGCGGGTCCGCCGGGGAACGGGAGGCTCAAGAGGCGACCCACTTTATCGAAAGCCTCACCAGCCGCATCGTCGAGGGTTGAACCGAGGCGTTTGTACGTCAAATGATCGGTCATCAGATTCAGTTCGGTGTGTCCGCCTGAGACGAGAAGCGCCATCAATGGGAATTGCGGCTCGGGAGGGATCGATTCGCCAGCGGGATGAATCCACGCCGAATACACGTGTCCTTCAAGATGATTGACGCCGACGAGCGGAAGTCCGAGCGCGAGGGCGAGTCCTTTCGCCATGTTCATGCCGACAACAAGCGAGCCAGCAAGACCGGGTCCGCGCGTGACCGCGATGGCATCCATATCGTTGAGCGAGAGATTCGATTTGGCGAGCGCTTGCTGAACAACGGGGATGATGCTCAACACATGCTGGCGCGAGGCGACTTCGGGAAACACCCCGCCATATCGCGCGTGAATGTCCATTTGCGAGGCGACGGTGGAGGCGAGAAGCGCGCGCCCGTTTTCGATGACGGCGCAGGCGGTTTCGTCGCACGAGGATTCGATGGCGAGGATGCGGGCATGGGGGAGAGACGGCATGGGGTTTTTCATACTTTCGTGGCAGGGTCTTGTGTTCTCTATTATGTCACAGTTGCGGGAATTAATTCTTTGAGATTCCTTAATCTTCAATGGCTGGTTTGCCTTTCCAGAGTATACTTCCGCTTCGCCCCCCAGGTTCTGCGGCGAAACGCAAGTCTCTCATGCGGAGAAGCAGAGCATAGCGGGGACTCTTATGATACTTTCAAGCGCTTCCACCCCCCAACAAAAAGAGCGGACATTGATGAGAAATTTGTTATTGCTTTTTGTATTTCTTTCATCCGCGTTGTCAGCCTGTTTACCCAACGATCAGGGACAAAACACAGCCAACACACCGAGTTCTTTGCCCGCTTCGACGGTCACTGCTACTCAGTTGGTTCCCGCAGGAACCGAATCCAGCGCGGAGACTATCACCGATGCGACGGCGACAAACGCGATCGCCGATGTGAGCGTTGCGATCACCGCGACGCCCTCCCCCGATTTTTGGAAAGACCTGCCCATCGTCCCGACCGGAATCAGCGACCGCGTGCGCGAGATCTACGCGCGCGGACTCGCCATGGGAAACGATCCGAACGCATTCTCGAAAGTGGGAGACTGCCACAGCACCAATCCATACTTTCTGGAAGATTTCGATCTCGGTCCCGAAGTGTACGACTTGGGTGAATATGCGTATCTCCAACCCACCATTGATTATTTTAAAGGCTCGTTCGCGCGCTCGAGCATGGCTACCAAAAAGGGACTTAGCACCGCGGGAGTTTTAGCCTCGCTCTGGTCGGACTGGAAATATTGTTCAAGCAATGAGACTCCGCTCGACTGCGAGTTTCGACTGCACCGCCCGAGCTTCGCGCTCATTTCGCTCGGCACCAACGAAGCGTTCGACGTGAAGAAAGACCCGTCCACCTTCGAGGGCAGACTGCGCCGCATCATCGAGCATAGCATTGACCAGGGCGTCGTTCCCATCCTCGGCACGAAAGCGGATAACGCGGAGGGCAACAATTACATCAATTATGTGACTGCCCGCCTGGCAATGGAATACGAATTGCCGCTTTGGAATTTTTGGAAAGCGGTTCAGCCCTTACCTGAACAGGGTTTGCGCAACCCCGAGCATCTCACGTTTGCGATGACCAAATCGTATACCGATTTTTCCAAGCCCGAATATTTGAATTACGGGATGCAAATGCGGAATCTCACAGCCCTGCAAACACTGGATGTGATCCGCCGGGAAATTACTGGTTCGCCGCTGAACATTTCCGCGACGGCGACTCCTGTGCCAACCACGCCGCCCGCTCAGGTATATCAGCCCGGCGAGACAATGCGAACAGGCGTGGATGGGATGGAGATGGTTTACATCCCCGCAGGAAAATTTGAAATGGGTTCCGCGTCGGGAAACCCCGATCAGTTGCCGGTGCATACCGTTCAGTTGAATGGATACTGGCTGGATCGAACCGAAGTGACAAATCAAATGTTCGTTCAGTTCTTGAACTCCAATGACGATCAACAAGGCAAAGTCGCGCTCTGGCTCGACGCTGTTGATCCGTTCGTTTGGATCTCTGAGAAAGACGGCGTTTGGCAGGTTCGTCCCGGCAATGAAAACTATCCCATCTTGAATGTATCCTGGTTTGGCGCGGAAGCCTATTGCTCATGGGCAGGCAGAGCCTTGCCAACCGAAGCGCAATGGGAGTATGCCGCCAAATCCACAGAGAATCGCCGCTTCCCCTGGGGAGACAAGGATCCAAATTGCAGTCTCGCGCGCTTTTCGGGATGCGGGAATTCACCCGTTGAAGTTGGAAGTCTATTGAATGGCGCGAATCTTTGGGGAGTGTTGGGTTTGTCGGGCAATGTCGCAGAATGGACAAACGATCGCTATGCGGCAGATTACTATTCTCAATCGCCTCAAGAGAATCCACCCGGCCCTATCAACGGCTACTATCGCGTCATCCGTGGCGGGTCATGGCAAAGCACATACCTGCCTCTGCAAACTTCAAACCGAAAGTGGGCAGGCGCGGACGAGTTCACCAACAGCGTCGGCTTCCGCTGTGCGATTAATCCATAGGGATGAACAAAACGGGGTTTATAAATGCCGCAGGAACGATTCAGGGTTGTTTAGAAAATCTTTTGTGAGTTGAACGTGTTCAAGCTGATGATATTTCACTTCTTGAATTGCGCCGTTGGCAAACTGTAGAATTTGCGCATCGGGGAACGCAAGCAGGATCGGCGAATGGGTGGCGATGATAAACTGCGAATTGTCCCGCACCATCTGTTTGAGCGCGGCGATGAACGTTAACTGGCGCATGGGCGAGAGCGCGGCTTCGGGTTCGTCGAGCAGGTATAACCCGTCGGCGACGAAGCGGGATTGGAAGAGGGTCAGGAACGACTCGCCATGCGAGCGCGAATCGAGTCCATCACCATATCTGCGCTGCATCTCCGCCAGTTGACCTTGATACGGCATACTCGCCAACGCTTCGGCGTATGTTGATCGTCCCTTGTATTCCTCTTTGACGTTTTGCAATTCCTGTTGAAATTCTTCCTTCGTCTGCCGCATGGACTTGGCGTACCCGAAGAAATCCTCCGCGCGCAGGAAGAATCCTTTGCGCGTGCGTTTCGTCCACGCGAGGCGGAAGTATTGGGCAAGTTTGCGAAGCGGCGCGAGCGACTTATCGGTCCGCACGCTCTCGCTCCCGACCGTGATCGACTCTGCCGCACAAGCGATCGTTTCAAGGATGGTTGATTTCCCCGATCCGTTCTCGCCGACAAAGAATGTGACAGGCGAATCGAACCGAATCTCGCGCAATGATTTGACAATTTCCAGTGTGAATGGAAATGAGTCTATATCGCGCGAACCGAACTCGCGTTTGACGATAGATTTTAGGTGGATCATTAAATCAAGGCGATCAGGACTGCCAATCCTATAACACACAAAATAAATACGAGAGTCAAAACCGCAGTGAGCGCGGCTAGCCCCCAGCGAGTTAGCCCTTCTCCAGTATCTTCGATTTTACCTAACTGACGAACGATTAATTCCCGAGTTTTGGCTTCCTGCTCAAGCGAATTAAACGCCCGTTTTGGTATAAACTGAAACATATTTTTGTTGGTCGAGTATGTAATCATGTAATACTGCCCATCCTCAAACGCTTTGGTGAACAATTTCCAATCGTACTTGGCTTCTGCCATTTGGCTTATCACGAGCATGTTTTCTTCGTCCAACTCGTATCGTGCAGGCAATATCAGGTTTTCTTTCTTCGATGCACTCCGTAGTGTCAGCCATCCACCCCATAATGGATACGACTCAATAATCACTAAAACCAAGATGAGAGGAACAAGATACTTGGTCGTTTGAAAGCTGCCGTCCAACGAATCAATAATGAGCAGTCCACTGCAAATCAGAGCAAGCCCGCCTACGACACCAAGACCAACCCAGTATAAGCGCTTGCGAGTTAAAAATGATCTGATCACACGGGAGTAATCATTTAATTCGGGCACAAATTGAATTACGATCTTTTCCATCGCTTATCCCCTCTTCCACTTCTTCATCGGGAGGACGAAGTCATACGGATACTCGGCAAGTTTTTCCATCACGCCGTCCGCGCGCACCCAGAGCGTATCTTCGATGCGGAAGCCCATTCCCTTTTCGGGATAATACAATCCAGGCTCAGAGGTGATGACAACGCCGGGCGCGAGCCGCTGATCGTCGCTGGCGCTCAGTCCGCTGAAAGGACGTTCGTGAATGTTCAGTCCCACACCATGACCCAGACTATGAACATATCCTTCCACAGGCGATTTTGTATGGAGCGGCGTTGAGTGCCCTTTCGACTCGAAAAATTCGCACGTCATTTGGTTGTAATCTTTGAACGCGGCGTTCAAGTCAAAGTTATCCATCAATGTGTCGAAAATTTCTTTGACCTCGTCGTACAACTCCTGCGCTTCGGGCGTGGCGTAACCCAAACTCCACGTGCGCGTGAAGTCGTAATAGTACCCGCCGCCCGCTTCGGCAGGATAGATGTCAAACACGATGGTTTGACCCAACCGCATCAGATCCGACGGGGTGCCTGCGGAGTGCGGGACGCCGGCGTCGCGTCCGATGGCGAAGATGAAACCCGACGGTAACTCCGCTCCCTGCTCCGACACCCACAAACGAATCTTGGAATGGACATCGCCCACAGTCAACGGTGTGCCATCTTCTTTCAACAACACTTCGTCATCGCGGACATTGCAAGAGGTCAGGTATTCCCGAACTTTTTCTACAACGCCCGTTGTGATCTTCCCCATGCGGCGGATGCGTTCCACTTCGGCTGTATCTTTCGTTTCCATCGCTCGCATGAAGATCGAGTCTTCGCGGGACTCGCCGACGAATTCAAGGTTGGGCATCAGCTTTTGTAGTTGTGTCAGCATCCCGAAGATCGAACTCAGATCATACGTGCCATATACGCCGACGCGTCCCGATGTCACGCCGACTTCCTTGAACATCAATTCAAAGCGCATGGCGCTTGTGAGCAGCGCGTCTCTGTTCGCCTTTTCGAACAATTCCTCGTAATCATATTTGGCGAACGGGACGCATTTCAATCCGCTCTTGGCGGCTTCGTCGCGCTCCATGTCCGCGTGGAAGTAGATCGGTTCTTCGCCGCGCTTCTTGATGATCGTCGCATGGCTGACGTGTCCGCCGCCGGTGAAGTAATACATCGGCGGGTTATGTTCGGCGTTGCCGAAGACGATCAACGCATCGAGGTTGCGGGCTTGCATGAGGGTGTCTATGTCTGATTTCATGTTTTCTCCAAAAAAAGATATATCGGTGGTCGAGTAGGGCGAAGCCCGTATCGAGACCAGCACGCCGTAAAGCAATTGTTGTTGCAAAATGAGTCTTGCTAACCTTTGGTCTCGATACGGCGGCGGAGGCAAGACTCCATGCTCAGACTCATTACTTTCCGCCGCCTACTCGACCAACGGTGTAGTTTTATAATCGGTGGTCGAGTAGGGCAAAGCCCGTATCGAGACCAGCACGCCGTAAAGCAATTGTTGTTGCAAAATATTTCTTGACACATGTTGGTTTCGATACGTCCCGCGATACTTCGTCTTCGTGGCGCGAACATCACGCGCCACTCCGCTCAGCACGCGCGGGACTACTCAACCAACGAATTTATTTAGTTTCTCAAACTCTTTTCCTATCTCGTCATTCTCAAACATCACTTTCAACGATCTCTTCTTCTCGGTAAACTTTGCTGACAGGCCGATCACATCTTCCGAGTCGTTGAAGAGGCTGAGGATGGTGAGCGGGCGTTTCAACAGCAATTGGCCATACGCGGGAGCGAAAAGAAATTTCAAGATAAATTCAACGGCCGTCCCGCCGATGACGCCGACGACCAAGGCGATGAACCCTGCAAAGACAAATGGGAAATTATACGTTTGCGGTGATGTCCCATCGGGAGCGATCAACAACGCGGGGATAAATGCAATCGCGCCGAGGATGAATCCCGCGATCACAAACGGCAACAGAGTCACATTCGTCACGCGGCGTTCTTTTTTCTCGCACTCGGCGCACAGCGGCACGGGAAAATCCATCAGCACGCCTTGCCCGCGTTTTTCAACTCCCATGTTCAACTGCAACGGCATCACCGTATGCTTCGGCTTTCCGCAATTGACGCAACGATCGGGAAAATTTATTTTGGGTGGATTCTTCGCGTCTTTGATCGGAATTTCAACGGTATGCACGCAACGCCTCTTTCAACACTCGCAACAAAGACTCATCATCCAACACTGTGCGCGGATCGAGCAACACGTTGTCGTTTTCAGTCCGCGCGATGACGGGCGGATTCGCTTCGCGCAATTTCGCTAAAAATTTATCGGGGCTTTTGACTTTCAACGACAAGACAAACGTGGGCATGGATTCTTCAGGCAGACTCCCGCCGCCCACTGTGGATTCGGATTGAATCACCTCCCCCACTCCCAACACACTTCGCCACGCCTCAGCGCGGACCTCGACCTGCCTCGCCGTAAGCGACATCATCCGCACGACGGGGATTTCGCGCTCCGCTTCGTCTTTGAGGTAATGCAACAGAGTCGCGGTGATGCCTGCCAACGAAATTTTATCCGCCCGCACCGCGCGCGCCAGCGGATGTTTCTTGATTCGGTCAAGCAATTCTTTCTTGCCGACGATGATCCCCGCTTGCGGACCGCCGAGCAATTTGTCGCCTGAAAAGCAGACGATGTCTACGCCAGCCGCGAGAGACTCTTGTACGGTCGGTTCGTGGGCGAGACCGTATTTCGCGGTATCAATCAAAGCGCCTGAGCCGAGGTCGTCAACCACTGGCACGCCTGTTTTACGAGCAGTATCAACAATTTTGGCAAGTTCGGGTTCTTCGGTGAAGCCGACGATCTTGAAGTTACTGCGATGCGCGCGCATGACCAACGCGGTCGGTTCTTCGAGCGCGTCTTTGTAATCGGAGATGCGGACTTTGTTCGTTGTGCCGATCTCAACCAGTTTTGCGCCAGATTGCTTCATCACATCTGGCACGCGGAAGCCGCCGCCGATCTCGACGAGTTGCGAGCGCGGGATGACCACGCGCTTCTTGTTTGCCAACGCCGACAACACAAGCAGAACCGCAGAGGCGTTGTTGTTGACCACCAACGCAGATTCAACGCCGAGTAATTTTTGCAAAACTGATTCAGCATGGATCAAACGCGAGCCACGCTTGCCAGTGTCCATGTCAAATTCGAGGTTGGAGTAATTCGCGGCGACGGCGTTCATCGCTTGAATAGTGGAGGTTGATAACGGCGCGCGCCCGAGATTGGTGTGGAGGATGACTCCCGTCGCGTTGATGACTGGGGCGAGCGAGGGAGTCGTCCATGCGGCGAGGCGGGATTCGGCTGAGGCGAGAATCGAGTCGAAGGAGGGCAAGGCAGATTCCCCGTCGGCTTTGAGGCGCGCACGGGTTTCGTCGAGAGTCAAACGAAGCGCGTCAAGAGTCAAGGGGCGGCCAAATCTGATGAGGAGGTCATCCGCATGATGAAGAAGTTGGTCAACCGAGGGGAGGTCACGAAGGCTGGTCATCGGAAACGACGGGGGGCTTCCAGCGGGCGCGTTCGCGCAAGCGGAGGAAATATTCGATGGCGAGGATGCCGCCAGCCAAGCCGAGGATCACGTAGACCGTGACGAGGCGACCGAGTTGAAGCCACGCGAGGGTCGCGCCGTAGACGCCGAACCAAACTGCCTGACGCACGATGACATTCGATTCGGCGGGCGGGTCGGCGGGAAAGCGGCGATGAAAAAAATAGACGATGGGAAGAACGGTGCCGGTAAGCGCGAGGATCAACAGCGCGAAGAATCCCCAGCGGAACCAAACTATTGGAACGGAAAGTGACAGCACGGCGAAGAGTCCGCCCCAGCCAATCAGCAAGAGGATGAACGTGGAGATCGCAAAGGGTTTGAAGGGCAATGGCTGGTTCATTTGTTGGATTATACTCGGAGAGGAAAACCAGTTAGCAGTGATTAGTTATCAGTTATCAGTGAGCAGTGAGTGGTTTGAGGAGATGATGTGATGAATGTAGCAGATGCGATTCGACTCAAGAGAGCCGTGAGGAAGTTTCAAGATGTGTCGTTGCCTGAGGATGTGGTTCACGCGATTCTCAACGCGGGACGACGGTCGCAGTCGTCGAAGAACGAGCAGGGATGGCAGTTCGTTGTGATCCGCGATAAAGCGACGTTGAAAGCGTTATCCGAGTGCGGCGAGTGGGCGAAGCATCTCGCGGGCGCGGCGATGGGCGTGGCGATCCTCACCGCCGAGCCGACCGCGAAATTCCAGACGATGTTCGATGCCGGTCAAGCCGCCGCGTACATGCAACTTGCCGCATGGGAGTTGGGAGTCGGCTCTGTCCCCGCTTCGATCTACGAGCCAGAAAAGGCGCGTGCGATTCTGGGATTCCCACCGGAGTGGCATCTGCGCATCGCGCTGTCGTTTGGGTATCCGTTGGAGGAGGCGAAGTTATCTGATTCACCGAAGAAAGGTGGACGGAGGTCGTTGGAGGAAATCGTCCATTGGGAGAAATGGTGAGTATAATCACGGAGGAAAGTCGTCCGTGACAGAAAGGAAAATGCCATGCCCGCGAAAAAATTTTCCCCTGAGGAAATCAAACATCTGGAATTCCTGCAAAATATCATCACGCGCATGAATTCCAATTCCTTTCAAATGAAAGGCTGGATGGTGGCGATCGTATCTGCCCTGCTTGCCATCTTTGCCGATAAGCAAAACAAGTTATATGTGCTATTCGCCATCCTGCCGACGGTCATCTTCTGGGGTTTGGACACATACTATCTCTGGCAGGAGCGAAAATTCAGAGGCGTGTACAACGACGCGGCGAGAATCACTACGACAAACAAGATACCGCTCTTTTCGATGCCTGTTCAACTCTATAAGGGAGATAAATTCTCGTTCTGGAATGTGCTTTTTTCTATGACGATCTCCTGGCTTTATATCCCCGTGATCGCCATCTTGCTGGTGATCTATTTCTTTCTGTAATCAAAGTTCACAAGAGAGGGTTTCGGATGAGTCATTGCTTTATTAGTTACTCAAATAGAGATGCTGAAGATTTTGGGACTCAACTCACCAACGAATTGGAGGGCGGCAATCCGTTTATCGAAGCGTGGTTCGACAAACGGGACATCCCTGCAGGGAGCAGATGGGACGAAAAGGTTCCTCATGCAATCCAAACTTGTAAATGCATCATATTTGCGCTTACAAAAGACAGCGTTGCTGATGGCTCCATCTGCGGAGATGAATTAGACCTTGCGCTACGATACAAGAAACCGATTCTGATCATCGGTTTGCAAAAGGATGTGGAACCTCCATTCCGATTAGGGGAAGTTCAACAAATTGATTTCCTTGAAAACAAAAAAGCGGGGCTGGCGAAATTAAGGCTTGCGATTCAGCGCATCGATTCCCCCGAAGGACGACTTGACGCGTTGAAAGCTCGTCTTTCTGCGGCGGAACGTGACCTGAATAACGCCAAAAGCGACGAAGAAAAACAACGCATCGAATTGGATATTGACGGACTGACTAAAGATATTCAAGCCCAACAAAAAATCGTTGATAACCCAGAGGCTGCGGCGGAACAAACCCAAAAGAACATCGAAGCAGGTTTGGAGCGCGAACGTCAACCTGAAAAACCTATTGCGGCCAAAACTGAAACCAAGTTCATCAATCCGCCGCCTGGTGTTGCGCCGATTTATTTCCAAGATCGTTATGTTGAAACTGAACAGGTTGTGAAATTCCTGCAAGATGACTCGCAGAGGGTGATGACCATCGTTGGGCGCGGAGGAGTGGGGAAAACGGCGATGGTTTGCAGATTATTGAAAGGTCTGGAGGGAGGCGAACTTCCAGATGAGCTGGGCAGGATGCGGGTGGAGGGAATCGTCTATCTCAGCGAGAGCGGCAGTCACCGCGTCAATTTCGCCAATCTGTTTTATGACCTGTGCAAACTCCTGCCCGCCGATGCCGCGAACGCGCTGGACGCCGTCTATAAAAATCCGCAGGCGAGTACCGCGTCCAAGATGAGCGCGCTGTTGGACAGGTTCACGGCGGGGAAGGTGGTTCTGCTGTTGGATAACGTCGAATCGCTCATCAGCGTCGAGACCTTCGACATCGCCGACGCGGAACTGGATGAATGCTTGCGCGCCCTGCTGCATGGAGCGCACAGCGCGTTGAAGGTCATCCTGACCACGCGCGTCGCGCCGCGCGGACTGAACCTGTACGAGTTTGGCAAACAGCGCGTGTTGACTCTCGACAGCGGCTTGGAGCAGAAATACGCCGTCGAAATGCTGCGCGAAATGGACGTGGACGCGAAGGTTGGGCTGAAATCTGCCAACCTTGAAGCCTTGAAGCGGGCATACGAACGGACGCTGGGTTTCCCCCGCGCGCTGGAAGCCTTATTTGCCATCCTGGCTTCCGACCGTTATACGACGCTCGAAGAACTGCTTGCCATGCCCACGCCCGTCAACGTGGTGGAGGCGCTGGTGGGCGAAGCCTTCAACCGCCTGGACATGAACGCGCAAAAGGTGATGCAGGCGCTGGCAGTCTATAACAGACCTGTGACTCCCGCCGCCGTGGACTACCTGCTCGCGCCGCATATTCCCTCAATTGACAGCGCGCCGATTTTGCAGCGGCTGGCGAATATGCACTTTGCGCGCAAGGAAAGCGGGCGATTTTATTTACATCCTGTAGATCGGGAGTTTGCTTTCGGTTTAATTCCTGAAAAAGATTTAACCACGAAGGACACGAAGGTCACAAAGGAAGAACAAAAGCCACAAAATCCAGACGAGGAGGCTTTGTGGGAGATTCAGCGAGCACTTGATGCTCTTAAATCTCCAAGGTTCAATGCCTTTACCCAACACGATTTAACGAGCCGCGCCGCGGACTACTTTGCCCAAGCCCGCAAACCCCGCGCGGAATGGAAAAAACTGGACGACCTTTCCGCGCAACTGGCGGAATTTGACCTGCGTTGCGCCGCTGGCGATTATGATAACGCTGGTGATATTCTTTCAGATTTTGACTTTGATTGTCTGCAACTTTGGGGACACTATCGTCTTCTTATCAAATATTATGAAAGCCTACAAGGGAAACTTAACAGTAGTTTCCCTAAAAAACGAAGTTTAAATGAATTAGGTATGGCATATAGAGCAATTGGGGATATTTCACAGTCGATAGTATGCTGCGAGAAAGCACTAATTGTTGTGCGAGAAGAAAGTGACCGAGAATACGAAGGTGTGATACTTAGTAACCTTGGACTAAGTTACATGTCTTTTGGCAATCAACGTAAGGCTATCGAGTTCTATGAAAAATCATTAGTTATTGCTCGCGAGTATAGCAATCAACAAAGTGAAGGAATTAACCTTGGTAATCTTGGGAGTGCTTATAAATCTTTAGGTGAAACCCAAAAGGCATTGGAATTTCAACAACAGGCATTAAAAATTGCCCAAGAAACTGGTGATTTAAGGAGTGAAGGTTATTTACTCGGTAATATTGGCAATCGATATCTTGAACTAGGTGAAAATGAAAATGCTTTAGATTTTTATAGACGTGGTGTTGATATATTACGAAAAATTGGAGATAGAGGTTTACATACAGACAATATCGGGCACGCCTTAATCGAACTTGGTAAACTTGCCGATGCAGTGGTAAGTTTTCAAGAAGCAATCAATATCGCTGATGACATCAATTATCAGTCAGTACAAAACTATGCGCGCTGGGGGATGACACAGGCTTATCTTTTCCAAAATGATTTGGTCAACGCCCGCGCCACCATCGAAGCCGCGTTGCAATATGATGTGCCAGAAAACAATCACGATGCCAGCGCCTTGCACGGAATCATCGCCTTGCGGCAGGGGGATGAGGTCGCGGCACGGGGAGCCTTCGTCCGCGCGATAGGGCAGGCAGATGAGATCTTGTCCAAGACGGCGGAGTATTATGATGCGCTGGACGCGAAAGGGTTGGCGTTATGTGGGTTGGCGATTCTAGGTGACAGTCACCTTGAAGGTGACTGTCACCTGTTGGCAATTGAAACCTTCAAGAAGGCGCGGAAGATCGCTCCACATGCGGGGATTGTGAAGCGCAATCTGCGGCTGTTTGATGAGTTGGCGAAGTGTGATACCGAGGGGATTTTGAAAGACGTACGAGATGCAGTAGAAGGCAAATGATAAAATCCTAATTGTTTCCCATTCATTGCAGTAGAGGAGATACCCCATGTCAGACAGCGTATACAAGATCATCGAGTTGGTCGGCACGAGTTCGGAATCGTGGGAGAAGGCGGCGTCTGTGGCTGTGGAGCGCGCAGCGAAGTCCCTGCGCGACTTGCGGATTGCCGAAGTCAGCCAGTTGGATATGGTGCTGGACGACGGCAAGATCACGGCGTATCGCGCCAAGGTCAAGGTTTCGTTCAAGTACGAAGGCGGATAAAAGCCTTTCTCACCACAAAGGACACGAAGGACACAAAGTTTTAAAACCTTAGTGCACTTTGTGTCCTTCGTGGTAAAAAAGATTGGGGAATTATTTTCTAACGGACGCAATGAAGTACAATTGCGGCTTATGTTTCCTGTTGAAAAGTACATCGCACAATTCAGCGGCAAGGATATTTCCCTGTCTGTTCATGATCTAGAAACGGGCAGGGAGATCAACCTCCGCGCCGACGAGTCCTATCACCCCGCCAGCACGGTCAAGACACATCTGATGATGGAAGTGTTCAGGCAGGCGCATGCGGGACAAGTTTCGCTGGACGATCCGCTCACCATTTTCAACTCCTTCCCCAGCATCGCGGACGGAAGTCCGTATTCGTTGGAGGCAGTGGACGATTCGGAAACTTCGTTATACGAGCGGATCGGCGAGACTGAATCCATCCGCGAGTTGACGCGGCTAATGATCGTGCGAAGCAGTAATCTCGCCACCAATATCCTGTTTCAAAGAATCGGCGCAAATCGGATCAATGAGTTCATTGCGGAGCTTGGGATTCAAGGCGTCTCTTTCATCCGCGGGATGTACGATCTGCCCGCGCTCAAAAAAGGGATGAATAACAGCGGCTCCACGCGTGGACTCACTCAAACGATGCGATTGATCGCGGAAGGAAAAGTAGTATCAAAAGAAGCCTCGGATGAAATGATCGGAATCCTGCTCGGGCAGGAATTCAATGAAAGCATTCCGGGCTTGCTCCCAGAAGGAACGCGAGTCGCGCACAAAACAGGCTGGAGCGATGAGTTTTATCACGACACAGGCATCGTCTTCCCCGAACACCGCAAGCCGTACGCCATCTCGATCATGACGCGCGGCTTCGCGGAAGATAAAGCAGACGAAGCGCATGATTGCATGGCGAACATTTCAAAACTGGTATATGAACAAATAACTGGAGCAATTTAATTCTGCCACAGAGAGCACAGAGATTTTGAGTTTTTCTCAATGGGCTCAGTGTTCTCTGTGGCTTAATAGCCAAACGCTATGATCACCCTCTCCTCCCTCATCTACTATCCCATCAAAGCCTGCCGCGGACATGAAGTGGAAGCATGGAATGTCGAACGCATGGGGCTTGCATTAGACCGCCGCTTGATGGTCGTCACACCCGAGGGTGAATTTCTCACACAGCGGCAGATCGCCAAACTCGCGCTCATCACGCCGGTGCGAAAAGACGGCGTCCTCACCCTCTCCGCGCCGAACATGGATTCAATTCGAATCGCGATCCGCACATCGGGACATTCTTGGCCTGTCAATATTTGGAAGAGCAAGGGAGTCCAAGCCATTGACCAAGGAGAAGAAGCGGTGGAGTGGCTGTCCGATTTTCTTGGCATGTCTGTGCGGTTGGTTCACATCGCCGATGGATTCAAGAGGTTGGTCAGCCAGGAATACGCGGTGAACGAGGACGACCACACTGGCTTCGCGGATGGGTATCCGATCCTGATCATCTCTGAAGAATCGCTGCAAGACCTAAACTCGCGGCTTGAAACGCCGCTCCCGATGAACCGCTTCCGTCCCAGCATTGTCGTCAAGGGATGTGAACCGTACGCCGAAGATACGTGGAACCGAATCCAGATCGGCGACGTTAAGTTAGCCATCGTCAAGCCGTGCGCGCGGTGCGAGGTCACAACGATTGACAAAGAAACGCTCGAACGGAAGAAAGAGCCGCTCAAGACTCTTGGAAAGTATCGCAAGCACTCGCTCGGCGCGATCTTCGGGCAAAACGTCATTCCGCTCAGCGAAGGACGGCTTCAACTTGGAATGGATGTGAAAATCCTTTCCTAGCAAAAAAATGTCGTTGCGAGGACGGCGCTCGTCCGTCCGAAGCAATCTCCTGTTTTCCAATATTTTCTTGTTTCGAGGAGATTGCTTCGTCGCCGCTACGCGGCTCCTCGCAACGACATGACAAATATTGACATATAAAATTTCATCCAGTATAAACTTTTCATGCAGAGAAAAAACAAATTCATCTGGCTGTGCGTTCTCGTAATCACACTAGCCTGTCAGATATTCCCCTCCTCAAACCCCAACCCAACACCGACTCCAACCATCACGCCCGGCGGACCGACCCTCACGCCGAGTCCGACGGTCACGCCGACGCCGTTCCCAACGCCGGTGCCTGTGGCGCGGATCGCGTCCGGCGACGAGGCGTTATTCTTCGGCGATTTCGATTCGGCGCGAGAGCAATATCAAACCGCGTTCGATCAATCGAACGACAAGGCTTTGCAAGCCGCCGCGCTGTGGGGCTTGGGCCGCACCGCGCTTGCCGAGGGTCGTTATCAACTCGCGCTCGAAACATTCACCACGCTGACCAACGAATATCCCGATTCAACCTACGCCGCGCGCGCCTACTTCCTGATGGGACAAGCCCACACGAAACTGAACCAGCCTCAACAGGCGGCAGACGCGTACAACGTCTACTCGACGCGCATCCCCGGCGTGCTGGATGCCTACGTGCAGGAATATCGCGGCGACGCCCTCATCCAGATCAAGGATTACACCGGCGCGATCAACGCCTACACCGCCGCGCTAAACGCTTCGCGCCTCGACAGCGGCCTGACTCTCCAGGTCAAAATTGCGCAAGCCCGAGCCGACTTCGGCGATTACGCCGGCGCGTTGACCGCGTATGACGCGATCTTCGCCACCGCAACGAACGATTACATCCGCGCGCAGATGGATTATCTCGCGGGCAACGCGCATGAAAAACTCGGTCAAACGGACGAGGCGAACACGCGCTACCTGCACACCGTGGAAAATTATCCGCTTTCGTATTTTTCATATCTCGCGCTCATCGAATTAGTGGACGCGAACGTGCCGGTCAGCGAACTCGATCGCGGACTCGTGGATTATTTCGCCGAGCAATACGATGTGGCGCTCGCGGCGTTTGACCGATACATCGCGGCAACGCAAGATCAAGCGACCGACGGCACCGCGCAATACTATCGCGCGCTCACGTTGATCGAACTCCAACGCACAGACGAAGCGATTGCCGCGCTCGATGATTTCATCAAGGCGTATCCATCCCATCCGCGCTGGGCAGACGCGTGGGAGGAAAAATCGTTCCTCGAATGGGCGGTGAAAGGCGACAATCAGGCTGGCGCGAAAACACTCACCGATTTTGTCGCGGCTGTGCCGGCATCTTCGTCGTCGCCGGGGTTTTTGTTCACCGCGGCGCGCATCACCGAACGCGATAACCGGCTTGCGGAAGCCGCGCAACTGTGGGAACGCGTGGCGAACGAATATTCAGCCAGCGAACAAGTTCCATACGCGCTGTTTTTAGCGGGCATCTCGCGTTATCGGTTGAGCGACTATCAAGGCGCGTTGACCACATTCCAGCGCGATCTTTTACTTTCCACAAAGCCCGAAGACCGCGCCCGCGCTTACTTTTGGATCGGCAAAACACAAACGATTCTCGGCGACAACATTGGAGCGCAAGATTCCTGGAAGCAGGGGCAAGCCATTGACGCGACGAACTATTACAGCATCCGCGCGCGAGACATGTTACTGGGCAACACGCTTTTCCAATCACCGCCCGCCGTCAACTTTGACATTGACCTTGGAAAAGAACGAAAAGACGCCGAAGCGTGGATGCGCATCACGTTCAACCTCCCCGCCGACACTGACCTATCGAATCCCGGTTCGCTCGCGCAAGATCCGCGTTTTGTGCGCGGCACAGAATTGTGGGAACTCGGCATGTACGACGAGGCGCGGCTCGAATTTGAGTCACTGCGCGCGTCTGTCGAAACGAACGCCGCCGATAGTTTCCGCCTCGCGAATCATTTGCTCGATATCGGCTTGTACCGCTCGGCGGTCTTCGCCGCGCGCCAGGTCTTGACGTTGGCGGGCTACGAAAGTCAATCCCAATCGCTGACCGCGCCGCCGTATTTCAGTCACGTGCGGTACGGCTTGTACTATCACGACCTGATCATCGAACAGGCGCAGACGTACGGACTCGATCCGCTCTTCATGTTCAGCGTGATCCGGCAGGAAAGTCTGTTCGAGGGATTCGTCCGCTCGACGGCGGGCGCGCACGGCTTGATGCAGATCATCGCCCCCACTGGCGCGCAGATCGCGGGCGAGCTCGGCTGGCCCCTCAACTACAAAGAGGAAGATCTATATCGTCCCATCGTGAGCGTGAGGTTCGGCGCATATTACATGGATAAGAACCGCGATCAACTCGGCGGGAACATCTACGCGGCACTGGCGGCATACAACGGAGGTCCCGGCAACGCGATCGCGTGGAATCAACTCGCGGGCAGTGACCCCGACTTGTTTCTGGAGGTCGTCCGCTTCGAGGAAACGCGGAATTACATTCGGTTCATTTACGAGATATTCAACACGTATCGGAATTTGTACGGTCCCCCGCAGTGATAACTTCCGCGCTGAGCGTCCTTCGACTGCGTTCGTCGCTATCGCTCCTCACTCCGCTCAGGACGGAGGTCGTTTTGTGAAACAAAAAAAGACCTCACAGGATTTGAAAACCTGTGAGGTCTAACTATTTTTATCCCATATGCGCCACGATGCGCGATTGGGCGGTCTCCACATCCATATCGAGGATGGCGATCAATTTATCGCGCCCGGATGCGCCCGCCACAATATCCAACCGCGTTTTCGGAACGCCGAGAATTTCAGAAAAGAATTCGACCAGCGCATCGTTCGCTTCATTGTCCGCTGGCGGCGCGGCGATGCGCACTTTGATCGTGCCGTCGTTCAACACCTCCACGATCTCGTTTCGGCTGGCGCGCGGCGTAACTCGCACAGCGAGCGCGGAACCCCTCTTGCCATCGTGCATTTTGATTTTTCGGTCAGCCATGAGTACCTCAAAGTGAAAGTAGAATTCTGATCAGAAACTGCGCCCCGAACTGAAGGATAAGGATCAACACCAGCGGACTGAAATCCAGCATGCCGACCGGCGGCAGGATGCGGCGGATGGGCGCGAGCATCGGCTCGACAATATTATCAACCCCGCGGCGAATCGGATGATACGGATCCATTACAAACGAAAGGATGGCGGATACGATGACCAGCAAAACAAGGATGTTCGAGACTGCGCTGATGATTTGTGCGACGAGGATCATTACGCTTCCTTTTCCGACGTATACCTGCGTTCGCCCACGATAGCGGTTCCCACGCGGACGAGGGTCGCGCCTTCTTCGACAGCCACCTCGTAGTCCGCGCTGGTGCCCATGGAGAGCTCGCGCCACTCCGCGCCGGGAAGTTGAGTCGCCAGCCGCTCGCGTAACAGCCGCACCCGTCGAAAGAAGCGGCGGGAATCTTCGGGGTCATCGCCAAGCGGCGGCATCGCCATCAATCCGCGAATTTGCAAATGAGGCAAATCTAGCAAATTGGCAAGTTCGGGAAGGAGAGAGTCCCACGTTGATTCGTCTGAGGCGTTCCATCCCGATTTGCTTTCTTCGCCGCCCACGTTGAATTCGAGCAGGACGGGCAAGATGCGATTTGACTCAGCGGCGAAACGGTCGAGGCGTTGGGCGAGTTTGAGGCTATCGAGGGAGTGTAAAAGTGCGAAATGTTCAGCCACGAGGCGGGCTTTGCGGCTCTGCACGTGACCGATCATGTGCCATTCTACACCAGTTTGCGAGGCAAGAGATTGAATTTTCGTGACACCTTCTTCGGGATAGTTCTCGCCGAGGATGTGCGCGCCCGCTTCGATGGCGGCTTGGACAATTTCGAGCGGCTGAGATTTGGTGACAACCACGAGACGGATTTCATTCGGGTCGCGTCCGCTTTTGCGCGCGGCTGTGGCGATGCGATCGAGCGTGGAAAGATATTTTTCACGGATGGATGAAACGAGGTCGGGCATAATCAACATTCTTTACCGCGAAGGCGCGAAGAACACAAAAAAAATTCTTAGCGATCTTCGCGCGCCTCGCGGTTAAATATTTTTTCGATCATAAAGAGATCAAAGCGCCGAAGCGGCCTGTGCGGGCTTTTTCCGCGCGGTGCGAAAACCAATCTTCGGTGTGACAGGCGGTGCAGATACCGGCAAGTTCGACCTTTCCAACGCCGGCGCGTTCGAGCAAAATTTCGTTCGTTTTCCACAGGTCGAAGTGGATCTTGCCATTGACAGAGCGCAGGACTTTCTCTGAGTCGTTGCCGAATTTTTGCATCACTTGCAAGATCACATCCGCGCCGATCTCATAATGGTCGGGTCCGATGGATGGACCGATGCAAGCGACGATATCCGCAGGGTTCGAGTCGTATTCTTTTTTCATCGCGCGCGCCATCGAGCCAACCACATCGCGCAAGGTTCCCATCCAGCCTGAGTGCGCGATGCCGATCACACCTTTACGCGGATCGTGCGCAAGGATCGGCACGCAGTCGGCAAAGCGCATGAAGAGACTGACGTTCGGCTGGTCGGTGAGGATCACATCCGCCTGGCGGAGCGATTCGCCCTCGGGACGCGGCGCGCGCGCGCAGACCACGTCCGCGCTGTGAACCTGCCACACTTCAAAGGCGGATTCGGGCGAGCGTCCCGCCGCGCGAAAGGATAACTGCCGGTTCTTTTTTACGCGGCTCAGGTCGTCCCCCACGGTCCCGCCAACGTTCAGCGAGCCCCACGGCTCCGGGCTGACGCCGCCGTGACGCGTGAAGACCGCATGGCGAGTCTTTAACCCGTCAAAATGAAAATAGCGAAGACCGTCTTTGTCAGCGAAGGACATTTTCTTCAGTCCCCTCTTTGTCGCGGGATGCGCATCATGTTTTGTTCTGCTCGATGGATGCAAATTTTTTGATGAAGAACTGGCGCGTCTCTGCCATGGATTCTTCCATGTTGGGGTAAGCGAACCACGCGGTCATGAATCCGAAGAGCGCGCCGGTGAGAACCCGCAGGAACGGCGTGCTTTCGCGGTAAGGCAAAATGTTCGCCAGCCAACTCCATTCGATCTGGCTGAAGAGTTGAGAGAAACCATCCAAGCCGATGGGTCCGATTCCGATCAGGATCCACAGAATCCAATGCAATGGCTTGAGCCGCCGACCAGTGACGGCGTAGATGACGCCGAAGAGGAAGATCGCGCCGTAGATTCCCATGTCGCGTTCGCACAATGCAAGTTTGTAGCCAACTGTCTCATTGCCGATAAAATCGCGCGCGGCAAAACGGGATGTGCTCGTGGCGTCGCGCAGGTTGAGGATGCCCGTCACATCTTCGAAGGTTTTGACGCCTTTCATCTCCGCCTCTGCGAGCGGATAATACGTCTGTTCGCCGAACAGGAAGAAGGATCGGAATCCGAATTGGTGACATAAAGGTTTGTACATCGTATAGATCACGCTGGCGGGAATCGGAGCGCCGATCTTCATAAATACAGGCGCGAGCATGGGCAAGCCAAAGTACAAGAGGATGAAGCCGTTCAAGACCGCAAGATAATGCCGCGAGAACCAATACATGATGCGGTCGCTGGCGCTGATGGCTTGTCCGCGGCGGAGGCGGTCGTGGTGGTCTTCGCGTCCAAGCCGGTCCAGTTGTCCCCGTCGGTCTGACGCGGCGCCGAGAGTCATGCTCAACTTTTGCTGATCGAAGGGATGCTTCAAACTGTACGGTCCCACCTCGACGATGGGCGCGTTCGCTCCAAAATTCTTTTGGAGGGCGGGATCCGAATCCACATCCACCTCCACGAGGCGGTGCGGAAATTTTTCCTGGAGCGCGAGCAGGTCGGCTTTTACCGCGTTGCTGTGTTCGTCGTCTTTGCGATAGTACAGTGTGACAGTGAGCATGAATGGAATCCCTATAAGCCGAAATCGATCCAGAAGAATTGACCTGCCTGGGCAATGCGTTCGAAGATGCCCCCCAAGAGCATGATGCCAACAATGATAAGAACGAATCCCATTGCCACTTCAATGTAGCGCATCGCCTTGTTGTATTTTCGCAGTGTGAATGAAACCCAGCCGACGCCCAACGCGGCGATCAAGAATGGGATGCCCAGCCCTGCGGAGTACGCGCCCAGCAACGAGACGCCTTGCGAAATCGAACCGCCGTTCAAGACGAGCGTGAGGATCGCGCCCAGCACGGGACCAACACACGGCGACCATCCCGCGGAAAAAAATACTCCCATCAACGCGGAGGAAAGGTAGCCCATTTTTCTGTCGGGCAATTGCTGGACGCGCGTGTCGTATTCGAGGAGCGGGATACGAAACACACCAATCATGTGCAAGCCGAAGATGATGACAACTGCGCCACCGACTTTGGAAAGGATGAACCGCAGATCAAAAAGCAGCCTGCCGATTGCCGAAGCGGTAAAACCCAGAGTGAGAAAGACCGCGCTAAAGCCGAGGACGAAAGCAAGTCCGTGCGTGAAGGTGATCAAGCGATTACTGCCGGTGGCTTCGCCGCCGGCGGCGCGCCCGCCCAAATAGCCGACGTAGGCTGGGACGAGCGAAAAGACGCACGGCGAGAGGAACGATGCCATCCCGGCTAAGAACGCAAGACCAATGGTGATCTGTGTAAAGTCCATATAATTCCAACTTACTTTCTGTCCGAAAAACTCCGGAGCGCGGACTTTAGTCCGCCCAATCAGCGGACTAAAGTCCGCATTCCGGTATAGATTCTAAAAAGTAGCCTCAGAGGTAACGACGATCGTGCCGTGATCGGGAAGCGACACGCGCGTCTCACTTTGCGCGAGCGACACGTACGGCGTTGTCCAGCGGAAGATCCATTTTGCGTCTTCCGGCGTGACGTTGATACATCCATGCGAGCGTTTCTCACCAAAGGCGTTGTGCCAGAACGCGCCGTGAATGGCGATCCCGTCGCCGCTGATCATCGTAGTCCACGGCACAGCGGGTGTCGAATAGCCCGATTGGAAGGAGCCAGCCGTCATGTTCAGCGACACGATCTTCCAATGCGTGAGCAAATTGCCAACGGGGGTCGCAAGTTTGTTGTTCGCCAGACCGGTCGCTGGGTCAATCATATTTTTCAAGCCGCTGGAGATGCGGCAAAAATAGACTTGCGCGCTTCCTTCGTAACAAGAGAGGGTCTGGAAATCGAGATCAACTTCGATCCGTTTGTCGTCGGGGGCTACATTGGGATTAATTGGAGCGTCGTCTTCTTCCGTCAACACTTTCAAACCCGCGCCATCTGCCCAGTAGACTTCATTGCCATTCCCCATTCCATAGCCATAGCCATGCACAGGCTCTTCGTTCCAGCGATATTCGATGAAGCCGTTAGTGTTGCGAATTTGGTCAATCCACACCACCTGACCATAATACAAACGCGGAGGAAAATTGTGTTCGAGATTGCTGCGCAGCCACGGCGAAGCGACCGGTCCCTCGTGCGCCAATTCAACGTACGGGACAGTCACCTCTGCCCAAAAGCCCGGCTGACCATCGGGGATCGCGGCAATCGGCGTGTTTGGAAGATTTCGCGTGGGTTGAAGCACAGACGCATAAATATAGCCCTGCGGAGTTTCGACATAGCGTTGATTGTTCAAACCGCCGATCACGTTCCCGATCACTTCACGATTCCACTCCACGAGCGTGTCGGCGCGAAGTTTGCCGATGGACGAGTTCAAGTTCGGGTCGTTCGTCGGGCGGTTTCGCAGGTCAATATCCGGGTCCACTGTGCGTCCGATGATCGCGCTCGCGGGAAATTGCGGCAGGCGTTTGGGTCTCGAAAGCTCGTCAAAAAGTTTATCGAGATTGATGCCCATGCCTGGCATGAACGCCAACGCGCCCAAGCCTGCGCCAGATAGTTTTAGAAAATCGCGTCGTGAAATTTTTCGAGTCATTTTTTTACCGTTTCAACAAGGATACACACAAAGGAAAACAACGTCAACTGACAGATTAGAGATGATTAATACCGGGGTCAACTTACCCGTCAATCTGTGAAGAAATTCTTAAGCGCGTTCAAGCATTTCACGCTCACCTTATGCCCTACTTCATCCTCGCAATACGTCACGCGCGCGCCGGCGTCTTCAAGCAGTTGGATGGATTGGCGGGCGCGGTCAATCGTCACAGTTTCATCTTTCGTGCCGTGCGTGACAAAAATTTCTTTGCCCTCCAACGGACGATTTGGGATCAACTCCTCCAATCCGCTGGGGATGAAGCCGGCGAGAATCCCCACTTTGCGGATTCGATGCGGATACAGGAACGCCAGCACATTGGACATCACCGCGCCCTGGCTGAATCCCATCACATCTATGACGCTCGATTCAATCCCAGTGGAGGCTTGGTACGCGTCCACGAGGCGGATCAACTCTTCGGCAGGCGGGCGGAGTTGGTCGAGGGTGGGTTTGCCAAAATCGGATTGAGGCTGAGGCCGCCACGTGTACCCAGATGCCCCGTCGGAAAGAGGCGCGCGCGGAGCGATCATCCAATAATAAGAGGGAAGTCCGCGCGCGAAGACCCACATTGAGTTTTCGTCGCCGGTAAATCCATGAATTAACAACATCAAGCGTTTGGGTTTAGCGGAAGGCAGAACGCGCAGCGTCCAGCCTTCGAATTGTATGAGTTCGGTTTCAGTCGGGGTTTGCACGTTTTTGTATCCAATCTAACAGGGCAAGAGATAGGAAGATCAGCGCGACAGGCACGAGCGCGCCAAGCAGACAGAGGAATCCGGTGAGCGCCGCGCCGGCGCCGTAGATGACATAGATCAGCGCGATGCCAATGATGAACAACAAGACGAACGCGCCGATGCCAAGACGGACGTTGGTCTGCTTTGCGTATTTTCTCAAGTCGCGTATCATGGAAAAACTTTCATCCACTCTGCTTGGGAGATTTTTCTTCAAACAGTTTCAGCAACTGCGGCAGTGAAGCGTCTACCGCATTTTCTCCCCTTGCGATCAGGTCATGTGTGCTCGCTGGTTGGAGCATGTTGAGGTGTTCGACCGCCGGTCGCAAGACGAGGTCGGGCGGTTCTTTTTCGAGGTGAAGTTTTGTCAGCGCGCGCATCATCATATCTTGCGAGAGCAGTAACACATCCAACGCTTGCATAAACCGCAATCGTTTGACCGCCTCCGCAAGCCAGTGAGGGATGAATTTAGGAAAGTAGATCCTCTGCATGGTGGCAGGCACGCCCAACGGCGCGGTGAGCGCAACGGCAACAACAGGAGAATGCGATTCAACCAGCGAACGCGCCGCCGCCACCGGAACCGCGTTCAACATGCCGCCGTCAACGAGTCCCATGCGGTGGATGGTCTTCATCGGGAACACGCCCGGCAGAGCCATGGATGCCAGCAACGAATCTACCAGCCGACCTTCTCGCAGAGTCACCACCCTGCCATATTCCACCCAGACAGCGGTCATCGCCAGCGGCAATTTTAGGTCAGCGAATGTACGGTCACCGATCAGTTCGTTGAGTCGCCGCGTCAACCCGGCAAGACCGAGGAAGGATGGTTCGTGTTCGCGCATTTGCCCATAGAGTTTGGTGAGTTTGAAATCGGTGAACATGTGCTCGATCTCGTCCACGCTATAGCCCAAGGCGTAGAGAACTCCCACCAGCGCGCCGATGCTCGTGCCGCTGATGGCGCAGATCTGAAATCCGTGTTGTTCGAGACGCCGCAAAACGCCGATGTGTGAAATTCCCTTTACTCCCCCGCCGCCAAGCACGAGCGCGATCTTCTTTTCCATCTCTGCTTAATTCCAAAATTTCATCGAACGCGCCACACGGTTTTGCCACGAGAACAAGTTCTTCAACTCCGGCAAGACCTCATCCACAGCCCGTTCGCCTCGTTTGACAACTTCATGCACGTCCGCTTTTGCCAGAGTATCGACATCCATAACCTGCGGGCGGATCACAATGTCCGGTTTATCAATTGCAAGACGGTTCTCTGCCACGGCGCGCATCATGAGGTCTATCGAACGCAATGCCACATCCATGGCTTGGGCGTAACGCAAACGGCTCAGCCGTTCCGCGATCGAGGATGGAAAGAAGTTCAAACCGGGGATCGTCCACGATTGCGCCGGTTCGCCAATGGGAGCATTCAGCGACACTGCTACCAGCGGAAGTTTTGGCGCAAGCGCGCGCGCCGGTGCGACAGGCACCGGGTCCAGCGTGCCGCCGTCTACCAGTTCCCAATCTCCGATACGCTGCGCGGGGAAAATGCCGGGTATGGCTATCGTCGCGAGGATCGCGTCCATGAGCAAACCGCTGGCGAGGATGATCTCACGACCGGATTGCAAATCGGCCGCGGTGAGCGCGCAGGGAATCTTCACATCGTCAAACGTTCTTTCGCCGATGTAGCCCTCGAGCCATTTCACGCCTCCGGCAAAACCCGCAAAGGACGGTTCATCGTGCGGAAGCCTGCCATATAAAGACGACTGGTCGAACCCCGCAAAGGTTTCTTCGATCTCATCCGGCGTATACCCAAGCGCGTAGAACACCGCGACGATGCCTCCGAAACTTGTTCCGGCAACCGCGCGGACTTTAAACCCCTCCTGCTCAAGCCGCCGCAAAACCCCGACATGGGAATTCCCTTTTGATCCGCCGCCGCCGAGCGCGAGTGTAATGTCCATGATGCGTGTGAATATCCTTCCCTTATTATAACCACAGCAGAATGAGCGATTCGTGAAAGGTTATGGTCCAGACGGCGTGTTCGTGATGCTCGGCGTTTCTGTTGGCGGAGCGGTTGTCGAGGTGGGCGTATCGGTCGAAGTGGGCGGAACAGACGTATTCGTGGCAGGAGCCGGGGTATTCGTCGGGTTTGCCACCACAATGGAAACGGTCAACGTCGAGCCGAATGCGCCTCCCGCCTGTGTGCCAAGTCTCCACGTTCCGGTATACGAGCCGGGTTGTTTCGGCGCCGTCAGTTGAATGGAGATCTGCGTCCATTTTGTTGGAGGGATCACTTTGCCCAAGCCGGCGGGATCGCCGCCCATTTGATTCCCACTGATAAAAACGAGGCGGTATTGAAATACCCAGTCGCACGTGCCGTTGTTTTCCACCTTCCACGTTTTCGTGAACATTTCTTGCGGTTTGAAAACTGTGCCGGCGGGAATGGTCTCATCGCGGATCAACGCCAGATTATTACAGCCTAACGCGAGCGTGGACGGATTGGGCGTCGGCGTGTATTGTGTTCCCGTAACCGACGGGGTCAGGCTGACGGAAACTCCGGGGTTGAAAACGAATCCCTGTGTGGCTGACGCGACCGGCGAAACCAACGCGATTGCGGTGTTGGTCGGCTGTTCGGTGGAAGTTGATGTGATGGTCGGCGTTGCAGACAAAGCCTGCGCAGTTTGCGTCTCGAAAATTGACGCGGAGAATGTGCCGATACTGGATGTGAGAATCGCGTTCAAATCCACCTCAGGCGATTCGGTCGCAGGCTGACCCGCACATGCCCCAAGAAATAGCATGGCGATCAAAATAATATTTTTCAATCGTATGGCAGAACTCATGGATACCTCAATCATTTATTTTCGTACGGAGGATTAATCGGCTGGATTATAGCCAAAGCCTGCGCGCCGCGTTCGATTTAAAACCTGTGATTACCCTACGCGATCAATACGATATTGGCTACAACAAACGGGAAAGCGCGCCGCAAAGAGCATCCACATCCTCCTGCGTGTTATATCCCTGAACGGAAACGCGGATCAATTTGTTCCCATTCCATTCGTGAACAGGAACTTCGATTCTGAATTCATCGTACAGGCGATTTTTCAACAAGGCAACATCGGTATCCGCCGGCAAAGGAGCGGTGAACATTTGGCGAATCCAATCTCCGCCCGGCGGATGAAGCGGAGAAAGCCCGGTCAAATCACAGAGTCGTTTCTGCGTATCCACCGCGAGTTGATGACACGCCTCGCGCACGCGCTCCCAATCGTGCTTTTCCTGAAACTCAATTGCGGCAGGCACAGATAAAAACGCCGCCATGTCGCGCGTCCCCCACCATTCGTGATGATCCACAAACGTGGAACCGCTCGGCGTCTCCGATTCATACCCCCATGAAACGACAAGCGGCTTGACCAACTTCTGCGCTTCGGGACGCGCGTACAGGAATCCCGCCCCCTTCGGCACGCACAGCCATTTATGCAAATTGCCCGCGTAGAAATCCGCGCCGAGCGAATCAAGTTGAAGCGGAAGTTGACCGGGCGCGTGAGCGCCATCCACGATCGTGACAATTCCCGCTTCTCTCGCGCGGCGGATAATTTCTTCCACGGGAAAGATGATCGCCGTAGGAGAACTGATGTGGCTGATGCAAACGACGCGCGTCTTCGGCGTGACGCCAGCCCAAAACTCCTCGATGAATTCTTCTTTGGATCGAATGGGCGTTGACGTAATTTGATTGACGTATTTAAATCCATTTTCCCTGGCAAGGAATCGCCACATGCGATCCACCGCGCCGTATTCATGCGCCGTAGCCAAAACTTCATCGTCCGTTTTCAAGTCAAGCGAACGCGCGACGATGTTGAGCGCGATGGTCGCGTTCTGGGCGTAGATCAAATTATCCGCGGGCGTACCAAGATAACTTCCGAGAATCGACCGGGACTCCGCCATCAGCGAAGTGATCCGCCGCCCCAAAAATTCGACAGGCTGATTCTCCAATTCTTTTTGCCAGCGTTGGTATTCGAGGAAGACCGGTTTCGGCGTCGCGCCGAACGAGCCGTGGTTAAGAAACACAACGGATGGGTCGAGCAGAAAGTGTTTGCGAAGATCAAACATCGCGCAATCGTAACCGAAAACGCGAGCGTCATGCAAGAACGGCGCAAACGATGAATGTGGTAACATAAAATCATGACTGAAAACGTGAAGGCTGTTGCCAACAATCGCAAGGCGAGTTTCGAATATTTCCTGCTCGAAAAATTCGAGGCGGGTCTGGTGTTGCAGGGAAGTGAGATCAAGTCCATCCGCGCGGGGCAGATCAGCATCCAGGAATCCTACGTGGACATCGAGAACGGCGAACAAGCCTGGCTGGTCGAGGCGCACATCGCGCCGTACGAGCAAGCCAACCGATTCAACCACGACCCGAAGCGCAAGCGAAAACTCCTGCTCCACAAAAAACAGATCCGCGAACTGTGGAACAACGTCCGCATCAAAGGCATGACGGTCGTGCCGACGCGCGTCTACCTCAAAGACGGACGCGCCAAGATCGAGATCGCGCTCGCCAAAGGCAAGAAGGCATACGACAAACGCGCCACCATTGCAAAGCGAGATGAGGCAAGAAGCGCGGAGCGTCAACTCCGTGTGAGATAAATCCTTTCTTTCTTCTTTCGTCTTTCTTACCGACGAAAGAAGAAAGACGAAAGAGTCAACTTCACGTGCAACCATTCACCATTGGCAGTATCAACAAACTTCCCGAAGCGGAGAAGCGGGCAATGTACTCCCGCTACATTCCACCGGAGGTGATCGAAAAGTTCGGTCTTGGGAATCTCGCGGAGAACCGCGACCTTTTGCGTTTCCACTTTGCCGAAGGCTCAAGCGATGTGGAAATGATGTTGTATCACGAGGCTGGCTTTCCCGACCCGGTCCTCTACGCCCACCTCGCCGATTCAATGAACGGGCAGATCTTCATCCTGCTCTACATTTTGAACGACCCATCTTCGCCGCGCTTCGACGTGGATAAAATGCCCGATGGAAGCCCGACTCGCTTTGGGATTCAAAAACGAAATGTGGAAGCGGAACGATCCGCTATGGAGGCGGGACTCGCCCCCGGTCAGATCCGACGCGGCTTGCGCTCCCTGCGTTCGGCGATCCGCACCTTCGAAGACTTCATGACCTACCTCAAACATGACATGTATTACATCGAGCCGTTGTACTATCACAACGCGGTCATCTTCGAGCGCTATGGGTTCAGTTATCAGTCGGGAAAAAAGTTAATGAGCCAGATCAACGACGGGTTCGCGGAAGGAGGCGTGCTTCATAAGCGGCTGAATAACTCAAGTCCATTCCGCTCCTCCAACGCCGCCAACAGCGTCCGCCTTCGCTCGTGGGCGATCCACGATGGAATCCTTGGCGAACCGTTTACCAAAGTCACCATGTACAAACGCGTGGGAATTTTAGGGAATATCAATACCACGCCGGGATGCGAGTGGTGAAGATCATTGAACAAATATCCAATGAAGACGCATGATATTTTAAACACAAAGACCACGCTTGCGCATGGTCTTTGTTAGTAGCGGGGGCAGGACTTGAACCTGCGACCTTCGGGTTATGAGCCCGACGAGCTGCCACTGCTCCACCCCGCATCGAGGAGCGCAGATAGTACCACACGCGCAAAACAGAGTCAAGCGAACACGCTCATAATGAGTTAACAAGCGCATCGGCTCGATGTGTACAAATTGCATCTTGATAAGTTCACCAACTTGTAGTTTAATCGGCGCTACCTTAAAAACCGAACCGCGCCGCCATGCAACTTTTGTTAAGATTTAAGGTATAATGCCGTTGCATTTGCAGGTAAACCTTCCGGTTTGAATTTATTTGTATATTTATCATGAAAAAAACCACCCTTCTCCTTGTCGAAGGACGAAACGCAGAAATCCCTTCTTTTGCTACTGATTTGCAGAAGAAGGGATTTGATATTCGCCTTTATCAAAGCGGAAGCCGCGCAGCCGCAAAACTGAAACAAGTCAACCCGGCGGTGGTAGTTGTCAATGCCGCATCGCTCAGAAGCGCCGGCACGCGCATTTGCATGTCGCTGCGCAAGAAAGATCAGAAAGTTCCCATCATCTTGATTCTAAAAAAAGAAAAGCCGGTGGACAAGAGTCTTGCCGACGCGGTATTGGGGCTTCCGTTCACTGTGCAAAAACTTGTCAACCGCGTCAAAGCTTTGATGCCCGGCGATGGGAACAACATCCTCAGCGCGGGCCCGATCCGTTTGGATGTCGAACATCGCCGCGTGCGCAGTCTTGGCAAAAACACCAAACTCACGCCGCGCCTCATCACCCTCCTCCACATTTTGATGGACAAGCGCGGCGAGGTCGTCGAACGCGAATCGCTCTTCAAAAAAGTTTGGGAAACGAATTACACCGGCGACACGCGCACGCTGGATGTGCATATCTCATGGCTGCGCCGCGCCATCGAGGTTGACCCCGACAATCCAAAATTTCTCAAAACGATTCGCGGCGTCGGCTATCGGTTAGATGTGTAGTTGAAACTGTTTTCCGCGCGCAGTCACCAATCGGATGCAAACCTTGCGTCCGATTTTTATTTTCAATTCGAGCGGAATTTCCCCGCTTCGTATCGGACGGGATGCCTGCGCCGCGCTCTTGAACATTTCCCCATCCCAATCAGGGTCAACCTCCCAATAATCCAAATCGAGATTCGTTTTCAGTGCAATCGAATCTTTGGAAAGTTTTGTCTTTATCGTTGACGATGCCGGCAGTATTGGAACCTCGAAATTGACATCGCGTTCCAACGAAAAAGATTTCGCCGCGTCCACCAATCTCTTGCGAGCAGTATGAATCGCGCGGAAGGATTCATCGCAGGCAATAAATTTCCTTCCATGCTTCGCGGCAACAACGGGCGTGGTGCCTGAGCCACTGAAAAAATCAGCCACAAGATCGCCGGGATTTGAGGAGGCAAGAATAATTCGTTCAAGCAGCGCTTCAGGCTTCTGAGTCGGGTAACCCGTACGCTCATTGTGTAAACGCGCGATCACAGGGAAATACCACCAATCCTCAGGCACCTTACCGCGACCAAGATCGGGGATTTTTCCAAAGCCAGCCTTACGCGATGACTTAAAAGTTTTTACCGTATTCTGGTTATATGGCTCGCGGACGGCATCCACGTTGAACGTGTAATCTTTCCCTTTGACGTATGAGAGGATGGTGTCGTGTTTGCGGTTGAACGCCCGGCGAATCGGCGAAGGTCCGTGGTATGCCCAAATGATCTCGTTGAGAAAGCCGTCCGCGCCGAAAATTTCGTCGAGCAGGAGACGGGCGTACGAATCGGCGTGCCAGTCGAGGTGGAGGTACAAACTTCCATTGGGGGCGAGCAGGCGGAACATCAGAGAGAGGCGTTGGTATAGAAAGTCGAGGTATGAATCGAGATCATCCCACGCGTCTCCGTAGCCTTCCGCCAATTTCCATTGCTTCGGCTTGCGCGAATCTTCCCCGCGTCCGATGCGGGCTGAAAATTTCTTGTTGGTGAAAAATGGAGGGTCGGCGTAGATCAGATTGAGACGCCCTTCGTACTCTGGAAAAAGCGAAGCCATGACGGCGAGGTTGTCCCCCAAAATCAACCTGTTCACGGGCTTTGACTTTGGATATCCGTGACCGTTTGGATAGATCAACGAATCTGTGACCAAAGACGCGGGCACAGAAGTTTCAAGTTTTTTATCCCGCCAAATTAGTTCGGGCATGGTTTAGTAATAGATCCGCACGAGGGTGCCGAAACCGCGATTGTACGTCTTGCCGATCTCGTGATTCGGCTTTGCCCAACGGAACAGCCACTTTGCTTCTTCAGTGCGCATGTTGATACAGCCGCGACTCATCGGCACGCCAAAATTCTGATGCCAGTATGTTCCGTGAAACGCGTGCCCTTGCGGGGTGAAGAAACAAGTCCACGGCACGCCGGGCAATTCATAGTCGGTGAAGTCGGCAAATAGATTGCCGTCGCCCATGTGCTTGTTCGGCATTTTATCCATAATGCGGAAATCGCCTTTGGGAGTCCTCGTCGGGATGCCATTCGCGTCAGCCTTGCCGTTTGGAATACCGGAACTGATCGTGGTATTCAAAACCTGATTGTCGTATTCGAACGCCATCAGGGTTTGGGTGGTGAGGTTGACCTCGATCCGCTTCTTTTCTACGGGAGTATCGGGTGTGATCGCCGTCAAATCTTCGAGCGGGATCGGACGCATATGCGCCGGGTTGATGTAGTAGGGATAGCCGGTCAGATCGTCGTAGATTCGATACCACAGATCCCCGGTGGGACCAGGCTCGATCGCCTCCACCCAATGGATCGAACCATAGTACAAGCGGAAGCCGAGTTTTTGCCAGCCATATGCCTTAGAAGTACGCCACGGCTGAGTGAACGGGACCGTCGCTTCTACGAGGCGCTGTGTGCCTTCCTCAATGGACGGCATCGTCTTATTCAGGATAACTTTTACTTCCTGCAACCGCGCCCGGTGAACGTATCCTCCCCACACACGATACCAAACGGGGTTGACAACAGGTTCCTTTGCTGTCACCTCGCCGTATACATGGAGCAACTCGTCGCGGTACCATGTGGAGACGATGGAACTCTCATCGCTTGGCTCTTTGTAAACGCTGACGGAATTCGTGGCAACACGGACGAGACTGCTGTCATCGAAATCGAACAGGTTTTCAAACGAGGGAGAGAACGCGAGACCGGCAAGGCTCAGTCCGCCGAGTTTGAGGAAATCGCGTCGGGAAATATTTTTCATATTGGAAAAATTGTAATCGAAATCGCTGAAAATTAAAATACTCTCATTAAATTTTCATCCCCTCGAATTTCAGCATCGGGGGAAATAACAAAACTGCCCTCCGGGTCGGAGGGCAGTCTGATACATTTTATGAGGATTGGCTAGGTCCCAACGGCTTCAGGCACCATCTCCTTAAGCAAAATCTCGAGCGCCATCGTATGAGCGCAACGGCGGTGAGTGGCGAAAAATTCACAGTCGCAGCCATACGCGCCGTTTTCAAATGTGACCTGATGGTTGTTGTTGTCTCCGTGAAAGGTAAGGTCGAACCTGCTGAAGAGAAACCGTTGACGTTCCTCTGCGTACCGCTTGGCTTTCTCGATCTTGCCGATCATTCCATAGTCCATAGTGTAACTCCTTTCAGGGTATAGGGAATAAAAAAGCACGCGAACACTCGCGCGCTTCTGGCCTTGTGGAGAAAATCCTTGTCTGCATCTGCTCGCATAGGATGTTTACCTCGTTGCTTGAAGTATAGCCTCATTCAAAGTGCAAGTCAACATCCAAATGGGACACACAGCCAAATCGTATAGGAATCGTAAGGGACGCGTCAATCCGCTGGCGCAGTCGCCAGATTCGGCTCGTCTCCGTTATACGAAATGAGCTGAGGCCACTTCCAAACGATGAGGAAAATTCCAACAAGACACCCGATTCCGCCGCTGACGATGGCAAACGGCACCCCAAACAAGGATGCGACAACGCCCGCTTCCACCTCCCCCAGTTGAGGACCTCCCTGAAAAAACAGCTGATTCACGCTCGTCATCCTGCCCCGGATGTGATCCGGCGTCTGCATCTGACGGATGGTGTTTCGGATAACCGTGCTGACCGTATCTGCCCCGCCCATGACCAACAGAGCGGTCATTGCTGGAACGATCGTCCTGCTCACCCCAAACCATAATGTTGCCATGCCAAAACATATCACCGCTGTGATGAAGATCGGTCCTTGCCGCCGTAATTCGTGGATCTGGGAGACGATCATGCCCGCGGCAACAGAACCGATCGCCTGCGCCGAGACGAGCCACGCATAACCGCTCTTACCGACATTCAAAATGTCGCGCGCCACGATCGGCAACATGGTATTGGCGGAGGCGAAGAACGTCGCAACAAAGTCCATGAGCATCGTTGAAAGGATCAACGGTTTCGCAAAGATGAAACGAACGCCATCTCCCATTGACTTCAAACTGATGCCGCCAGCCCGATTCACATCCTGATGCACCTGTCCCATCAAGACCAGCGCAACCAGCACCGCCAAATAGGAAGCCGCGTTGATCAGATAAGCAACTCCCTCCCCGCCTTCCGGGATGAATCCAAAAAGCAACGGACCCAGTATCGCGCCTGTGTTGAAGGCAATCGAATTCATGCTGAACGCAGAGGGCAAATGCTCGCGCGAAACCAAGTTTGGGATCATGGCTTGACGCGCAGGCAGATCGAATGCCGTCGCCGAAGCCTGAATTGCCGTTAGCAGATAGATGTGCCAGATCTGGATGTGACCGGAAAACGTCAGCAATGCCAGCGCCATCGCCTGAACAGCCAGGGCAGATTGTGTGATGAAAAGAATCTTGCGGCGGTTGTAATTATCAGCGACAGCTCCCGCGATGAAGGAAAAGACCACTACCGGCAGAATCCGCGCCAAACCTATGCCGCCGAGCGCCAGCGGATCCGGTTCCCCGGTCAACTCGCGGATGTGCCAATGGATCGCCGCGAACTGCATCTGCGAGCCTGCAATGGAGATCAGCAAACCCAGCCACAGATACAAGTATTTTCGATGTGTGAGCGCGGGAGGCAGATGCAACCCCATCACGTTCCCCAATCTCTTAAATACAAGAAGTCGTAACCGATCGTGCGGTTGCTTAGTTTTGCAATGGGCGGCTGCATCCGTTTGTATTGCATTCGCTGGATACGCTTCACGACCCCGCTCACAAATTTTTCGTCGAAGCCCGCTTCCACACATTCTTGCGGACTGTAACGATGGTCAACGAGAAGATACAATAACTGATCCACTTTTTCATACGTGAATCCCAATTCACCTTCATCGGTTTGACCGTCCCACAAGTCGGCGGAGGGCGCTTTCTCAACGATCGGCGCGGGGATATTCAACGCGCGCGCCAATTGCCTGACCTGAGTCTTGTACAAGTCACCGATGGGATTCAGCGCCGACGCCGAGTCGCCGAACTGCGTGCTATAGCCAAGCAGGATTTCCGTCTTGTTACTCGTGCCAATGACCAAACCTTTGAACACTTCGGATTGATCGTACAAAACGATCATCCGTTCACGCGCCATGATGTTGCCTTTGCGAAGTTTTGTGATTCCCGCATCCGCGTTAAACAACGGTTCGACCATTTCCGTGATTTCGATTGTCTTGTTCGGAATTTCAAGTTGCTCGATCAATAATTCAGCGTGTGCCAGCGAGTCGGGGTTGGATGTTTTATAGGGCATCCGCACCGCCAGCACATTCTCGCGTCCCAGCGCTTCGACGGCGAGCGCGCACGATAACGCGGAATCGATCCCGCCGGAGAGTCCGACAACCGCGCGAGAGAATCCCGCGCGCGTCACTTCGCTTTTGATAAAGCCAGTCAGGATCTGATGCGCGACATCTGTATTGATAGAAAGGTCAATTTGCATGGTTGGATGAGGTTCAGCGTACGGAAAGTATCCTGCTCATTTCTTTTTGAACGAGAGCAGTGCGTTCATCGCGCAGAAGTGGAAGCCGCGCGCGAGTGCGGCGCAATTGATTCAGGTCGAGTTCGCGGACGATCAGCGCTTCTTCAAAGTACGGACCTTGCGCAAGCAGTTCTCCGTTCGGGTCGTTGATCGTTGCGCCGCCCCAAAATAACAATCCATCCTCAAAGCCGACGCGATTGCAGTGCGCGACAAACGAAGTGAACATGCTTGCGTAGGCTTTGCTCACACGTTCCACCCACCGAGCAGACTCGAGTTTTTCGTTATCGTTCAATCCGCGGCCGGGCGAGGCGGAGGAAAAGAGCATCACGTCCGCGCCGTCGAGCCAGAGCAAATACGGTGGCGAGGCGTGCCAGAAATCTTCGCAGATCAACATGCCGACCCGTCCGAATCGAGTGTCGAAGGCGCGGACAGCATCCCCCCAGGCAAAGAAGCGTCCTTCGTCAAAGAGGCCGTACGTTGGGAGATACACTTTATGGTGGACGTGAATCACTCGTCCGCCTGAGAGATAGGCGGAGGCGATAAAAAAACGATGGCGGGAATCTTCGTCAACAAATCCGATCACGAGATCGAGATCGTTCGACGCCTTGAGGAGATGCTTGAAGACCGGGTCATCGTCGGTTGGACGGTGCGCAACGGAGGCGACCAAATCCTGCAAGACATAGCCCGTGAGCGAAAGTTCGGGGAAGACGACCAAGTCGGCTTTTTGTGATTTTGCTTGTTTAATGAATTCAAGGTGCTTGTCAAGATTCGATTCGACATCCCCCAGTTTGGTGGCGATCTGGGCAAGGGCAAGGTTGAGTTTCATTGCGAGAATCTTACCACCAATGTAAGACCTAACGGGTTTTAAAAACCTGTTAGGTCTATGTGGCGGGAAGGGAGGGATTCGAACCCTCGGTGGACCGGAGCCCACAACAGTTTTCGAGACTGTCCCATTCAACCACTCTGGCACCTTCCCGTATTTCGTGCGGCGGAGATTATAACTTATAATTCGGCGCTGTCGTGCATGTTGGGGTAAAAAACGTCGTGCATTCCCTGCGATGCGAGAATGTCCATGAACGGCGTGGCGGATTTTTCCTCGCCATGCACAAGAAATATCTTCTTGGCAGTCTGCTTGACCGTAGTCGCGTACTTCGTCAACAGATCCTGCCCGGCGTGACCGGACAAGCCACCGATCGTGTCCACTTCGGCTTTGACCGTGTACGGTTCTCCAAAGATTTTGACCTGCTTCTCCCGGTCAGCCAATCGGCGCCCCAACGTGTAGGGAGCCTGCCATGAGACAATGCACACTGTATTTTTAGGGTCTTCGATATTATTGCGAAGATGATGCAGGATGCGCCCGGTTTCCGCCATACCCGAAGCGGAGATGATCACCATCGGGTCGGTTCGCTTGTTCAACGCCTTCGATTCTTCCACCGAGTGCGTATACGTCAACATCTTGAAATTGAGCGCAGGGTGGCGCGCCTCTTCGATGAACTTGCGCGTCTCCGAATCGAAAACTTCCGGGTGACGCATGAACACTTCCGAGGCGTTGACCGCCAGCGGGCTATCCACAAAGACCGGCACACGCGGCACATCGCCATCGTGCATCATCATGTTCAGATGATAGACAAGCTCCTGCGTCCGCCCCACCGCAAACGCGGGGATGATGACCTTGCCGCTGCGTTTGATCGTCCGCTTGACCACATCACGGAATTCATCGAACGCGGCAGACGGATCGTTATGTTTCTTGTCGCCGTAGGTACATTCCATCAGCAAATAATCAACAGGGTCTGGCATGATCGGGTCGCGCAATAACGGCAGACCGAATCGCCCGATGTCGCCTGAAAACCAGAAGCGGGTTTTCTTTCCCTTTTCTTCGATCTCCAATGAGACGGCGGCTGAACCAAGAATGTGACCCGCCTCCACAAATTTCGCGATCACGCCGGGGATCGGCTCGAACGGCTCGTTGTAATTCACGCCGCGAAACAAGTTAGCCGCGTGCTGGGCATCCACTTCGGTGTACAGAGGCTCGATCAACGGCTTGCCACGTTCCAAATTTTTTCTGTTTACAAACTCCGCATCCGATTCTTGAATACGCCCCGAGTCAGCCATCATCAGCGTACCAAGGTCAACGGTGGCGCGGGTCGCGTAGATCGGCCCCTCATAGCCTTTCTTGACAAAGTTCGGCAAATTGCCGCAATGATCAATGTGCGCATGAGACAAGATCACCGCGTCCACTGTGCGCGGATCGTACATGAAGTTTAAGTTCCGGGAGTAGGTTTCCTCTCTCCGCCCTTGATACAAGCCGCAATCAAGAAGGAGCCGATGCCCATTGATCTCCAGTAAATGCTGGCTTCCCGTCACCGTGTGCGCCGCGCCATGAAAATGAATTTGCACTTCAACCTCCGAATAAATCTAAAATTTGACTGCCATACGTTTTAAATCGCCAAGGCGAATCGTCCATCGCCGCTTCCAGTTCAGGCAAAGTCTGAGGCGGATTTTCTGCGAACGCGCCCAAATAAACTTTCGGCAGGATGATGTCCGATTCGACCTTCAACTCCTGCGCGACTTTTTTCCGCCACGCTTTCAACTTTTCGATGCGCCTCAACACCGCGTCACTCGGACGTTTGGGCTGTTCCAGTTTAACCAGCGGACTCGCCGCCCCGCGCCCCGCCGCCGCGATCATTTCCCCTCCCCACAAACGGATCTGCTTTGTGCTCAGACCAATATCCGCGAGGTCAACATCTTTCTCTGGCATTCTTTTCGCGATCTCAAGCAGAAGGTTATCGTCAATGACCTTGAATGGAGGGCGGTCGAGTTTTTCAGCGATGCGGTCGCGGCTTTGACATAACGCAGAGAGGACGGTCAACTCGCGCAGACTCACGCCTTTCCGACTGCCGAATCGTTTCCATGAGGAGCCGTTGAGTTTTTCCTTCGCGTCATCCACGCGGCAGGCGCGCGCAAAATCTTCGAGAGCCAGTTCCCAGCGGTCTTTTTCCCTCAATTCCATTTCCATCAGGTCGCGCAGTGCGAACAGATAGTGCGTGTCTTGCCGCGCATAATCAATTTGAGCCGTTGTGAGCGGACGCGCTCCCCAGTCCGCCTTTTGATGCCGCTTGTCCATCTTCAAACCGAATTTCTCCGCGAGCAAAGTGTCCAAGCCTACAGCGGGATAACCCAGCACGCGCGCCGCTTGCATCGTATCGAAGATGTTGCGAAGATCAAAACCATAATCGCGCTTCAAGCAGATGAGGTCATATTCCGCGGCGTGAAATATTTTTTCGATTTCTTTGTTCTTGAAAATTGGGGCAAGCGAACGAAGATCGGAGATGGCCAGAGGGTCAACGACGTAATCATGTTTCGGCGTTGAAAATTGGATCAAACATACGCGTTCGCGATAGGCGTGCAGACTATTCGATTCGGTGTCTACCGCAATACGCGGCTGTGACGACAAATCCGCCAGCATCTTGCGGAGCAATTGATCTGTGTTCACCCAAACAGGCGGCGCTAGGAACTCGGACATAAGGAACAACGGTATTGTAAACTCAAACCGCCGAATTAAGCCCCCGACTTTGGCAGTTGAATTTCCTCAACAGAAAATCATAAAATTGCTGGAGAAAATAACATACAACCAGCACAGCCAGCGAAGCCGGTATCATCCTGAATAAGATTTGATCCTGCAATCCTTCTAAAGGCAAGATACCTTCAAGGATTTTCCAGAACGGGCGATGAAATAAATACACAAAATAGGATGCGTACGAAATTCGAGTCACCCAACCCCACGGAGAGACGATCGCCAATTTTGCGATGACCGTAAACAGCAAGACGATATTCGAGGCGATGAACATGTAGGAAGCGGCGATATAAAAAAGAGAAGCAGGGTCAGCCTCTGCGCGGAGGGCAAGCGAAAAGCACCAAATCCCCAAGACAGCCAGAACGCACTTGCCCAGCATCCATTGACCGGATAAAGCATTACCAAGCGCGTTCGGTTTTGCAAGAAGCAATCCCGTCAGAAACACAAAATAGTATTTGAAGAATCGGACATCCAGCAATTCGGTCGTTCGATGAAGGATGAGCGCAAGAATAAACACGACAACCGAAACGATGACCAACGATCTTACTTTTGGAGCGATCTTCCACAATGCAAGAAAAAGCCCATAGAAGAGAAGGATCGCGCCAACATACCAAAGCGTGAGAAGCGGCTTTGCGAAGCTCGGTGAAAAAATGAATTGCAGTCCAACCAGCCAGACCGCTACATCGAACTTTGACTTGAACCCAAAACCCAAGACAAAAACATACAAGGCAAATGCGATCAGGTAGGGCGGATAAATCTTGATCAACCGAGATCGGAGAAAGGCATGGACGTTTCCACCCGACCTTTGCAGGGACAATTCCATGAAGTGCCCTGAAATAAAAAAGAAGCATCCCAACAAGAACGCTTCCAGATAGGGAGACAGCACCTGCAAAGTTTTCCCTGAAAATTCAAGGCTGTAAAACCCGCTGTGATGGATCAACAACAGGACAATAGATATTGCACGAACAACTTCAAACTCAGGCAATCGCTTTGACGCCGCGTTCACAACGCCTTCTCCATGACCAACCCATCTTCGCCGTCGTTGTAATATTTTTTCCAGATGTCAATTGTGCGATAGCCTTCTTTTTCATACAGCGCGATCGCCCCGTGATTGGATGTGCGGACGGTCAACTTCATGCTCGATACTTTGACTTGCGCTTCACACGCCAGCAGTAACGCCCGTCCCACGCCGCGTCGCTGAAAGCGTGGATGAACCGCAATAGTGGAGATCCAAGCCGCTCCTTGAGAAAGACGCGTGTCGCCCGCCACAAATCCGATCATGGCGCCGTTATCCATCGCTTTGAGTCGAACCACGTCGGGCCATGAGAGGACGGCGATCAGGTCGAACAGCGACCATGCATCCTTGTCAAAACAAGCATGTTCAAGTTTGCGGAGCGAGTTGAGGTCGAGGATGCCCGCGGAAGTTATTTCCATCATAGCGATTGTATCAAACCGTTAAATAATCGTAGGGGCGAAGCAACGCTTCGCCCCTACGCATCAACGTATTTACCTGTTTACTTTTTTACTTCTTCCCCAGGAAACTATCCAACATGCTCGTGAATTCCATCGGGAAGATATATTTCGTGGACGGGCTTGTGCCGATGGACTTGAGCGTTTCAAAATATTGAAGCGTCATCGTCTTCTGGTCAATGGCTTTGGCGGCGTTGAAGATCGCGTCGAGCGCCTGCGCGAAACCTTCAGCGCGGAGTTGTTGCGCTTGCTTCTCGCCTTCCGCCGCGAGGATGGCGGATTGCTTCTGACCTTCAGCGCGGAGGATGTTCGACTGCTTCTCGCCTTCTGCCACGTTGATCGCCGCTTCTCGCGTACCCGTGGACTCGGTCACCACAGCGCGGCGGATACGCTCTGCCGACATCTGCCGGTTCATCGCATCCTGCACGTCGCGCGGAGGGATGATCTCGCGGATCTCCACGTTGGTCACTTTGACGCCCCAGCGTTCGGTCACTTCATCGAGACGCGTACGGAGCATGTTGTTGATGTGTTCGCGTTCCGAAAGCACATCGTCCAGCGGGATACCGCCGATGACGGCGCGCAATGTGGTCGCCGCGATACCTGCCGCGGCCGATTCAAAGTTACCGACCTGCAACACCGACTCGGCGGGGTCGAGCACTTTGTAATACCACAGGAAGTCAATCGAGATCGGCGCGTTGTCTTTCGTGATCGAAGTCTGGTGCGGGACTTCGCGCACCTGTTCGCGCAGATCCACCTTGATCGCCCGGTCGATGACGGGGATCAGCAAAACGATGCCCGGGCCCTTGGGTCCGACACTGCGGCCCAAACGGAAGACAACGAGTCGCTGATACTCTGGGACGATTCGAATCGCATTGGCTAGAAAGACCAAGCCGATGACGAGAATCGCGCCAACCAAACATACAGCGCTACTGGTAAGAATTTCCATGATGCTTACTCCTTTTTATGGTTTGAATTTTATTCCTGTTTTTCAACAACAACGACAAAACCATCGCGCCGAACCACGCGGACTTTGCTCCCCGCCTGGATCTGTTTCTCACTGCGAGCCGACCATAACTCTTTGCCAACTTGCACGCTTCCCTCCTCATGGATGTCTGTCCGCGCTTCGCCTTCCAAGCCGATCAACGCGCCCAAGTCATGCGTCGGCGCGGCAAATGAGGCTTCCATGGATTTGCGCGTGGCGATCCATAAAAATCCTCCGACAAGAGCCGAAGCAAGCGCCGCCACGAGCGGATTCACCGCTGGCAAACCGCCCTCGCGCGCGAACATGAACACCGAGCCGACGATCAGCAACAGGATCGAGAGCGCGAGCGCCCATTCGCGTTTCGGCTTTTGGAGCGCGTACACGAACGGCACAACTCCCAAACCAATGACGATGAGCGCCCAAAAGTTGATGGAGATATTGTAGATCGCGTAACCCGCCAGCGCGAAACAGAAGAATGCGCCGATCTCAAAGAACCCCGTGCCCGGCGTGGCGATTGCCATCAGCGCGAGAAATACTCCGCCTAGCAAAAAGAGATAAGCAACATCGGGATCAAGTAAAAATTCCATGGCTCCTCCGTTTCATTATACAACAAGACAGCAGTTTCAATTCAATCTACGAAGGACAATTCACAAAAGTTGCGCAAAATCGAACGGTCGAGGCTTTATAATTGAATTTGTGTAGAGGGTGTTCTCTAACGCCCGCCACACAACAAAGGAGTCTTTGTGAAATTTAATAAAATTTGCGTTCTCGGTCTCGGCTACATCGGTCTGCCAACCGCCACCATGTTTGCCGCGCATGGCATCGAAGTCCACGGCGTGGACGTCAATCCGCGCGTGGTCGAATCGTTGCAAGAGGGCAAAATCCACATCCACGAGCCGGGGCTTCAAAGCCTCTTTGAAGAGGCGATCAAATCCGGCAGGCTAACGGTATCCAGCCAGCCCGTCGAAGCCGACGCGTTCATCATCGCGGTGCCGACTCCGTTTCAGCATGAAAAATTTGGCGAGCACAACGGAATCCGATTTAAACTCGCGGACATGCGCGCGGTGACGTCGGCGACCGAGGCGATCCTGCCCGTGTTGCGGAAGGGCAATCTCGTCATCCTCGAATCGACATCGCCGCCTCGCACGACGGTCGAGCTGGTCGCGCCGATTTTAGCCCGCTCCAACCTTCAAGCAGGGATCGACTTCCACCTGTGCTATTCGCCGGAGCGCGTCCTGCCCGGACAGATCCTGCGCGAACTTGTGGACAATGCCCGCGTCATCGGAGGCGTCACACCGGAGTCGGCGCGCGCCGGGCGGGACTTGTATGCCACGTTCGTCAAAGGCGAAATTCACGAAACAGACGCGACCACTGCCGAGATGGTGAAGATCATGGAAAATACCACGCGCGACGTGAACATCGCCATCGCCAACGAGTTCGCGCGGCTCGCTGAAAAATTCGGCGTAGATGTGTGGGAAGCCATCCGATTCGCCAATTTGCACCCGCGCATCAACATCCTCAACCCGGGACCCGGCGTTGGAGGTCACTGCATCAGCGTGGACCCGTGGTTCTTCGTCGAAGCCGCTCCCGAATTTTCCTCGCTGATCTATCAAGCGCGAAAAGTAAACGACGAACAACCTCATTTTGTTGTGGAGAAAGTGAAACAAGCATTATCCGCGCTTATTGCTCAAGCCGCCGTCCTCGGCGGCGAGGACGCCGCCAAGAGCATTCTGCAAAACAAAAAAATCGCCGCCCTCGGACTCGCGTACAAACCCAACGTAGACGACCTCCGCGAAAGTCCCGCCGTTGAAGTAATCCATCTCCTCCAAAAAGGAGGAGCCATCGTCCGCGCGTGGGAACCGTTCGCCCCGAACGCAAAACTTGAAGGCGTTGACATGGCATCCGATTTTGATTCCGCCATCAAAGACGCGGACGCGATTCTCCTGCTCGTCAGTCACTCGCAATTTCGTACTTTGAATCCCGTCAGCATTGCGTCCAAAACCAAAGCAAGGATCGCAATTGACACGGTCAACGTCTGGAAACCCGAGCAATGGCAATCTGCCGGTTTCGCCCTCCACCGCCTAGGCGACGCAAAGTCTCCAATCTCTAATCTCTAGTCTCCAATCTCGAATTACAAATTACCAATTACTACTTACCACTCCCCAACATGAAAATCATCTCCGTCTTCGGCACCCGCCCCGAAGCCATCAAAATGGCGCCCATCGTCCGCTTGCTCAAACAGACGGAGGGAATTGAAGCGCAGGTATGCGTCACAGCCCAACACAGGCAAATGCTCGATCAGGCATTGGAACTGTTCAACATCAAACCTGAATATGACCTCGACTTGATGCGCGAAGGACAATCACTCGCCCAACTCAGCGCGGGGATTTTCACTCACCTCGACCCTGTGCTGGAAGAATTCAAACCCGATTGGATTCTGGCAGTCGGCGACACGACCACAGTCATCAACACCTCCCTGCTGGCATTCTATCGCAAGATCAAATTCGGTCACGTGGAGGCGGGACTGCGGACTCACAACAAATGGCATCCGTTCCCCGAAGAGATCAACCGCCGCATCGCAACAGTGACAGCAGATGTGCATTTCGCGCCAACGGAATGGTCAAAGGAAAATTTATTGCGCGAGGGTGTTGAGCCTGAAACAATTTTCGTCACAGGCAACTCGGTCATTGACGCGTTGAAGTTTGTGGCTACCCAGAAAGAACCCGTAGAGATCACCGAACTACTCAAAAGATTGGAAGTAAACGACAAGGAGACTAAGAGACCAGAGACTAGGAGACTGATTCTAGTCACCGCTCACAGACGCGAAAATTTCGGCGAGCCGATGGAGAATATTTGCAACGCGATCAAGCAACTTGCATCTCGCGAGGATGTGGAAATTGTGTACCCCGTCCATTTGAACCCGAACGTGCAGGAGCCGGTCAACCGCATTTTGAAAGGCGTCAAGCGAATCACATTACTGCCGCCGCTGGATTATCTTCCGCTCGCGCATTTGATGAAACACGCCTCGTTGATTCTCACCGACTCGGGCGGAATCCAAGAAGAAGCGCCGACGTTTGGAATCCCAGTGCTGGTGATGCGCGAGACCACCGAACGCCCGGAGGGAGTCGAGGCGGGGATATTAAAGCTGGTCGGAACTGAATCAGACCGAATTACGAAAGAAGCGAATCGCCTGCTGGATGATGCGTCCGCATACGCGCAGATGGCGAAGGCGGCGAATCCGTATGGCGACGGTCATGCCGCGGAACGGATCGTCGAGGCGCTGCTTAAACAAAAGTGACGGTCACTTCTAAAGTGACCGTCACTTAAAATGTGAGTATAATGAAATCAATGAAAGCGGCAAGAAAATTCACCACACTGATCCTTGTTTTGGTCTCCTTGTGGGCAACTTGGGGGACGGTTCGCGCGCAATCGGCGGATGTGAAATATTTTCGTGAAACTGGTCACAGCGTTCGAGGGGAGTTTCTCAAGTTTTACGACAACGTCCGCGACCCAAATTTAATGTACGGCTACCCCATCACCGAGCAATTTGTTTCGCGCGACGGAAAGACCGTGCAATATTTTCAACGCGCGCGGTTTGAATTGACCGCTTCTAACACCATCACGCTGACGCCGCTTGGGCGCGCGCTTCATCAACCCGCCGCGCCGCTCGACGCAAAGAATCCGTTCGCGTGCGAATCGTTTGCGGAGATTCCCGTTTGTTATGCGTTTCTCGATTTTTACAAAGCCAATGGCGGCGCGGCGCAATTCGGAAACCCGATCGCGCCAGCCGAACAACAGGGCGGTTTGTTCATGCAATATTTCGAGTATGCCCGTTTGGAATGGCGCGCCGATCAATTTCAAAATCACGTTGCGATCACCGACCTCGGCAGAATTTATTTCGACGCCATGAACGAAGACCCAGCCCAGCGCAGTCCCATCCCGCCGCAAGACGCGACCATCAACCCGGTGCTTTCGATCCGTGCGCGCGCGTTTGTGGCAAATTCAGTCACGCGCTCGAGCGACTCGCAAACGGTTTCCATCGTCGTCCAAAGCCAGACCCTGCAACCCATCGCGAACGCGAACGGCATCGCCATCGTCCGCCTGCCGAACGGCGCAACGCAAAACATCGCGTTTGCAACCGACCAATTCGGCATTGCAAAATTTTCGTTCGATTTCGCCAACATCAAACCGGGCGAACTCGTGCTTGTCGAGATCACCGTCAATTTTCAGGGGCTGACAACTCTAACCAAAACATCGTTTCGCGTTTGGTATTAAATTTCCCTCAAATTAAAAACTGGTCCGTCTTTGCAAGCCATCTTCCAACCAGACTTTGTAACGACGGCGCACACACCGCATTCCGCGACTCCGCCACACGGCGCCGGTGTTCGGATCAGGATTTCCGCTTCTTTCAACGTGGACATCTGATTCAGTCCCTTCAGCCTTTCCACCCACCCCGGCAGATTCTCGCGCGTCACATCCAACGCGGCGTAATCAGCCCACGCAACAACTTCACCCAAAGCGGACATTGGCTGGACTTCCACCTCATCGGGCAAATTTTCCACTTGCGAATCGCTGACGAACACAACCGCCGCGCTTTGACTCAACGCGGGACGAATTAATCCACGCAAGCGCGAAGGCGAAACATCGAGAGCGATCAACGCAACTTTTCTCGCAGAAACAGGAAGTTTGAATCCATTCCCCAGCGGACCGCGCAAAGAAATTTCCGCACCGGGCATCCAATGGTCAGGGACGGGCGAAGCGATAAAACTATCAGATGCCGAATCCGTAAAATGGAGTGAAACAGGCAGAGGCGCGTTGGAATCGTCGCCGGCGAGCAGATATTGCCCGGGCGCGGGAGTCAAATCCGCCGAGCAGGAGATCCGCGCGGCGCGTCTTCCATCTTGTAAAATCAGCTCGATCACTTGCCCTTTTCCTGCGCGCATAGCGCCATAGTATCATGGCGGTATAATTATTTCAAATTGAATCGGAGGAACTATGAATATTGTTGATGTGATCAGAACGGCGGCAGGTTTTGCATGGCTCGCAGCCATCGCGCTGGGAATTATGGCGGCGGTGCGCGCGAGCCGCCACCAAACGGCAAAGGGATCAAGTTCAAGCGCGTTGATCCTGGCTATCGTTGCCGCGCTTCTCACCGTGCTTGGCTCAGGCTTGGTTTACGTCGAATCGAACGAACGCGGCGTGGTCAAAACCATCCGCGAGGGCGGCGTTCGCCCGGTCGCTTTGGAACCCGGTTTGCATTGGATCTTGCCGGTTGCCGAACAGGTGGTGAATTATTCCATCTCGAATCAAACGTATACGATGTCGTTTTTGCCGGAACAAGGTCCAGATTCGGGCGAAGATTCGATCCGCGCGCGCACCAAAGACGGACAGGAAGTGATCATAGACGCGACGGTAATTTATCGCATTGATCCATCCAAGGTCGTGCAGCTTCACATCGCCTGGCAGAATAATTACGAAAGCGGCATCGTGCGCCCGGAAACGCGCGGCGCCATGCGCGATGCTGTCGCGCAATACGGTGTGGAGGAGGTCGTCTCGACCAAGCGGGCTGAGATGGTGGATATCATCACCGATGAATTAACCCGCAGTCTGGCGGAGAACAACCTCGAACTGCTCGATTTCATCCTGCGCGATGTTCACTTTAGCGAAGAGTATGCCGCGGCGGTGGAACAAAAACAGATCGCCGAACAACAAGCGCTGCAAGCCGCGCTCATCGTGGAACAGAAAAAGCAGGAAGCCGAACAAGCCCGCCAGGAAGCGCAAGGTCTTGCAGATGCGGCGGTCATCGCGGCGAAAGGCGATGCGGAAGCGGTCGTCATTCAAGCGCAGGCAGCGGCGCAAGCCAATCAATTGCTCGCCGCATCGCTCACTCCTGAACTGCTTCAATACCAATATATTCTCAAACTTGCGCCCGGCGTGCAAACGATCTTCATCCCGTCTGGCAATCAATTCATTTTGCCGTTGCCCGGCTCGCCGCAACTTCCGCAATAGATTTCGTAGGGGCGAGGTTCTCTCGCCCAAATTTGCGAGGAAACCCCGCCCCTACGAATTTACCAACTTATGCCCATCCCACAAACGGGACGCGAAATCCGCCTCACGACTCTTTCGACGTGCGCGGGTTGAGCGTCCAAATTAAGCGCCGACGCGCTGACGCAGGTCTTGCGTCCTGTGAAAGACATCTTTGACGCCGCTTCATTTCCGGACCTTTTAGTTGGTCTGCGCGAACCGGATGACGCGGCTGTTTGGCGTTTAGACGATGACCGCGCCATCGTCGTCACCACCGATTTCTTCACCCCAGTTGTGGACGATGCCTACGATTACGGCGCTATCGCCGCGGCAAACAGCATGTCGGATGTGTACGCGATGGGAGGCAAGCCCTTCCTTGCGTTGAACGTCGCCGCCCTGCCGGATAATTTGCCGAATGAAATTTCCAGCGAGATCATTCGCGGCGGCGCGGAAAAAGCCCGCGAGGCGGGAGTCGTCATCGCCGGCGGGCATACGGTGAAAGACAAAGAACCAAAGTTCGGACTCGTCGTCATTGGCTTCGTTGATCCTCGCAAAATGCTGAGCAAAGGCGGACTCAAAGTTGGCGATGCGCTTGTGCTGACAAAGCCTCTCGGCTTCGGCGTCACAACGACCGCGTTGAAACGCGAACAAGTTGACGAGAAAGATTTGCTCGAAGCAGTCAATTGGATGAAGCGTTTGAACAAAGACGCGAGTCAACTCGCCGTGGAATTCGGTCTACGCGGCGGGACGGACATTACCGGCTACAGTTTGCTCGGTCACGGCTTGGAAATGACGAACGCGTCGGGCGTTGCATTGAAATTGGAGTTTGAAAAAATTCCATTCATTTCCAGCGCGAGGAAATACGCCGAAAAAGGTTGTTTTGCCGGTGGCGCGTTCGACAACAAATCGCATTTCGAGTCGCAGGTGAAGTTTGTCGATTCGATTGACGAAGAGAACCAGATGCTGTTGTTCGATCCGCAGACCAGCGGCGGGTTGTTGCTCGGTGTTCCGCAAGACAAAATAGAATCATTCCTCTCTCGCGCGCGGGAGGCGAATCAAGCCGCATGGGTGATCGGAAGCGTCGCGGCGGGAGCAGGCATCCACGTCGAATGAAGCGCCGCATCCATAGTACAATAGATAGAGTTTGGAAACATCCACAGTATCATGTCTGAAATCCCCATAGATAGTCTTTCATACAAATCCACCCCAACCAGCCGTTGGCAATTGTCTACGGCTATTTTCGCGCGCAGAAACAAACTGGTTCAATGAATATTTCAACAGATATAGTGCTGATCATTTTTCTAATTGTCCTGAATGCGGTCTTCGTCGTGTCTGAGATGTCTGTGGTGTCTTCGCGCAAGGCTCGTTTGCAGCAACGAATCAATGACGGGGATAAAGGTTCAAAGACCGCGCTTGACCTGATCCAAAACCCGAACCTGTTTCTTGCCACCGTGCAAATCGGCATTACGCTGATCAGCGTCTTCATCGGCGCGGTCGGAGGCGCAACGCTGGCAAAACCGCTTGCGGCTCTATTGGCAAGCGTGCCCGCGCTTGCCGAATTTTCCGAGTCGATCGCGCTGGGCATCGTTGTCATCACCACCACGTTCTTCTCGATCATCCTTGGCGAGCTTGTCCCGAAGCGCATCGCCCTGCACGACCCCGAACAGATCGCCTCGCTGTTTGCCGCGCCAATGATGTTCGTCTCGAAAATATTCTCCCCGTTCGTGTGGCTCCTCAGCCGCATCACAGATTTTGTTCTCAATTTTCTAGGCGTGAAACCCGGAACCGAGCCCCCGGTAACCGAAGAGGAGATTCAATTATTGATAGACCAAGGCACAGAGGCGGGCGTTTTTGAAGAAGCGGAACACGACATGGTGGAGGGCGTGTTCAGCCTCGGCGACCAGCGCGTCTATTCTTTGATGACGCCGCGCACGGACATTGTGTATCTCGATATCAACGATTCGATGGAAGACATCCGCCAGAAGATCGGCGAAAGCGAATTTTCACGTTTCCCGGTGCGGCAGGGAACGCTCGATACGATCCTTGGAATCGTCAAAGCGCGCGACCTGCTGGTGAAGAGTTTGAGCGGAGAGGAAATCCGTTTGAAAGACACCCTCAAACCGGCATACTTTATTCCCGAGACCATGTTCGCGTCGCGCGCTCTCGAGGTCTTCAAGGAAAAAGGAACGCAAATACTGCTTGTCATTGATGAGTTCGGCGGTCTGCAAGGACTCATCACCATCAACGATATTCTCGAAGAGATCGTCGGGCAGATGGAACTCGAGGAACCGCAAGCCACACAGAGACAGGACGGTTCTTGGCTCTTGGACGGCATGCTCGAAGTGGATGAGTTCAAAGAGATTTTTAAATTGCACGCGCTTCCGCATGAGGACGAATATGAAACCCTGAGCGGATTTGTGATGATGTCGCTGGGGCGCGTTCCCTTGTCGTCAGATCATTTCGAGTGGCACGGTCTGCGCTTCGAGGTGATCGACATGGATGGCCGCCGCGTGGACAAGGTGCTGGTCACCACGTTGCCACCGCGATCGCCCGCGCAAGAACCGGTGAAAGTCAGTTAGAATCGCCTTGCAATGCGCTATCTCTCATTCGGTACAATACAATTCAACACATAATTTCCCATGCAATCCAACATCCTTCGCGCGGTTATCTTTGATCTCGGCGGGACGCTCATGCACGAGCGTGACGCCACTCACCCTGTTAACGCGCGGGGCGACGAGGCGTTGACTCTCTTCCTGCGCGAGCAAGGACTGGAACTCAACCTTTCGACATTCCCCGTTGAGTTTCGCCGCAGGTTAGATGAATATTTTAAACAGCGCGAAAAGGACCTGCTCGAAACAACGTACTCATTCGTTCTGCGGGATGTGTTGACGAAGAAAGGGTACGACGATATTTCCGACGAGGTGATCCGCGCGGCGCTGGACAAACTCTTCGCAATCACTCAGACGAATTGGTTATTGGAGGACGATACCATCCAGACCTTGAAAAAGGTCGAGGAAGACGGTTACCGCATGGGACTGATTTCGAATGCGGGTGACGATAAAGATGTGCAGCAACTTCTTCACAAGTTTGGCATCGGTCGCTTCTTCGATTTCGCATTGACCTCCGCCGCGTGCAGTTACCGTAAGCCGCATCCGCGCATATTTGAGTTGGCGCTTTCCAATTGGTATTTTCTTCCATCCGAAGCAGTGATGATCGGGGACAACCTCGATGCGGATATTCGCGGGGCGAAAGAAGCCGGGCTGGGGGCGATCTGGATCAAACGGCGAGCCGGCTTACGAGGGGCGACCCAGCCGCAAGGTCAGCCGGATGCGGTGGTTTCGTCGCTGGCAGAAATCCCTGCCGCGCTCGATCGCTTGCAGGTTCGCTAATCCATGACGCAGAATAAATCCATGCTCGCGTATGCCGCGCTTGGCGCGGGCGTGTTGGCGTTAAGTCTATCGGCGATGTTCGTGCGCTGGGCAGACGCGCCGGGACCCGTCACCGCGTTCTATCGGATATTCTTTTCGATCTTTCTGTTGTTGCCATTCTTCCTTCCGCGGACGCGAAACAATCCAGTCATCAAAACGCGCTCCGTGATGTTCCCGCTTCTTGCGGGCGTCTTCACCGCGTGCGACCTCGGGCTGTGGACTTCGGCGCTTTCATACACCAGCGCGTCGAACGCGACGTTGTTAGGCAACACCGCCCCACTGTGGGTGGCGCTCGGAACATGGCTGATCTTCAAACAAAAATTGAGCCGCGAATTTTGGCGCGGGTTGGGATTCACGTTAGCAGGCGCGGCATTGATCATGGGCACAGACTTCATCCTGCACCCTCGCTTCGGAGTTGGCGACCTGATGGCAACCTTCACCGGATTCTTTTACGGATGCTATTTTCTTTTCACTGAAAAAAGCCGCGCGCATTTTGATTCGGTCAGCCATATCTGGTTTGTCGGCATCGGTGCAAGCCTCACGCTTTTCATCATCAACCGCGCGTTGAACTATCCGCTCGTTGGATTCGATTCGCGCACGTGGCTCGTCTTCCTAGCCTCCGCCGTCGTTTCGCAACTGATCGGATATATGGCGCTTGCTTACGCGCTTGGACATCTGCCCGCCTCCATCGTCGCGCCGACGATGATCTTGCAACCGGTTGTCACAACACTGCTCGCGATTCCACTGCTTGGCGAAATACCTACGGTCTGGCAAGGACTTGGCGGAGCCGTTGCGCTGACCGGCATATATATCGTCAATCGCTCGTATCAACAGAGATTACCTGAAACACCGAACGCTTGATTCGCAAATTTCCCCTTTTTCAACTTGCATGGTAGGGATATAATCGAACCCATTGTTCCAGCGAGAGGAGAATGACATGGAAACAAAGTCCTTCACCGAAAACGGGCGGGTGCCGGTCACTGTAATTCACGTGGACAGCAATATCGATTCGGGCACCTACGAAAATTTTCTGGCGGTTGCAAACGAACAGATTCAAAAAGGCGCTCGTCATATTCTCGTTGACCTTTCCCATGTGAAATTCGTCAGCAGCGCGGGCTTACGCGCGCTTCACGATGTGTTCAATCAACTCCGCGTTCTCGATACTTCTTCGCCCATGAGCGAGGAGGATGTTCGGAAAGGCATCAACGATGGGACGTATAAATCTCCCCACTTGAAACTCCTCAACATGTCGCCCGAATCGCGCGTGGCATTTGAAACAGCGGGCTTCGACATGTTCATCCAAACCTACACGGACATGAAGACCGCCGTCGCTTCTTTCTGACGGGAAACCTGATTCGCCTCCGTACACACCTCACAGGTCTTGAAGACCTGTGAGGTCTTCTTTTCCCGTATAATCCCCTCCATGCCCGATCTCTTCGACCACGCCATGCAAGAACGGATGAAAAGCGAAGCGCCTCTCGCCGCGCGGATGCGCCCGCGCACGCTCGATGAATACATCGGGCAGGAACACATCGTCGGCGAAGGGAAACTCCTTTGGCGCGCCATCAAAACGGACAAGTTATTCTCGTCCATTATTTTGTGGGGACCGCCAGGCACAGGCAAGACCACGCTCGCACAAGTGATCGCCAACACGACCAAAAGTTATTTCGTAACGATCTCCGCCATCCTCGCGGGCAAAGCGGATTTGCGCGTCATCATTGACGAAGCCATCGAACGCCGCCGCCTGCACAACGAACGAACGATCCTCTTCGTAGACGAAGTCCACCGCTGGAACAAAGCGCAACAAGACGCGCTCCTCCCCCACGTCGAGGCGGGAGTCGTGACCCTCATCGGCGCGACGACGGAGAATCCATACTTTGAAGTGATCAAAGCGTTGATCTCGCGTTCGCGTGTGTTTCAATTGCGAAATTTGAATCAAGAAGAAACTGGCATCCTCATTGACCGCGCATTGACCGACAAAGAACGCGGCTACGGAAACAAAGTCGTCAAACTTGATGGCGATGCCCGCAATCATCTCATCGAAACCGCCAGCGGCGACGCGCGCAACGCGTTGAACGCCATCGAACTTGCGGTTGAATCTACAGAACCAGATAAGGGCGGGGTGATTCACATCACACTGGATGTGGCACAAGAATCGATTCAACGACGCGCAGTTTTGTACGACAAAGACGGCGATGCGCACTACGACACGATCTCCGCGTTCATCAAGTCCGTGCGCGGAAGCGACCCCGACGCCGCGTTGTATTGGCTCGCCAAAATGATCTACGCGGGCGAAGACCCAAAATTCATCATCCGCCGCTTGATCATTCTCGCGGGCGAAGATATCGGCCTCGCTGACCCAATGGGACTTGTCGTCGCCTCCTCCGCCGCCCAAGCGTTTGACTTTATCGGGCTACCCGAAGGCATCTACCCCATCGTAGAAGCGACGCTGTACCTCGCCACCGCGCCAAAATCCAACAGTGCGGGCGCGTATTTCTCCGCAATGAAAAAGATCGAGGACGAGGGACAAGTTTCCGTGCCGCGCCACCTCATGGACGGCAACCGCGACGCCGCCGCAATGGGACACGGCAAAGATTACGTCTATCCGCACGAACATGAAGGTCACTTCACGCCGCAACAATATTTGCCGAAGAGATTGTTAGGAACCTATTTTTATTCCCCGTCACAAGAAGGCTACGAAGCGCAAGTGACCGCGAGACTCGAAATGTGGCGCGACGCGCAGAGGAAAGCCTTGGGCATCACGAAAGTGGAGAACATCCCTGCCATGAACGAGGAACAGATCGTAGAGATGAAGAGGAAGATTCGATAAGGACTCAATCTATGCAACACATTGACAAACCTTCGAATAAGAATATGCCTATTTTTAAGACGGCAGGAAATTTAGGGGTTTTATATTTCATTTTCCTTTTCATATGGTTATTGGCAACCTTAAACCACCAAGGCACAACAACGAACCTCGGTTTTATCAGCATGGTGATAAATATTGTTTGTGTGATCTTGATTTTAGTGTGTGGCTTAATATTCAGAAGAGCTCTCTACATCCATTTGATTATCCTTTTTGCAAGCTTCAATATGCTTGTACCTCTTATTGACGTTGGAACATATTTCCATAGCAACACAATGAATTTTGTACTAATCATGTTGTTTGTTATTCTGAATACAGGTTATGGGTACAAATCAACCATACAAAGGATTTACCAACCCGATAATCCGATAGAGAAATTTGGCCGTTTAGATAGAAAGCAGGCATTTTGGAATTTGGAAAAACATTTCTTCGGGGGTAAACGCAACGCACGGACGCCGTGGGTCGGGGCAGTTCTTTCCATTGGTCCAATCTTAGGCGCTTTCCTGTATAGGAGTTATCCTGGTGAAAGTAATTTAATAAGTGCAATCCTCTGTACATTTCTCGCATGTTTCTTGGCTCAAGTTCCCAGTGTTCATCTAGCCATTCTAAGTTATTTGGTACACACAGAAAAACATATCGAAAAGCAAATTCAGGTTTAATTACAATGCCCCTCCTCCTCCTCATCCGTCACGGCGAAAACGATTACACCAAAACCCACAAGATGGCAGGGCGACTGCCTGGGGTGCATCTCAACGAAAAGGGACAGAAGCAGGCTCAGTCGCTGGCGGAGGCGTTGAAGGATGTCCCGCTTAAAGCCGTGTACGCGAGTCCGCTGGAGAGGGCGATGGAAACCGCACAGCCGATTGCCGAGTCGCACAAGTTGAAAATTATCCAACAGCCTGACCTGATGGATAACGACATCGGCGATTGGCAGGGACGGTCGTGGCGCGTGCTGGGGCTGACGAAAGTGTGGAAGATCGTGCAGAACGCGCCGTCGCGGTTTCGATTTCCCAACGGCGAGTCGTTTGTTGAGACGCAGACCCGTTGCGCCGCCGCGCTGGAAAAAATAATCGGCAAGTACAAGAACCCGAAAGATATCGTTGCAGTCGTTTTTCACGCCGACCCCATCAAACTCACAGTGGCGCATTTTCTGGGGATGCCGCTCGATCATTTTCAACGGTTGAGTTGCGACACGGGTTCGGTGACAGTTATCCACGCGAACGAGTCGCGGGCAACCCTTGTCAAAATGAATCAACGCCCGCCATTTGATTTTTTGCGTAAACCGTAACGCGAGACTGCGAAGCGTCTCGCGCTTCTTGCACAAGAGCGACATGAATGCTTGTCCTGAGTTTATCGAAGGGTCGCGTTACTGTCCATGATAAAATCATCAAAACATGGCGAAGAAAAAGATCGCACGGTACGAAATTCAATCGGAGATCGGGCGCGGGGGAATGGCGGCGGTCTATCTGGCGCACGACCCGAACTTCCGCCGCAATGTCGCCATCAAATTAGTCTCTGGCAATCTTGAACATAACGAAGACTTCAGACAACGCTTCGAACGCGAAGCGCGATTGATCGCGCGTATCGAACATCCTGCCATTGTTCCCGTCTATGATTTTGGCGAACACAATGGTCAACTCTATTTGGTGATGCGTTACATGCAGGGCGGGACGCTGGCAGATAGAATCAAAAAAGAAATTTTCAATTTACGTGACGCGACTCAACTCATCTCGCAGATCGCGCCCGCGCTGGATGCAGTTCATTCGCAAGGCATCGTTCACCGCGACCTCAAGCCTGGCAACATCCTCTTCGATCATTTCGGCAACCCTGCAATTTCCGATTTTGGCATCGCGCATTTTTCAACCGCCACATCCGACCTCACGGGAAGCGCGATCATCGGCACGCCGTCGTACATGAGTCCCGAACAAGTGCGCGCCGATTCCGAACTCGACGGGCGAAGCGATGTGTATGCGCTCGGCGTGATCCTCTTCGAGATGCTCACAGGTCACGGTCCCTTCCGCGCGAACACGCCGATGAGCGTTGCGTTGAAACATCTCACCGACGCCCTCCCCTCGATCCGCACGTTTCGCCCCGATCTTCCCATCGAATTGGAATCGATTCTAAACAAGGCGTTGGCAAAAAATCGGGACGAACGTTTTGCCAGCGCGTCGGAATTAGCGCGCGAATTGCAAACGATTCCCGCATCGCTTCAAGGCGCGAGCAAACCGATTCTCGTTTCACATCATTCAGGCAATGATGTTGCGACTGAAGTGGATGCTGGGGATTCGTCCGCGCTTGGGGAAACTGGATCAGCCCCCCGCGTCGAATCGGACCGTGCGGCTGGGTCGCCAAAATTCGACGTGGTCCATCCATCCCAGCAGACGTCGAATCCCAAAACATCCTCGCGCGGAAAATTTCAGATCGCGTCAATCGCAGGCTTGGGAATCTTTTTCTTCATTGCATGTGTCGCGATCGTCGCCATCGGAGCATGGGCGGGATTTTTCAGAGGGCAAAACGCAACTCCGACAAACACAGTTGCCGTTTCTCAACCCACCGTGTTATTTGCCGACGATTTTTCTGACATCAACAGCGGCTGGCCCGCTATTGAAAATGATCAGGCAAAATACAGTTATCAAGCCGATGGCTATCACATTCTCGTCAATCAAACGAACTCGGCGCCATGGGCAAAAACGAACAGGCAGGACGACAACACGAGCATTTATGTAGATGCCGCGCCTGTTAGCGCCTCGAACGGATTTTACGGATTGCTTTGTCGGATTCAAGATAACGGAAATTTTTATTATTTTATTGTGCAGAATAATGGCGTGTTCGCCATCGGCAAAATTAAAGATGAAGTTCTGCAACCATTAGTAGAGTGGACTGCGAACAACGCGATTCGCCAGGGCGATCAAACCAACCGTCTGCGTGCGGACTGCAATGGAAACAATTTGCGATTTTATGTAAACGATGTTTTCCTCGGCGAAGCAAGCGACTCGGATTTCACCTCTGGTTATAGCGGTCTCATCGCCAACGCGTTGGATACGCAAAGTTTTGAAGTGGTGTTCAATAATTTTCAAATCACGGAGCCGAATCAATGATTCGTCCTATGCAATGTCATTCTGAGCGGAGCGAAGAATCTCTGTCGCGGTACAAGAGACCCTTCGCTATCGCTCAGGGTGACATGCCTATTACAAGGAATCGGACATGGCAGAATACGGAAAATTAATTCTCAGCAAAGCAGACGGTGCACATCAAGAATTTATTCTCAACAAACCTCTCGTCACGCTGGGACGGGCGACGACCAACGACATCGTCCTCGCTGAGGGACGCGTTTCGCGCAACCACGCGCAAGTCACTTGCACCGACGAGGGCATCACGCTCGCCGATTTGAATTCTGCGAACGGGGTTTTGGTTAATGGTCAACGAGTCAAAGAGGCGAACATTCAGGCGGGAGACTCGTTCGAGATCAGCGGCTTTACGTTGCAATACGTCGCGTCTACTGAGGATGTCCACGAAGAAGCGACGATGATCAACTCGGAAAGCGAACTCGAGCAGACCCTGCATCAAATGACCGTGCCAATCTCGCTGAACGAGACCTCCCTGCCGAGGCTGGTCGTCCACGCGCCTGATAAAACTTGGGAAATATTGCTCCTCGACGATTCGTACTCCATCGGGCGGACGGATGGAAATGACCTCGTACTAGATTACCAAAAAATTTCACGAAACCACGCAAGCGTCGAACGCAAGGGACGCGACTTCATCCTGCGCGACTTGAACAGCACGAACGGCACACGCGTTGACGGGGATCGCATCGAGCAACATCGTTTGCAGAACGGCGACACATTCCAGATCGGTCCGACCCAGATCGTGTTCAAAAGCGGATTCACCGCCGAAGAGATGACCGTCGCGGAGGGTCTCGACTTGCGCGGGCCCGCTGGCTTGGCTCCCGTCATCTTCGTCCCAGGGACGATGGGTTCGCAATTATGGTTGGGAAGCGAACAAGTGTGGCCCAATGTCAATTACTTGTTGAAACATCCCGAAGTGTTTCGCTACACCGAAGGCGACACACGATTACAACCCAAAGGTATCTTGAATGAAATGGTCATCGTCCCGAACCTGATCTCGATTGACCAATACAATCTGCTCGGCAACTATCTCGTGGAAGAAATGGGATACGAGCGCGAGAACAATTTCATTGAGTTTGCTTACGATTGGCGGCAGGATGTCCGCCAGTCTGCCCGCGACTTGGCGAAATTCGTTGACGGCTGGAATGTGCAGGGACCGATCACCATCATCGCGCACAGTCTCGGCACATTGGTGAGCCGCTACTACGTGGAAATGCTCGGCGGAAAGAAGAAAGTGGGACGGCTCATGCTCATCGGCGGACCGCATCAAGGCGTGCCGAAGATCGCCGCGAATCTGTTGACAGGCGTGGACTTGTTACCGTTCGGCTTGATGGGAAAAAAGTTGACCGAGATCATCGAGACGTTCCCCAGTTGTTATCAAATCCTGCCGTTGTATCCCTGCGGCGTTGACCAAAATGGAAATGCGATCAACTTTCTCGAAGACGAGAACTGGGTCAAGACGGCATATCGTCCACTGCTAAAGGCGGCGCGAGAATTTCGCCGTGAGCTGGGGATGAAATCAAGCGTTCCAACGCTGTCCATCTTTGGATATGGACACAAAACCGCTATAGGACTTCAAGTCCAACGGGATAGCTATGGCGTGTTCAAAAAAGCGCTGATTGACGTGCAACCCAGCGGCGATAGTTCCGTTCCCGAAGCCAGCGCGGTCTTACCTGCGACGGAGATTCATCCCGTCCATCAATATCACGGGACATTGTTCAACGACAACGATGTGAAGATGCGTTTGAAACTTGAGTTATTGCAAAACCGCAAATAACAAGAAAGATGCTATGAGCACGTTACCGACTGGCACCGTTACGTTTCTTTTCACCGACATCGAAGGCTCGACCAAGCTTTGGGAAAATCATCCCGAAGCGATGAAAGCCGCGCTGGCAAAGCATGATTCGATTCTGAAAGAGACAGTCGAATCTCATCGCGGACAGATCGTCAAAACCACAGGTGACGGAATCCATGCGGTGTTTCCCACCGCCATTGACGGAATCAACGCGGCTATCACAGCACAAATTAAACTCAATTCTCTAATTCTCGACTCTCAATCACCAAGCACTAATCCACCAATTACCAACCCTCAGTCTCCAGTCTCCAGTCTCTCTTTAAAATCCCGCATGGGACTCCACACAGGCGAAGCCGAACTGCGCGAGGGCGATTACTTCGGTCAAACGTTGAATCGCGCGGCGCGGATCATGTCGGCGGGGCATGGCGGGCAGATACTGATCTCGGATGTGGTCGCGCAAGTAGCGACGGAGCATTTGTCGGCTGGCGTTTCGTTGCTTGATCTCGGCGAACATTATCTCAAGGGAGTTGTCCAAGCGGAAAAAATCTATCAGATCGTCGCGCCGAATCTGCAAAAGGATTTTCCTCCGCTCAATTCGATTTCAACCGCAACGAATAATCTGCCTCAACAACTCACGTCGTTCATCGGGCGCGAGCGCGAACTCAGAGAGGCGTGTGAAAAACTCGCATCAGCAAAATTACTTACCCTCATCGGTCCTGGCGGCACAGGCAAGACACGTTTGTCAATTCAGATTGGCACAGAGGGACTTGCGAATTTCAAAAATGGTGTGTGGCTGATCGAACTCGCGCCCATCAGCGACCCCGCGTATATCATCCCTGCCATTGCGTCGGTGTTCGAGATCCGCGCGGTGCAAAATATTCCGCTCATTCGATTTGTCCTCGATTATTTGCGCGCGAAGGAAATCCTGCTCATCCTCGATAACTGCGAGCATCTCGTAGAAGCCAGCGCGCAGGTTGTGGATCAACTCTTGCATGAATGTCCGCAACTGAAGATCGTCGCGTCGAGCCGCGAGGCATTGGGCGTGGATGGCGAGACGGTCTACCGAGTCCCATCGTTGAAAGATGACGAAGCCACGCGACTCTTCGTCGAACGCGCGACGAAAGCCGAACCTCGTTTTCGCCTCACGGATGAGAACGCCTCTTTCGTCGCCCAGATCTGTTCCCGCCTCGACGGGATTCCTCTCGCCATCGAGTTAGCCGCGGCGCGCGTGAAACTGCTCACGCCTGAACAGATCGCCGCGCGACTCGACGACAGATTCAAACTACTCACGGGCGGAGTCCGCACTGCTCTGCCGCGTCAACAAACCCTGCGCGCGCTCATTGACTGGAGTTATCAACTGCTCAACGGGACGGAGCAACGCGCCTTGCGCGGACTGTCCGTTTTTTCAGGCGGGTGGACGCTCGAGGCGGCTGAATCAGTTGTCGGTGCGGATGAAGCGTTGGAGGGGTTGTCGGGGCTGGTCAACAAGTCGCTGGTCATCGTCGAGGAGCAGGATGGAAAATCCCGCTATCGCTTCCTTGAAACGATTCGTCAATACGCGATGGAGAAATTGGTCGAGGCGGGCGAGGCGATATCCAGGCGCGATCGGCATTTGGATTTCATCCTGGGAATGATGCAATATTCTCCAACGCGCATGTTTGGAATGGAAAGCCTTGAACTGCTGAACGAGATCGAAGGAGAGCATGAAAACCTGCGCGCCGCGCTGGAATGGGCGACCGCGAATCATCCTGCCAAAGCGCTCCAACTGGCGTATAGCGCGGGAGGTTTTTGGACCATTCGAGATTTCAACGCGGAAGCGCACATGTGGTGCAGCATGATCCTCGAGAAGACGGAAACAATGGCAGAACTCGAGGAAGCACGCTGTCGTTTATACAGTTTGTTCGGATGGCTCTACACTACGATGGGCGAACACAAAAGGGGACGCGCCGCTGCGGAAAAGGCGCTTGCATTGAGCGAAAAAGGAAACGATGTTGCGCTGACTGTGCGGGCATATTCCGTTATGGCATTGTCATGCGCTTTCATGGGAGATTTTTCTGTTGCATTTCCAGCAAATGAAAAGGCGGAAAGCCTCGCGCGCAAACACGGTCTCACTGCAGAGTTATCGTTTATCTGCGCGACGCGCGGACAATTGGAATTTCTTGGACGGGGCGATCTGTCCTCGGCGATGAAACATGTCTTTGAAGCCGCCGACCTCGCTCACAAAGCGGGTTATATCTGGGCTTCCACATTTATAGATATTGGCATGGGGCATATGTCTGCGATCATGGGAGATATGGAAACCTCCCGCGCGTCATTCGAAAGAAGCGCCGAGACTGCAAAGCGATTGGGAAACAAGCGCGGCGCATTATCGAGTCTCAGCGATTTCGCCCATATCCTCCGCCAGCACGGCGAACTCGATGAGGCGTGGGCAATCTATAAAGATGTATTGCCCAAGTGGAAGGATCTGGGTCATCGCGCGGCGGTGGCGCATGTAATGGAATGTATCGGGTTTGTTCTCGTCAGAAAAGAAGAGCCCGAACGCGCTATAAATTTGCTGGGCGCGGCGAACGCATTGCGCGAGGCAATTGATTCGGAGATGACTCAGTTGGAGAAGGAAGAACACGCGAAGGAACTATCGGCGTTGCGTGAATTGTTGGGCGAAGAGGAATTCCAGAAGCAATGGGATATGGGCAGAAGGCTGTCCATGGATGAGGCGATTGAGTTGGCGTTAGGCAAATAACATGTCAAAATTAAAACTGGACCTACATGATATTTACAACAAAGGCGAGATGATAGACAAAGAATTGAATCGCATTGTGGAAGAAGCGATTGACAGAAAAATAAATCTTGTTGAAATCATCCCAGGCAAGGGCAGTGGTCAACTCAAGAAAAAAGTTTTGCGGTTCTTGAATCAAGGTCATATCAAAAAGTTGTATCATCGCGTGGAGAAGGATGATAAGAACTTTGGGCGTATCTTTATTCATTTCAGGTTTTGAGGATCAGATGGCGATCATTTTAGAAACCGACAGACTCATTCTCCGTCATCAAGTCCTTGCGGATTTGGATGACCTTTGGGCGTTATATCAAAATCCCAACATCACAAAGTACATTCCCGATGCGCCGCGCTCGCGCGAGGAGGCGCAAGAAGAATTGGAATGGCACATGCACGGGCATCCCAAACATCCCGAACTGGGATTGTGGGCGACGATTCACAAAGAGACTGGGAAATTTATCGGGCGGTGCGGCTTACTTCCGTGGACGATTGACGGTCAATATGATGTGGAAGTGGCATACACCATCGCGGAAGATTTTTGGGGTCAAGGCTTGGCAAGTGAAGCCGCGCAAGGGATTTTGCGATACGGTTTCGAGACATTGAATTTACAACGTTTGATCTGTTTGATAGACCCTGCGAATATCCCGTCACAACGAGTGGCGGAAAAGATGGGCATGGCTTGGGAAAGAACAGTGGACGGATACGAGGGAGATAATATTCCGTTTTACATCTATTCGATTGCACGAAAATAAAAGAGGTGTGTCCAACATAGAAGATACAATAAATTCTATGTCATTCTGAGCCGCGCTCTTGGTCTTTGCGGCGAAGAATCTCCACGATAATCTCACAGACCCTTCGCTATCGCTCACATCGTCCCGATGTCCTTCGGGAGGGTGACATGATGGTGGTGTGTTTGATCTTGGGCACTTTCAATAAGAGAGCGGATGCTTTTGCATCCGCTCGTAATATTATTCTGGATTCATACTGGTATATAAAGCCAGTTTATTGCCTGTGGGGTCTTCGAAGATTCCAAACCAACCCGTGCTGGGAATCTCGCGCTTGGGATGCACGATCTTGCCGCCAAGTTGTTCCGCTTTCTTTAGATCGGCTTCGATGTCGTCGCTGGCGATATACACCAGCACCTCCCCAGCCGGGTTCTCGGCAGAAACTTCGTTGAATCCGCCGCCTGAGCCGGAGCCGTCTGCCCACATGGTGTAATTGAACTCGGGGGCGTGCTGCATCTTCCAACCGAACAATTCTTGATAGAACTTGCTTGCGGCTTCCACGTTTGCGGCAGGGATCTCGATGTGAACAACATTTCGCTTGGACATAGTATTCTCCTTAATGAGTTGAATCGATGACGCGATTCTAGAACCCATGTTCTATTTTGTCAAGCGTCAGAAGCAGGGAATTTCGAGGAGGGCGAACCAGATGTACGGTCGGAGCGAAGCGTTATTCGTACTTGAGCGCCAGAACAGGGATCATCGTCGCGGCGCGTAACGCCGGGTACAACCCGGAGAACATCCCGACCAACGTTGAAAATATCAGCGCGAAAATAGGAAGCCAAAGCGGAGTAGCCACCGCAATACTCGGCGGCGCGCCTCCCTGCTCGCTGGCTTGATTGGCAAGATAGACCATCGCGAGCACATTGATGCCTTGCGACGCAAGCCAGCCGATAATCACGCCGCCCAGCCCGCCGAGAAAACCGATACCCGCCGCCTCGCCCAAAAAGATGGCAAGCACATCACGATTCGTCGCGCCGACGGCTTTCATCAAACCGATCTCGCGCGTGCGTTCGAGAATGGACATTGCCATCGTGTTGGCGATGCCGATGGCGGCAACCAACAGCGCGATCGCGCCGACGCCGCCGAAAATAATTTGAAGAATGATGAAAAAATTATTGATGCCCTCAAGGAAAGATTGCGGCGTGAATGCTTGGAAACCCATCGCGGTGATCTGGTCGGCGATCTCGATCACTTGATCCACGTCGCTGACCTTGACGATGACCATGCCGTATCCGTCCTTGTTGTAATTGAAGCGGCGGTTCTGCGACCACTCGTTGAGTTGCTTCACCTGTTCGAGCGGCATGTACACTGTCCAATCGGATTCGCCGCGTGTTTCTTTCAAAACGCCCGTCACGCGCAGGGTGATGTTTTTGCGGATCTCGTTTCCGTTCGAATCATATTTGATGACTACCATCTGCACTTGCTGGTCGAACAAGTCCGGCGGAGGGGACGGCTCCTGACCGGGCCGCAGAAACGGATCGTAAAAACTCTGCGGGACGGAGACGCCGATCACGATTCGTCCGCGACCTAATTCTGTTGTGCCCTGGTCGGCTTCATCGCCCAGGTCAGCCACATCGTCCGCGCCAAGCCCGATGAGGTTGACATACGATTCCATCTTTTGGAATTTCAACAACGCGCCAGACATCAAATACTCGCGCGGGATGACCGACTCAACGCCGGGGATGGCGCGGAATTCCTCCAGCACGGAATTGGTCAACAGTTTAACTTCGTCGGATGCCGGAAAACCAACGCCTCCGCCTCCGCCCGGCGCTACCATAACGCCTTCACCGCCGTACGAGGGGCTCACTTGGATCTGCGTGAGATCGCCGATGCCGTATAACTGCTCATTAGCGCTCTGTTGCAAGCCGATCGCCAATGAAACAAGGATGACGACAGCCGCCGTGCCGATCACAACCCCGACGGCGGTTAAAGCCACGCGCCCTTTTCGGCGCGTGAGGTTTCCGGCAACGAGACGAAACAGGTCGAAAAACTTCATGGACCACCCTTACCGGGTTTCGCAGGCGGGACTTCTTCAATGATGACGCCTCCCTCCACCGGAACCGATTCTGTGTCGGTTGGCGGCGGGGCGCTATCCAAGCCGAGGAGACCGAGGATGAATCGTTTAACCTTTTGCCAGAATGTTTCCGGGGCTGGCTCTTCCATTCCGCCGCCCGGGGTCTCTGGAATTTCCTCGATAACCTGCTCGATCACTTCCACTTCCAGCGTTTTGGTGATTGTTCGCGGCTGGTTGAAATCGTCCAAATATTCTACTGTGACGTTGATCTTATTCGTACCGGCTTGGTCCGGCGTAAACATGGAATCGATGGTGAAGAATCCGCCGACATCGAGCGAGCCGACGAGTCCCGTTCCGCTTTCGATAAAGCCTCCATCCGATTCAACTTTTACGTTGCCCAACACCGCCAGCCGCCTGCCTATATTGACGATCTGGATCGGCAGCGCGCCGGGTTGACCGGTATAAAACTCGCCGGGTGGTTGATAAAAACTTACATCCAAATTCGGCAAGCCATAGACCAACAGCGTAATGACCTGTTCATCGTTGATGACTTCATTCTTATCGTTCAAATACGAGAACGTGATTCTCATCGGGTACGCGCCGGGACTCGTGGACACGTTGACGACCAAATTTTGAGACGCTTCGATCCGGTCGCCCGAGTTCAGTTCGCCCAGCGATTGGACGTTCGACGCGCCGACTGGGGCGAAGTTGGCGAAATCACCTCCCCCGCCCGAGACTCCGCCGGGCTGCGGCGTTTCACCCGCAGAGCCGCTTGAGCCGCCGCCCACGATCATAGTAACGCGCTGGGCTTTGACGTTCCCCACATTTTGGATCGTTAACTTGAGCGAGAATTTTTCGCCGGGCTGAAGCGGATCAACATCCGTTGAATAGCCGGTGATGACCAATTGCGAACTTTTCACCCCGGTCGGCGTGGATGTGGCGGCGGCAACTCCGCTGGAGACTCCGCCGGTTGCGGTGATCGAGAGCGTGAATTTATCCGAATAGGATGCGCCTGCGCTGTCGTAATAGGTGAGCGTAAGATCAACGACAACGACTTTTTGTCCGTAAATTTGTCCGCTGACGAGGAAACTTTGTGCCAAGCCCGCTTTATCACCGGCGTCTAATGTGCCCAACACAGAAACGCCGCCGTTCTTCAACGGCACAAGATCGGCAGAGGAAAGGACCGCTTGCACGCTATACGCCGTTGATGTTCCGGCGTTCTCAAGATTGATGTTCAATTTAAATTCGCTGTTGGTTTGAACAGTTCCCTTTGTCGTTGTCGCATTCACCACCATCTGCGGGCGGACAAACGGGAGCAGTGTATTTGTAGGAGGAGGAGGCACAGGCGTGTTTGTGGGCAACGGAGTATTTGTGGGTATAGGCGTATTTGTAGGCACAGGCGTATCTGTGGGAATCGGCGTAGCCGTATCCTGAGCGACAACGTCAAAATAACCGCTCAATAGGGGCGCGGAAGCATACGCAGGCGCGGGCACAACGCTTACAACCAGCGCGATTAACAAAGAGACGGTGATGAGTTGTGACAATTTGAAATTCATAATTCTCCCGAAAAATTTTGATGACGAATCACGTTACTTGCATGGCTTCGAGCGCGGCGGCTTCATAATCCGCTTCGCTGACGATGTGTCCATCGAGCAGATAAATTTTATGCGTGGCAAAGCGGATCATGCGCGGGTCGTGAGTGACGACCAGCACCGTGCGCCCAGCCTTATGCAGATCAGACAACACGTGCATGATCGCGCTTCCGCTGGTGGTATCGAGGTTGCCGGTGGGTTCGTCGGCAAGGATCAACTTCGGATCGTTCACCAACGCGCGCGCGATGGCGACTCTCTGTTGCTGTCCGCCGGAGAGCTCCGAGGGACGATGATCGGCTCGATTCCCCAAACCAACCTGATCCAGTAACCCTCGAGCGCGTTCACCCCTCTGCCTTGTTCCCGCTCCCGCGAACTGCATCGGGAACCCGACATTTTCCAACGCGTTCATGCTCGGAATGAGATTGAACGATTGAAAGACGAATCCCATTGTCTTGCGACGGAAGAGCGCCAACGCGTTTTCATCCATTTGATCAATGCGCTCGCCCTCAATGGAGATCGCGCCCGAGGTAGCGCGATCCAGCCCGCCCAGTAGATAAAGAAGCGTGCTTTTGCCCGAGCCGGAAGGTCCCATCACGACGGTAAATGTCCCCTCTTCGATCTCCACGTCAACGCCATCCAACGCGCGGACGACCTGCCCGCCCATCTCGAAATGCTTCACCAGTCCGACGATCTGAATGAACGGCTTGCGCATGTTACCCCAAACTTGAAATTGCGGCTCCAATGCTCGATTGGATGATCACAAGCAGGATCACGACAACCGCCACGCCGATGAAGGATTTGCTTTTCGGTAATCCATCCACAATGGAAAATCCAAGACCCAGGAGGAAGATATTCCAAATGAAGAACAGGTCAATGCGGGTAAGGAAGTGATAAAGAAAGCCGGGTTCCACAAAGCCAGAAAGCCCGGGGCTGACGATCTCGCGGCTTGTTGCCAGAATGTACACCGCCCGCAAAACATCACGGATCAAGAACGGAACGCTCGCCCAAGCGACCACGTTCAACGCGCTTTGCATCGAGCCGCGCCCGCCCAGCAAGGTGGAAACCAACCGCATGATGCCGGAGAAAACCGCCCAGCCCAACCAAAGCGTGACCAGAGCGCCGACCAAGGGAAGCACATAATTGACAACGGGACCCTGCGCGGTTTGTTGAGCATCCAGATAACTCTGTTGCATGTCCGGCGTCCAATATTGCCAATCAGCCGGGAGTTCCACAGCCCCGCCCAACGCAACTTGCGATTTGATGTAACCGCCCGCCAACACCATGAGCATAGCCGATAACGTCAACGCTAATAGCGGCGTGAGCCAGGCGCTTTGCTTGTCCGAACTCATCGGCGAGAACGCTTCACTGGGACGAATCAGAATCGTAAGTATTCGCGGAAAATCGAATCTGCGGACCGTTTGTGATCGAACAATGGATTCTGTCATAGGATTTACACGGATTCTAACACGCATTGACACGCCTCTCGTGGAACGAAAAAGCGGCTGGAAATGTTCCAGCCGCTGAAGGTCGAATCAAGGCTCTTTCATAGTTCAAAAAGGTCGTTTTTGACGCGGAACTTCCCCTCCACAGGAGGATATGCTCGCATAAAATCCTCATTTTCGCCGATCATTTTGAAGATGAAACCGGCGAGTCCGCGGCGCATTTGCCCGCCTCCTTGCGAGGCGTGCTGCATACTGGCTTCGCGCTTAATAGCGGCAACGGGACGAATATCCAACTTCACATGGATCGGGAAATCGGTGATGAGATCGGTCAGGTCAATATCTTTGTTGCGCCCCCACTTGCGCGGGTCTTTGCCGATGAGCGGCATGAGGCGCACCATCCATTTGAGAAATCCGCGCGGGAAGACTTGGTAGTAGAGCGCGCCCGGCTTGAATGGCATGCCAGCCTCAGGATGGAACGAGGCGTCGTCCGCTTTTTCGAAGGCGAGCGTCGTCGCGCGTTGGATGTGAATGTGGTCGGGATGTTTATATCCGCCAATCGGATCGAACGTGATGACAACATCGGGCTTGAGCTCGCGGATATATTTGACGACGCGCCCCGCCACTTCGTCAATCGAATGCGCGACTTGCGCGTTGGGATGCTTGTTATCTTCCGAGCCGGGCATGCCCGAATCGCGGTAGCCTAGAAAGAACACTTCTTTCAATCCTAAAATTTTTGCGGCACGCATGAGTTCATCGGTCCGCATCTCGGCGGTGTCTTTGAAGCCTTTCATGAATTCTTCATCCGCCGCGCCGACCTCGCCGCGCGTGGCGCAGACATAATACGTTTCAACTCCTTTTTGTTGATACAGAGCCAACGTGCCGCCCAAGCCGAAGGTTTCATCGTCGGGGTGGGCTAAAACTACTAGAATTTTTTTCGTCATAAATTTTTCCTCTCGGGCTTTGACGTAGATCAAAGGCGAAAGTTTACCTCAGGTGAAGTAAAATTAATCGAAATCAAAAAAAAACGATCACGGCGGCTTTCCGATGCTCAAACAGATAAATTCAAAAAAGATACTCTCCTTACACCCTTCCGCTTTTCTGCTGACCGCGCAAATCTTCAGTTTGGTTTTGTACGCGGGCTTTGAAGAGCTTCCGTCAGGCAGAACCATCATTGGCATTGCGGGCGTATTAGTCTTAGCATTGGCGGTTTGGGTGGTGAATCGCAGTCCCGCAGAAAGTTGGATCGCCTGGACGCTTGCCATACTAGCGCTTTCGTTATCCGTCATTTCAGAGTTTTCCGACAGCAACGCTTTGTTGATCGGCGCTTCCATCATCGAAGCGGTCTTATATTTCTACACAGCCAGCAGTTTGATCGCCTATATGATGGAAGACCGCAAGGTGACCACAGACGAGATGTTTGCCGCCGCCGCGACATTTACCGTATTGGCATGGGGATTTGCGTATTTGTATCTTGCCTGCCAAACTTTGTTCCCCAACAGTTTCATCAATGCGATGGATCAAAGCCAACCGAATACTTTTCTTGAATTATTGTTCCTCAGTTTTGCCAATCTCTCTGCCACTGGATTGAGCGACATCCTCCCCATCACCCCGCCCGGACGCGTGCTAGCCATGCTCGAACAGTTCGCGGGCGTAGCCTATATTGCCGTCGTCGTTTCGCGATTAGTTGGCTTGACAATGTTGAGACATGAACGCAAATAATTTGAAAATAAGTGATACAATCCAAGTCGAAAAGGATACCCAGCGAATGACAGACAGCCTGTAACCCACCAAGTATTTCAGGGCACTCACCTATTGGCATTTAATTTCAGCCGAGGCTTGCCCTCGGTTTTCGTTTTAATAGTACAGGAACATCATCATGCTTAGTATCCATAATCTTTCAAAATATTTCGGGGTTCAACCCGTTTTACAAAACATCCATTTCAACATCAGCGGCGGCGAACGCATTGGGCTCATCGGCGCGAACGGTTCGGGGAAAACCACGCTCATGCGCATCCTCGCCAGACTCGAACAGTCCGACTCTGGGACTGTCGCTTCGACGCGCCCCGATCTACGCATCGGATATCTCGCCCAAGGGATGGAGTTCGAACCCGACCAAACGCTTCGTTCCGCCCTTGGGGTTGATTCGGCAACTCAAGCAGATCCCACCCTGGAGCTTGAGTCGCTTGCCGTACAACTCTCGCAGAATCCCAACGATTCTGCCCTTCAACAAAAATATGACGACCTGATTCTGCAATTCTCCGATCGCCAATATCCAGTCGCTGAGATTCTTGAAAACTTTGGGTTATCGTACCTGCCGCCTGAAACCCCCATCGCCCACTTAAGCGGCGGACAAAAGACCCGCCTCATGCTCGCAAAAGTTTTACTCGAAGAACCAAATCTGCTTTTGCTGGATGAGCCGACCAATCATCTCGACATCGAAATGCTGGAGTGGCTGGAGAATTGGCTCAACCGTTTTGACGGCGCGGTTTTGATCGTCTCACATGATCGCGTGTTCTTGGACAACACAGTCACCACAATCCTTGAACTAGACTCGACGACTCACAGCATCAAAACATATCACGGCAATTACAGCGACTATCTTGCGCAAAAACAAAACGAGTTGGACAAACAATGGTCTGAGTATCGCGACCAGCAGACTGAAATTCAGCGCATGAAAGATGACATCAACCGCACCAAGCAGCAAGCCCTGCATGTGGAAATGACGACAACGCCGCGCACGCCCGGCGTGAGGCGAATCGCAAAGAAAGTTGCCGTCAAAGCGAAATCGAGAGAGAAGAAATTAGACCGTTATCTTGAATCAGATGAACGCGTGGACAAACCAAATCAAGGATGGAAACTCAAGCTTGACTTGGGCAAACCAGACCACCAGTCGAAGGATGCGCTGATCACCGAGTCACTCACAATTGGCTACGCGATGGAAAATCCACTGCTTGAAAATATCAACGTATTCATTCGAGCGGGTCAGCGAATCGTGTTGACGGGTCCAAACGGCGCGGGAAAAACCACGTTCATCAAAACCATCGCTGGAAAGATTCCCCCGCTGGCTGGCTCGTTTCGTTTGGGCGGCGCGACCAAACTGGGTTACATGGCGCAAGAGCAAGAGTTGTTGAATCCACATTTGAATGCCGTGCAAACGATCCAAAATATTTCGGCGATGAACGAAACCGATGCAAGAAATTTCTTGCATTATTTCTTATTCAAGGGCGATCATGCTTTGCGACCGTCAAGTGATTTATCTTTTGGTGAACGTGCTCGTTTGCAACTGGCGATATTGATTGCTCAAGGTTGCACATTTTTAGCTTTGGATGAACCGATTAATCATTTGGACATTCCCTCGCGCGAACGCTTCGAGGAGGCGCTTGAAAATTTTCAAGGGACGATTCTTGCTGTTGTCCATGACCGAAGTTTTATCGAGCGATTCGCCTCGGATGTTTGGCTCGCGAAAGACGGCAAGATCCAAAAATGATGAATGACGGAACAGACATCAAGCTGAATTTACTGCGTCAGCAAATTCATGCAGATCAAGAGGAACCCGACTGAACGATGATCTGCCCGATCACCTGCATGAAGAAAGCCGCACCCGATCCGAAGTTTGAAAGCGCGTCTCCGCACGAAGCCTTTTGATGATATTCCACAACAACCGAATAGGTGCCGGGCGAGGATGGCGCGGTAAGTGTCGCGCTCTCGGTGCCAGACGCCCCCGGCGTGCCGCCGGGAACACCGGCGTAGGCGCAAGCCCCGCTACTGCTTAGATTTCTCAACCCGGTGATCAATTGGACACTGCATGTAGGACAAGAACTGCTCGACACCTGAAACTCATAAGTGACATAGAATTCCTGATTCGGCACAAGCGTGATCGTCGTCCCAAACTCATAAAGGTCATCTGTTAGGTCCACATTACTTACTGTCAGGCCGCCAAACGGAGTGGGCGTGGGAGTTACGACTGTTATCGCTCCAGTTGACACATCCACGCTTTCAATGGCTGATTTAACAAAGTATTCGGCGAGGAGGCGGCCGGCGGATGATTCAACGAACCACCATTTCTGTCCGATGGAGGTTTGCTGGGTAGCGGACTGCCCCGGTCCAAGCGTGAAATAGAGGATGAGTTTACAAGAGGAATCAACCATATAAACATCTATGGTGAGTTTGGAACTATTAAAGAATGTCGTTAGCGCCGGGGTGGTTGACGGACGAGGACAAGCCTGCGTAGGCGTGATCGTGGCGGTGACGGTTGGAGTGACTGTGAGAGTTGGCGTGGGAGTCGGGCTGGATGTAATCGTCGGTGTGAGCGAGACTGGGGATGTGGGAACAGAAGTAAAGGTCGGAGTGGAAGCGGGCGGCACAACTTCGGGGGTTCGAGATGAAAGCCCGGCCAATATCCAACCGACAGGATCAATGGATCCATTCGTCGGGCGAGCTTGCAATTCAAAAGTGGGCGCGGATATCTGCTCAAGATACGCATTGACCGGTTCCAAAAACGGCTCGGAAAAATTTTCGCTGATCTGTTGCTGGGCCGCGCGGGTGAGAGAATTTTTCGGGAGCGTTCCAAACCCGCCGGTGGCAAGCATGGTCGCAGTCAGCGCGACCACAAAAAGACGCACGGAGGAACGACCCCCTGCGCGTTTTGACGTTTGCGAATTTTGAGAACGCGCCACGACAATTCCCTATGCGTTGGCATCCAAACTTAACCCCGCTTCTTTGATCGCGTTCACAGCCAGTAGGAACAGGCGCGTCATTTCGGGACCCGAATCCAGCCGATCTGTCATATACGCGCGGACTTCAATGATGAAATAACCTTCGTCCGCCGTTTGCACAACGACCGCCGGTTGACTTACCGTCTTGGCTGAGAGTTCGGGGGCAAAACCTGCCACCGCGCTCTGAATTGCCTCGACCGCCTTGTTCAAGTCTTGATTCACCGGCAGCGGAACCTTCACCGAGATCAGGTGACCCGGATGCGCTGAATAATTTACGATCGTTCCATTTGTCGCTTCCGCATTGCGGATATAGATCTCATCGCCGTTCACGGTTTCAAGCGTGGTGAGAAAGAGCGAAACATTCGCCACCCTGCCTTCCTTCCCCGCAATGACGACGTAGTCGCCCGCGCTGTAGGTGCGCCCAACAAATAAGCTGATGCCAGCCAGGAGATCGCCAGCGATCCGCTCGGAGCCGATGGCAAACGCGCCCGTGATCGCCGTCACGATGACGACCAGCAACCCTGCCGCGCCGGTCGTATCGAGGATCACTTTCACGGTCCAGATGCCGATGGCAAGCGCGAGAAAACTCCCGATGAACCGGCTCCACACCGATCCCATGGGGCGGGCTAACAAATGGCTGACCACCCACGAAACGATCAGCGCGATCAGAATCCCGCCAAAGCCAATCAGGATCGCATTTAAGAAGGGACGAAGAGCTTCAAAGACACTATCGGACATGGGACACCTCATCCAAGTTTTCTTGAATTATAAGACCAAATCATTCCCGCCGGAATATTTCCCCGCCGTTTGAGCTCCTCGCGAACATTGCTCAAAACAAGTTCTTCCTGTATGATTTTATCAACACTGGTCAACAAAGGAGACCGAATGAAATTTGAAACGCTTGCGATTCACGCGGGTCAGGAACCCGACCCCAACAATGGCGCGGTGATGACGCCCGTCTATTTCACATCCACTTACATGCAGGACGGAGTTGGCAAACCGCGCCAAGGATACGAATATTCGCGCACGATGAATCCCACGCGCAAGGCATTGCAAGATTGTCTCGCCGCGCTCGAAGGCGGTTCATTCGGATTGGCATTCGCTTCGGGACTCGCCGCGACGGATACCGTGCTGCGCTTGTTGAGCGCGGATGCGCACGTGCTGGCAGGCAACGACGTGTACGGAGGCACCTTCCGCCTCTTTGACAAGATCCTGCGCCGCTTCAACCTCGACTTTACATTTGCCGACACGACTGATCCTGAATCGGTCGCCGACGCATTGACTCCCTCCACGCGCCTCGTGTGGCTCGAGACTCCCACGAATCCATACTTGCGCATCACCGACATTCGCGCCGTGGCAGAGATCGTCCACGCGCATGCGAACAAGCCGCTCCTCGTCGTTGACAATACCTTCGCCACGCCATACTTACAGCGTCCGCTCGAGCTCGGCGCGGATATCGTCGTCCACTCGATGACGAAATACCTCGGCGGCCACTCAGATGTGGTCGGCGGCGCGGTGATCGTCAAAGATAAAGAATTAGCGGACCGCCTTTACTTCCTGCAAAACGCGGTCGGCGCGGTGCCGGGACCGATGGATTGCTTCCTGGTCTTGCGCGGAATCAAAACTCTCCCCCTCCGCATGGAACGTCACTACGAAAACGCAGCGGCTATCGTTGAATTTTTAGCAAACCATCCCAAAGTGGACAAGGTCATCTACCCATACCACGCGAGTCATCCTCAAAATAAAATTGCGAAACATCAAATGAGGAACGGCGGAGGCATGGTCTCGTTCATCGTCAAAGGCGGAAAGGAAGCCGCGATTCGAACTGTGGAGGCGACAAAAATCTTCGCGCTCGCCGAATCGCTCGGCGGAGTCGAATCGCTCATCGAGGTCCCCGCCGCAATGACTCATCTCTCCGTGGTTGGCTCGCAGATGGAAGTTGACCCCGCGTTGATTCGTTTATCTGTGGGAATAGAAAATAAAGACGACTTGATCGAGGATATTAAACAAGCGTTGGAGAAAGCGTAAAACGGGATACGCCTCGAATCCAACCGTTGAAGCCTTCGCCGCAAATCCAAACAAAAAAGCCGACCAATTCAACTTGGTCGGCTTTCGTCTTTCTCAATTCAGGACAGAAAAATTAAAATCCGCGAAAATTCGTGTAATCCGTGGCTGAGTCTTTAGGCTTGTTTTTCAATTCGCATGGACGGCTACCAACGTCACATCATCATCCTGCTTCGCGCCATTCTGATAACTTGTGAGCGTCTCCAGCAGATGGTCGCAAGCCGATTGAGCGGAATGTGAACGCACGCTTTTCATCGTCTCTTTGATCCGATCCAAGCCGAACGCTTTTCCCAACGGATTACGACAATCCGTCATCCCATCCGTGTACAACACCAACAAAGAACCTGGCGCGAGATGGAAAGTATTTTCATCCAGCGTAATATCTTCCCATAAACCGAGCGCCATGCCCGGCTCATGCGGCAAGCGATGCACATCGCCATGCGCGCCGATCAACAGCGGCGGTTCATGTCCCGCGCGCGCATACGAAAATTGACCGGTCTTCACATCCAGAATTCCAAATAGCGCGGTGACGAATTGAGTGGATTTTTCCAAGCGCGTGATATGCGTATTGACCATTCTCAAAACTTCGCCGGGTGAAGTGGAACTATCCGCTTCGGCGATGATGAGGGCATGCGCCCGCGCCATGAAGATCGCGGAAGGGACGCCTTTATCAGCCACATCGCCGATCAACACGCCGATCTGATCGTTGCCGAGGTCGAATACATCGTAGAAATCGCCTCCCACCTGACGGGCTGGCAGGATGCGCCCGCCGAAATCGTATCCGCTTGGCGAGGGCAATGTATCCGGAAGGATGGACATCTGAATTTCCGCCGCCACTTGAAGTTCCTTCTCGAGGCGTTCCTTCTCGATCAATTGCTCCTGCGCGGCTTTGAGTTCATCGTACGCGGTCTGCAACTGACGGTTTTTCTCTGTCAAGTCGCGGAAAGTTTGCACATTCGTATTATCAAGACGCGCGCTCAACACGCCGACCATCGCGTTGGCAAATTCAGGATGTTTGTGCAGAAGATCCTGGAATTGGGTACGGCTCATGCTTAGCAAGAGAACGTCGCCGCGCGCCCGCGCGCCAGCCGTCCGACGACCGCCGGGCATGATGATCCCCATCTCGCCGATGTATTCGCCTTCATTAATTACATTGAGGATGAGTTCGTTCTCCGTCCCAGATGCCATGTTCACTTCAAGTTGTCCCCGCGCCACGATGTACAGATGCTCCGCCAAGTCCCCTTCTTTGAACAAAATATCGCCCGAATTCAAACGCACCCGTTCGAGCGCGTTCAATAGCAGATTCAATTCCTCGAACGGAAGTTGAGAAAACATCGGGATCCGCGTCAACAGGCTTGCGGAAAGATTGGTGGCTTTTAGAGAGTTGTCCATGGCTCAAGCATTATCGCACGAAAGCAAAAACACCGCAAACGAATTGAAGTTTCCCCGACTTCAAAATTCGACCACTTCTTTGCCCGAAAGTTTATTCTGGATCCGCTCGACGACGGTATCCAAATGCTTGGGCTGGTGAACATAATCCAGATCGTCGGAACGAACCGTGAGGACCGGGCACATGTCGAACGCGCCCAGCCATTCGTCATAAAATGAATCGAGCAGAGATAGATACTCCGGCGTGATGCCCGATTCCATCCCCCGCGCGCGGCGGCGGATTCGATCCATCAGCACATTCACCGGCGCCTTCAAGTAGATCAGCAAATTCGGGCGCGGCATGCTCTTCACCACCAGTTCGAACAGCCGGCGATACGCGAGATAATCGCGCTCGGCGAAATCGCCCATGTGATGCAGCGCGCGCGCAAAAATATGGAAATCCTCATAAATGCTTCGGTCGAGGATCGCCGAACGCGGATCGTGCGCGGCTTCGAGATATTGATCGGCGCGATGACCGAGAAAGAATACCTGTAAATGAAACGACCACGAACGCATATCGCCGTAAAAATCTGCCAGATACGGATTATCCGCCACCGACTCGTACCCAGTCCACCATCCGAGGCGCGAACCAATCCGCTCCGTCAGCGAGGTCTTCCCCACACCGATATTCCCAGCCACTACCACGAGATATTTTGACATCGCGTCTCCGCAAAAAGATATTTGGAGTATAGGCGAGCAAAACAAATTTGTCGAGGTTCGACAATTTTCTTCTTGGACTCTCCCGCTTCATACCGGACCTTCGGGCTGATTCGCCCTCAGGTGCCTTTTTCACTTCCCGGCTTCACTCAACCAGTCCGCGCTTCGGGGTTTTTCTTTGTGGATGATATAATCTCAAAACATATTCGACCTCATTTAATTTCTATGCAGGCAAATTATGGAAAAATTATTGCGCTTCCTCAACTCGGCAGATCCCAACTTACTCACTACAATTCCCGGTCTCAGCCGCCAGACCGCGGACGCTCTCGTCGCCGCGCGTCCATTCGATTCCGTCGAGTCGCTGCTAAAAGTTAAAGGTGTGACGAAAAAATTGCTCACGCAAGTTGAATCTACACTGGAAGCGAATCAACTCGAAGAGCAATCGAACGCCATCACTCCCATCGAGGAACAAGCGCAACTCCCTGAAAAAAGTCAGCCTGTGAAAGAAATGCCCGCCGCTGAGGAAAAGCCATCCTTTGGGTCGCGCGCGGGAGCCGTCCTACGCTCGTTCGTCCGCGCTTTGTTCAAGTTGATCGCAATACTCTTGATCCTCGGGGCGATTGGCGCGGCGCTTTATTTTGGCTTGCCCGTTCTGCGAGATAGATACATCGTTCCCGTAGAGCAAAACAGCGCCCGCGTGGATCAACTGGAAACCGAAGTCGCAGATTTGAAGAGTCAGTTAGCCGAAGTCAACAGCCGCCTCGATAGCATCGATTCATCCATCGAGGCGCACACGGCATCCATACAAAAACTGGATAAGATGCAGAGCCTGCTTGAAAAGGAAATGAAAGAGAATAACGAAGATACGCTGGCTAAGTTGAATCATGAAGTGATGATGACCCGCACACTGGACACGCTCGCCCGCGCAAGACTGTATCTCTCGCAAAGCAATTTCGGCTTGGCAAAAGAAGATGTCCAATCGGCGCGCGACTTGTTAGCAGAATTACAATCACAATCAGGTGATGATGCTCAGGCGCAAGCGATCTCACGCCTCGACTCGGCGCTTGCCAATTTACCCGCTTTCCCCGTCGTCGCATCGGGCGATCTCGAAATTGCCTGGCAAATTTTGATGACCGGCAATGTTGCGCCAACAGCAACACTTGAACCCAGCCCGACAGTTTCGGCAACGGTTGAGCCAACATCAGAAGTAACCGCAACGCCAACACCGTAATCGAACAGGTATGTCATACTGAGCGAAGCATCTATTTCAGGCTCATCAGAGAACCTTCGGTCGCTAAAAACCGCTCCCTCAGGGTGACATGTTTAAATTAATTTTGAAAAGCTGAGGAGTCTTTTATGACATACAAAATTTCATTTGGCACAGACGGCTGGCGCGGAGTGATCGCCGAAGACTACACCTTCGATAACGTCCGACGCGCCGCGCAGGGATTCGCATCTTATCTCATCGAAAAGGGATTCGGCGGCAAGTGGGTCGTCGTCGGTCACGATAAACGATTCGCCTCGGAAAATTTCGCGGCGGCGGTCGCCGAAGTGTTGGCGGGCAACGGCTTGAATGTGTATCTCACAGGCGGCGCGACACCAACGCCTGTCATTGCGTTTGCGGTTGTGGATAAAAAAGCGTGCGGCGCGGTCAACATCACCGCCTCGCACAACCCACCCACCGACAACGGGTTCAAAGTCCGCGACGCGAATGGCGGAGCGATAGACCCCGAAGGGTTGAGTCGGATCGAAGCGTTAATCCCAGACTCCCCGTCGGAGGCGAAGCGGATTTCCATCCGAGACGCAAAGCAAGATGGAAAAGTTGTCATCTTCGACGCGTCCGAGGCGTACATCAAAAATCTGCACAAGCTCGTAGACTTTCAAAGAATCAAAGACGCGGGTTTTGTTGTGATGATGGATGCGATGTGGGGCAACGGCGCGGGCTGGTTCACGCGCTTGCTTGCGGGCGGCAAAACGAAAGTGATCGAGATTCATAACGAGCGCAATCCGTCGTTCCCTGAAATGAAGCGGCCCGAGCCGATCCGCCCGAACGTGGATGTTGGACTCCAAGCGACAGTGACGAACAAAGCGGATGTTTTATTGATCACTGACGGCGACGCGGACCGCTGCGGTATCGGCGATGAGAACGGCGAGTTCATTGACCAATTGCGCGTGTACGCATTGCTGGCGTTGTATCTTCTCGAAATTCGCGGCGAACGCGGCGACATCGTGAAGACGCTTTCCACAACAACGATGCTGAACAAACTTGGAAAAATTTACAATGTGCCCGTGCATGAAACGGGCGTTGGATTCAAATACGTGGCGCCGAAGATGATCGAAACGAACGCGATGATCGGCGGCGAAGAAAGCGGCGGATACGCCTTCCGCAACAACGTCCCCGAGCGCGATGGGATTCTCGCTGGTTTGTATTTTCTCGACTTCATGGTGCAGACGGGTAAAAAGCCAACAGAACTGTTGAAAATGTTGTTCGATAAAGTCGGCGAACATTTTTACGACCGCGTGGATACTCCGTTTTCTGGTGATCGAAAAATGCGCGAGCAAAAGATCCTCGATGCGAATCCAAAAACCATCGGCGGTTTGAAAGTGACCGAACTCGTCACGGTGGACGGCTTCCAATTCAAACTCGAAGACGGCGGCTGGCTGCTCATCCGTTTCAGCGGCACGGAGCCGATCATGCGCGTGTATTGCGAAACGACACACAAAGATAAAGTGAAAGCGATTCTCGATGATGGGTTGAAAGTGGCGGGGATAAAGTAGCCTTCCATTTTGGAGTAAAATCGATTTATCAGGATCAGAAATGCCCGAATACGAATGGGACGCCAAAAAAGCTGAAACAAATATCCGCAAGCACGGCGTCGGTTTTGAAGAAGCGATAAGTGTCTTTGAAGATAAATTCTCCCTAACCAGGGATGATCCGCTACACTCTGAACATGAAGAACGATATATTGATATTGGACTCTCAAACTCTGGAAATCTTCTGGTTGTCGTATACACCGAGCGCGGCTATAGAATTCGCTTAATCAGTTGTAGAAAAGCGACGCCCGCTGAAAAAATAGCTTATGAAAAACAAAAATCTTGAGCCTGACGAAGATGGAATGCTTCCCGAATACGATTTCACGGGAAAAAATGTTGTGCGCGGTAAGCGCTACCGCGCCATGCAAAAGGGATACACAGTCCGCATTCATAACGAAGACGGCACCACCACGATCCAGCAATTCGGACCAACTGTTACCTTGGATATGGATGTATCCGCTTATTTTCCCGATTCCGAAAGTGTCAATAAAGCCTTGCGATCATTGATTGCCCTGATCCCCAACAAACGCTTGAGTGAGAAAAAAGGAAAGTACGCGGTAAGAAAAAAATCGACGTTCAGAAAGTGATTTCTGGCGGTTTCGATCCTGCTCCGTAGCGAGCAGGATTTTTATTTTCCAACGAGGGTTTATATGTTATAATTTTCACAAACGAAGTCTGAATTATGCTCACAGATACCCACTGTCACCTGTATCTTGAACAATTCGCCGGGGATATTGATGAAGTGATTCAGCGCGCAACAGAGGCAGGCGTGGAGAAGATGCTTGTGCCGGGCATGGATCTGGAGTCCAGCCGCCAAGCCGTACAATTGGCAGAAACATACTCATCTATTTTTACCGCCGTTGGCTATCATCCCACCGACATGCAAAAATTCAACGCAGAAGATTTCGATGAAATTTGCAGACTCGCCGAACACCCGAAAGTTGTCGCCATCGGCGAGATCGGGCTGGATTATTACTGGATCAAAGAAACCGACAAGCGAATGGAGCAACGTCACAACCTCCTCCCCCATCTCGAACTTGCGGATAAGGTGAACAAACCCATTATCCTTCACCTGCGCGAAGAGAACGATGCGGAAAACGGCGATGCGACCAACGACTTGTTCAACATCCTTGAACCCTGGCGCGAAAAACTTACCGCGTTGAAACCCCGCCCCGGTGTCTTCCACTCGTTCAACGGGAATCTTGAATCTGCAAAACGCGCGATGGACATGAATTTTTTCATCGGCATCACAGGTCCCGTCACCTACAAGAAAAACGAATCACAGCGCGAACTCGTCCGTCAACTGCCGTTGGATCGAATCCTGACCGAAACCGATTCGCCGTTTCAGACTCCTGTCCCATATCGCGGCAAGCGTAACGAACCTGCAAACGTGGGTCTCGTTGCTGATAAAATTGCGGAAGTCCATCGAGCGACGCGCGAAACGATCGCAACAGCCACAACGTCCAACGCGAATCGCCTGTTCAGATGGGAGACACACACATGAGCGCAACCACTTTCTTCACCTCGGTAAACGAACAACTCCAATTCGTCGAACAGCGGATGCGCGAACAGGCTGGCGACGAACAACACCCCGACTTAAGGTCGGCTCTTGAGCATTTGCTCTCGGCGGGAGGCAAACGCATCAGACCGACGTTGGGACTGCTCGTCGGAAATATGTTTGGCGCGCCTGAAGAGAAACTCATCCTCCTCGGCGCTTCCGTGGAGTTGCTTCACACTGCGACGCTTGTCCATGACGATCTGATCGACGGCGCATTGCTCCGCCGTGGAATTCCGACGTTGAACGCGCGCTGGTCTCCCGCCGCAACCGTTCTCACCGGCGACTTTCTTTTTGCGCGTGCCGCGAAACTCGCCGCGGAGACCGATTATTTGCCGTTGATGAAATTGTTTTCTGAAACGCTCGCCATCATCGTCAACGGCGAACTGACCCAAATGTTCTCGGCTCGCGGGGTGATCGACCGAGACAATTATTACAATCGAATTTACGCGAAGACCGCGTCGCTATTTGAAATGTCCGCGCTGGCGGCGACGATGGTCGCCACAGAAGACGAGGATCTGCGAACCGCCATGAAGGCGTTTGGCTACGAAGTCGGCATGGCGTTCCAGATCGTGGACGACATCCTCGATTTCACCGGCGACCAGTCTACGGTTGGCAAGCCGATCGGTTCGGATCTACTCAACGGCTTGGTGACGCTCCCCGCAATTTATTTTGCCGAAGCCAACCGTTACGACGACGACATCTTGTCCCTGCCGGACGGCGGATGGAAAGAAACTGCCCGCGTGCAACGTCTCGTGGACGCGATCCGTCAGAGCCGCGCGATTGGGCAAGCAATGGACGAGGCGCGAAACGCCGTCGGACGGGCATTAACTGCACTGGAAATTGCGCCAGCCAGCCCGGAGAAAGACGCGTTGGAAGAGCTGGCGAAGTTTATTGTCGATAGAAAAATATAAACAAAAGATGACAGTCACTTTAAAAGTGACTGTCATCTGAGAAGTTCCCATGACCAATCCCCGCAAACCATTCCGTATCAATGTCGGCTTTATTGTCCATGAAGAAGTCGGCTACAGTCACGAGATCCCGTTTGAGTTTGATTCAGCGAAACTCGAAGACCTTGAGGTGTCGAATCTTGTCGGCTCGGTTCACATCGGCCGCACACCGCAGGGACTGATCGTGCAGGGACAATTTTCTGCCGACGTCTCGCTTGAATGCGCACGCTGTCTGAAACCGTTCACGCAGGGATTGGATTGGGAGATCACAGAATTGTTCGCGTTCAACAAAGACTCGGTGAGCGAGACCGGGCTGATGCTCCCCGAAGATATGCAAATTGATCTTGCTCCCATGCTGCGCGAGTATGCTTTGCTCGAAGTGCCGATCAACCCGCTGCACGACCCAGATTGCAAAGGTTTGTGCATCGAGTGCGGACAGGACCTGAACGTGAGGGATTGCGGTCACAGCCAGCACCCGAACGATTCGCCGTTTGCGGCATTGAAGAAATTGTTATAATTTTTGGATAAGCCTACGAAAACGGATTTATCACCTTCACCCCATCATATACCTGTCCGTCGTTCAAATCCTCAGACCACAAAACATCGCAATTTAGTTTTATGGCGCTCGCAAGAATCATCGCATCCCAAAAAGATATTCGATATCGGCGTTGAATCTCGATGGCGCGTAGAACATCCCGCATATCTGGCGCGTGTGTCTTCCAAGCCGAAAAAGCGCGGAGCAATTCAGCGGCGGTTTCGCTTTCCAACGGTTTTTTGACCTTCGATGTAATGGTGGTGTAAAACTCTTGCGCCACTTGAACGCTCAAACATCCGTTTTCGTTTTCCCACAAGTCTTCGATCAATTTCGCCGCGCGTTCGTATTTTTCTCCCGCAGAAACATCATGGGCATAGACCAACACATTCGTATCCACGAATTGCAAATTACTATCCTCTGGCATGGAGATCCTCGCGCGCCCACGAAGCCTTTCCTTTTGTACCGAGATCTAATCCTTTTTTCAGGAGCGATGCATGCCGTTTTCTGGCTTTGTGATAACTTTCTTCATGCGCGACCACGTCTTCCAGGGCGCGCGTCATCAAGCCTGAAAGCGACATTTTACGCTGGACGGCAATGAGTTTTGCCTTACGCAGGATTTCTTTGGGAACTGCAAGGGTCACATTTTGGATCGTCATCGTTACCTCGCAGGCATTTTATCACGTATTTACGTGAAGAATACAGCCTATTGACAAACGCCCACCAACAGCCTACAATACCGTCCATGAATTTCAAAACCGCCATCTCAACGGTGACAGATACCATGGCCATGCAAATGGGAATGTTCAGTCGCGCTTGGATGGCACATTAGATTTTTTGCATCTGCAAAAACGGGCTGTCCATTGTGCGGACAGCCTTTTTGTTTATCAATTTCCGTAGGGGCGAAGTGCCCTTCGCCCTTACTAGAATAAAATTTGGAGACTCAAATGCCTGAAAACATCCTCATCGCCATCGCCTGGCCCTACGCCAATGCTGAAATCCACGTCGGCAACATCACCGGCTCGCACCTGCCCGGGGACATTGTCGCGCGCTACCACAGACTCAAAGGGAACCATGCGCTCATGGTCAGCGGAACAGACTCACACGGCACGCCCGTTACGATTGCCGCAGACAAAGAAGGCAAGCCCGTTGAAGAGGTGTACAAGCGGTATCACAACGGGTTTATCGAACTATTCCAAGGCTTGGGCATTTCGTACGACCTGTTCACAACGACACACACCGAGAATCATTTCAAAGTATCGCAGAGCATGTTCCTTGCGTTGAAGCAGAACGGCTATCTCTTTACGCAAAAATCCATGCAATGGTATTCGCCCTCGTCGAAACGATTCCTCCCCGATAGATACGTCGAAGGGACGTGTTACATCTGCGGCTATGAAGGCGCGCGCTCCGATCAGTGCGACAACTGCGGCAACGTGCTCGAGCCTGAGAAGCTGATCAATCCGCGCTCGAAGGAAGGCGGCGCGCTCGAATTGCGCGAGACCGAACATTTTTATCTTGACCTCTCGAAGCTTGAACCGAACGTCAAACAATTCCTCAGCGAACGCGCGGACCACATGCGCGACACCGTCATCGGCGAATCGCTTCGCAAAATTGAATCGGAGGGCTTGAAACCGCGCTCGATCACGCGCGATCTCGATTGGGGCATCCCTGTTCCGCTTGAAGGCTGGGAAGGGAAATGCCTCTACGTGTGGATCGAAGCCGTCGTCGGTTATCTCTCCGCCGCGATTGAGTGGAGCAACTTGAAATCCGAAAATGAAGCGTGGCGCGAGTGGTGGTCGAATCCCGCATCGAAACATTTTTATTTTCAGGGCAAGGATAACATCTTCTTCCACACGTCCATGTGGCCCGCCGAGTTGATGGGCGCGGATGAGCAGTTCGCCGAAATCTTCGCGGGCGAAAAATTCAAACTCACGCTTCCGTATGATGTCCCCGCGAATCAATTCATGAATCTCGAGGGCAAAAAGATCAGCGGTTCACGCAATTGGGCAGTATGGGGACGCGATGCGTTGACGCGCTACGACCCCGACGCGATCCGTTATTACCTCACGGTCAACATGCCCGAATCAAAAGACAGCGATTGGGATTGGGCAGACTTTGTGGCGCGCAACAACAACGAACTCGTGGCGACGTGGGGCAACCTCGCGAATCGCGTGCTGGCGTTTTGCTACAAACATTGGGATGGGCGCGTTCCTGATGTTGACGAAGGCACGCTTCGCCCCTCGGACCTCGACCTGCTCGCAGTCATCTCGAACGGATTCGCCACCGTCGGCGCCGAACTCGAAGCCGTGCGCATCCGTTCCGCACTGGGTGAGGCGATGAAACTCGCCACCGCCGTGAATCAATATCTCGACGTCAACGCGCCGTGGACAGCCATCAAAACCGACAAAGCCTCCGCCGCGCTGACGGTCTTCACCGCGCTCAAAGCCATCGACTCGTTGAAGATCCTCTTCTCCCCCTTCCTGCCGTTCACGTCAGAGAAGTTGCATGGATTCTTCGGATATGAGTCTCCGCTGTTCGGCAAGCAATATGTAGAAGAGATCAAAGACTCGCTTGGCACGCATACAGGTCTGAGGTACCGCAAAGGACAAATTGACAATTTGTCCTACTGGAAACCAAGCGAATTGAAACCTGGAGCGAAGTTGAATCAACCAGGTCCGCTGTTCAAGAAGTTGGAGGAAAGTGTGATCGCTGAGGAACGGGCGAGGTTGGGCAAGTAAGCCAATAAAGTTTCTCGATAAGAAAACCGCGAATATAAATTTTGCGGCTTTTATTTTCCCTCCTCCAGTAGGGTGTATCCTCCATCCTCCTGAATTACAATGATTATCATCTTGAATTGAGGAGAATCCTATGGCAACTGTATCTGCTGAAACATCCGTCAAGGCGCCGTTGAAGGCGGCATATCGCGCGTTTACCAATTCCACGTCTATTCGCGAGTGGCTGTGTGACGTGGCGACTGTCGCTCCGCACCCGAAGGGACGCATGTATTTGTGGTGGCGCGGTGATTTTTATTCCAGCGGACATTTCCTCGAATTGGAGGAAAACAAATGCGTGAAGTTCCGTTGGTACTCAAACACGGACCCCGCCCCCACCGAAGTGACTGTCAATTTTGCTGAGAAGGATGGCGGCGTGCGCGTCCGCGTGGATCACGAAGTACCTGATGACGATTCGTGGAAAAAGATCGGTGAAACTTTCCATCAAAATTGGGTGGACAGTTTGGAGAATCTCAAGTCTGTGCTGGAGACGGGAATTGACCTGCGGATCGCGAATCGTCCCATGCTGGGGATTGTCCCTGGCGATTTTACAGAGGAACAGGCTACTGCACTTGGAGTCCCTGTTCGGGAGGGGTTAAGACTCGATGGCTTGGTAGCAGGCATGGGTGCGGAAAGAGCGGGCTTGCAGAAGGATGATGTCCTCGTTGGGATGGCGGGGCATCCGATCACGAGCGATTTCAACACATTGCCCACTGCCATCGAAGGCAAAAAAGGCGGCGACACGATCGAAGTCGTGTTCTATCGCGGACCCGAAAAGAAAACCATCCCAATGGAGTTGAGCAGGCGTCCGATGGTTGACGTGCCATCGAATGTCAATGAACTTGTAAAACAAGCGCGCGCGTTGATCGAACCCGCGCTGGCTGAACTGGAAAAGTGTTTTGAAGGCTTCACCGACGAACAAGCGATGAAGAGACCCGAACCAAAAGAATGGAGCGCGCTCGAAGTGTTGTCGCATTTGATCCATAACGAACGCAACAACTCGATCTTTCTCGCCAGCGTGATGGACAGTAACGAGGCGCAATTCGACGGCGCAGGCAATAACGTCACCGAGCAAGTGGAGGCGCTCGTCAAAGCAAACCCATCCATTAAGTTGATGCTCGACGCGCTTCGCCGCGTGGTTGAAGAAGTTCTCGGATTCGCCGCGTTAATCCCCGAAGAGTTCGTTACGAACAACAAAGGAAGTTATTATCGGTTTGGGTCTGGGTTACTGCAACCCAACTTCCATCTTGGGTCGCATACCCAACAAATCAAGGATGCGTTAACAAGCGCAAAAAGTAAATGATATAGCCCAATTAACATAAGCGCCTACGCGAAGTTCTGTTCTTCGGTAGGCGCTTTCTGCTTTAAAGCGCTTCCACTTGTAACCTGTTCAGCCTACGAATATGTAACTAATGGGGGGTACTTCTGTCATGATGGCATCTTATCGAAATTGAAAGGCATGGAGGCGAAGTATGTTACGCGTCAATCGTCATTTCGTCTGGACAGTTTTTTTGATCTTGGTTGTCATTGTCAATTTGATGAACGTCAATGTTGTTTTGGCTGACGACAGCACCCCACCCCCAACCGCAACCGAAGAGCCGACTCAACCGCCGGTTGAATCAACCGAAACTTCAGCAGTAGTGGAAACGCCCACCCCTACTGAGACATCTGTCAGCACGGGGGAAACCCCGGTGGTGGAAGAATCGCCATCTCCCACTGAACCACCTGTAAGCACAGAAGAAGCACCTGCGAGCGACGAATCGACTGCGGAAGATGCATCCACAGAAGTCGGCGAAGTTCTTCAAGGATTGCCTGAAAATGCAGATGTAATAGTCTTGGACGAAAACGGTAACATTCTCCCGCTCGGTTCTCAAGACGCCGCTGAGATCATTCTAGACTCCGACCCAATGTGGTGCCCGGTTGTCGCGGGTGTGCCGACCTTGCCCGGTGGCGCGGGCTGTACGATCAATTTCTCAACCCCGCAACTTCTAATCAATAGCATGGATAGCAGCAATCCGGCGTCATCCAATTCTGCTTTTGAACAAAACGGTATCATCTACTTTACTACAAACCCGGGCGGATCTATGGCTCTAGTGCCCGGATTCGGCAACGCCATTGATATAGCCGATTACAATGTTCTCAAAACATATGATCTTATTTTCCAGGGTGGATGGAATGGATCAAATGGTGGGTTGGCAACTTTCACCGGACAGACCAATTTTGGAAACAGCACCCTGACTGTTGGAACGGCAAGCAACCCATGGGTAGGAAACGTAACCTTAACTAACTTCATGTTCAACGGCGTAACCAGTTCTAATGCGGTCACAATTTACACAACCAACGGTGATATTACTCTGAACAATGTTGATGTGGCTCAACAGGCAGGCGACAATCACACAGCCCTTCTGGATTCAAATTCAGGCGACATCACAGTACAAAATGGCAGTAGCTTCGACGGCAGTAACACCGGCAACAATCAAAATAGAGGTTTCTCTGCCGACACAGCCACTGGATCAATCACTATTTCTGATACGAGCTTTACCGATGCCCGCGGGTGCGCCAGTTTCCTTGGCTTTTGTCTCATCGATGAATTAGTGAACTACAATGGCGCAACTTTAAGCGCGCCTACTGTCACGCTTACTAATGTAAGCGCGAATGACAACGACCTCAGCGGTATCCAGATCAATAACGCCAACATAGTAACGTTAAACAACGTTACGGCAAACGACAATGGAACTCTCATTTTTGGTTCGGGTGTAAATGTTAACGGTACAGGCTCCACGATTGTCAACATCGCTGGCGGGACATTTAATGACAATGCGGGATATGGCGTCAGCGTTTTCAACGGCACATTCAACGTAACATCGCCAATGGCATCTTGCACGGGAAACAACTTAGGGTGCACCAACGATGCTACTCCTCCGGTGTTATCGTTACCGGCAAACATAGTGGTCGAAGCGGCTGGTCCTTCAGGTACTGTTGTTAATTTCACAGCCACAGCAACAGACAATGTGGATGGCGCTCGAACAGTTACTTGCAACCCGGTTTCGGGAAGCACCTTCCCAATCGCTATCACTACCGTCAATTGCTCCGCATCCGATACACGGGGTAATACGACGAACGGAAGTTTCACTGTCACAGTTCAAGATACCACAGCCCCCGCGCTGACCCTCCCGGCAAATATTACCCAGGAAGCGACGGGGCCATTAGGAAATACTGTCACCTTCTCTGCCACCGCTACCGATATTGTGGACGGCGCAGTCCCAGTAACTTGCGTTCCTCCATCCGGAAGCGCATTCCCGATCTCGACGACCACGGTCAACTGCTCCGCATCCGATACACGGGGCAATACAGCGAACGGCAGTTTCACCATCACAGTCCAAGACACAACACCGCCCACATTGACACTGCCAGCAAATATTTTGCAGGAGGCAACAGGAGCTGGCGGGAATGTTGTGACCTTTGTAACTTCGGCGAATGATATTGTGGATGGAGCGCTCTCCGTGACTTGCGCGCCTCCATCAGGAAGCACATTCCCAATCGCAATTACCGCAGTCAACTGTTCAGCGACTGATACACGCGGCAACACGGCCATTGGCAGTTTCACCGTCACCATACAGGATACGACAGCGCCCACGTTGACGCTGCCCGCCAACATGACCCTTGAGGCTACTGGGCCTTCGGGCGCCGTCGCTAATTTCATCGTAACCGCATCCGATGTTGTTGACAGCACGCCTACGGTCACTTGTATGCCACCCTCCGGTAGCACATTCCCAATTGCGACAACGACTGTCAATTGCTCAGCATCCGATGATAGCGGCAATACAGCGAACGGCAGTTTCACCATCACCGTGCAAGATACAACACCTCCGACGTTGACTCTGCCGGCGAATATTACCCAGGAGGCAACGGGTCCTTCCGGGAATGTCGTGACTTTTGCAGCCTCGGCAAATGATATTGTGGATGGCGCGCTGCCCGTAACTTGCATACCTCCATCTGGAAGCACTTTCCCGATCGCAACAACCACCGTCAATTGCTCAGCAACCGACGCCAGCGGAAATACAGCAAATGGCAGTTTCACTATTACCATACAAGATACAACGCCGCCGACATTGACCTTGCCCGCAAACATCACTCTGGAGGCTACCGGGCCGACCGGGGCAGTCGTGACGTTCTCCGCCTCAGCCACCGACGTTGTGGATGGTTCGCCCCTCGTGAATTGCGTACCCGCCTCCGGCAGTATGTTCCCGGTCACCACAACTACTGTAAACTGCTCAGTAACCGACTCCAACGGTAACACATCTACCGGCAGTTTCACTGTCACAGTGCAAGACACGACTGCGCCTGTCATTTCTCCCATGGCAGATATCGCCGTTGTCACAACGAACAAATTAGGCGAAAAAATTATCTATGCGCCGCCTACCACGTTCGATACCGTGGACGGTTCCGGCGTAGCCACGTGCGCACCACCGTCCGGCGCTTTCTTCCCGCTAGACAACACCACGGTGACATGCTCCGCAACCGATAGCGAAGGGAATACAAGCTCAATTACCTTCAATGTTTATGTTGATTACGATAAGCCCGCTCAACCTCAAGGGACTGGCTTTGGCGGAGGGTATATCCTCGTTACTGGCGGCGTGCCAATTAATTTAGATTGCAATACAGTGGTGAGCGCTTTCAGGGTGATCGTGAAGTTCTATAACTTGTGCCATCACCAAGCCGTGATCAACGAAATTACCGCAAGCAGTCTACCGGGCGAGTTGCCGAAAGGCTTTACTTTCGTCAAAGGCTTGGACTTTCAAGTTCTTCTGAACGGTGAAGCGCTGAAAACCCTGCCGGATGCATCTGGCGTAGAAATGGACTTCCCCATTGCGGATGGTTCAGAGTACGCGGTGTTGTATTGGGATAACAGCAAATGGGTCGAGATCACTCAACCAATGAATATTGCCGATCTGCTGAAAACCCTCTCCACCGACGCCACGGTTGAGTTTTACGAGATGAGTTCATCGAACCAGAGTTCCAATAATGTGCTCACGACCGAATTCACCGGTACGTTTGTTCTCGTAAAGAAGTAAAATCGATCAAGTGTATACCGTCGAGGGACGGCACATGCCGTCCCTCGACTCATTTAACAGGAGTTATTGTGAATAAATTTCGCCTGCTTCTACTTGTTGGAATATCCCTGCTCCTTGCCGCATGCGGGAAACCCACCGCCGTGGCTCCCACAGCGGAAGCCACGATCACTCCGGATCCCTGCATCGGATCCGCTTTGGGCGAATCGATCAAACCGATCAATGACCTGCAGCGTGAATTTGATGACGCCTCCGCGCTGGCGGCAAACCTGCCGCGTGAACAACTCAGCGCCACCATCTCAAACCTGCAAAGGATTCGCCGCGCAGCGGAGGACGTTTCACCTCCCGCCTGCCTCACGAACCTCAAAACGTATCAACTCACACATATGAACGCGACGATCGAAACGTTGCTCGCTTTTGTAGGGGGCGCAGATAAAGACGCCCTGAACGCCGGGGTAGCGCAGGCGCAAGCGGCGCACGACCAATACATGCTTGAACTTGCCCGCTTACTTGGGGTAACAGTCGAACCCACTACGTCGCCGTAATCAACTCGAAAAGCTTTATGTGTCTTTCTTCAGAAACAAAAGAAACCCGATCAACCTCAGCCCCGCGCTGAACCATAACGCCCCGCCGAGACCGACATACCCGGCGAGCCATGTCCCGAACAAAGGGGCAAAAATTGTCGACAGGTATTGCATGGACTGAGCGACCGCCACGAATGTTGCGCCGTGATCGTCAGGGACCGTCTTCATCAGTTCGTCGAAGAATACAAGATCGAGTCCGCCTTGAAAGAACCCAGCGATACCTGCGAACAGGATGATCAATTCAATGCGGGTTGTCGAAGCGCTAAGCGCCGGGTAGAGCATGATGCCGAACGTGGTGGCAAGCAGGACGAACCTTCCACCGTGGCGGCGAGATACGAGGGGCCAGACGAAATATCCCACCAGCATCACCAGCGACATTGCCATCGAGACCGCGCCAATATCGCCGTCGGTGGCGTTCACTTCACGCACAAGATACAAAGGCATGATCGGAAGTCCCAGCACGAGCGCGGAATAATACACAAACCGTTTGGATGCGAACGAGACAAATTTTGGATTCTTTTTCAGCAGCGCAGCAAAGGCACCCAACCGCCCCCGCATCGAACCGCCATGAGAGAGAGACGACGGCGGAGTTTGATCCGGCAGTTGGATGCGCCTCGAAAAATAGAAACTGATGAACCCGCCCAGCGACAACACAAGGAACATGATCGCGTAATTCACCGGAAAAGCGATCAAGTCAATGACGCGGATAACGATGAATGTGCCGACCGCGCCGGTAAAACCAAAGATGATCCAGCGGCGGCTGAGCAAGGCATAGCGACCTTCTGGTCCCGCAACAGCATTCATCATCACAGAAAAGGCAACCGCCAGCGCGGTCTGCGGAATGGTAGCGAACGCCCAGATCAACAAGGTGGCGAAGATGACGTGATTTGGGGGGATCAACAAAGCGAGAATACCGGTAAAAGCAAAACACAGGATCACGAGCATGCGCGAAACGCTGTACCATGGGACAATGTTCTTCCGCGACTGGAGGAACCTCCCCACGAAGATCGCCAGCAGAAGACCGGTCACGCCGGGCATGGAAGTGAGCAAGCCCACCTGAAAATTAGACGCGCCGAGGCGGGTGAGAAAGACCGGCAAGAACGGCGCGGCAATGTTCGAGATGCTTACGCCGGCGCCGTCAATTTGCACATAGCGGAAATTCCGCTTTTGTATTTCGATGTCATTATCACTACTGGGGGAAGTCATACAAAGAATTATAACGCCACAGGATAAAATCACTTTATGATCGTGATCCGTCCCATCGAACCTGACGAGTGGATCTCCGCCAAGCGGCTGGTTTACCGCGTCGCGCATGACGTTTTCCATGACACGCGCCCGCTGGAAGAGGCGATCGTCGATTATGAAGCGCTCGGCGAACTCAGCGACATGGACAATATTCAAGCAAGTTACTTCGAGAGCGGCGGGATATTCCTCGTCATGTTAGACAACGAGGAGATCATAGGCACGGGCGCGATCCGCCGTCACGAAGACGACATTTGCGAACTCAAGCGACTCTGGTTTTTGCAAGAGTATCAAGGGAAAAGGCTGGGTTACCAGATGCTTCAGGAATTACTCGTCTTTGCCAGAGATATGGGGTATCGGCGCATTCGATTGGAGACACATGTCGTCTATCAAAAACGCGCGGTTGAATTCTACAAACGAATCGGATTTGTCGAGATTCCGATCCCGAACGCAAGTGAAGATGAGGACATCTTGATGGAAATGGATCTATAGCCTCACCGCATTCAGCCAATCGGGCAGTTGAGCGACCAACTTCTGCATGATCTCTTTTGCGCGATCGTTGAAGATCTGGATGTTGTCGTATGCCTCCCCTTCTTTTTCGTTGACAGTATCACTCACCGCGCGAAGGATCAACAAACGCGCATTATTTTTCTGCGCCACCCAAGCCAGCGCGGCAGATTCCCAATCGGCGGCGATGGCGCCATTCGATTTGAGGAAGAGAATCTTGTGCGGAGGCAAATCGCTATCGGCGGAGGCGATGAGAGCTCGACGGGCGGGAAAAGGCAGAGGGTCAGCGAGCCAGCCCAAATCGAGGGAAGAAGCGTAATACGTCGAAATGTCGAGATCGCCCATCAACTCCACAACGTCATACACGATCGTCTTTTCGATCAGAAGCACATCGCCTAGGTTGACCATGCCATCAAACCCTCCGCATGTGCCGAGGTTGACGATGAGGTCTGGTTGTTTGTGATCAATGAGATATTGCATGGCTCCAGCCGACGCGATCTTCCCCCAACCGCTGTGAAAAAATTGGACATTGTGACCGGCGATCTTCGCGGTGAAACATTCGCCGTACGGAAACGATTCGATGTTCGAATCGGGAAATAACGGTTTGACGCCCGCCCATTCGGCGATGGCGGAGATGATGACGATACTATTCAATGACGACTCCTGTCTCTACGCGAGAACTTCCTCTAACGAGCGACCTGCGAGCAATTCCTTCGGCAGATGATTTGCATGATACACCTCCCACGTTTCTGTGTGAATCACATCCGTCTTCGGCGCAAGTTCCACCAATGAGCCGAGTGTCTCAAGCTCCAGCGAACGCGCATCAACGTAGACTTCGCAATTGCTTCCGAAATCTGGGTATGCCTCGTCGCGGCGCACGCCGAAGCGCTTGACGAACATCACCTCATGGCACACGCGGCCCATCCAACCATGCGGGTTGAAATATCCGAGTTTGAAGGGACCTGGCGTGGAATCCGATCTCACAACGATGAATTCATCGCCCAGTTTCAACCGCGAATCGTCCCAACGCGAAAAAGACCACAAAGCAAAACGACGATTCGGTAGGAGTCCATCATCATCCACATTGCCGACTTGTTGCGGCAGGATCGCCGCGCCACCGGGTTGGAGCATGGTGATCGCCCATGGCGCGAGTGTAATGGCTGTATTCCCGAAATTTTCGAGGCGATGCTTGACGATGATGAAGGGTTGCTCTGAGCCGATCTGCACCGAAATGGTTTTTCGCAACCCACTGGCTGGCTCTACCGCGCCAACCATTTGAATGCCTTGCTCGATCTCTTTTACTGTGACACCGGCGTCATCTGGAACATAACTCTTCGAGCGACTTTCAGGCGCGACCCAAAAACGATGCCCGCCATAATAATGATATTCGCCGTACGGGGAATTAACTGTAAACTGCGGAGTTTCCGCGAACAGATTCTCGCCAGTCCACTGGGGGATCAATCTCACAATACGAGGACCCGCCTCCGCAAGACTCTCAATGCGAAAAAATTTATTTTCGAGCGCAATGGTCCGCAAGCCGTGGAAATCGCCAAGTTGCATGAGGCAATCTTAGAGAGTGTTTTAAAAATGGTCGAGTAAGATTGGAGAATGACCAAATTCAG
>CAYWCN010000004.1:0-85519 GCA_964456775.1 uncultured Anaerolinea sp.
CGGCGTGCGCGACGAAGCCGAGATTCGCGGTCATCGCCGCACGTACATCGGCGCGTTGCCTGGGCGAATCATCCAAACGATGAAGCGTGCAGGGACGTCGAATCCGCTATTCATGCTGGATGAGATCGACAAGTTGTATTCCGATTTTCGCGGCGATCCCGCTTCGGCAATGCTCGAAGTGCTAGACCCCGAACAAAACAACACGTTCAGCGATCATTATTTGGAACTGCCGTTTGACTTGTCGAAGGTGATGTTTGTGACAACGGCGAATTCATTGGGGAGCATCCCCTCTCCTTTGCTTGACCGCATGGAAGTGATCGAGTTCCCTGGCTACATCGAGGAAGAGAAACTCGAAATTGCGAATCGCTATTTGATCCCTCGTCAGGTGGAAGAGAACGGCGTGGAGGAACTCAGCCTCACGTTTGAAGCCGACGCGGTGCGGAAGATCATCCGCGAGTACACGTATGAAGCGGGCGTCCGCAATTTGGAACGCGAACTCGGCAAAATTTGCCGCAAGGTCGCGCGTATGAAAGCGGAGGGGAAGAAGTTTGAGTCAACCGTCAAAGCCGATTCGATTGAAAAGTATCTCGGTCCGCAACAGGTCTTCCAGCCCGAAGCCGAACGCACAGACGAGGTTGGCGTGGTCACATCCCTTGCGTGGACGGAAAACGGCGGCGAGATCATGCCTGTCGAAGTCGCTGTGCTTGAAGGCAAAGGCGGATTGCAGATGACGGGTCAGATGGGCGACGTGATGCAAGAGTCGGGTCAAGCCGCGCTGACGTATATCAAATCTCGCGCCGCCGAATTGAAAATTGACTTGGAAGTTTTCGAGCGCATGGACATCCACGTGCACATGCCCGAAGGCGCGATTCCCAAAGATGGACCGTCGGCGGGAATCACGATGGCGACCGCGATCATCTCCGCGCTGACGGGGCGTCCCGTGTTCAAACACGTCGGCATGACGGGCGAGATCACGTTGCGCGGACGAATCCTTCCTATCGGCGGCGTGCGCGAAAAAGTCCTAGCCGCGCATCGCGCTGGGCTGAAGACCGTGATTCTCCCTGAGAAGAATCTCAAAGACTTGACCGAACTTCCGAAAACCGCGAAATCTGAGTTGAAGATCATCCCCGTCAAACACATGGACGATGTGTTGCAGATCGCGCTTGGCAAAGACGCGGTCATCGAACCTCCAAGACCGAAGAAGCAGAACAAGGAAGAAACGCAAGAAGAGAGCGAGTAAATTTAACACAAAGGACACGAAGGTCACTAAGGTTGGACACGTGACGAGCGAATAGCCTTTCCTTGGATTTTCTTTGTGTACTTTGTGTCCTTTGTGTTTAAAAAATTATGCCCATTTCACTCAAAAACAAAGTCGTCCTCATCACTGGCGCATCGTCGGGATTCGGCGAAGATGCCGCGAAACTTTTTGCTCAAGAAGGATGCAAAGTGATCCTCGCCGCGCGTCGGCTCGATAGGTTGCAAATGCTCGCGGCTGAAATTCAAAGCAAGGGCGGCGAAGCGCTTGCCATCCCTGTGGATGTTTCGGAACGCGCCGAGGTCGAAGTGATGGTGCAGACCGCGCTCGATCTGTATCGCAACATTGACATCCTCTTCAACAACGCGGGCTATGGCGCGGTCAACTGGTTCGAGAATCTCAAACCCGAACGCGATATCGAAACGCTGATCCGCGTCAATCTCATCGGCACGATGCTCGTCACGCGCGCGGTGCTTCCGCACATGCTCGACCGTGGCGAAGGTCACATCATCAACATGGTTTCTGTCGGCGGTCTCATCGCCGCGCCGACCATCACAACATATTCCGCGAGCAAGTGGGGCGCGCGCGCGTTCACCGACGCGCTTCGCCGCGAAGTGAGTCACCTCGGCATCAAAGTTTCGGGAATTTATCCAGGTCCCGCTGTCACTGAGTTCGGCGAGAAACTTGAACGCACAAAATCACGCGAGACGATCAGGCGCATTAAATATCCGCACCTCACTTCTGAATATGTCGCGCAACGCGTTGTCGAAATTGCCAAACGTCCCCGCCGGACGCTGGTCATCCCGTGGTGGTTCCGCATCATCACCACGTTCGACACGCTCTTCCCCGTTGCGGTGGATTGGATTCTTTATTTTTTCTCGAAGAAGAATCATTATTTGGATTGAATACATCGTCCCGCAGGTTGATTGAAAGACACTGACCCATAAAAAAACCTGCGGGACGTTTTACTTAAAAGGAGACTCACATGACTCAATCACGCTTGGACAAACTCAACGCTTCGCTTTCGACGGGGGAACTTGATTCAGTTATCCTGAATCCTGGTCCAACCCTGAAATATCTCACTGGGCTGAACTTCCACTTGATGGAGCGACCTGTTGTATTGCTCGTCGCAAAAGATCAAGTTCCCGCAATCGTTATTCCTGAACTTGAATCGCTAAAGGTCGCAAATCTTCCTTATCCATTGCAAGTGTTTTCATATCCCGAAGATCCGTCAGAGTGGGATAACGCTTTCCGAAAGGCGACTCAGGCTCTCGGTCTCGATGGGAAGCGGATCGGCGTTGAGCCGCGTCAACTGCGTTTGCTGGAATTCCGTCACGTGAAGAACGCCGCGCCCGAAGCGGATTTCCCCGACGCGAGCGATGTGCTGTCCCAACTCCGCTTGCGAAAAGATCGAACGGAAGTGGAAGCCATGCGCCGCGCGGTGCAGATCGCCCAGTCCGCACTTGAGGCGATGCTTCCGCTGGTCAAAGTTGGAATGACCGAAAAGGAATTGTCCTCCGAGTTGGTAATTCAATTGTTCAAGCATGGCTCCGAACCTGAGATGCCCTTTGCGCCAATCGTCTGCGGCGGACCGAACTCCGCGAACCCGCATGCTTCACCGACAGACCGCAAATTGAAACCAGGTGATTTTTTCCTAGTGGATTGGGGCGCGACGTTTGATGGTTATATCTCTGATTTGACGCGCACGTTCGCTGTCGGCGATGTGGATGCGGAATATGAAAAGATTCACAAAATTGTGCAGGAAGCAAATGCCGCAGGTCGTGCCGCCGCAAAGCCGGGCGTCCCGTGCGCGAATGTGGATATTGCCGCGCGGACTGTGATCGAAAAATCTGGTTATGGAAAATTTTTCAGGCATCGCACGGGTCACGGCATTGGCATGGAGGGTCACGAAGACCCATACATGCGCGGCGACAACATGCAACTACTCGAACCCGGCATGGCGTTCACGGTTGAGCCTGGGATTTATCTGGCGGGACGAAACGGCGTGCGCATCGAAGATAATGTTGTCATCACTGAATCAGGCGCGGATGTGTTGTCCGATATGCCGAGGGAGATGCGGGTGGTGGGGTAATTCTTTTTTTTGCCGCGAATTACGCGAATTTTTATATGATAACAATTCGACGCGCGATCCCTTCCGATGCAGATTCTCTTACGCAGATAGCCATCTCCGCCAAACGTCACTGGGACTATCCCGAACGATGGATGGAGATTTGGACTCCGCAATTGACCTTCACCCCTGATTACTTTGAGGAGCATGAAGGCTGGGCGGCTATTGATGACGAGAAGCCTATCGCGTTTTATACGTTGGATGACAAAGACGGAATCGCGTGGCTCGAAAATCTTTGGGTCTTGCCCGAATTCATCGGAAAGGGAGTAGGCAAAGAGTTGTTTCATCATGCAATCGCTCTCGCGCGCGGACGCGGTTACAAGTCGCTACAACTTGATGCAGACCCGAACGCGCTGGGATTTTATGAGAAAATGGGAATGAAGAAGATTGGCGAGCGACAGTCCGAAGTGGATGGCTCGTTGCGCATCCTTCCGATCATGGAGATTGATTTATGACAACCACTTACTGCGATTATGTCCATTCGCACCCCGAAGACTTGTTCAACAAGAATTACCACGACACCCAATACGGATTCCCGCTCGAGGACGATAACCTGCTCTTCGAGCGATTGATCCTTGAGATCAATCAGGCGGGGCTTTCGTGGATTCTGATTCTGAAGAGGGCGGAGAATTTCCGCAAAGCCTATCGCGGACTCGACATTGCAAAAGTGGCGAAGTTTGGCGAGAAAGACCGCGCCCGCCTCCTCGCCGACGCGGGAATCATCCGCAACCGCCTGAAAGTGGACGCGGCGATCGAAAACGCGAAACGGATCCAGAAGTTGCAAAAGGAATTCGGCTCGTTCAAAGACTGGCTCGACGCGCATCATCCGCTTTCAAAGGATGAGTGGACGAAACTTTTCAAGAAGACATTTGTCTTCACAGGCGGCGAGATCGTGAACGAGTTCCTCATGTCTACGGGGTATTTGCAGGGCGCGCATCAAAAGAGTTGCCCAGTCTACAAAAAGGTGGCGAGCCTCCGTCCCGCGTGGATGCGCGATATATAGTCAGTAGCCTTGTCGCAGTGCAACTGCGACAGGATCTGTTTTTTTATAGATGCGCCTCAGATAGTCTATAATTCCACCTATGTCACAAATCATCGAAACGGCTGAGCCGTTTTTCTTTCTTGGCGATCCCGCAAAACCCGCCTGCCTGCTCATTCATGGATTTACCGGCGCTCCCAAAGAAATGCGTTTGATGGGGGAATATCTGCATCAACACGGATACACCTGTCTCGGCATTCGACTCACCGGTCACGCGACGGAACCCGAAGCCATGATCCGCTCGCGTTATACGGATTGGATGGCTTCCGTCGAGGATGGATATCATCTGTTGCGCGGCGTCTCGCAAGATATATTTTTTATCGGGCTTTCGATGGGCGGCGTGCTTTCGTTATTAATGTCCACAAAATTGCAGGTGAGGGGAGTTGTGGCGATGTCCGCGCCGTTTACGCTCCCGCGCGATTATCCGATCTGGATGCTGAAACTTGTCAGCGTTTTCAAGAAATTCAATCCCAAAGGAAAAGGCAAGCCGGGGAGCGGATGGTTCGACAAGGACGCATACCGTGAGCAGGTTTCGTATCCGCAAAACCCGATCCGCTCGACGGCGGAGTTGAAAAAATTGATCCTTGAAATGCGAGCGGCATTGCCGAACGTCCTCGCGCCTGTGTTGCTCATGCACTCGAAAGACGACGCCTACGTGTTACCCGAAAACGTGGAAAGGATCTACGAGGGGCTGAGCCATGCGAAAGGGCGGACAAAACTATACGTCAGTGGATCAGGCCACGTCGTCACGAAAGATGCGGCGCGTCAGCAGGTATTTGAATCCGCGCTGGAATTCATCCAGCGTATTGGAGGAGAGGATTGAATCGCAATCTTGTCTTTGTCGCGCTGGCTCTGCTCACGTGGGGATTTGGCGAAGGGTTATTTTTTAATTTCCAGCCTATCTATCTCAAAGTGTTGGGGAGCAGTGAAGCGGAGATCGGACTCATCCTCGGCGCGTTCGGCGCGACGATGGCGATCACGCATATTCCCGCGGGCAGAATGGCAGACCGCATCGGACGCCGACCTCTGCTTGTCACTGCATGGCTGACGGGTCTGGTCTCGACGGTCATCATGGCGTTCGCGCGCGACCTGCCGATGTTTCTTGTCGGTATGATGTGTTATGGCTTGACCGCGTTCGTCTCTTCGCCGCTGGGCAGTTATGTGACCGCGGCGCGCGGGGAGTGGTCGGTTGGCACCGCGCTTTCGATGACGACCGCCACATTCGGCATGGGCATGGTGCTGGGTCCCATCACCGGCGGTTGGATCGGCGATCATTTTGGTTTGCGCGCGGTGTATTTTGTCGCGGCGGGGGTGTTTGTCGTTTCTTCGCTGTTCATCTGGCTGATCCAAGACCAGCCGATCGACCGTCACGACCCCGAAGCGCCTCCGCTGAATTTGATGAACAACACACGGCTGAAATATTTTCTGGGCGTTGTGGGGTTCGCTGTTCTTGCCATGTATTTTGCCCAGCCCCTTACGCCGAATTTTTTGGAAGACGCGCGCGGGCTTTCACTGTCGAACATTGGGATCGTGTTCGGGTTGGGCGCGTTGGGGAACTCGCTCATGGCGATCATACTGAGCCGTTTCGAGCCGCAGCGCGGATACGTCATCGCGCAGGTGATGGTTGCCGCGTTCGCATTTATCCTCTGGCGCGGAACGGGGACTCCGATCCTTGCCCTCGGATATTTTTTACTCGGCGGGTTTCGCGCGTCGCGTCCGTTGGCGTTGGCGCAGGCGCGTTCGCTTGTCCATCAATCGCAAATGGGATTAACCTACGGCGTGATCGAAACGATCAACTCGGTGATCTATATTCTTGTCCCGCCGCTGGCGGGTTTGATCTATGAAAAGGATCCGCTTTCGATCTATCCAATTGCGCTGGCGATGCTCGGCGTTTCCATCATCATCAGCCTGATCGTCCCTCGGAGATTAGTCCATGCTTGAGATCGTTTCATTTACATTAGGTCCCGCGCAAACGAACGCATATCTCGTTGCGGATTCTGAAACGAAAGAAGCCGCAGTGATTGACCCATCGTGGGATGGGCAAATCATTTTGGATGCCGCGCAAAAACACGGCTGGCGTATCGGTCACTTGTGGTACACGCACGCACACTTCGATCACATCGGCGGCGCGGCGGCGATTGCCGACGCGTTGAATCCTCTTCCGCTGGTGGCGTTGCACCCAAACGATCATGTGTTGTGGCGCGCGGGCGGTGGCGGCGCGTTCTTCGGATTCGATATTGACCCCGGTCCCGAACCGACGATTGATTTTGTACATGGGATGAAATTGAAACTCGGCTCGGTGGATTTTGAAGTCCGCTTCACTCCGGGACATACAACTGGTCACTGCGCCTTATACGTTCCCGCCCCCGATTCCCGCGCTGAGCGGAGCGACCCGACAGGGGAGCGCAGTCGAAGCGTCTGCTTCTGCGGCGACCTCATCTTCGCCGGCTCCGTCGGTCGCACGGACCTGCCCGGCGGCGATTGGGAAACTCTTGTGAAAAGTATCCGCGAGCAAATATTTACGATGCCCGATGATACGCGGTTGCTTTCCGGTCACGGTCCCGCAACGACGGTGGGGGAGGAGAAGAGGAATAATCCGTTTGTGGGAGCGAGATGAGTCCGCAGTTCAACTGCGGACTCATCATAGTTCGATCGTAGGGCGGGTTTTCAACCCGCCAAATTAGTCGCTCGCTGAAAATGTCAGGCTAAAAGCCTGACCTACGAATTCAATTTTTCAACTTAACTTTTGTGATCCAAATACTTCAATCCCGACCCTGTGTTGAACAAAACAATTTTTTCGTCTTTCTGAACCCAGCCCTGAGCGATCAAATCTTTGAGGGCGGCTAGTGTTGCCGCGCCTTCGGGGGCGGCGAAGATTCCTTCGGCGCGAGCCAGCTGTCCCTGCGATTCGAGAAGCGCTTCGTCGCTCACCGCGACGGCTGTCCCGTGGCTATCGTAGATGTCTTGCATGATGAGATGATCGGCGAAACTTTTCGGCACGCGCAAGCCCGAAGCGACGGTGTGCGCGTTCGTCCAGAAGTCGCAGAAATCCGCTTTCGCTTGGAAGGCTTTGACCACGGGCGCGCATCCGTCGGCTTGCACTGAGACCATGCGCGGACGTTTGGTGTTTTCGAGCCAGCCCAGTTCTTCGAGTTCGGCAAAAGCTTTCCACATGCCGACGAGACCCGTGCCGCCGCCGGTGGGATAAACGATCACGTCGGGCAACGTCCAATCGAACGCTTCGGCGACTTCATAGCCCATCACCTTTTTGCCTTCCACGCGGTAGGGCTCTTTGAATGTGGACACATCGAACCAGCCTTCCTCGCGCGCTTTGATGCCCGCCATACCAGCCGCGTCGCTGATGAGACCGTCCACGAGGATGACTTCCGCGCCGGTCATGCGGCTCTCTTCGATGTTGGCAACCGGCGTATCTTTGGGCATGAAGATGTGCGCCTTCAAGCCTGCGCGCGCCGCGTATGCCGCCATCGCGCCGCCGGCATTGCCGGCAGTGGGAATGATCACTTTTTCGACGCCGAGTTCTTTGGCTTTGGAAACTGCCGCCGCCAGTCCGCGCGCTTTGAATGAACCGGTGGGATTACTGCTTTCATCTTTCACAAAAAGGTTTGTCAGCCCCAACTGTTTTTCCAAGTGGGACAGGGAAAGCAAAGGCGTATCGCCCTCGCCAAGAAAGATCTGGTTTTCGCGGTGAAGTACGGGGAGGAATTCTTCCCAACGCCACATGCCTCTTCTGCGGCGCGTGATCTCATCCCGGTCCACATGTCCGCGCGCTTTTTTCAGATCGTAGACGGAAAGAAGCGGCGACTGACATGCCGGGCAGAAGGTATGAAGTTCCAAATGCGAATACTCTATGCCGCAGCCAGAACACTTGAGATGTGAGAGATATGAGGCGGTCATTGACTTGGCGAAAACTATCGCTGGAGTAGTTGACACTCCGTGATCCTTTTGCTGTGTGAGTGTACCATGTTTGTTCTACGCGGTTGGGACGAACGCTTCCACGCGCGCCCACAGTTCGCGGATGTTGATCGGCTTGGACATGTACACGTCGCAACCGGCTTCCAGCGCTTTTTCGGCGTCGCCTTTCAAGGCGTTGGCGGTGATGGCAATGATCGGCACGGAGGTGAGTTCGCGCTTCGCGCTGGCGCGCAATCGCCGCGCCACTTCGTAGCCGTCAATATCCGGCAGGTTGATGTCCAGCAGAATGAGGCTTACATCTTCCGCCTCCGCTTTTGCAACGCCGTCTTCGCCGTTCGGCGCATGTAACAATTTATACCCGCGCGCTTCCAGGGCGCGTCTGACGAGCATGGTGTTATCGGGGTTATCCTCCACATAGAGAATATTGTGGGTTTGAGTCATCATCTCATCCTCATGCTTCCTTCTGAAATTAATCCTTCTACTTTATCTAACAGCTCCTGAATATTGATGGGCTTGGCGATGTAAAAATTACATCCTGAGTCGAGGATCCTTTGGTGGTCGCCTTTCATGGCGTTGGCAGTGACGGCAATGATGGGGATTTCAGCCAAGCGGCTCTTTTTGCTGACGCGTAATCGGCGGGCAACTTCATAGCCGTCAATGTCGGGGAGGTTGATGTCCAGCAGGATCAAATCCACATCCTCGGTCTCGGCAAAGAAGATGCCTTGCAAGCCGGTTTTCGCTTCGATCAAAGTATAACTCTCCGATTGAAGGATGCGGCGGACGAGCGTCATATTGTCCGGGTGATCTTCGATATAGAGAACAGTGGGAGCGGTCATGTCTGCTCTCCCATCGGTTCGTTCGATTCTTCGATCACATGGATCACCTGGTCTACAAATTTTTTCGTCGTCAACGAACCCTTTTGATACACCGCCTGGATGTGACCGTTCAAACGCTTTCTTTCTTCCGCGGTGATATCCTTCGCGCTGACCACAACGATGGGAATATCTTTGGTGCGCGGGTCGAGTTTCAGTTCTTCCACCAGCCCAAAACCGTCAATGCCGGGCATGGTGAGGTCTGAGACGATCAGGTCGGGCAGTTTTTGCCGCGCCATTGCCAAGCCTTCCCAGCCGTCTTTTGCATGATAGACGCGATAGGCTTTGTGTCCTTCGAGCAAACGGCGGATGAGCAACGCGTCGTCTGAATTATCGTCCACGAGCAACACAGTGGTCGCCTTTTCATCCAGATTTTCCAGCGCGGCTTGCAAGCCTTCGCGCGGAGCGGGGGATTGGTCTTTGCTCAAGTGTACATCCACTGCCCATTGATCGCCAAGCACATGCTTTTCGACAGGGAATGTGTGACCCGTGCAATTGACGACGACTTTCTCGTCGCTTCTAATTGTGCCGTTGCGGATCAACTTCTCGAGTCCCGCGAAAGCGACGGCTGTTGCCGGCTCGACCGCCATTCCCTCGCTTTTGGCGAGCGCGCGCATCGCGTCGAACGCTTCGGCATCGGTCACCGATTCCATCACGCCGCCGAACTGCTGTGTGAGATTCCATAAATAGGTGTAGGCTTTGCCGGGATCGCCAGTGGATAAAATGATGATGCTGGTTTCGGGAATCACCGCCTCGGCAGAATCTTTGCCGGCTTTGAAGGCGTTGACCATCGGCGCGCAGCCCTCGGCTTGAATAATTCCCAGTTTGGGGATGCGGTCAATGAGACCCATGTTGAATAATTCTTTGAAGCCCTGATACACACCTAGCGGTCCCAGCCCGCCGCTGACTGCCTGAATGTACCAATCGGGCGCATGCCAATTGAGTTGCTCGACGATCTCGTACGCGATGGTTTTCATCGCTTCACGCGCGGGGATGGAGGATGCGCCGCGATCGAGCAGGAGTTGACGCCTTTGCGCGAATTGCGCCGCGATCTGCTTGGTCTGGTCGTAATTGCCGCTGACGCGAATCACTTCCGCGCCGAATAATGCGGCTTCGCGCAACTTTTCCTGCGGCACGAGGCTGGTCATGAAAACCCAGAGTTTGATTCCCGCGCGCGCGCAAGCGGCGGCGTATGCGACAGCCGCATTGCCGGTGGATGCGATGACCGCTTCTTTCACGCCTTTTTCTGCCATCGCCGCGACAGCTCCCGCCGCCTGACGATCTTTGAAGGAGGAGGTCGGCCCGTAGCGTTCGTCCTTGATGTAAACTGAATCATGCCCAAGGTCCGGAGCGAAGCGTTGCGACAGCCACAGCGGAGTCCCGCCGGCGGGGTAGAGATCCAAAGAGGCGGGGTCGTTCAGCGGCAGGATATCCTGATAACGCCACATGTTGGATGGGCGGTTCGGCAGTCCGCGTAAAATTTCGCGTTTGAACTCGTTGTAATCGTAGCGCGCCTCCAGCCATTGCGAATCGCAGTTTTTGCAAATCGCGGGAGTGAGAGGTTCGTAGGGCTGTTGATTGCCGCAGAGATTACATTCCAAGTGAGTTGGCGTTGCCATGTGTAGTTCCTGTTTTTATATAACTTCAGTGATGCGGGCTTCGAGAGGCATTTCAACAAAGAAGGTCGAGCCTTCGCCATGGACGCCCGTGCTTTCAGCCCACAAGCGGCCGCCGTGCATTTCAACGAGGCGTCGGCTGATGGGCAAGCCCAAGCCTGTGCCGCCCGCTTTGCGCGTGGTGGAAACGTCCACTTGCGTGAACTCCTGGAATACGGCTTCGAGCTTATCGGACGGAATTCCGATGCCGCTATCTTTGACCGAGACCAATACACGCGCGCCTTCCATGGGACTGGTGGAGATCATGATCTTGCCCTTCTCAGTAAATTTGATGGCATTGTTTACAAGGTTGATCATCACTTGTCGCAAGCGGGTGTTATCGGCATACACTTCAACGGTTTGATCGGAAGCCTGGTCAATCATGAGCGAGAGATTCTTTTCGGTCGCCAGGGTCGAGGTAATGGCTACCACATCATCCAGCAGGGAATGAACTCTGAACTTTTCAAGATTCAAATTCATCTTGCCCGATTCGATCTTCGCCATGTCCAACACGTCGTTGATGAGATGCAGGAGGTGTCGTCCATTTTTCTGGATGAGACGCAGGTCGTTATCCATATTTTCGGTCAGTTCGCCGTCCAGACCTTCGAGCATCACATCGGTGAAGCCGAGGATCGAGTTCATCGGCGTGCGCAACTCGTGCGACATGTTGGCGAGGAACGCGGACTTGAGCCGGTCGAGTTCTTTCAACTCTTGGGCGCGTTTTTGCAATTCTTCCGTCAAACGCAGGGTTTCTAGATGAACGCTGGTTTGTCTGGCGATGGCGGCGGCGAGTTCTTTCGCTTCCTCCGAAGCGTTTACCAAGCCCGAGACGGCAAGTTGCCCGATGGGTTCGCCGCGCACCATTAAAGGTTGTTCCAGATCTATAACAGCCGCGATCGTTTCATTCGCGATGGGCGATACCTTGATCGAATCGTACATGAAGCCGGTGATCGCCTCTTCTTGTCGGGTGTGGTTTTCCCAGTTTTGGCGCGTGAGGCGGCGTGTGGCATCTTCGGCTTCGGCGCGCGCGCGGGAGGCGTCTGCCAGCAGGCGGATATTCTCAACTTGCTGACCGACCTGTTTCGCTATCGCATTGACGAGCGATTTGTCTTCTTCTGTGAATGAGCCGTTCCCTTTTACAAAAAGTCTGCCGACCTGTTGATCGAGCACTTGCATGATCTCTTCATGGTCATACTGGGAAGGCGCCGGTTGGGTGAACGGTTCCACTGCCGCCTGATCGTATGCGTACCCGATCCGCTCGCTGTTGTGAATGGCATCGAGAAAATTTGCCCAATTCCGATGAGTGAATTGATGCGTCGCATCTTCGGCTTCGGCGCGGGCGCGTTCGGCGGCGGCGAGCAGGCGCAAGTTCTCGATCTGAAGCGAGGCTTGTTGCGCGACCGTGTCTGCCAGTTTGATATCGTCCGGGGTCAACGGATTTTCAGGCGATTGAGCGACTTGCACCTCGCCGATGGTCTGACCGCTGGAGGTTAGCGGACTCTTGAGAACATCCGCTTCTTTCCGGACCTCGGGCTGGCCGCCGCGAACCGGCGTTACCTCGTCTCCCGAATAGATAAAACCAACTGCTTCCTTTTCGTAGAGGAGCGGCGCCGAAGGGGCTTTTGTTTCCTTCTCTTTGAGGCGCGTTTCCAATTCATGGACGCGCGCCTTAAGCGCTTCGACTTCTTGATCGTTCGGCGCAACGGTAGCATTGTTGATAACATACGCGCCTCCGCCATTCGCAGGCGCGATGTTTACAGGCTCGTCATGCCCATTCCTTTTCGGTGGTTCCGAGAAGGCTGTTTGTTCCAAACCTGCGAACAACGCTTCTACCCGTTTTTTGGCTTTGTTGTTGGTCATTGGTAACTCTCCGGCAAGCAGAGCATTGCTAAGAGGCTTTATCCTTCAGGCTCAATTGCGCGACGGTCATGGGCGCGCCTAACGCGGTTCCCAATTCACGCGCCGCGATCTGCAACACGGCTTCAACACTTGTGGCGCTTTGGATCTTTTGGTTGATCACGTTCAGCGTTGCTTCGCGTTTCGCCTGTCTCTGCGCGCGCTCGAACTGGCGGCGGTTTTCCAACACGGTGGCAAGTTGAGGCGCCAGCGCGGTGAACAGGCGAATTTCTTCCGAGGTGAAAACGTGCGGCTGCGCTCCTTCGAATAACACCATGGCATCCTGTCGAGAACCCACAAAGAGCGGCAGGGCGGCGAGGGAGCGGTAGTTTACGCGTTTGGCAATTCCTTTCGTTGTTTCATCCACTCTTTCATCATTCCACATATCGTTGAAGAAGAGAGGCTGTGTGCTGGTAAATAGCGAAACACTGCTGAGAACCTCTTTCGAGTAATGAGTTCCGATTGGGGTCGCGGGTAGTTCATCCTGGCTGGTCCAGTTGGCGACAATGGTCATGCCTGTCAGATCGCCGTCTCCAGCGTATTCCAAGCCTCCCAAGACCACCCGATCAATATCGCGGATGCCCAAAGCCTCCACAGCAGACAACACAAGGTCTTGCAGATTATCAGCCTGGGTCAAGCGGCGGCTTGCCTGGAACAACTTTTCAGATTGCGCCAACGCGGATTGCGTCTGGTCATATTGACGCAAACCTTCGATATGAGCGCCCAGGCGTTCTGCCACAGCATTCGCAAGGTTCAGCGCGTCCGTATCGTTCTTGTCCAAGCCTTGGACGGCTACTTTGCCCACCGCTTCGTCGCGGACTTTCAATGGGATGGTCGCGGCTGTCTCTAACTTGTCGCCATTGAGCGGGCGAACTTCGTTCGAGTCGTAAAAGTATTGCAGGCTTCCACCGGCTTTTTCCGCATAAGACTGCCAACCTTCGCGAGTGAGGCGGCGCGAGGCTTCTTCCGCCTCAGACCGGTAGCGTTCGGCGCTTTCCAGCAGGCGCAGGTTTTCGATCTGTTGTGCCACTTGGCGGGCGACGATGTTCACCAGTCCGCTGGTTTGTTCTGCGAGGGCTTCATCGCCCATTTCAACCACCAGCGAGCCCAGCGACTCGCCCGTCACAGCGATTGGAGCCGAGACGGCTTTGCCGTTTTCAAAGAATTGTGATCCGTCTGCCGTTGAAAGGGGAGCGACATTGTTATGATCGAACACAAAACCAAGTTGTTCAGGTTTGTGGATGGCGTCGAGATGCTCGCTCCAGCCTTGGCGCACCAGGCGGCGGGCTTGTTTTTCCACTTCGGCGCGCGCTTCTTCGGTCTCGGCGAGCAGGGTAGCGTTTTGAATGGCAACCGCCAATTGACCAGCCAGCGCTTCAAAAGCAGGGAGGACTTCCTCGGTCAACACGCCGGGCTGGTTGCTCTGCATATCGAGCACGCCCACCACCTTGTCCGCGGCGATCAGCGGCACAGCCATTTCGCCGCGCGTTTCGGGCAGTAATATGTTCTGGCGGAAGGTTGCGCTTTGCGCTGTGTCTGGGATCACCACAGAATTTTTTTCTGTTGCCGCGCGTCCGTTGATCGAGCCGGTGTTGAGCGGCAGGCTGTGACCGCGTCCGACGAGTTGAGCGCCGACGGAGCCGGTACCCGCTTCCAGTCTGAGGTTCGAAGCGCCGGCATCCGTCAAATAAACCTGCACGTAGTACAAGTTGAATTCCTTCAAGATGAGTTCGCAGGCGTCTTTCAACATACTATCGAGCGCGCGCACCTGCGACACAGAACGACCCACTTCAGCCGCGAGCGCCAGGTTGTGTGTGCGGTCTGCGACGCGTTGTTCCAACGACTTGCTCAATTGTTCCAATTCGCGATTCCGCGATTCCAATTGCGCTTCATCTTCACGTACCTGAGTTAATGCGGTTTGAATTCTGCCGATCGCCAGACGAAACATAAACCCGATCAACAAGTAACTTACAGTGATCACCAGCGCATTCTGAACCGGTCCCGGAAGAGTGCTTTGCGGAACGATGAGCCCTTTGGCAGAAAGTGTAAGAATAATAAGATGCTGCGCGACAAGTAGAAGCGCTACGATCATTGGGCTGCGACCCCTCAATAACAGACCGCTCATCATGATAACGATCACGGTTAATAACAAGAGCGGGCGCGGCTCGCCGGCAACGCTGTAGTTCAAATACGTTAGAACAATGAACACCATGGCTACAAGGATGCTGCTGGCAAACTGTGTTCTGCCCGCGCGATTGAGGAACATGATGGCTACCAAGGTTGCTATCAATACGATCGCGACCGGCAGAACGTAGCGGGTCACTGAGGGATTCAAGAAGCTCACCAGCGCCGCAACGATAGGCAGACTCCAGACCATTACAACCATCTGGTGAAGAAGTTTCGCAGAGCGAGTTTTTCCTTCGTCTCCTTCAAACGTCGGGGCGGTAAAAAATCCTCTCGTTCGATTGAAAAAATTATTCATAGCGTGCTTCCTTTCGGTGAGACTCGTCTCTTAGAAAAAAAATCTGTTCCATGGTTCTGGTTAATTTGCGCTGCCGTTCGGACGATCACCCAGCATGACTTTTACACGGGTTGCGCCGAGGGCGGTCCCTAATTCGCGGATGGCAACTTGCAGAGTGTCTTCGACAGTTGACGCGCGTTGGATCTTCTGCCCGATGGTGTTGACCAGCGACTCAAAATCAGCCTGCGTTTTAGAGCGTTCAAACGAGCGCACATTTTGAATGGAGGTAGCCAGTTGCGCGGCGAGCGTGGTTTGAATGTTGACGTCCGATTCGGTGAAGCGTCCCACTTGATCGGATTGAATATCGAACACGCCGATCACTTGACCGCCGACGATCATTGGGACCGCCAACTCAGAGCGGGTATCTGGCAGGAGGGGATTGGGCAGGAAATCCGGCGCTTGCGTAACATCGTTCACGGTAACGCCTTGTCGTTCACGAGCGGCGCGAGCTACAAGAGATTGTTCGCGGTCAAGCGGAATGGAACGTCCCTCTGCCACCATGACGCGTCCCGGTTCACCGGCGCCCGCCGTCAAGATCAAGTGTTCGCCTGTTTCATCAAGCAGGTAGATGTGCGAGTGATAGAGGTTGAAGCGTTCTTTGGTCAAGTCCACTACTTCTTGTAACAGCCGATCCGCGTTCAAAATGGTGGAAGTGGCGGTTCCCACTTCCGCTACGATCTCCAGGTCTCGGGTGCGTTCAGAAACGCGTTGTTCCAGATTTGAATAGCTTTCCTGAAGGTCAACGCGCATACCATCCAACGCCGAAGCAAGCGACGATACTTCCTGATAGCCTTCCACGTTTACCGTTGTTGAAAGTTCGCCGCTACCGATCTGCTGGGCGACTTCCGAGAGGTGAGCGAGAGGGGCGAGGGCGTTGCGCATGAATACGTACACGAATGCCGATGCGCCGATCAGCGCGATAAGAATCGCGAGCGTCAGGGTGGCTTGAGCCTGCTCCAAGCCTGCGCGTAACACGCCTTGATCGAAGGCGTACACGACTGTTCCGATTACTTCCGATCCAACGGAAATTGGTTGGGCGATCAGAAGATATTGATCCACTTCCTGCTCTTGAGGGCTGTTCGTGTTCATCGAACTCAGCGAAAGAGTTTGCATTAAATTCGATTCGGGAATCCATTCGCCCGCAGTCTCTTCTGTGAGTTTGAGCGCTGAAACGTCGTATACAGCGGCATAGACGATGGTTTCTTGGTCAACGAACCGGCTGATCACATTGTTTGCCTCGGTAATGTTCAGGGTATAAACCGGATTGAACAGCAATTTTGCCGAGGCGCTGGTGATCGGTCGGCTTACCTCACGAACGGCGTTTTTCAGATTCGCGCTACTGGTTTGAGCGCTGATCGCCAGAAGCGCGCCAAACGCTATCAGCAGAATGAAGAACAGGATGACAGGACCTATCGTGATCAACTTTAATTTTGATTGTTTCATGGTGTGCTCCTTGCAAATGCCTATTGCGAACTAGTGAACAACGGAAAAGAGCTCTACGAGTTCATTGATCGTTCTTGCAGGTCCCAATGGGGGGAAGTCGTCAAAGCGGGTAGTCTCTTCGGTCAATGCAAGCATGGCTAGACCGTCTTCGGAATTCTCCATGTCCAATAAAACCGCGCTGATCGCCCGACGGAAAGCGGCGCTCAACTTGGGGCTTGCCATGACCATATGCCGAGGCACCGCCTGTGTTTTTGCGATCACTTTGGTCTGATCCTTCTGGTCGGCAGGGAGTTCTTCATAATCGTCAAATTGAATGGCAGCCGCACTGATTTTGCCCGCCAGCAGCAACGCTATGGAATTATCCGTGCTGCCCGAAAAGAAATAGCCGATCTCCTCCTGCGCCACACTGGAAGTCGCTTCTTGTTTCTCTGTTGCGGTGTAGCCTTGATTCTCAAACAACGCTTTGGGAAGGATATAACCGGATGTGGAGGTTGGGTCTTCAAACGCTACCATCTTGCCTCTCAGACCGTTGACCCCTCCTATGCCGCTGGATTTCAACGCGACAATCACCGAATAATACTCGCCGATACCGCCTTTCCAACGTCTGAGCAGGGGAACTGCTCCGACAGCCTCGTATGCCTGTGTTGCGCCATAAGGGCTTTCAAAGTACAGATCCACCTCTCCAGATATTAATTTCGCCTCCATATCTTCAAGGGTGGCTGTCACAACGACCTTGCCAGCCAGGATGTTCTGATCAGCCAGTTTTTCGGCAAGGTAACCTGCGAGAGGTTGGAAAGTTGCGATCGCGTCCGCCGGATCATCAGAGACGACCCCGATGGTGATCGTTTGCTCGGGCGGCGCTTTGACAGCGACAGCCGGAGCCTGTTCATCAACTTGAGGAGCCGCAGGACTGCAGCCTGCGAAAACCAGTGTAAAAACCAACATGAAGATCAAAAACAGATTCTTGTTCATGAGATAATTCCTTTTCACAATTTTTCCTGTTTCAAAAGGGTACGATTGTCTTTCTATTCAGCGACGGTCTTGCCATTGTGACCGCCCAGCGCAGACGGCTCCAGCGCGACCAAGGTTTGCTTTTTTCCCAGCGCGCGACCCAGTTCACGGGCGGCGACTTGCATGGCGTCCTCGATGGTTGTCGCGGCTTGGATTCTTTGCGTGATCAAGTTGATCGCTTCCTGCTGACGGGCGCGCTGCGCAACGGTTTGCTCTGTTTCTTTGCTGTCCGTGATGTCTGTATGCGATCCAGCCATTCGATAGGGGGCGCCGGACGCGTCGCGCATGGCTTTGCCTCGCGCGCGGATCCAGCGGTACGAGTCATCCTTGTGGTGGAAGCGGAATTCAATATCATATGTTTTGAGTTTGCCCGCCAGATAATCGTTTACAGAGGCAAGCGCGCGGTCCTTATCGTCGGGGTGAAGAAGCGCTTCGAAATCGGCAAAACCGTTATTCAGTTCATCCTCCCCGTATCCTACGATTGCCTTCCAGCGCGGCGAGAAATACACTTCGTTGGTCTTGAGATCCCAGTCCCAGATGCCGTCATTGGAACCGTCCACGGCGAGGGAGAATTGATCCTGGAACTTTTGAGCATCCGCAAACAGTTTTGCGTTCTGCAGCGAGATCGCAACCTGGCTGGCAAGCGACTCGAGCAAGGTAACGTCTTCGGGGAAGATGTCGTTCGTTAAGTTATCTTGCACGTCCAATGCTCCGAAAACCTTGTCGCCGATGACGATCGGAACGACCGCCTCCGCTTTGGTTTCAGGCAGAAGTTCGTTGGGAAGCCAGCCTGCGTCTTGCGATGTATCTGAAACCAGAATGGACTCTTTCGTCTCGGCGGCGCGACCCACAAGACCGCGTCCTTTCGGGAGGCTGTGTCCGCGTCTCATCATTTCCGCGCCTGCTTCGCCCGTGCCTGCGGTCAACACCAAATTCTCGCCCGCTTGATCGAATAAATAAATTTGAGCGTAGTAATATTTAAAGGCTGTTTGCACTTGCTGTACCACCGCGTTAGCCAGTTGTTGAGGGTCGAGGATGGATGCCAAACGGCGGCTAACCTCCGCCGAGGTCGCCAGCGCTTGGGTGCGCTCCGCCACGCGTTGTTCCAGGTCAGAAGTCAAAGCTTCCAGTTTGTGGTTGATTTTCTCCAATTCGTTCAAGCGCGCGCGTTCCAAACTTGAGCGGAACGCCGTGATCCCAAATAGGATAAGCCCCACCGAGAAGGGGATTTCATATGCCCTGCCAAGAGAAGCTGTCGGGTCGGCAAAGTATTTAGGATCTGCATAAAGCTTGACGCTGGCAGTGGCTGCGATAGAAGCGATGACAAGGAAGAGGAAGCCCCTTTGTGAAAGGATGGCGCTGGCAAGGATGAACGCGATCGGAATAATGCTTGCTAAAGACGAAAAGATGTCAGTCGCGCTTCCGTTGTATAAATTGACAAAAGCGATGGACGTAAAGCCGAATGAAAAGAAGTACGCGCCGATGCGATAGAACTTTGTGCGGCTGGCGATATATGCCAAGAGCGTGATCGCAAGAAAAACAATGAAGATCCCCACCGTTTGCGGACTGGAGAGAATCGCCAACATAAAAGGCACGGTCAAAATGAGGGATAACACGGCAAGCAATTGCGCTTGCCGGCGTTCGCCGACATCGGTTACAGAGGGATGTGGTTTGGTGAGAAAACCCCAGGCTCTGCCAATGAATCCGCTGGCAGAAGTAAAAAATGTCTTTCGCGCGTTGGAAGAATTGTTCATCGTATATTCCTTTTCGAGCCTGTATAAAACTTTATCCTGTTTTGCGCTCTACGTTTGCGGCGCAAAAAATCATTTTTCTTGTTGAGACTGCTTCCTGTCTTAATTTTCCATGAAACCAGTTCTCCAACCGATGGGGTCAGTGAGAAAAGGTTGGGAAAAGTTGTCAGCTTATTTCCTCCGCCAACGGCAGAGTGAGCGTAAAACAAGAGCCTTTTCCAACTTCACTTTCCACGTTGACGCTTCCGCCATGCGCTTCGGCGATGGTTTTCACGATCGCCAGCCCCAAACCGTTCCCCTTCACGTCATTGTGACCATTATTTCTGACGCGGTAAAAACGATCAAAAACATGCGGCAGGTCTGCGGGCGGAATGCCGTAACCGGTGTCTTTTACGGTGGTGATCACCGCATCGGATGTGTTCTCGACGCCGAGCGTAATGACGCCTCCCTGGGGCGTGTACTTGACCGCATTGCCGATCAGATTTCTCAAGACCTGATGGATCTTCAGCGCGTCGCCCCGGACCTTTGAACTGGTCGCAGTTTTCTCCAGTATCAGCAACTGGTTATTCGCTTTTGCCTGATGTTGAAATTCATCCGCAACCTCCCAAAGGATGGGGGTCATATCCAACGCCTCGAAGGTGGACTCGGCGCCCAAGTCCATTTTTGCCAGATCGAGCATGTCCTCGACCAGCTCGCCCATGTTCTCAGCCGCCCCGCGAATCCGCGCGACGAATTCAGCCTGATCGTCATTGAGCGGACCCGCCTGCTTGATCAGGTGGCTGAATCCGCCAATGGACGTGATCGGGTTCCGCAGATCGTGTGAAGCGATGGCGATAAATTCGTCTTTGACGCGCTCCAGTTCTTTGAAGTGAGTCACATCATGCAGGAGGACAACGCATCCGCCTTGCTGAAGGGGAGTGGCTGAAGCGGAGAAAACGCGTCGGTCGGGCCAGGCAACCTCCCCGGAGAAAGAAGCGTGGGTTTCTTGAGTCTGCTTGAGCAGTTCGAGGAAGGAATCGTATCCGGCGCCCGCGTCCAATGGCTGACCGATCTTCGTCTCGTAATCTGTAAACAGTTTTTGAGCGGCAGGGTTTACCAGCGAAAGCCGGTTCTCCGCGTCGAACATGAGGATCGCATCCGCCGCGTTCTGTAGAACTGCGGCTAACTGCTGTTGTTCCTGCGAGATGACGTTGTAAAGCTGGGCATTTTCGAGGGCAATGCTCGCCTGGCTGGCGATGGCTTGCAATAGAAGCAAATGATCCAAAGTAAAGTATTGGTTTTGTTCGTTGGTGAGCGCCAACACCCCCAACAGGTTGTGCCTGCCAAACATCGGCACGACGATCGCGGAACCGGAAAAATCGCCTTTTGAGAACTGCCAGCGCGGATCGTTTTGCGTATCGTCAACGATGAACCCCTGACGGGATTCTTGAACGATCTCGATCAACCCATGCGGGAGGGTAAATTTGGAAGAAGAGGAATCAAGATGGAACGTATTCTGATACGTCCCCGTTGCGTTCAAGATCAGGATATGCCCGAACATCGCGCCGAGTGTTTCAACCGTGCGTTTGAGCAAAACCGTTGCCAGTTCTTCGATGTTCAGCCGGGCGCTTAGTTCTTTGCCGATCTCCGGTAACAAGTTCAGTTGCCGGTTGCGGTGACGGATCACGTCTTCCGCCTGCTTCACGCGCAATTTAGTCCGGATGCGGGCGAGCAATTCGCGGCGGTCGAACGGCTTGGTCACATAATCATCCGCGCCCATGTTCAACCCCGATTGGATCTCGACCGGGTCGAGCCGCGCCGCGGTGAGAATGATCACCGGGATGTGCTGTATGACCGGGTCGGCGCGGATTTCCTCCAGAACCACAAACCCGTCTTTGCGCGGCATGTTGATGTCGAGCAGGACCAGGTCGGGCATGTCGCTGCGCACTTTTTCCAGCGTTTCAATCCCGTCTTTCGCCGTGATGTAGGAATATCCCTCGTTGCCCAAATAACGGGCAAGCAATGTGACGTTATCCGGCTGGTCGTCGGCGATCAAGATCGTGGATGACTTTTGCGAGGCGGATTCCTTATCCGCCGGCTTTGCATGGCTCATTTCGTCCATGGCGCGCGTGACGATCTGACAGATCCGCTCCGGGTGCACCGGCTTGACGATCACCTCTTTGACGTTGAGACGGCGCGCGCTAACTTTCAAGCCGGGCACATCGTACGCGGTGATCAGAAAAGAGAACGTGGGCTTCCCCGCTGGGTTGCTGTTCAATTGCTCGATCAATTCGAGCCCGGTCATTTCCGGCATGACCATGTCGGTGATCAGAATATCCGCGGCATCCTCTTTGACATGCTGTAATGCTTCCATGCCGCTGGTGGCTGAAACAACTTTTACCTGCGAGCCTAATTGCGAAATGGCGCGCGCCAACATCGTTGCCGCGTTGGGATGATCGTCCACGACAAGGATCTTTACCGGCGCCTCGGTAGAAGAAGGAGAAGCGTAGTTCATTGCCCCTTATTTTCTCTGAACCCCGCGGTTTCACCGATTGCGAAAATTTGGCAAAGTTGGCAAAAGTTAGCAATTCCCCCAACTGAAATCTCATCCTACAACAAGGCGATAGCCGGTCCCTCGGACATTAATCACATGGACAGGATTGCGCGAGTCCGGCTCGATCGCCTGGCGGATGTGGTGGATATGCCACTTGGTTAATTCCTGCGCCTCGCGCACATCCGTTTCATACCCCTGCGCCTCCGAAACCAACGTTTGATACTCCACCACGTTCGGCGTATGACGCGCCAGCGCCAGCAAATAATCGAAAGAAGTGGGGGGCAGATTGATGACTCGTTCGTTCATGGTGACGCGGCGCGTGTGCAGGTCCAGCGTGAGCGCGCCGCGCTTGAGAAAGCGGTCATCCGACGTGGATGCCTGCTCAGCCTTCGAGCCGGCTTTTTCACCCTTCGGGCTTTCCAACTCGTTGAGTTCAGATTGCAAAGAGTCGATCTGCCTTTGGATTTCACGCTTGCGCCGTTCTTTTTGTTGGTTCACCAAAATGGACTGGGTGCGCTCGACCACCGCCTGCGGCTTGAGCGGCTTCAATAAATAATCTGTTGCCCCGTTCCTCAGCGCATCCACTGCCGAGTTCAGGTCGGGCTGCGCGGTGAACAAGATCACCGGGAGTTCCGGGTATTTCGCGTGGATGCTTTTGAGAAGTTCCAAGCCGCTCATATCCGGCATACGAATGTCAAGATAAACAAGATCGAAGGGATGCTGTGACACCAGCGACGCTCCCTCCGCGCCGTTGGCGGCGGTCGTCACTTCAAAACCCGCCCGCTGCAGGATGCGCGCCAGAGTCTGGCGCAGGCTGGCTTCATCATCAATGATCAGAATGTGACCGCTGTTGCTCATTCCGCGCCCTCCTCGTGGATAGGCAGCCAAATATGAAAGACGGCGCCGCCCTCCGGATCATTTTCCGCTTCGATCTTCCCGTGATGCTGTTGGATGATATCGTGTGTGATCGTCAGTCCCAGCCCGGTGCCGGTATGCTTGCTGGTTATGAAAGCATCGAATACCTTGGGCAGCATTTCAGGCTCGATCCCCGGGCCCGAATCTTTGACCGAGAAGAGGACTTCTTGGTTCTCTTTCAGATTTCGAGTCTGCGCCGTGAGGCGTCCGCCCGGCTTCATCACTTCAATGGCGTTGAGAAATAGATTCAACACCACCTGGCGGATCTGATCCGATACTCCTGAAATATTCGGCAGGTCGGGGTCCGGGAAGAATTCGAAAGCGATCTCTTTCTGGCGCATGTGCGTAGCGATCAATGTGTGGACGTCCTCGATCAGACCGTTGAGTTCCACGGGTTGGAAATCTTTCATACGGATGGGGCGATACGCATCCCGCAAACGTTCGATCAAAGCCGCCATCCGCTCCGCCTCCGCAAGGATCACATCCAGATCCTGCTTTGCCTGACCGGAAAGGTTCGTCTCCTCTTTCAGCAGAAACAGCGCGTTTTGGATCGCTTGCAAAGGATTGTTCAATTCATGCGAAACCGAGGCAAGCAAACGCCCAACCAGCGCCAGGCGTTCGCTTTGTATCAATTGAGAGCGGACAGTTTGTTCCTGTTGCAATGCGGTCTGCAAGTTCTTATATAAATTGGCTTTTTGCAGAGCCACGGTCAATTGGTCTGCAACAGCAACCATCAATTGCAAGTCGCTTTTTGTGAGACGGTATTGCGGTGTTTGTTGAATATCCAATACCCCCACCACTTCCTTCTCGATCTTGATCGGCACCGCAATCTCGGATTGTGTCTCGGGCAGTAAAGGGTTCCGTTTGAAAAATACCACTTCGTCTACATTGTTGGTAATAAACGATTCCCCCGTTTCGGCAACATGTCCCACCACGCCCTCCCCCGCAGGGATGTAATGTCCCTTTTGCACAAGTTCATTCCCGATGTAGCCGCTTCCATGCTGGACGACCAGGTTCCTGCTTTGCGGTTCGATCAGATAGATCTGGACGTGATAATAACCAAAGTTTTGTTGAAGAAGCTTGACGACGTCTTTGATTAACTCGTCCGTATCCAACGACGCGGCGAGTCCCTGGCTGGTTCGGTATAACGCGCCGACCTCTTTTAATCGTTGTTGCGTGTTCTCGAACAAATTCGAGTTCTCGATGGCGATCGCGGCTTGAATTCCCAGCCCATTCAGCAATTCGGTATCTTCCCCTGAAAACGCGTTCACTTTGGCGCTCTGCACGCTGATCGTGCCGATTTGTTGATTCCCGCTTTGCACAGGGGCGACCAGCAATGACCGAAAGGCAGGGAACGAGTCGCCGTGGATGAAATCCGGATGCGCCTTGATATCCCCGATATTGATCGTGATGCCCTCGCGGATCACTTGCCCCGCCACGCCTTCGCCCAAGTGCATTTTCACCCGTTTGAATTTTTTTTCAGTCTCGCCGAAACCGGAAACGGCGCGGGCAAAGAGAGCCTGCTCCTCCACCTCTAAAAGGTGGATAACGCTTTTCTCCGCCTGCGGGATCAGTTCGCGCGCCGAATCGACGATCAGTTGCAGCACATTGTCTGTGCCCACGCGTTCCGTCTCGCTCAAGGCGCGTCCGATCTCCGCCAGCGCGCGACTCTCTTTGAGGCGGTGTTGAATTTCCGCGCTTTGCTGGAAGTTCCACAGCGCCAATGAGATCAGGTTGCCCGCTTCCTCCGCGCGTTCGATCTCCTCTGCCGTAAAGTGATGAGGGGTATTAAAGGCAATGATCACAGCGCCCAATTTCCGCTCTCTGGCAATGAGCGGAACGCCTAACACGGAACGCGCCGGATAGCGCTTTGCGATCTCGATGCTGATATGAGGAGAATTGAATACGTCTTCTACGGCTAGGATGCGTTCGGCTTTTAGAACAGAGGCGGTGAGGGTCACTTCCCCGGGGTTGCTCTCAAGATCCAGCGAGTACTGGAATGGAAGCGCCGCTGTCGTGATCGCGGGGAGGGTGAGCTGTCTTGCCTCGTCCCAGCGCGTAATATAACAATCGTCCGCGCGGGTCAGCCGGGCTATATCAACCGCCAGCGTATTTAAAGTTGTATCAAAATTATCCGAGAGCAGGATGGTGTGAGTCGCTTCGTTGAGAAGCGCAAGATATTCCTCGCGTGAAGACATCCCTCCCGCGGCGTTCTGGCGGGCAGGTTTCGCTGACTGTGTTTTCTTTTTTACCGCTCTGCTTGTGTCACGCTGAGCCATGTCCGTGCCTTAGAAAGTGTATCTTAAATCTGAAACCTTGTTCTTTTGTACACGGATTTCACGGAACACGCTAAAGATTCTTCCGTGAAAATCAGTGAAACTTGTACTGAGCCCGTCGAAGTATCCGTGGCGTCTGTGTCAAAAAAGAAGTTAAGAAACACTCTCTTACGAGAAATTCTTATTTTGCAATTCCCGTCGCGCGCGTCTCGCGGATGACCGTCACTTTGATCTGACCGGGGTATTGCATGGTCTCTTCGATCTTCTTCGCCACATCGCGCGCCAACCGCACAGACGCGAGATCGTCGATCGCCTCGGGTTTCACAATGATACGCACTTCGCGTCCCGCTTGTATTGCAAATGCCTGTTGAACTCCGTCGAACGACATGGACATTTCCTCGAGCGAGCGGATGCGTTTGATGTATGCCTCGAGGTCTTCGCGCCGCGCGCCGGGTCTTGCGCCGGAGATCGCGTCAGCCGATTCGGCGATGACCGCTTCCACGGTCTGCTGATCAACTTCATGGTGGTGCGCTTCGATGGCATTCACCACGATGGGGTTGACGCCGTAGCGCCGGCAGAATTCCGCGCCGAGTTTCGCGTGCGTGCCATCCTGATTGTGATCCATCGCTTTGCCGATGTCGTGCAGGAAGCCGCCCAATTTGGATAGTTCGACGTTCGCTCCGATCTCTGCCGCCAGGATGCCTGCCAGTTTGGAGACCTCGACCGCATGCGCGAGTTGATTCTGCCCATACGATGTGCGGAACTTGAGCCGCCCCATCATCTTCAACACTTCGGGATGCAAGCCTGAGACGTTCGCTTCGTAGGCGGCTTGCTCGCCCGCTTCGTTGATGATCTTTTCCACCGCGCGCGTTTCATCTTCCACGATCTTTTCGATGTGCGCGGGGTGAATCCTTCCATCCAAAATTAACTTTGCCAGCGCGCGCCGACCAATTTCACGGCGGACTGAATCGAAGCACGAGACGGTTACAGAGTCCGGCGTATCGTCCACGATCACATCCACGCCCGCGGCTTGCTCGAAGGCTTTGATGTTGCGCCCATTGCGACCGACGATGCGTCCCTTCATTTCCTCGCTGGGGAGGGTGACGACCGCGCGCGTGACTTCTGCCACATGTTCGGAGGCAACGCGCTGGATGGCGTCCGCGATTAACTTGCGCGCGCGCTTTTCGCCTTCCTCGCGCGCTTCCGCTTCGATCTGGCGGATGATGCGCGCCATATCGCCGCGCGCTTCTTTTTCAACGGCGGCGAACAATTCTTTCTTCGCTTCATCGGATGACAGCGTGGCGATCTGTTCGAGTTTCTTGACTTGATCCTCGTAAAGTTTTTCGATCTCGTTCGCGCGTTTATCAACTTGCGACTGGCGGCGGTTCAGGTTCTGTTCGCGTTGTTCCAGTTTGTCCGCGCGGCTGTCTACTTCCGAACGGCGCTTATCGAGCCGGTCGGTCTCCTTGTTCAGGTCGACGCGCCGTTCTTTCATCTCCGCTTCGGAGGCTTGCACGATCTTCGTCGCGTTCTCGCGCGCCTGGCTTTCGATCAGCCGCGCTTGTTCGCTGGCGACCTTCAGGATGTTATCCGCTTTGTCTTGCTGGTTCTTGATCGCTTTTTCCGTCTGATAGCGGTGGAAAAAATAACCGGCAGTCACGCCGATGACCAGGGCGATGATATCTACTACAATGGTTAAGGGGTTCATAGCGCATCCTCTTCTTCGTAATGATGTTCTTTGTTATGTGTCTCGTTCCAGATTCTTGTTACCACAGGCGCGATGACCGCGTAGGGAAAACCGCGCCGCGCGAGAAATTCTGATAACTTTTTTCGATAGTCTTGCCATTCCAACTTTGCGAACCGTACTGCTTTTTTTTGCGCGGCTTCGTAGGCGAGCGCTTCATCGTCCACTTCTTGGAGCGCGGCGGAGGCGGTCTCCTCGTCTAATCCTTTTTGGCGCAACTCCATTGCCATCATGCGGCGGCTGCGCGGGCGGAAGGTCGTCCGATTCTCGACCCACGCGCGGGCGAATTGATCGTCGTTCGCAAGACCATCCTGCCGCAAGCGTGAAATTGTTTCTTCGATGATGCCTTCCGGTATCTCATGCTTTTTAAGATTTTTGCGAATCTCCGCTTCTGACCGGGCGCGATAACTTAGGAACAACAACGCCTGTTGGAGGGCGCGTTCGCGCGAGTCTTCCACTTGCATCTTCTGGATTCTTGCGTCATCCAGCGTATCGCCAACTTTCAGCCACGCGGCGACGATGCGCGCCAGCCCGAAGGCATACTCTCCATCGAGATGGACGTTGACTCGATTCGGGTTTCGCTTTTGCACTTCGAGTGCGGTGATCTTTTTCATTTAAAGCACACAGCCGAAGGACCGCCTGTGCGGTTTCGGCTGTTGAGTATCCCGGTCGAAGGGATGCGAAAGGTCTGGTTTGGGTGAGCAAGCCCAACGTCCCGAAACGAAGCGCGCCGGGGTTGGGCGAATCCGCCGGACGGGTTTACGTCACAGGCGGCGAACGGGTTGTGGGGGTGAAGTCAGGTTTTGATTTTCGGGTAACATTTGGTTGACTTCTTGAAATAACTCCCAAAACGGGGAGGTTCTTGCTCGAATATCCAGAGTAGGTACAGCCAAGACCGCTTTCGCGGTGGAGATTTTCCTGTTCAATCCTTTCGGATTGCCCTTATTATACATGGAATTTAAGATTTGTTAATGTAGCATTTCTATTGCGAAGCGTTGCGCGCCCAATATTTGTATCGCACTGCGATGGGGATGAAGATGATCAATGCGATCACGCCGCCCATGGCAACGATCCCGTCGGTGGAGCCGATCTCGGAATTATCCTCCGCTTGGGGGGTGGGGGTGGTTTGCATGACGATGGATGCGCCCGCGATATTGCTTTTCTGCGAGGACTGAATGGCGGCGGTCTGCGCAAATGCCGTGATCAACAATGCCAACAGCAAGGCGATGCCGACCATATAAAATCGTCTGGTGATGCTTTTCATGGTAGGCAAAGTATATCATGCAGAATGCGGGCAGATTTGGGACTGGCGACTGTGGCATTTGAGGCCGCGGAGATCTTGAGATTTTTTCGCTATGGTCTCAGCGATCTATGTGGCAAAGAAATTTTTTACACGCGGGTTTCTCCGCTTCCGCAGACTTCCGCTTCGTTGTTCGATAAACTTTTGCGTTATAATCCCGCAATGTCAATCAGGAATTTGGCTTTTGCTGTTCTCTGTGACGACACAGGTCTTCTCAAAGTCGCTTGACAAAAATCTCATGTCCTACGCGGACCGTACGGACAACATGGAACTCTCCATGTAAAACGGAAAGAACTTCCGTGTGTTCCGCAAAACTTGTGCGCAAAAGTTTTGGCGGCTCAGACTTTGAGTTCGTCATACGGTATCAGCGTTTGCATGTTTACAAAAAAGCCATGATTGAGTAAAATCGTGTGATATTTCACGAATAGATCATCGTTCCAGGAGCTTGCATGATCCGAAAATTTTTTGAATGGGTGTTCAGCCCAATGGGGCGGATAGCGGTGTTGATCGCGGTTCTATCCTTGTTCAGTCTTGCCGCATACGGGCTGTACCAGACGCAACAACCTCCCGAACAGCCGATTCAGTTTACACACAAGTTGCATGTGGGGTTGGGGATCCAATGCCTCTATTGTCACCCCGGCGCATTGCGCGGACCCTCGCCCGGTCTGCCGACGATCAGCAAATGCTGGGGATGTCATCAGCAAATTGCAAAAACTCAAACCAGTCCGCTGTTGAAACCCATGGTCGAAGCGATGGAAAAAGGCGTGGGCTTCGAGTGGGTGCCGGTGGCGCAAGTGCCAGACTTTGTTCATTTTAAACACCGGCCTCATATTGCGGCAGGCTTGAACTGTGAAACCTGTCACGGCGATATGACGCAGGTCACGATCGCTGAAAACCCGCAGGTGATGAACATGGGTTGGTGCATCAACTGCCACAAACAAAAAGCCGGCGACGACCACGAGAAATTCGTCAAGCTCACCGACTGCGGCACGTGTCATTATTAATCCGGGTACAGAGGAATAGTCCATGAATCAAAAAATCTCCCGGCGTGATTTTCTCAAACTTGCCACGGCAGGCGCGGCGACAACCGCCGTTCTCACCGGTTGCGGTCCCGCTTCGCGCTACGTCACGCGCGAACCGTACGTGAAAATGCCGGAATACACCTACAATGGTTTGAGCACTTACTACGCCACCACATGCCGCGAATGCGCGGCGGGATGCGGCATCATCGTCCGCACGATGCAGGGACGCGCCATCAAAGTGGAAGGCAACCCGGCGAACCCGATCAACCTCGGAAAGACTTGCGCGCGCGGGCAGGCAACCTTGCACGGTTTGTATAACCCAGACCGTGTTGAAAAGCCCACAAAGCAAGGACGCACCGCAACGCTCAGCGCCGACGCGGTTTCATGGGATGAAGCCGTCAAAGTTGTCTCCGATACCTTGAACAACACAAACGCATCCGAGATCGCCTTCTTGATGGGGAATGCGCCCGATCATCTCTTCGACCTTATGACTGATCTTGCCAACGCCATCGGCGCGCCGACCCCGATCCGTTTCGGCGCGTTGAGCATGTTCGAGTCGCGCGCAACATTGAACAAAGCGGCTGAGAATCTTCTCGGTCAATCCGTTTTGCCGTTCTTCGATCTGGCAAACGCGGATTTTGTCGTTTCATTCGGCGCGAATTTTCTCGAGACGTGGCTCTCGCCGGTCGCATACACGCGCGGCTTTGCCCAAATGCGGCGGGGCACCCCGCGACGCCGCGGTCACTTCGTTCAATTCGAATCACAACTTTCGATGACCGCCGCCAAAGCGGATGAGTGGTTCCCGATTCTGCCCGGGACGGAAGGCTTGGTCGCGGCCGCGTTGGGTAAACTCGTCGCCGAGGCAAAAGACAAATCCGTTCCACGCGCGTTTTCCGATATTGATGTTGAAGAAGTTGCGACAACCTCCGGCGTTTCGGTCGAACAACTTGAATATGTCGCTTCGCTGATCGCAATCGCCGAATCGCCGCTTGCCATCCCCGGTGGGCAGGCTCTTGGTCAGAGCAACGGCTTGCAAACCGCGGAAGCGGTACTCGCCCTCAACGCGTTTTTCGATAACTTTGGCAAGCCCGGCGGCGTCTGGCTTTCTCCGCTTGCGCCGAATGCCGACGTATATCATCGCCCCGCGAACGCGCAGGAAATGACCTCCCTCATTGCGAAGATGCAGAGCGGCGCGATCAAAGCTCTGTTCGTGCATGGCGTGAACCCCATCTTTGAACTTCCCAAGTCGCTTGGGTTTGCCGAAGCGCTTGCCTCTGTTCCAACGGTGATCTCGTTCGCCACATTCCCCGATGAAACTGCGCTCGCCTCCGATTACATCTTCCCCGATCATCAAGGACTCGAATCGTGGGGTTATCAACGCTCGGCCACCGGCACGATGCAGTCTGTTCTTTCGGGCGCGCAGCCGGTCGTCGTGCCGATGTACGATACGCGCGCAACAGCAGATGTGTTGATCGAGGCGGCCCGTCTGGCAGGTGGAAAATTTGCGCAAGCCCTGCCTTTCACCGACGAAGTCGCGTTCATTCAGAGTAAAGTTGCGAGTCTCGTCGGCCGCACCGACGGTTCGTTCGTCGCGCCGGAGATCAACTCATTTTCCGCATACTTCCAACAACACGGCGGCTGGTGGAAGACCTCCGCCGAATCCAATGCGCCGTCTGCGGCGAGCGCGCTTGGCAAAAGCCTGGACGTTAAAGCCGCCGAGTTTGTCGGCAGTGGCGAGTTCTATTTTGTCCCATTCGTTTCGCCCACGTTAGGCGAGGCTGGAGCGAACAAACCCTGGTTGCAGGAATTGCCAGACCCGATGACGACAGTGATGTGGAATTCGTGGGTGGCGATCAACCCTGAAACCGCGCATGAATTGCAGATCGAAAACGACGATGTAGTAAAGATCGTGAGCGATGCCGGGGAGGTGGAAGCCGCCGCCTATTTGTACCCAGCCATCCGTCCGGATGTGATCGCCATGCCGTTCGGGCAAGGTCACACCGCTTACGGAAGGTTCGCCACGGCGAAACTTTATGCCGAGCGAGTCATCGGCTTGGTCCCGCGAGAAGGTTATGTTGGCGATCCCTTCCCGCGCGGCGCGAATCCTGCCGATGTTTTGGGCGCAGTCTTCAACGAGGCGGGTGATCTTGCGTTCGCCGGCATGAAAGTGCGCATCGAAAAAACTGGAAAACAGCAAATTTTGTCCCGCCTTGAGAGCCGCATCGGCGTTTATGGTGAGGGCATGGGCGAGGAGCATTAGTATGCAGATGACCGTTGACCTTAATAAAGTAGGCGCCATCGGCGCCATTGCCGAAGCCGCGGAGGGCAAGTGGGGGATGACGATCGATCAAGATGTTTGCACCGGCTGTCAGGCTTGCGTGGCGGCGTGCGCCATGGAAAACAACCTCTCGTTCGTAGGGGAGGAGGATTCAGGGTATGGGCGGTCCCAGCATTGGATCCGCATCGAACGTTTCTGGGATGGGGCGTATCCCGATGTGAAGGCGACGCCGTTCCAGCCGATGTTGTGCCAGCAATGCGGTCATGCGCCGTGTGAGCCGGTCTGCCCGGTGTTTGCGACGCAACACAGCAATTCTGAGCAACTCAACTTGCAGGTATACAACCGTTGTGTGGGCACGCGTTATTGCGGCAACAACTGTCCGTATCAGGTGCGTTCGTTCAATTGGCGCGATTATCATACCGAGCCGGAACGCGGAAACATGGTCAACGGGGCGTTGGTGTTCCCGCTCCATAACCAGTTCAACCCGGATGTGACCGTTCGCCGCCGAGGCGTGATGGAGAAATGCACGTTCTGCATCCAGCGCATCCATCAGGCGGAAGATAAGGCGAAATCTGAAGGGCGCGAAGTGGAAGACGGCGAGTTCACCACCGCTTGCGCGCAAGCCTGCCCCGCCAACGCGATCACGTTTGGGCGCATCGACCGGGAAGAAAGCCTTGTCAGTCAACTGTCTCGTGCGAATCGCGGCGTGAAACATCTCGAAGAACTCAATACTCTTCCCCGTGTGACCTATCTGAAGGAAGGATAACCAATGGCAGTTGCATCCAAGTACATGCCCGGCGCGAAAAAAGCGCACGATAAGCATCACGAGGAAGAGGAAGATCCGCGCGAACTTTTGATGTTCGACGATTCCAAATCACGCGGCGAAATGAACGCGATGGTGATGGAGTCGATGACGACCACCTCGTGGAAGTTTTGGGTGGTGTTCGGTATCCTGTCGTTTCTGGTCGCCACTTGTTTCGTATTCTTATGGGGCTACTTGATCGACGAAGGTCTTTGGGTGGCTGGCGTGATGCGCCCGGCGTATTGGGGCATCTTCCTCGTCAACACCGTGTTCTGGATCGGCATCAGCCATGCAGGGACGTTCATTTCCGCGATCTTGCGCGTGATGAAGATAGAGTTCCGTCGTCCGTTCACCCGCGCGGCAGAATTGATGACCACCTTCGGTTTGATCCAAGCCGGTGCGAGCATTTTCATGCACATGGGTCGCGTGTGGCTCGCCTACTGGCTGTTCCCGCTTCCGAATGAACGCCAATTGTGGCCCAACTTCCACTCTCCGTTGATGTGGGACTTGCTCGCCATCACCACGTACGTTTTGGGAAGTACGATGTATTTGTTCCTGCCTTTGATCCCAGACCTTGCGATGGCGCGCGACCGCTCGACCGGTTGGCGCAAAACTTTCTTCAAAATTCTCGCCATCGGTTTCCGCGGCACAGAAGGCGAATGGAAGCACCTGCACACAGCAATGAACTTCTTTGCGTTCGCCATTATCCCGGTCATGTTCTCGGTGCATACCATCGTGTCTTGGGACTTTGCCATGGCGACACGCCCGGGTTGGTCGTCCAGCGTGTATGGTCCATATTTCGTGCTTGGAGCGTTGCACTCGGGCATGGGCGCGGTGGCGGTGGTGTTGTTCATCATGCGCTTGACGATGAAACACATGGATTATTTCATCCGTAAAGAGCACTTCAACGGATTGGGCATGTTGATGCTCATGGTCACGTTCGCTTATACATACTTCTTCTTCAACGACTATATCGTGCAATGGTACGGCGGCGACCGATGGACAGACGCGCTTTTGCATTGGTTGGAGGAGGGCCCAATGGCGTGGATGTTCATTCAATTGGTCTTGTTCAACATAATTATTCCTCCTCTCATTTTGTGGAACAAGAAATGGCGCCAGACCCCTTGGTTGTTGGCGGCAGTCGGGTTGATGATCAACGTCGGCATGTATTGGGAGCGCTACATCATCATCCCGGTCACGCTGACGATCAACCGCATGCCGTTCACGTGGAAATCCTTTGAACCGCGCGCCGACGTGCTTCTGACTATCGGAACATTCTCCACATTCCTCCTCTTTTATTTGATCGCTTCGCGGCTGATCCCTCTCATCCCGGTTTGGGAAGTGCAGGAGGGACAGATGACTCACTCGCTTCGCAAAGTGGGCAAGACTCATGTTGCAACGATCAGTGATTTCGAGTAAACGGAGCAGACCATGCCTGAAGCAACAATATTAGCTCTCTTTGAAGATATTGACCCGGCTGCGAATGCCATCGAGAAATTGCACGAGATGGGCATAAGCGATGACAATATCAACGTGATCTCCGGGGCGCCGATCGCGCATAAGATGCTTGGTCGTCCGCACCCTCACACGAACGTTCCCATGCTGTCGCTGGGCGGCGCCGCTGCCGGGTTTCTGTTTGGCTTGTTTCTGAATTGGGGAACGCCTCACCTGTATAAGATCTCGGTAGGCGGTCAGTTTATTACTCCGATCCCGCCTGGCGCCATCATCCTCTTTGAAATGACGATGCTCTTCGCCCTGCTTGCCACGTTCCTCGGCGTTTTCCTCGAAAGTTATTTTCCGAACTATGGCCGGCTGGATTACGCGCCCGAGGTTAGCGATGGCAAGATCGGTATCTTCTTCAAATGCGCGGAAAATGAGAAGAAAAAATTCATGGACGCGCTGGGCAAGATGGGCGCTGAATCCATCAGGCCTGTGGAGGCGCAACAGTTATGAGACTTTTGAAGCAACTATTTTGGGTCTTCCTCGTTCTGGGCATCCTGCTGGGTGTGACCGAACTTTTCTTGTACGACGTGATCAAGATCGACTGGGTCGGTTTCATGGAGATCCAGCCAACCTTTAAGCAGATGGAAAACCCGCTTCCTGTGCCGGTGAATTCGATCCCGATCGAAGGCCCGATCTCCATACCCGGCATGGGCGAGCCTGCCAACCCAACGCCGGCAGATGAAGCGTCTATCACGCGCGGCGGAGAATTATTCGCGATCAATTGCCAGATGTGCCACGGCGTGACCGGCGAGGGGAACGGTCCTGTGGCTCCGTTCCTTGTGAACATCAAGCCTGCCAACCTTACCTCGGCAATGGCGCAATCCAAGACCGACGGCTCGATCTTCCTCACCATTACCAACGGCTTAGAGGGACGCATGCCCGCGCTGAACGAAAATCTCACCGTGCTCGAGCGCTGGGACGTGGTTAACTTTGTGCGCACACTGAAATCAGGAAAATAGGGAACTCATTATGAATGATGTCCGAAAATTGATCTACGGCACCCTGATCGGGTTCTTGGGCACTCTGGTCGTTTGGATCAGCATCGTCTATATTTCCGGGTGCGGGTTTACCTTTACATGCAATAAACACAAGAACATCGTCGAGCGCACGCCCATGCCGACCTTGATCCCCAGAAACGAAGCGGTGATCCAACTGCCCGCGGCCGACAGCCATTTCAATAAATGCGAAGTCTACGCGACGGAGTTGATCGGCGCGTGGGTCTCAGCAGGCTCGCCGGAATCGGATCCGTTTCCCTTTAGCGATGTGAACGGTCAACACTGCGAAGGGACGTTTGCAACGGATATTCAACGGTTGTTCGTGGAAAATAGTCTGTGGTATGCGGGCGCGATCGGCTGTGTCAGTTGTCATAATTCCGATCTCACCGCGCGCAGCAGCGGACTCGACCTCACCTCTTACAGCGCCATGCAATTGGGCGCGGGCCGCGCGGATGCAAACGCAAAAGGGAGCGATATTTTCGGCGGCGGCAATTGGGAACACTCCAGTTTGTTTACGATGCTAACCACCCAGGGTATGACGCCCACCGGTCACTCGGCAGATGTGGCGCCCAATGACTTCATGTTGTACGCAGGCGCGAAGGTTGAACCTGCCGCAACGCCTACGCCGTAGTTCATTTCAAACCAACAAAAACTTCCGCACGTGCGGAAGTTTTTTTATTCTGGCAGAGAGGGCGGGATTCGAATATCATCCCTTCAATGGGGGCGCGCGAGCCTAAGAGATCGTTTCTTAACTTCTTTTTTAAACACGGACGCCACGGATACTTCGACGGGCTCAGTACAAGTTTCACTGATTGTCACGGAAGAAATCTATAAACAGCCGTCTTTTTTCCGTGTGTTCCGTGAAATCCGTGTACAAAAGAACAAGGCTTCAGACTTAAGAAACACTCTCTAAAGAAAAAAACACCTCGATCTGATTCGAGGTGTTTCAGCGGAGAGGGCGGGATTCGAACCCGCGAACCGTTTGGGTTACACGCTTTCCAAGCGTGCGCACTAGGCCAGACTATGCGACCTCTCCATTTTCAAGCGGGCGAATTATACCATGCGGAATTAGTTGTTCAACGCGCCCTGATTGATCCAATCCAAAATGATCTGCACTTGCGGCGGCGTTAACTTCGGTCCGCGCTTGGGCATTTTCTGCGAGAGGATCAGCTCCGCGAGCAGGCTGTTATCCGCGTCGCCGGGCGTAACCACCGATCCATTTTCCGAGCCAGCCATAATGGTCTCCACGGTGGTCAGGTTCAAACCCTCTTCCGTCTTTTCGCTGTTATGACAATTCCAACAGCGGCTTTGCAGAATGGGCACGACATCGTTCGAAAAACTGACGGAACCGGTTTGCGCGGAGGCTTCGGTGGGAGGCGTGGTGGGGATGATGACTACTGTGGGACTCGACGCCTCCGTCGCAGGGACGGCTGTTTCAGTGGCGGCGGGCGTCGACGTCGGGGAAGCAGGCACACCCGTCGGAGAGGAAGCGGGGATCTCCGTCGCCTGAGTCCCGCAAGCAGAGATTGATCCGATCAAGAGGATTGCGAGTAAAACTTTTTTCATGTTTCTCCTAAAAACCATATAAGATCACGCCGCCAAGAAATGCGAGCGTGAATGCGATGAGGAAACTTAATCCGTACGATGCCGCGTAGAGGACGCGGTTGCCTGTGGTAAAGATCTTGGGGTTGCGATACCGGACGATGGAGATGCCCGTGGTAAGAAGAAAAAGAAGCGTGGCGAGGATGATCTTCGCGGATGCGTTGGGCGCGTCGCCTTCATAATTCTTGATGTTATCTATGACGCCGCTGATACCGGCAACCACAGTACTGACCGCGGCGAGCGCCATGTTTGCGAACGCGGCTTGTTCGAGGGTGGCGTTGTTCTTCCACCACGCGAGCAGGATGAAGAAGAACGCCGCGCCGGTCAGCGCAATGGGGAAGTGCACGAACATCGGGTGGGTGGGGTGCAACTCGGTAAGCGCGGTAATGAAACGGTTGATGAAATCCATGTCTCTCTCCTTTTTGACATAAGACCCCGGTTGTTTTGCCGAGGTCTTATTTTGATTTTCACTCTGACGAAGAGGTTCGCTTATTGCTTACCCTTACCGGTTCTTTTAGGCGACGGCGCTTCCGCGGGCTTCGCCTCTGGCGGGGTTTGCGGCGCGGCTACCCGCGTGAGTGATAACGTCCAGCCGTTGCCTTTGAAGAGCATGTACGCGAGCCAGAGGACGAGACTCAGCAGTGCGATCTTGATCAGACCGAAGAAGGGTGGAATTAATCCGAAACCTCTTCCGCGATGGGTCATTTGATATTCGCCATTTAGAAAACCACGATGCTGGGAGCCGAACATGCGCCCCGGCATTTCATCGCGAGGGAAAGGTTGGGCGAAGCGCGGCGCGTTCTCAAAATTGCTCGAAACCTGCGCGCCTTGATTAAATCCCAAACGGTAGCCACCGAAGCCAACGACGGCGAATGCGCCGATGACCAGAACCGCAATGAGGATGCGAGTGATCCATTTTTTCATGTCAACCTCCGATTGATCTGTTCGACACAAATCTATCATGCCCTATTGTATGGATGTTGTGGAAATTGTGGAGAAACTCTAAATCTTTTCTTATCTTGCTGGAGTGGATTTTGCGGGTAATGAAATAACGATCCGCAAACCCCGCCCTGTTTCACTTGTTGCTGCGAGTTGACCGTTATGCGCCTGCACAATAGACTTGGCGATCGCCAACCCTAACCCCGAACCCCCATCTTCGCGTTGACGCGACGAGTCCGCGCGATAGAACCGCTCGAAGATTCTTTCCAAGTCTTCTCGCGGCAAGCCGGGACCGCTATCCTGGATCGCAAGTTCAACGTGATCCCCCGTTTGTTTTGTGGAAAGGATAATGCTCCCGCCTTCGGGTGTGTGGCGCAGGGCGTTATCCAGAATGTTCGTGAGGACTTGCGTCATCCGCCCGGGATCAACTTCAATGGCGGGAAGAGACGAAGCGACATCCAACTCAAGAGAGATATTTTTCTTTTGAGTCTCGAATTGATAGAGCGATGCAACTTCCTGGATCAACCGCTCTGGTTCGATGGGTTGCGGGTTGATGGTCAATTCGCCCGCGTCGGCAAGAGACAATATCCGCAGATCGTTGACAAGATGTTCAAGCCGCGCCGCTTCGTCGCGTATGATCTCGAAATTTTCTTTTGTGGGAGGTAACACGCCATCATGCACAGCCTCCGCGTGACCGAGGATCAAACTCAGCGGCGTGCGGAGTTCGTGCGCGATATCGGCGGTCATTTGCTTGCGCGCGTTGACCGAACGCGACAGTTCCGCGCTCATTTTGTTGAAGGCTTTGGCGAGTTCGCCCAGTTCATCGTTGGAATGAACTGTGACTTGTTGCGAAAGATCGCCTTCCGAAACCGCGTGCGTGGCTTGGGTCAATTCGCGGATGGGACGGGTGATCGCGCGTGAAAGAAAAATCCCCAAGGCTAACGCGAAGACCGCGCCGATGAGCGCGCCGTAAAATAACGTGGTGTTGATCCGTTTGATGAATTCGAGTTCGCGTGGTTGACCCTGATAGGGCGCGCTCATGGGAACAAAGATGCCGATTACGTTCCCGTTTTCGGTGATTTGAGTCCCTGCTTTAAGGTCGGCGGGAGAGAGGCTGTCGCCGGGTTTGTATTTTCCGTTCGAGAGGATGACCATGCCGTTTTCATCCGCGAGAGTGAACAACTGAGGAGGTCCGTGATTGGGACCAGGTCCGTAGCCTGGTTTGGGCTGGTTGGAAAAATAACTTATTTGCAACCCTTCCCATGAGCCGTTCTCGAGGTGATAGTTTGAAAGTTCGCTAATCGTGTCCGTTTGCGATTGATCGGTGAGGAAGCGGATGAATTCCGCGCGCGTATTCCATGTGGCTGTGGCGGCAATGATGATGATGCTGAGAATGCCGATGCTGAGGAACGCCAGAATTAATTTCGAAGAAATGGAACGCATGAAGGTCATTCTCTTTTGAAACGATAGCCGACGCCGTACACGGTCTCGACGTACTGCGGCGCGCGCGGGTCTTTTTCTATTTTGCCGCGCAGGTTTTTGATGTGCGTGTCAATCGTGCGTTCGTAGCCTTCGTAGCGGACGCCTTGAATAATGTCGAGCAGATCGAGGCGGGAATAGACTCGTCCCGGCGATGCCATGAGCGCGGTAAGGATGTCAAATTCGGAGGGGGTGAGGTCTACGAACGCGTTTCCCACTTTGACCGTGCGGCTGTCGCGGTCAAGGATAATATCTGCCGCCTTCAACACTTTGGCGGATGGTTCTTTTTCCCCGGCGCGACGCAACACCGCGCGGACACGCGCTACCAATTCGCGCGGGCGGAAAGGCTTGGTCATGTAATCGTCCGCGCCGACCTCAAGTCCGATCACTTTTTCCTCGTCGTCCACGCGGGCGGTGAGCAGGATGATGGGCGTGTTGCTCTCGGCGCGGTGTTTGCGCATGAACTCGTAGCCGTCCATTTCGGGCATCATTACGTCGAGCACGATCAGGTCGGGCGTATCGCGGCGGGCAGCGGTCAGCGCTTCTTTGCCATTGTGCGCGGTGACCACGCGATAGCCCTCTTGCTTGAGGTAAGTCTCGACGAGGGAGACCAGCCGCTTTTCATCATCTACGACGAGAATGGTTTTTGACATAACGTCAGTATACCAAGTCGCTGCCCCGCAAAATTAACTTGTATTGGTGAAATTGTGTGGAATTTGTGTGGGTTTCTTTTGAACTTAAATAAGGATTCGCTTCTTTACGAAACTCCAATGCGAATGCCGCGAAGAAGCGAAGAGCGCGAATTTTCTTGATTTTCATTCGCGAAATTTGTCTATTTGCGCTATTCGTGCTAAGAATTTTGTAGAGCGAAGTTTTAGCTTTTCGTATTCGCGGCTGGAACTTCGCGCGGCGCGACCATGCCCCAGCGCGACGCGCCGAGGTAGAGAATTTCCAAGATCAAGTCTTCGTAGCGGATGCCCTCCGCTTTGGCTTGCAGGCACAAGTCGCTGTAATCGGGGGTGAGACCGGGCAAGGTGTTGATCTCCAGCAAGCGCGGATTGCCTTCCTCGTCAAGGCGGATGTCGGTGCGCGAAATGTCCAATGCGAACAAAAGTTGATGCGCGCGCACGGCGAAATAGCGGAGTTTCTTTTCGAGTTCCGGTTCCACTTTGGCTGGGCAGAAATAACCGGGCGCGCCTTCCTCGCCGACCTCTTTCGATTTGGATGCGTTGCTATACACCTTCGGCGTGACCGAGCGTGTCATGTCTAATTCCAAAATGGGGAAGCGGTGGAAGCCGTCCTTTTCGTACCAATCGGGGTTGCGGGAAAATCGTTTTGCATCGTGGCGTCCCAACACGCCGACCGTGAACTCGCGCCCCGGTAAAAAGACCTCCACCAGCGCGGGCTGTTGATACGTGTTGATGATGTACTGGGCGCGTTCGCGCAATTCCTTTTCTTTGTTGACGATGGCTTTCATGTCCACGCCCATGCCGGTGCCTTCGCGCGCGGGTTTGACGAAGAGCGGAAATTTCAACTCCGGGCGCAGAGGCTCGTCGCCGACGATGAATTCTTGAAACGGCGCAACAGGCAGACGCCGGTCGCGCCAGATGCGCTTCGTGAGCGTTTTATCGAGCGAGATCGCGTTGGTGAGGATGCGCGAACCGGTGTAGGGGATATTCAGCATTTCGAGCAAGGCTGGCACTTGCGCCTCGCGCGCGTCGCCGCCGAGTCCCTCGGCGATGTTGAAGCAAATGTCGGGCTGTTCGTCGCGCAGGGCGAAGGGCAGGTCTCTGTCGGCTTGGATAAAAACCGTTTTGTGGCCGTCCGTTTCAATGGCGGCGCGAAGCGAGTCGATGGTCTCGATGTGGTCGAAGTCGGCGAACGCGTCCGGCGGGACGCCCTCCGGCTTGGGATGCGAATCGTCCTTGATGTTGGCAAGCACGGCGACTTTCCAATAGCGTTTCATCGTGTTTTGAATCTCCTATGATAACGACTATTGCAGATTAATAAATTAACCCAGCAATAGATCTTCGCGCTGAGCGTAGCGTCCTTCGTCTTCGTTCGTCGCGGCGAACGCTCCTCACTCCGCTCAGGACGAAACATGGTTTGGAAAGAGCGCAGACGAAGCGCAATGGGATTGCTAGATTTAATTGTAAAAATGCAAAAGCCGCTACTACGTTTTCGTTTCGCGTTAATGATAGCCGAATGCGGGCGGATGACAAGGTTTTTTAATGGTAAACATCTTGCAGATTGAGCGCGCGATGAATGTTTTTCGAGGAAACCTGCGGGACGATTAACTTGCTAGACAATGCCCTGCCTTTCAGGTATCATCGGTTCACTTTCAGTATTAGACGGCACGGGAAAAGAGACTCTCTCGAATGGCAATGTTTTCAAAAGATTTGGGCATAGACCTGGGAACGATGTTCACGCGTCTCGCGGATTCGACTCAGGTGCTTGCGCAACAGCCCACCATCGTCGCGATCGAATCCGACGAGCAAAAGATGGTCGCGGTGGGGCAGGAGGCATTGGACATGTACGGGCGCGTGCCGGAAAGCATCGAAGTGGCGCGTCCATTGAAGAACGGGGTCATCGCGGATTATGAAATCACTGAGACGTTGTTATCCTATTTGATCCGGCAGGTGAGCGGAAGCATGCGCCTCATCCGCCCGCGCGTCATGATCTCCGTCCCGAACGGAGTCACCAGCGTCGAGCGGCGCGCCGTGTATGAAGCCGTGTTGGAGGCGGGGAGCCGCGAGGCGTATTTGATCCAACAGCCTCTCGCCGCCGCCATCGGCGTGGATTTGCCCATCGGCTCGCCCTCCGGGAATATGGTCATCTGTCTCGGCGGCGGATGCACGGAAGCGGCAGTGATGGCGATGTACGGCGTGGTCTCCGCAGAGACGTTGCGCTCCGGCGGCTTGGACTTCGACGAAGCCATCATCAATTATGTGCGCAGAAAATACGGCGTGGTTATCGGGCAGGTGACCGCCGAGCAACTCAAAACACGGATCGGCGCGGCGGTTCCGCAGGATTCCGAGAACAGCATGGAAGTGCAGGGACAGGATCAAGTGACCGGCTTGCCGCGCCCGGTCACATTGACGACGGGCGAGATCGTCGAAGCCTTGCAAGACCCGCTCAAAGCGGTCGTCGAGACCGGTCGCCGCGTGTTGGAAAAGACCCCGCCCGAATTGGTCGCCGACATCATTGACCGCGGTGTGGCGCTCTGCGGCGGCGGCGCGTTGTTGCGCGGCATTGATAAATTATTGACGAAATCGTTGGGCATCCCCGCTTACTTGGTGGATACGCCTCTCACCTGCGTCGTCGAAGGCGCGGTGAAGGCTCTGCCCATGTACAATATTTTGCGGCGCAGTTTACCGCAGGTGTGAACAATGAAACGACCAAGCCATGGCTGGGTCGCTTTTGATTCTATGACTTGATAGTTGATTAATCCATCAAAACCCTCCCGAAAAAGAAAAAGCCCCAACGTCTTTGGCTAGACGTGGGGCTTTTTAGTTCAAGTTTTCTCTCAACCTCTGCGAAGCGCCCTCTTGGGGGTAGACACTGCTGTTCATCGGTAGATGTTTTTAGTTTTAACATAACCAAGTTATAAACCCACGACAAAATTATTGTGCTAATTGTAGTATGTAGAACTAAAGTTAGCATTATCTTATACTGCATACAACTTTTAGGTGAGTCATGAAAAAATTTATATTGGAAAAGTTCGGTCAGAAAGTACGTGAGGAAAGATTGAAACAAAGTCTTTCTCAGGAAGAACTTGCCGCCAAGACGGGAGTTCATCGAACTTATATAGGCATGATTGAAAGAGGGGAAAAGAATATTACCCTTCTCAATATCGAGAAAATTGCTAAAGCATTAGGACTTTCTATAAGCGAGTTAACCAAACTATGAAACCAAAACTTCCTAAATTGCTAAACACTAAAATTTATAAAACAGGTCAAACAAGAGGCGCAGATGATGATGTTATTTACCAGAACAGGGTTGCAAGAAATAGTACTGTCTTGATACCGTACCAATTTACAGACCCGATAATTTACCCAGAGAGTGAAACTAAATTTGAAAAAGGCTTTATCGTTTTAATCTCTCCTAAAACATATTTCAAAGAAAAGAAAATTGCCGCAGTTCTTAAAAAACGAAGGTTAGCTCTTGGTGAAAATTGCATTGTGTTTTATGAAACAAGGCAAGATTGGGATAAATACAATCCACAAAAACTTGGCTGGCAACCAGCCCAAAAAAGAGGAAGCCCTTTAGGCGGCTATTATGTTGCTCGTGTGCCTGCGACCACTGCTATAAATGGTGGGGAGAGAATTATTCGCGGATTTACTACTAAAAAAAGCAAGGGAGCGGGAATTAGACTCTATGAATATGCAAGTTTAGATACGATAAAAAGAGTCCGCTTACAGTTAGAGGCAATTTATTGGTTAACTTACGATTCTGTTGAAATCGCTATTCAAAATAGAATGAGCAATGACGATGCTGTGTCTCGAAAGAATGAGACTATGAAGACATGCGAAGAGATTGGTCTGCTGGACTATACCTTATTGCGAAAGGCAAGAATTATTGATATAGATAATCATACGATTTGCCCCCTTTGTAAAGAAAAGGTATCTGCTGGAGGTTTCTTTAGCAGAATGCTTCAAGCAGAAGGTCGTGAAGTTTCCGACTTAACCGTCACAAATATTAACCTTTTTCACATTAACGAACTGCGATATGGTGTGTACAACCACAAGCCCTATAATTTAGGATGGGGACATCATCATTGTAATGTAGTAACAAAAGATTCTGGGATTCTCAAAACTCTGGAATGGATGCAACAAGTACTTGACCGAAATAGAGAATAAAACTAAAACATTTTTTCTTGATAGTTTTCAAATGTCATGGTTTTAGTATCATAGTTGTCGGGAAAAATCTGATAATCTTTTGATTCAATAAATTGCAGAAGTTTTTCAATCCTGTTGCACCAGTTTTTTTCTATTTCAATTGAAATTGAATATCTGCCTAATTTTAGAGCCGCCACAGCAGTTGAGCCAGAGCCAGCAAAACAATCAAGAACTATGTCATCGGGAAAAGTACTAGCGGTTATAGCATGTTCTAATAAAGCAATTGGTTTTTCTGCTGGGTGCTTTCCTGGGTATGGGCGGATATTTGGAAAAGTCCAGATGTCAGTAAATTCTTTTGTCTTGTCCACAAAAAAAGGTCTAACTAAGTCTTCATAATCAGGCATTGATTTAACGTTACCAGTACATAATATAGCGTCACGCAACTTTTCGTATTGTTCTTGGCTAGGAACATTCCTTCCTGCTTCCCAATTAGAAACAGCGCCACCATGATTAACTTTACCATGAGCGCCGATCTTTTCAGTGAGGTCTTTCATTGAAAAGCCAGAAAGTTTCCTGCTCTCTCGTATAACATTTGCAAAGTATTGCTTAAAAATATTTCCTTCTCCATCTACTGCTGGTTCGGCAAAAATGACTCTTTCTGAATGTGCATACCATTGGCGCAGGGCTTCTTTATTCATTTTTTGTTTCCAGCCATCAAAGCCAGGGTCATTGGGTTTAGTCCAGACGATATGAGCAAGAATATTGAAGCGTGAATCAAACAGCGTTTCCAATTTTCCAGCCATTGACGACGAACAAAATAAATATAAAGAACCATTTGGCTTTAGTATTCTTGCCCATTCTTTTGTGTATTGAGACATCCATTCAAGGAAATGTTCATCTTCTTCAAAGGATGTATCACCGTAAATGTTTTTCTTTTTAGTTGAATGGTATGGAGGATCAGTAAGTATTAGCGATACCGAATGGTCTGGCATTTTTCTAATTATTTCCAAAGAATCACCTTTAACCAGAAGGCTACGAGAATTATGGAATATATTCTCTTTTTCTATGGAATTAATAATTTTTTGAAAATCTTGTTGGCGACTCATAAAAAATCCTAATCCTTTTGCTAACTATAGTATACATGCCTTTTCAAATTCCTACAAGTAAAAATTTATTTGTCTGTATTGTACTTTGATTCAATGAGGATGATTTGTTTACAAAAAAGGATTACAGGATTCAAGACACCCCCCAACTAAGGGTTATACCGCCGCCGCATAACACACCAAACAGCAGATTAGACTGCGTAAAATTTAAACGTCCCTACAAATAATACGTCATCCTCTGCAAGTGCGTGACCGGGTCCACATACTGCACCTTCACATCCTCGGGCACATTGATGCTGATGGGGGCGTAGTTGAGGATGGCTTTAATTCCCGCCTTCACAAGTTGGTCAGCGGCTTCCTGCGCCGAAGAGGCAGGGACGCACAGCATCGCCACTTTGATCTTTTGGCTTTTGATCTTCTCCGCCAGAATCGCCGAATCGAGCACCTCGAAATTCCCCACTTTGCGGCCGATCTTCTTGGGATCGTTATCGAACACCATGCTCACGTGAAAGCCGCGTTTGTTGAATTCTTCGTAATGCGCCAGCGCGTGACCGATGTCGCCCATGCCCACGATCACCACCTCCCACACGCGGTCCACTTTGAGGATGTCGCGCAGTTTCTCCATCAAGTAGAGGATCGAATACCCCGTCCCTTGTTTGCCGAACTCGCCGAACTGAGAAACATCCTTGCGGATCTGCGCCGCCGAAATCCCCACCAGTTCCCCCAACTCCTGCGAAGACGTGGTCTGCTCGCCTGAATCCGCCAGCCTCTGTAGCGCGCGTAAATAGATGGGCAGGCGTCCAATGATAATGTCGGGAATCTTTTCAGTAGACATACAGGTTTGTCCCTCGCAATGATCGAGTCTGAATTAACTCTACCATAAAAGGAACGCCTGTACAATCATTCACAATCGAAAAATGTTACGGCAGCGTTACAGTCACCGTAAACCGCGTGTATTGCAAGTCGCCCATCGGCGCAGACTGGAATCGAATCGCATACGCCATGTTGGGGATCGTGGGGATCAAAATGATTCTCCCGCACACGAGATTCTGCGGCGACGCTCCCTCAGTCCGCACCTCCGCGACGTACGATCCGCTTCCCTCGCAATCCAACTGGATCAACACGGCTCCAACCGACGGGGTGAACTGGATCCAATCTTCGGCATCGCCCACAGGGGAGGAGACGTCGCTCGAGTATTGGAAAGATTTTGTCCCTGTCGTTGAAAGTGTCACATTCACCGCCGGCGCGGACGGCGAATCGCCATCGTTCGGCGCGGGCGCGGCAACCGGCGTTGATGGAGTTGCCGCGTTCGTTGGAGTTCCCGTTCCCACAACTACGTTTCCCTCGGCAACGATGGGTAGATTCTCGATCCCCGTCGCTTGCACAAACGCGGCATTGATCCAACCTTTGCCGTCGGGTCCGCTTGCGAAATTAATTTGGAGCCACGCGCCCGCCGAATCTTTCCCGGTCAATGTGACCACATCGTTCGCGTTCACCGTGCCAAGCGAATTGAAATTCGTGCCGGGACCGCTCCGCACGTTGAGTTGTTGTTGAATGACCGCGCTGAGTCCCTCTCCGATCACCGGCACATTCGGTTGTTCGGCTGTGGTGATGAATTCCGCAGTCACCCAGCCTTTCCCCTCCGGCGCTGGTGGATACTTGATCAGCCACCAATTCCCGCCAGGGTCCTTGCCGATGATTTCCACGTTCGTGTTCGCCGGGATGATACCAACCACCACGCTCGTGGTAGATGGCTCGCCGCGCACATTCACCTGCGTGGACGTGGTTCCCGCCGCCGGAACAACTGTCCCTGTAGGGGGAGGCGGAAGCGGCGTCTCACTGGGCTTCGAGGTCGGCGAGGGCGGCAAGGTCGAAGTGACGACCAGCACGGTGGGTGTCGCCGCTTCGATCACCTCCACTGAAAAACTACAGCCCGCGCAAAAGATCGCCAGCCAGCATATCGAAATGAACTTTTTCATCGCGCATGAATTGTAATGCAGAAAAATCTTTTACCGCGAACTTAACAATTTTTTCTTGGCGTTCTTCGCGTTCTTAGCGGTTTAAAAAACCAATTCGCGAAGATTAGCGAGGATTGGCGGATAAAAACAAAAACCGCCTGATGGCGGTTTCATGCGTGCGCCCCCGCGCAGACTCGAACTGCGCTCTTCGGCTCCGGAGGCCGACACTCTGTCCACTGAGCTACGGGGGCGGGTGGAAAATTTTATCACAAACAATTTTCGTCATTGCGAGGAGCGTTCTTGCTCTTTGCGACGAAGCAATCTCCCATACCGTGACGGAGATTGCTTCGTCAGTCCTTCGGACTTCCTCGCAATGACGGCGGCGATCACACCTTCGCCACCGGCGCGAGTTTCATCAACTCGGCGCGATAGCCCTCGATGATTTTTGTATTGCCCGATTCTTCGCCGACTCTGGCGCGTTGTTCTTTTTTATGCGCGAGTTCGCCCAACACCTGATAGAACCGCTTGGTGGGACCGAAGCTCCCGGAGGTGAGCGCCGAAATATGCGCGTTGAACTGGAAGAACGAAATGGCGGTCTTGTATTGTTGCTGTGAGATCGCTCCGCTGTTCACTTCCTCCACCAACTGCCGCTTCAAGATGTTGCGCTCGTGGATGATCATCCAGACGATGAACACGACCATGAAGAAGTATCCGAAATAATCGGCGAGCAAGCCGAGGAAGAATCCGCCTTCGCCGCCGACGAGCGAACCGAACGTGTTGTGGAACGAATGGGCAAGCACAGCCACCACATACCCGGCCGGGACTGCCAGGATCTTCACAAGCATATTTTTGTTCAGGCGCGCCACTGCAAACCCGATACCGGTAAATGCGGTGAAGAACGGATGCATCCAACCGACGAGGAGCACGCGCACAACCACGAGAACCCAAAAGCCCTGCCAGCCGCCTTCCTGGTAGCCGTTGCGGTAGATGTACAACACGTTCTCGATGGCGGCGAACCCCATCGCGGTGATCGCGCCATACACGATGCCGTCCAGGATCGAATCAAATTCTTTGCGGAACAGCAGGAAGACCGCCAGCACCGCCAGCCCTTTCAAGCCTTCCTCGATGATGGGCGCGACAATGGATGTGGTGCCGAACTCCGCCGCAGACTCGGAGCCTGTCAGGTAAAAAATACTGAAACCAAAGAGCGTGTTGATAATATACGCGCCGCCCCCCGCAACGACCACGCCCCACACGAACGCCGCGCCGAGTAACACTTTCGGTTCCTTTTCGTAGCGGTCCAGCCAGTTCACGAACGCCGCGAACAGGAACATGGGGACGAACCCAAAGATGATTGCCGCAAGTAATGCCATAGCTCCTCCAATTATTTTTATGTCACTCTGAGCGGAGCGAAGAGTCTCGAAATATCAAACGCGTCCGCTCGATCTTCGTCTCCTCGAACGCGATGCCCAACACATCTAACACCTCTTCGGGCCTGCCCGTTGCGCCCTCGCGCGCCGCCAGCAACATCACGATTGTATCATCCACCGCCTCCAAGGAATGGATCAATGGACGCAGATCATACTTCTTCCCGCGACGTTCGCGGAGGATGGATTCAGCCCCCAAAGCGGACTCGATCTTCCGCTTCAACTCCGACGGGTCAACTGGTTCTGTCAATTCGACTTTGTACTCCGCTTCAGCCACCTGCGTCTGCAAGGCGGGCGCGCGCTCGTCAACTTGTTCGATGTGTGTCACCCGAATCCCCGGCGGGAGCGTTTCGTTGAGTTGCTCGCGCAGTCCATCCAAAGCAATATCGCGCTCGAACCGCATATCCAACACCTCGCACGTGGACGAAAATCCCAGTGGCAACGCCGCCGCGAGACTCATCTTCGGCTGTGGGTGAAATCCCTGCGAATACGCCAGCGGAAGTTCGGCGCGGCGGGCGGCGCGTTCCCACAACTTGTGCAAGTCCAGATGCCCCGTGTAGCGAAGCGGTCCCTGCTTGGAAAATGTGATTCGTATCCGCATGGATTTGACGTGGGGCGGGATGCCATCCCGCCTTACGATTTCACCGCGTGCGTCTTCAACCACTGACGAATATCCCTCAGATGCTCGCGGTAATGTTTGGACGTATTGTTCGTGATACGTTCAAAAAGATTGTGTTGTTCGATCAATTTCTGCGGCATCTTCTCAAGGATCGTGACGATGGATGAAAACGCCTGTATCTCCTGCGCGACAACATCCTCCAGAGAAACGTTTTTATATTTCTCCACCACCCACGCATTCGGTGCGTCGTCATCTAGCAGGGGAGAGCCGAAATCGGGATAGCCGAACTCCTCGCGGAACGCATCCAGCGCGGATTGTGTTTTGCAGGGCGCATATTCCTGTCCATGCAAGATTTCGTTCATGCGATCCACGATATATAGTTCATAGCCAAGGATGTGCGCCAGAATATCCTTGATAGACCATTTCCCCATCACGCCTTTCAACGTCATGCGGCGCGTATAGCCGACGCGGTTCAAGGTCAACTCGAACTTGTCGCGTTCGCGCATCAATTTGTCAATGAATTGTTTTTTCACAGCAGGCATGTAACCGTTAATCCCCAACCACTGATAACTGATTACTTATCACTTGATCACTGATCACTTTCCGCGAAGGCGATTTCACGTCCGGGCACTTCCACACATCGCCTGGATTTTCGCGTCGCATCTGCGCGAACGTAGGCAAAATTCCGCAAGCGAAACAATCCAAGCGGCAATCCACGCGGATCTGCCCTTCGAGCGATTGACGGAAGTCTTGAAATAAAAAGTTTTTGCGAACCGCGGCAGTGATATGTTCCCACGGGAAGACTTCATCTGTGCGGCGTTGACGGTGCGTGTAAAACAGCGGGTCGAGGCCGTGTTCTTCAAAGGCGTTCATCCATGCGCTGTAATTTTTTCCCTCCTGCCACGCGTCGAACTTTGAGCCGTTCTTCCACGCGGTGTACACGACCTCCGCCATTTTTCTGTCGCCGCGCGAGAGCCATGATTCGAGGAACGAATCTTCCGCGTCGGTGAGACTCAGTTTGATGCTTCGATCGCGTCCCAGTTCGCGGCGGAGCAACGCCTGCTTCGCGCGGATCTGTTCGGGCGTGTCGCACGAAACCCACTGGAACGGCGTCTGCGATTTTGGCACGAACGTGCTGACGCCCGCGTTCAACTTGACGCGCATCCCCGCCACTTTGCGTCCCTCGGCGATGACGCGCTTGCACAAATCCGCGATGGCTTGCACATCCTCCAACGTTTCGCTTGGATGCCCGATCATGAAATACAACTTGATGGTCGTCCAACCGCGCGAGTAAATTTCGCGCGTGGTGTTGATGATGTCCTCATCGGGAATATATTTATTGATGATGCGGCGCATCCGTTCGGTGGCGGCTTCGGGCGCGAGCGTGAATCCGCCGGAGCGTTTATCCCTGAGTTTTTCCATCAAGTCAATCGAAACGGATTCGATCCGCAACGACGGCAACGAAACTTTGAGATGCCTGCCGCCGAATTTCTCTCCGACCTTCGTGACCAACTCCAACACATTGGTGTAATCGGATGACGACAGCGACAGCAGAGCGATCTCTTCAAACCCGCTGGATTTGACCGCCGCCTCGAGCGCCTCGACCACTTCATCTACGGGTCTTTCGCGGACGGGACGCGTGATCATCCCCGCGTGACAGAATCTACACCCGCGAGTGCATCCGCGCATGATCTCGACTGAGACGCGGTTGTGGACAATGTCAATGTTCGGGATGATGAACTTCGTCGGTGGGGGAGGTAGTTTTGCAACAACGCGCTTGGTAACAACTTTTGGAATTTCGGGAATCGTCGGCTCGATATGTGAGACAGTTCCGTCGTCGAGATAGTTGGCTTCGTAGAAAGTGGGGACGTAGACGCCGGGGATGTGAGCAAGTTGTTGTAACACATCCTTGCGGTGGAAAGTGGAAAGTGGATTTCTACTTTCTACTTTCCATTTTTGCACAGCCTCAATAATGTCGTGAATCACCTCTTCCCCTTCGCCGATCACGAATGCGTCAATGAACGCGTGCATGGGTTCGGGGTTCATGGTGGAATGTCCACCGGCGATGATGATGGGATGAGTCTCGTCGCGGTCTGCGGAGCGGACGGGGATGCCGGCTAAGTCGAGGATGTTGAGCGCGTTGGTGTAGAGAGTCTCGTAAGGGAGGGTAAAGCCGACGAGGTCGAAGCAGGCTAAAGGTCGTTTTGATTCGAGCGCGTACAGCGGAATCCCGTGCTCGCGCATGAGCGCTTCCATATCCAGCCACGGGGCGTAGGCGCGTTCGGCGAGCGCGTCGTCGCGTTGATTCACTTGGTCGTAGAGGATCTTGAGTCCCACGTTTGAAACGCCGATGTCGTAAATATCGGGGAAGACGAAAGCGACCCGGGTTTGAACCGAATCCCAATCTTTGAGCGTGCTGTTGAGTTCGCCGCCCACATAGCGACCGGGCTTTTGCACTCTCAACAGGATGCGGTCGAGTTTGCTCTCAATTTGTTGCGGGGTTAGCATGGCAAAAATTATAACAGAGGCGCATGGGTAATTTGGGGGATGATTTGAGTAAGGAAAATTCGCTTGAACTATCGAAATTGAAAAGCCGATTGCCGTACCTGCTATGTGCAGGCTCGTAGCCTACCATTATGATTGTTCATACAAAAGGAGTGAAACAATGAAAAAACTTTTATTTTTAACCCTAGCCCTTACACTTGCCTTGGGCGCATGCACGCCCGCGCCTACGGCTGCCCCCGCGCAGCCTGTCGTTCAAGAGCCTGTGGTTGTGACCGTGGTGGTACAGCCGACACAGGAACCGCAACAGCAACAGCCGATCGTTGTCACGGTTGTGGTGCCGGCAACCGCTGAGCCGGCTCAGCCGACTGCCGTCCCGCCGACGCAAGCCCCCGTGGTCGCCGCTTCTCCCGACCCGAATGCCGCCGCGGGTCCCGTTGTGCTGGATGACATTCTCGGCAAAGGCGTGTTCAGTAACATCACACTATCCGGTACGGAGTTCACACTGAAATGCTTGCCCCGCGAGTTGACCATCACGGCGACCGCGTCCCTGCTGGATATTGCGGAAGCCCAATTGTTCTACCGCACCAGAGATTACCCGAAGGCGCTCTATGATTCTCAATGGAGGAGCGCGGGTAAGATGGACAAGGTGGGGAACGGCGTATTCTCGATCACGCTCACCGGCGAATCGGTTCATCCTGACTCGCGGCTCGACCCAGGTTGGTTTGATTTCCAGATCGTCGGCTTGAACAAAGGCGGCGGCGTGATAGACCGCACCCAACAGATCGAGAAGTTGATCATCTATCGGATCAACTGCCCGTAAGAAGATAATAATCCCGCAGGTTTCAAACCTGCGGGATGTTTTTTTCGCCTCCTTTTGACAAAGTTCAGTGCGCCTCATTCGCAGGGACGGTTGGTTCAGTTTGCTTCAAGCGATTCCCCTCGTCATGCCCGCACGGACGGTTGGTTCGGTTTGCTTCAAGCGATTCCCCTCGTCATGCCCGCACGGACGGTTGGTTCAGTTTCCTGCAAGTCTCTCGCCTCGTCATGCCCGCACGGACGTGAACGTCCGTGCTATTCCTACGAAGCCCGCTGAAGCGGACTAAATCCAAAACGGTTTTCCTTAGTGCCTCTTTGTGCCCTTCGTGGTGAGAGTGCTTTATTCTCCAATAATTTTCACCAGCACGCGCTTCTTTCGCCTCCCATCGAACTCGCCATAAAAAATTTGCTCCCACGGACCGAAATCTAACTTGCCGTTGGTGATCGCGACCACCACTTCACGTCCCATGATCTGGCGTTTGAGGTGTGAGTCGGCGTTGTCTTCGCCTGTGTCGTTGTGGCGGTATTGACTCACAGGTTCATGCGGCGCGAGTTTCTCGAGCCATTGTTCGTAATCGTGATGCAAGCCTGTTTCATCGTCGTTGATGAATACGGATGCGGAAATGTGCATGGCGTTGACCAGAACCATGCCTTCCTTGACTCCGCTTTCGCGCAGGGCGAGTTCCACGTCGGGCGTGATGTTCACGAATCCGCGGCGGGAGGGGATGTTGAACCAGAGTTCTTTTCGATAAGATTTCATGTTGACTGCTTTCAAGAGCAAACCTGACAGGTTTTATAGACACCGTAATTAAACAAGAACCATTTGAATGGCGCGCGTCTCAGTTGACCTTCGTCATGATGAAACCTGTCAGGTTTTTGTTATCTCAAATAACTTCCCCCACGTACGAAAATATCCATCAAAGATTTTCTTTCTTGCAGATCGTCCACATACACGCCGTTGTGCGAGCGCGATGAGTGGATCACCTTCCAGCCGCCGAGACTCATGCCGACGTGGGTGATGCGTTTGTCGTCGTCTTCGCTGAAGAAGATCAGGTCGCCGATCTCGAATGGAGGCTCAACGGGTTTCGCGGCGTCGCATTGCATGTCGGCGTCGCGCGGAATTTCGATGCCCACCCAGCGGTGAAGCAGTTGCGCGAAGCCCGAACAGTCAATGCCGTTGCCACTGCTTCCGCCCCAAAGATACGGCACGCCGATCATGTGCCCTGAATCGGATTCAAGCGCGACGCGTTTCTCCTCCACGTTTTGCGGGATGTCAGTCAACGCGCGCAGATGATGCGACTCGACCCAGCCGACTCGGTTCGCGCGGACTTTTGTCCAGCCATCGCGCGTCTCCTCGACGGTGACGCCTGTTCCGCTTACGAGACGTGTGATCACCGCGCTGACGGGATTCGGTTCGGCGCGGAGTTCGATTGCTGGCGCAATCACGAGATGCGTGGATGTGGGGGCGAGTCCTTCACTGAGATAGGGACGATATGCCCAGCCCAAATATCCATCCGTTTGGCGGACGAAGACCCAGTTGTCTTTTTCTTCCAACACTTCGAGTTCTGTGCCGAAGGTCAACTCGCTGAGGAGCGGCACGCGAAACGTGGGACTTTCGTGCAAGCCTGTTAGATTGGTTCCCACGTGGACGCGTTCGTTCGCGTCGGTGTGGAGAACCTTGACGGAAGCCGTATCAAGCTTCAATTGAGGAAAGAGGCGGGGCAGTTCATCCAATTGAGATCTGTGGAGGACGCGTCCGCTGAGGGTGAGGGAGTCGCTTGTTTGCGAAGCGATCTTCACATCGAATACGGTGGTGCGTTTGTCGAGCGTTTTGGCGAAGGTATCGAGGATGGTTTGCATGGAACGATTCTACCATCTGTGATAGCATGTGCGCTTGTCTGGGAGATTGAACAATGAAACTTTCTTGGGAACCGATCACACTCGAATTGAAGACGACTTTTCGCGTGGCGCATGGGGCGAGCGACCAGCGGCATAATGTGTTGGTGTATCTCGATGACGGGGTGGGCGAAGCGGCGGCGGTCCCGTATTATGGCGAGACGCAAGAGGGCATCATCGCGTATTTGAAATCTGTGCCTGACTTGGGCGATGATCTTTTTGATATGGACAATGTTTTGGCGCGGAGACCTGCTGGCTCGCGCGCGGCGAGGTCTGCGATTGACGAGGCGTTGCATGATCTGTGGGGAAAAAAGTTGGGACAGCCGTTGTACAAATTGTTCGGGTTGAATCCGCAGAACATTCCGCTGACATCGTTTACGATTGGAATGGACGAGCCTTCTGTGATGGCGGAACAAGCGAAAACATCGGGGCATCCGATCCTGAAGATCAAGTTGGGAGGGGAGGATGATGAAGCGCGAGTCAAATCTATTCGCGGCGCGACCAATTCAACATTGAGAGTCGACGCGAACGCGGGGTGGAGTCGTGAGCAGGCGTTGAGCATCATCCCGCGCTTGGCGGAGTACGATCTGGAGTTCATCGAACAGCCGTTGGCGGTGGATGATGTGGATGGATATTTTTGGTTGAAAGATGAATTACGCGCTCAGCGAATTGATATTCCCATCTTTGCGGATGAGACGGCGAAGAATTCTCACGATGTGGCGAAACTTGCGGGCGCGATTGACGGCGTGGTTGTGAAGACGATGAAGAGCGAAGGGATTCGCGATGCGTTGCGGATGATCCATGCGGCGCGGGCGCACGATATGCGGATCATGTTGAGTTGCATGGTCGAGTCGTCGGTGGGGGTGACGGCGGCGGCGCATCTCGCTCCGTTGTGCGATTACGCCGACCTGGATGGTCCGCTGTTGATCAAGAACGATCCCTATCGCGGGGTGACGTATGATGGGGCGAAGATGTTTTTGCCCGATGGCGCAGGGATTGGGGTGGAGAGAATTTAACCGACTTTCGGGAAGACCGCTCCAACTTTTTTCATGTACGCGCGATAATCATCACCGAATTGTTCGATCATCAATTGTTCTTCTGCTTTCACGCGGAGAGCATAAAACACGATGAAGATCAGAAAATTTAACCAACCAGCGATCCAGTTTTGCAACAGCAAAGGCTGGGCAATGATCCACAGCCATTGCGATGCATACATCGGGTGACGGATGAAACCGTAAATTCCTTTTGTAATTAATTCATGCTTCTCACGGATCTCCAGCGTGGGTGACCAGTTGAGTCCCAAATCTGCATGAGCACGCCAGAAAACGAACAACGCGCCTGCAAGAATGATCACGCCAAGCCAGCCAGTCCATGCGGGTAAGGTGTAATTTGCAAAAGCAAGCCAGTTACTGAATACATAAACAAGCGGAAGGATAAGCATCGCAATTAAAAGCAGAAAGAGGATGATCGTCTCTTGTGATGTGACTCGGCGGACATTCATCTTTTCCGCTTTGCGTTTTTTGTTAAGCGGCGCGCGGATGATCATTTCGACGACAATGGCGGCGAAGTAAATCCAGACAAAAACTTTCATGGCTATTCTCGTTTCTCAACCACCACAGTCGCTTCGCCCAACAATGCGGCAATTGCGCCGATGGCGGCGAGTTGCGGCGCGATCAACGCGCCGACCACGCCAAACGTGAGGGGAATCTCAAAGATAACTTTCCCTTCCTTATCCTTGATGATCACGCGGCGGATGTTGCCCTCGTTGATGAGGTTCTTAACTTTGCGAAGCAGTTCTTCGCCGTCCACGCGGAATTCTTCGGTGCGAAATTTTTCTTCGGACATATTGACTCCTCTACTTGTTGCGTCAGCAGTTGCACTGCCGATTGATCTATTTCTTTACTCAAACCATTTCTCTTCAAGCGGCGTCCACTCATCGGATTGGTCGGCGCGGTCTGCCCAATTCTCTTTGCCCGTCCACGATTCGATTTGGATCGCGTAGATCGAAGTGGCGCGCAATTCTTTGTCGGTGATCTCGCGATATTCCTTGCCTGCGGTCATCGCGGGGAAATATTTTCCGATGAGACCGTACAACAACTGACGCGCTTCGGCGGGATCATCCACTAGCCGCGCGTCGCCGTAGACGACCACACTGCGGAATTGAAGTGAGAACTCGATTGCGACGTTCGACGGCAGGAACTTCCCCAACTCGCTCGCTTCCAAGCTGACCTTCGGGTTGGCTTCCACATTCGAGCGGACTCGCCCCGCGGCATTCGAGTGAAACGCGATCTGATGATTTGCTTCGTCGTACCAAAACATCGTCGGGTTGATGAATGGCTGTCCGTCAATGGATGTGGCGATGTGTCCGATCTTTGCTTTATGTAAAAAAGAGCGAATCCAGTCGTCGTCTTTGGTGAGATGCGGGCGGCGTTGGAACGCGGCGGGAGGCTGTGGGATGTAGTCGCGGGGCATGTTTTATGTGTAGAACGTCCCGCAGGTTTGTTTGAAATGGGTGAGGTCTGCGAGAAAACCTGCGGGACGGTGAATTGTATGTTAATTCAACGCTTTTTTATAAATGACGATCTGCAAGAAAATAATGATGATCCCGCACGTGGCGGCGATGAGCCAGTTAACCCCACTGTTCAAGCCCATTGCATATTGCGCGAAATAGATCGACGCGGTGAAGGTCACGCCGCTGAGGATGGCGGCTTCACGCGCCTGATAAAAGGAGATGCTCGATTTTTTATATTTCGGCGGAAGCGTGCGCATGGTCCAGCGGAACGCCTTTGATATGTCCTTGTTCTGCGCGACCATGAACTCTTTGAGCTGATTCATCGCCAGCATCGACTCGTACCATGCCGCGCGAAGCCTTGCCAGTTGCACGATGGTACTCGTGCCCATCAACGTAAGCAGAAGAAATATCCCGCTAAATATGAATTTGACGCCTCGAGTGAAGAAATCGGCGTCGAAGAATTGCGTGCCAAAGATGGCGGCGATCAACGACCCCACGGCAATGAGGTAAAAGGACGAAATACGCGCGCGGTCTTCATTCGCCTGCGCGGCGGTCTGCGCGATGTATTCGTATTCCTCGGTGAGGAATTGATCGGTAGTGATGGGTTGGGATTTTTGCTTGGGCATGAAGAGATTATAACCTCTTCATATTCGCAAAAGGTCAGAGGGCGACGAGTTTCTCTATTTCTTCTTCGCCGAATTCATCGCCACCGCCTCACGGATCAATTCTTTCAACGCGGCTTCGTCTATTTTAGAATTTTCAGTCAAATCAATCCCACGCGAACCTTTCGCTTCCAGCCCCGCATTGAATAACTTCTTCGGGTCTTTCAGCGATGCACCTTTGAAGAAATTCAACTTGACGTGGTCTTTGAAAATTCCCGCCGCAACAACGTTTCCTTTGGAAACAAAAACGGCGGTGCCCCACTTCCAATCTTCCGAAAGGTCTGAGGATGCGGAAAGGATCAGCTTTCGCATACGCGCCAGCAGTTTGCCGCGCCAGTCACTGCCTAAGTCTTTGATCTGTTTGTCAATCTCTTGGGATGGGGTTAGTGCCATGATTATCTCCTTTTATCGTAATGACCGTCCCGCAGGGTGGACTTGAAGTTTATGTTGCCTTCCGAAAACCCTGCGGGACGTTTGTCAATTACGTACATACTCACTCGTAATCGAACGCTTCGCGCTGACCAGTTGCCTGGGTGTGCCTTCGAACATGATTGTACCGCCCTTGCTTCCGCCTTCGGGACCCATGTCAATGATCCAATCGGCATTCTTGATCACGTGCAAATTATGTTCGATGATGACGACTGTGTTGCCAATATCCACGAGCCGATTGATGACTTCCATGAGATGCCCAATATCGGACATGTGCAAACCCGTCGTGGGTTCGTCCATGATGTAGACGCTTCCTTTTTTGTGTAGTTCGCTGGCGAGTTTGATGCGTTGACATTCTCCACCCGAAAGCGTGCTCAACGGTTGACCGAGACTCAGATAATCGAGTCCGACATCACTCATGGCTTGCAGTTTCTTCGTGACTTCTGGAATCTCAAAGTACTCCAACGCCTCTTCCACTTTCATTGCCAAGACTTCCGAAATATTTTTCCCATTCAATTTATATTTCAATACCTCATCTTTGAAACGCCTGCCTTCGCACACTTCGCAAGGAGTCTTGACTCCGTCAAGGAATGCCAGGTCGGTATAGATCACGCCAAGTCCCTGACAGTTCTCGCACGCCCCTTTCGAGTTGAAACTGAACAACGAAGCCTGCACTTTATTCGCCGCCGCAAACGCCTTGCGGACATCGTCCAAAATGCCTGTGTACGTGGCAGGGTTGGAACGGCTGTTGGCTCCCACAGCGGATTGGTCAATCACAACCGCATCGGGATGTTGCGCCAAAAAGACTTCGTTGATCAATGAACTTTTCCCCGACCCCGCCACGCCAGTGACAACCGTCAAGATGCCCGTTGGAATGTCCACGCTGACGTTTTGCAGGTTGTTCACCCTCGCATTCTTGATCGGCAGTTTGCCCGTTGCTTTGCGGAACTCATCTTTCAACGGGACTTTTTGATTCATGAACCTGCCTGTCAGGGTGTTTGCTTTCAGCAGATTCGCAAAACTGCCTTCATAGACGATCTCTCCGCCGTGAGTCCCAGCCTTTGGACCAACATCCACCACATGGTCGGCGGCTTTGATGACGTCGGGGTCATGTTCTACAACGATGACCGTGTTGCCTTTGTCGCGCAGTCTCTGCAACAACTCGTTCATTCGATGCACATCGCGCGGATGCAAGCCCACACTCGGCTCATCGAAAACATAAATCACATCGGTCAAACTACTGCCTAAATGTTTGACCACTTTCACGCGTTGCGACTCGCCGCCCGACAACGTGTCCGTTTCGCGGTTGAGGGAGAGGTACTCAAGACCGATATCTACCAAATGTTCCAGCCGTTCAACCAGTCCCTTGATGATGGACTGCGCCGCAGGTTCTTTGAATGTTTTTACAACCTTGATCAACTCTGGAATTTCCATCGCGGTCAAGTCTGCAATGTTGTAGCCGTTGATTTTGCTCTTCAACGTCGCTTGACTCAACCTTGCGCCTTTGCACAGATGACATGGACCCATCGTCATAAACGGCTCCACTTGCTTTTGAGTCCGCGCAGACATGGTCTTTAGATCGCGCTTGATATATTTGTTTGCAAACTTATCAATAATGCCTTCAAAGGTTAAATTGAAATCTTTCACCCCAATTTTTGTTTTGACTTTAATCGGCGGATTATGTAACAGCGCCTGCATTTCTTTTTCAGAATATTTGGATAACTTTTTATCGGGGTCAAAAAGTTTTGAATTGACAACCTGGCTCCAATACCAGCCATCCACAGCGTAATCGGGAAATACAATCGCGCCCTCGTTAAGCGATTTTGATTTATCCAAGAACTTGTTTAAGTCCACATCCAGTTTGCGACCCAGCCCGTTACATTCAGGGCACATCCCTTTTGGGTCGTTGAAACTAAAAAGATTGGCAGTTCCAACATGCGGTTCGCCGATGCGGGAAAACAATAAACGCACCAGCGTATAAATATCGGTGATCGTGCCAACGGTTGAGTGTGAACCGCCGCCCATCCGTTTTTGATCCACCACAATCGACATGCTCAGGTTTTCAATCGAATCCGCGTCGGGTTGCGAATATTTCGGCAAAAAATTCCGCACGAACATGCTGAAGTTTTCGTTCATCAATCTCTGTGATTCGGTTGCGATCGTATCAAACACAATCGAAGATTTCCCCGAACCCGACACGCCTGTAAAAATTGTAATCTTGCGTTTAGGGATTCGCAGCGAAACATTTTTCAAATTATTTTCGCGCGCGCCGCGAATTTCGATATATTCTTGTGGCATGGATTCTCCCATGAAGAACGTCCCGCAGGTTTACTCGATGGGGTTGTAACTTTCAAGTCAGCCTGCGGGACGGTTTTTCTTATGAATTCAATTTTATCAACTGCTTGAGGATTTTTTCCAGTTCGGTTTTTTTTGCCTTGATGTCTTTCATATCCGCAAAATACATCATACGCCTGTCTTTGTAATCGCCTTCCAGCAAGTCGCTCTTTACTTTGGAAATCATCGGGTTATGAAGTACCAAATGGATCCGTTTTGTATCACGCAAATTAAACGTCACTAAATATTCGCCTTTGTAATTGAAGGATGGCGCTTTCCATTTGATTTCTTCATTGATATTTTTGTCCGCACCTTTGACGATGGAACGAACCGCTTCAACCTCCGCTTTGAGCGGGTGACTCAACTCCTGCAGAAATTTATCCACCGCATCCGTGCGGCTGACGGGTGAGCCTTTCTTCTTCAGCGTCTCACCTGCTTTGGCAAGTTTAAAAGATAATCCATTTGCTTTCAACGATTCTTTTAAAATTCTTATCGCCTTCGGACCGACTCCATGCAATTGAGCTAACTCTGCTTCTGAAATTTTCGTTAATTGTTTGAGCGTTGTATAGCCTTCATGTTCCAGCGCGCGCGTGGCAGGCGCGCCGATGTTGGGGAAATTCGATTCTTGTTTTTTGGTGGGCATGGATATTTTTTTTCCTTTTCGGAGCGCAGACTTCGCGAAGCACCCTGTGGGTTAGTCTGCCTTTGCAAATAGCGGACTAAAGTCCGCACTCCGTATTATGATTTATGCCATTTCAACTTCAGGCAATGCGGGTGACTCGCTTTCACCGTGCAAATATCTATCAGACAATAATTTGAAATACTTTGTATTCATTGCTATGATGGTGAGGATCAAACCGATGATGCCCGTCACCGTAAACACCAAAGCGATTCCGCGCGCGGGACCTGTGCCGAACCAGCTGCCGATCAAGCCGACGCCCGCGCCTGTGGTCATAAAAGGGATGAAGAAAGTCTCCGCAATTGGACCAATTAGAAAGGTCGTCAGAGGCGAAGCGGATTGCTCCACGCTGTGAGCGAATCCGAAAACGCGTCCCTGTCTTTCTTGTGGCACCACTTTTTGAAGAATCGTCTGCTCGGCGGCTTCGATGAACGGCACGACGCTGATGTAAATAAACATGCCAACAGAAAGCAAGATGATGGAAGGTTGAATGGTGAAAACGGCGGAGATAATCCAAATGATGATGTTAGCGGCGAACATCGCAACCAATGGGTTTTTTCCCAAACCATATTTTGCAATCACAAGACCACCGACAATGAAACCGCAACTGATGACGGCAAACAGCAAACCCCATGTTTGAACCGAAACCATAGATAAACCATACGCGTCCATGAGGCCCATGAACGCGCCGCCTAAAAAGTTGTTGATGGTGGAAAAAAGAATCATCGCCATCAAGCCAGGGATAGCCGCAACGACTATGTATGTGCCGCGCAAATCCACTTTCGGCTGCTGGTTTTCGAGATGCACAATTTCTTTTTCTGGGATTTGCAAGAACCACAGGTGAACAATGGAAAGCGTCATCATCACGATTCCGAGAATCAAAACATAGAACATGCCGCCCGCGCCAACCAGGAGACCGCTGATGGCTGAACATATTAAAAATGCGATACCGAAGGCTGTGCCAGTGAGTCCATTGGCTTTGGCGCGATCATCTTCGGGAATCAAAATGGTGACTAATGTCGGCACTGCAATGGAGCGGATGTTGCCCGCGATCACGCCAACCAATAAAAGCACATTGAAAATCCAGAGTGTGACGCTGGTTGGGTTTTTCCATGTTTCGGCGGGAAGAGCAAGATATATGCCAAAGCCAATGATGTAAATGAACAGTGAAATCACACCCGAAAGAATCATCACATTCTTTTTCTTGTTGTGGTCAACCAGGCTCCCGAACCATATCCCTAACCCTGCGGTGAACACAAGGAAAATCCCTGAAATGATCGAAGTGGCTGTGACCGATTTTGTTTCAAGATAGACGAAAAAGATCATGGCGAACCAAACGGTCATGTTGGTGACGTTGGCTAGTACGGTATTGGCTAAGATTTGATAAAAAGTTTTCACGAGTTTTTCTCCAGCAACGCGGACTTGAGTCCGCTAATTTGAAGCAGACTTAAGCCTGCACTCCGATATTTAGATATTACTTTGCAATTTCCCAGATATAACCACTGGGATCCATAAAGCTGGCAGTCCGCACACCCCACGGACGCTCCATCGGACCGTTCAGCAGTTTCACGCCGCGCGTCGCCAACTCCGCGCACATCGCGTCTACATCGTCAACGCCAATCGTGAACACGAAGCGAGAGCCAGCGTCATGGCTTCCCACCTTAGCAGGCTCGATGAGTTCCTTCGCCTCTGTTAATTTCAGCAGATTGACAAGCGTATTTCCAAATTTAAACACGCACGAGTCGGCATCTTCAAACATCACAGGCAAGCCGAAGACTTGTTGATAGAAGTGTTTCATAGCGGACAAGTCTTCAGCAAACAACGTGACGGCGGCAATTTCTCTTACCCACGAGTTGGTTGTATCCATGATCGAAACTCCTTTATTTATCAACTTCCGAGCGCAATCGTGCCTGCACGTTCGTAACTCACGATAATAACGCCTTTTGAATCGACTGTGCTTTCCATCACTTTGAATGCTGCGGGAATCGTGCCATTCGCAAATAACCGCTTTCCAGCGCCCAATGTTACTGGATATATCATCAACCAGAACGTATCTACCAGATCATGCTTGATAAGCGTTTGAAGGAGATTGCCGCTTCCCCAAACGTTCAAATCTGGTCCCGCCTGTCCCTTGAGTTTGGCAACTTTGTCCGCAATGTCTCCGTCTATGAATACGGACGATTGCCATTGGCTGGAAGTTCTAGTATTTGAAGCGACGTACTTGGTCGCCGTGTTAACGCCAGGCCAATCGTCTGAATGCGGCCAGGCTGTCTCCCAAATGTCAAAGGTTTTGCGCCCCAACAACAGGTCGAACGGCTTGTTCATCTGCTTTCTCAGAATCTTTCCAAGCACATCATCGTCATAGGACGCTGTCCACCCGCCATACGCGAAGCCGCCGCTGGTATCTTCGTCTTGCCCGCCTGGGGCTTGTATGACGCCATCAAGAGAGATATGTTCAAGCACAATAAGTTTTCTCATAGCGACAACCTCCATGATGCAGTCTGTTGTTAGCTGACTGCCTGCTTACTATCTATATTTGAAATAAGATAACACTCGTCCGATTATAGAACGTGCGTTCTATATAGTCAAGTGGAAAATTCAAGGCAACAATCCCATTGAAAAAGTAGCCACAAAAGTCTCTGCGACCTTTGCGGCTACATTTTTATTTGTCATTGAATGATGTGCTCTCAATATTTATGCCGCTTCGCTGAAAATCCCATTTTTCGAAAACTCGGGTTCGGTGCATTGATTACGATTGAAACAACATGGTCTGCGTTTGCCATCGTTCAATTTTGACAACATAACCTCAATGCGCCGCTTGCGCGTTTCCGCATTGTTTGTGGAGCGTATCCAGCGGAGCCAGTCCCAGCGCGCCATGCGCGTAATTTCCATCCAGACGGCATTCGCCAGCGGGTCAGACTTCAACGCCTTGCTTAAATCTATCGGCACTTCAGGTTCGGGCCACGCTTGAGACGGCTCAACCGCTAGCTTCACCTTATGATTTACATCAATATCGGCGGCTTTACGCAAGTCAGAGTCAACTTTAAACCAGTGACTTCTATCGCCGTCTGGTTCAAGCACAATTTTAGAATGGAAACCATTCACGGTCCCCTCCACCAGAGCCATACCGCGCGATGGGAGTTTTGCGCTTGCGCTCTTTGGCAGTCTAAGAACGATCCACTTGCCGATTTTTAACGGCGTAGCTTCAAAACGGATGGATGTCATAACTGATATAAGTTTATCGCCCTTTTCACTTTTATGCGTTTAGTTTTACTGCGGCAAGGATAATCGTTTTTAACGCCGCCTCATCCACTGTGTCATCTTCGTAGAAATCAATCGCGCGAACCGTTTTACTATCCAGGCGGGTATTGAAAATCTTTCGCGGGTCGTTTATTTGAGCTCCTTTGGGGAATGTCAGTCTCACAGCATTTTTGAGAATGTCAGCCACGCAAATGATTCCATTGTGCGACCAAACAGGCACACCCGTTGGCTTGGATGGTTTCTTCCACTTGACCTCTTCAACTACAGCAGGGTTGGCTTTTTTGATCACAGCGCGAAGTTGAGATAGTTTCCTCCCCTTCCATCCTCCTTCTTCCTTGATGATGGAATCGATCTGCTGAGTTGTAGTTTTCTCCTTCGAAGCAGGTTTCGCGCTGGCTTTCATACTCAACTCACCGCTTTCTTCACCAGCGCAGTGATCTTCGCCTCTTCAGCAGAAGTCAACTTAGCCACAGCATAACTGTCCGCCCACATATTCCCATCGTCGAGCTTTGCCGCGTCGTTGAAGCCGAGGATCGCATATCGCGTGCTGTACTTGCTCGCCGCTTTAAAGAAGCAGACAACCTTTCCATCCGCATCGGCGTACGCGGGCATCCCATACCAGGTTTTCGCCATGAGCGCTGGCGCGTTGGCTTTGACAATCTCATGGATTTTTTTCGCCATGGTCCGATCTGGTTCTGGCATTTTGGCAATTGTCGCCAGCGCGACCTTCTCGCCTTCTTCTTTGTTCTTGCTCATACGCGCTTCCGCCTTCATTTCTTTGGCGCGTTCGCGCATCGCGGCTTTTTCTTCATCCGACCAAATTTTGGTTTCTTTCTTCGGGCTCATGGTAATCTCCTTGTCTGATTTTGGTGTCGTGAACACCTTGCGTCAAAACGAATTTAGTTATATAATAAAGATACTTTACAATCAAGATAATGTCAAGGGTGTCACTATGCCAAACTCCAAAACAGAATTAAAGAACCGAGCCCTCGCCGCCGTGCGCGACTACGGCGTAAACCTCACGCTGTTCCGCAACGCCGTCAGCGAATGGGCGGGCGTCAACGTCACCGACATGGAATGTCTGCGGCTCCTCTTCCTCAAAGGCAATGCATCCCCCTCCGAACTTGCCAGGCACACGGGTCTCACCTCTGGCGCGACGACCGCCATGTTGGATCGTCTCGAAAAGGCGGGCATGATCGAGAGAAAGCCAAATCCCGATGACCGCCGCGGGTTTCTGATCGCTCCCGCAAAATCAAGCGGCGAAAAAGCCGCCTCATGGTTTGAATCAGCAAGAGCGGCGCAGGATAAATTAATCTCAAGTTATTCCGAAAGCGAACTGGAAATTATTTCCGATGTCTTTGAGCGATTTTCAAAACTATGGGATGCTGAACGCGGGAAGTTAAAAAAATAAAACGCTTCATTCCGACGGGATGGCTGATTTGGTTTCATCGGCATTTCCCCTGCTGACAATTTTCCGTACCGCGACACATCGTATCCTTGTGGTATTCATATCGCTTTTGGATCGCGATGTAATTCTCCCAACTTTGCCCGCACGGACGTTCACGTCCGTGCTATTCCTACAAAGCCCGCTAAAGCGGACTCATCCCTTCCCCAACCCCATATAATGCTCTTTCGTTTTCTTATCCATCTTCTCCAGCGCATACCGCAATGTGACTCTGGGCATCGTCGCCGCGTATTCATCCAAAAATTTCAGCAATCGCTTTTTATCTTTATCTCCCGCAAAGCGTAACACCCAGCCATTCGCCTTGTGGATTAGTTCTTCCTTGTCGTACAGCATGATCTCAGCGAGTTTGTACGCATCGTCCAAATCATCTTTGCCGATGAAGAAAAGCGTGCTGACAATCGCCGTCCGTCGCTCAGCCATCATTTTAGATTTTGCCAACTTGTATAAAATTTTTCTCGGTTTATCAACCAGATAACTGCCGACGACCCAGATCGCGCTTCGGTCAACCAGATCCCAAGTATTGATTCGGTTATGGCGGCGGATGTACAAGTCGAATAATTCTTTCCTTCGTTTATCCGAAGTTTTCTTGCTTCGCGCTTGAAAATCCATGATGCTGACCGCCCCCACCCGCGCTTCGTGAGCGGGGTGATCGAGTAACTTTTCAACTTCACCAAGTTCCATATCCATAAATTCTTTTGCCAATGCAAAGATTTGCCCCATCTTTACACCCATAATCGCATCGCTTTTATCCGCCGCAAGAGGTGCATTAAAATTTGCCGCTTGTTTTGAGCTGAGCGCTTTCAACCGTTCAATAAATTGTTGGGCAGTCATCGGTCTATCCCTTTTCCATCAATGCCAGCAGTTTCGTCGTCGTGTTCCAATTGCGGATGGTCATGTATTGATAGGCGGGCGTTCCAATGATTTTTGTCAAATGACTCGAGGACGCTCTCGCGATGAGACGTGAAAAATACAACACATCTTTTCCAGCAGACCCAGTGTCCACGCCTTCTTTCATGCTGACGATTTTCATCGCTTCTTTGGCAGTGAGCGGCTCTTTAAGGAAGATCACATCATATCGAAATTTGTCAGACTGTTTCCCAAACCCGTGCGGGGACTCTTCCACGGCTTGTTTGAGTTGCTTGTATGAAATCACAACCAAGCGCGCCTCGTAGTTGAATCGCTCCGAAAGCCCGCTCTCGATCTTCTTCGTCAGTTTGGCATTATCCTTTTCAGCGGACTTGAAGATCACATTCCCGCTTTGAATGTAGGTGACGACATCAGTCAAGCCCATGCTTTCAAAGCAGGCTTTCAAGTCCGCCATTTTGATGATGTTGTTCCCGCCCACGTTGATGCCGCGTAACAATGCAAGGTATTGAGTTTGTGCCGATGCGATTTTCATTATCCCCACCAGAAGGACATTGCGATCAACGCGTACAAGCCGATCAACGCCAGACCTTCCAGCCAATTGGATTCGCCGTCGTACACGATCAACACGCTAAGGAAAGCGGTCAACGCGAGAGAAACAACCAATAGCGGCGGCAGGACGAGAGTCAACACGGTGGAGGTAAAGAAGAATGAAAGCAGAACCAGGATCGGGGTCAGAGCGAGAGCGACCTGCAGAGAACTGTTGAGGATCACGCTCAAGGCGTAATCCGATTTGTTTTTAATCGCAAGTTGAATCCCAACCACGTTTTCCACTGCGTTCCCCGCGATGGCGACCACGACCAACCCTGCAAACGCCTGTGAAATTCCCAACGCTTCAGTGGCTGGTTCCAGCGCTTCGACAAACCAATCCGAGACGAGCGCGGCGGATATTCCCGCAACCGCCAAAACGACGATCACGCGCGTCAACGGCCATGGCTTCTCATGCGTTTCATGCGTATGCGCGGCTTCCGCCATGGGACCGCCCTGCAGCGCCATAGGGATACTTGCAACAAAGATCACCAACAAGACCAACGCGCCCGCAATGCTCAACGTAGTTTCATGATCGGAAGCGGGCGTATGCAGTGAAAATGTCAATGTAGGCATTACCATCGCGGCAATCGCCAGCGCCATCAACATGACGATCACGCGCGGTTGTTCCGAATGGAATTTTTGCGCGCCGTTTTTAATGCCGCCGAATAAGAACGCCAGCCCTAATACCAACAAACTGTTCGCTAGTATTGAGCCTACTAGAGCCGATTGCACGACGGTCACAAGCCCGGCTTGCAGTGCAAAGAAACTCACAAATAATTCGGGTAAATTTCCAATCGCAGATTGTAAAACGCCCGTCGCGCCGGGACCCATGTAATTGCCAAGTTGTTCGGTGGCTTGCCCCACTGCGGTTGCCAGCGCCGCCAACGCGATAGCGCTGACGATAAATGTTAAGACCGAATTGGCATGAGCAGAAACTAAAATACCAGCAATCACGCTGACAAGGATCGCCAGCCCAAACGTAGTCCATTCATTCTTTAGAAGTTTTTGCATGTTGTCACAACCTCCATCGTAGATTGTGACAAATTATAAACCCGCCAACGTTGAGGCCGCGCAATACAAGATGTCGGGTGGGTTACTTCACAACTCGATAGCGCAGGTGAACCGCTTCTTTTGTTTGGATAGTTTCCAGCATTTCCAGTTGCACATGTTTGCCAAGTAAATCATCAATCAAGCGTGTGCCAACGCCAAAAAGTATGGGGACGATATGAACTTGAATCTCGTCCAAGAGACCTAACACAATGGCTTGTTGGGCAATGTTTCCGCCCATCATGCCTATAACCTTATCGCCAGCAAGCTTGCGCGCTACTTCAATTGCATCTTCAATAGTATTTACAAAGGTATACACCCCATTCTCAGGCACATCTTTAGGTATGCTGTGAGACACAATAATCGTAGGCAGGCGCCTTGCGCCTGAAGGTCCATCCGACCCCCAATAAAAGATGGAATGATCATATGTAGTTCGCCCAACAACTATCACACCGGTATTCTTCATTGATTCCACAACTTCGTGGTTGCGCGGGTCGGCGCTGTTGAAAAACCACTCATGCAACGGCTCGCCGCCCTCACCCAAACCAGTTTCGGGAGGGCGAGCGTTTGCGCCTGTTACATAACCATCCAACGACATGCTCATATCAAATATTACTTTGCCCATTGGTTTTTTTCTCCAAAAATAAGGCGACCCATTCAATGCTGATTGAAATATCGGGTCGCCTTACCTGTTTACTTGCTTACTTCCCATTATAGGCCTTCTGCAAATCTGCCACAACGATTTTTTTCATCTCCATAATGGCATCTCGTACACGCCCAGCTTTTTCAGGGTCGGGGTCTTCCATCAACTCCATCAACTGCTTTGGGATAATCTGCCATGAAAGCCCAAACTTATCCTTGCACCAGCCACATGCTTCCGCCTCAGGAACAGCGGATAGCGCATTCCAAAAATAATCCGTTTCAGCCTGATCTTCACAGTTGACATACATCGAAACCGCTTCATTGAATTTAAACATCTCCCCCGCATTCAAGCCCATGAACTCCTGCCCGTCCAATTCAAACAAAACGTGGAACACACTACCATCGGGTCCGCGTGAGATGCTGTTCACTTTTGAATTCTTGAATAATGACACATAAAAATTCATCGCCACTTCGGCTTGCATGTTGTCGAACCATAGATACGGGGTAATTTTTTTCATTTTGTTTTCTCCTTGCTCATTGAAAATACAGCACCTACTATAAAAAGTAGATGCTGTATTTTAGAACAAATATTCAGTAAAGTCAAGGTCAGCCGCTGTGTGCCTTCTCCAAATCAGCCACGACGATCTTCTGCATCTTCAACATGGCTTGCACCACGCGCTGGGCTTTGACTTGGTCGGAGTCGCCCATCAATTCGCCGAGTTGCTTCGGGACAACTTGCCACGACAGACCGAACTTGTCTTTGCACCAGCCGCATCTGCCTTCTTCACCGCCGTCGGCGATGAGTTTGTTCCAGTAGTAGTCCACTTCTTTCTGGTCTTCGCAGTGGATGTAGAACGAGACCGCTTCATTGAACTTGAATTCGGGTCCCGCATTCAAGCCCATGAATTCCTGCCCGTCCAATTCAAACTGCACGGAGTAAGGCGAAGAACTGATCACCTTTGAATTCTTGAAGATGGAGACGTAATAATTCATCGCCTCTTCAGCCTGCGACTCGAACCATAAAAACGGGGCGATTCTTTTCATTGTATTTCTCCTTTTATAACCATGGACGATAGACCTCAGGCCATTGCGTATGAGATCATCCGTCGTCCACGGTCAATGGTTAAATTACTTTTTCTTCACAACTTTCTTTGCAACCACTTTCTTCTTTTTCGCCTTGCCCGCCAAATTCAACGTGCCAGAAGAATCACGATGAACACCTGTCGTATGCTTCAACTCAAATTCTGCGCCGTTGCGGATCACGTACGCAATCGCGCGGGCATGACCTGTCCCCAGATCGTAATCGCGTTTCAGCCAAACGATGATGTCTTTGAATTCAGTGATCTTCAATTTCTTGGCTTCGGCAATGAATAGTTTGGGAGTCTTGCCAGTTTTTTCTTCTATGTTATCGAGATAGGCTTGAAATGACATTTTATTTTCTCCTTTTATATCCCCTCCCCCTTTGGGAGAGGGTTAGGCGTTGTACTGAGCCCGTCGAAGTAGCGAGGGCTATTTTTGATTCTTCAAATTATCCGCCACGCGATATTTCACAATCTGGCGGATCAACTTCAATGGAAGCGGCTTATCGAGCGGGAATTGGATCGTCCCTTTACCAGCAGTATACTTCGAGACGGCTTTGTTGAACGCCTCACTCCCGTCTGGAATTGGGTACATCGAAACATGCTTTTTCCACGCTGAATAATGGACGAGATTCTTTCCGTTCAACTCGAAGCACGCGATCTGATAACTGATCTTTTCTTTGGCAGTCGGCGCAATTTCTTTGATCGTCGCGCGCATCTCTTTCAACACCTTTTGCACATCAGGCGGGAACGAGCCGATATATTCAGCCACCGAAGCAAAACCTTTTTTCGTTGCCATGAGAATCTCCGTTCAGTAAATAATCGTCCCGCAGGCTTGTCCTGAGCCTAGCGAAGGATCTATTTCCGCGGGACGTTTTACATAACGCGAATCACTTCACTCTGGTCGAGATGGCTTTATACCCACCCCCGCCTGGGTATACCCAACCGCCAGTAAGTGTATTGCCATCTTTGCTGAATTGACCCTTATAGTATGCGGGCGAACCTCTTTCACCACCCCAGATGGTCAACATATCGCCTTCCACTTCATACACGTAGTCGAAGGTTTCGCCTCCACTGCCATAGAAGCGGGATTTGATGTCCTTGCCTGGCTCTTCTCCAAACAGTTGAAGATGCCCAATTACTTCCATCCCTTTAATCTTGTTTCCGTCATGGTCAAACTCCACGCGCTGGATGAGGAAGAAACCGCCTTCCATCCACTCGTAGGTTATCTCGCCGCTAACATCGCCCGATTGTTTCCATGTACCCACCAGCTTTTCAAGGCTTTTCATATCAGGGTTCGGTTTTGACTGTTCGTTCTGAGAATAGTCGGACATGATATTTCTCCTTTTGAAATTTATGTATTCATTGGCATAGCATTGCCAGGTATTAAGTCTTTGTCATTTTTCTTTATCTAATCGTGAGACAAGTTCCTTTATTACTCGATACGCTAAATGATTCGCTTCTTTATGCTTCACTGTAAAGGGCTGCTTCTTTTATTGATGTCTATTCGACTTTCTTATAAGTTAGATCAAGATCCTTTTCCCAAGACAAACCATCTTTTGACAACTCTCCCTTGCCGATTATTGTATTCCCATCATCCGCAATCGTGCCTTCGTAACGTTGAAAGAAGCCCGGCGCATTTCTCCACCATTTCCAGCTATTTCCCCGCAGCGCAACTTCATATTGCCTTGACACGCCGCGCTCATCGAAGATGAGCATATAAAATTTATCTTCCGAGTTGTCGCTGCCAATGACGGCGACTGCGCTGGGAAAACGAGCATCGTCAATCTCGGATCGCATTATCAAAAATGCTCCGCCTTCCGACCATTCGAACGAAGCGCGACCATGCAAAATGGTGTCCGTGAAAAAGCCGTGTGTTCCAGTAGTGTTCCAATTTCCAATCAATATCCTAAAAGGTTCGAGCGCTTGGTTGGGAATGGATGCTTTCCGAGCAAAAGGTTGGGTCATTTTTTCTCTGTTCGTATTTTGTCTCACTTCATCCCAGCCAATAGATCATCCAATCGCTCATAGCCATCGCGCACGCCGCCTTCCATTCCAGAGGCGACCATGCCGTCGCGGTCCGCAACAGATTGAAAGACGGAATGAATCGTGATCTTCGTCCGATCGTTGGGCAATTTCTCGAGCCGCATCGTGTCGAGAGTCACGTGTCCAGGTTCGGGCAGTCCCTCAAACTCGAAGGTCTGGATCATCAACTCTTCGCTCATGGTGTGGAACGCGCCGTGAAAAGCATACGCATTGCCTTCTTTGTCCTTGTGGATGTAACGATACTTGCCGCCGCTCACAGGCTCAAAGGTTTCGAGAATCATCTCGTAGCCATGTGGCCCCAGCCACTGCGCGTACAACTTCGCGTCGGTGTGCGCCTTGTACACCAACTCGCGCGGCGCATCGAATTCGCGCGTGATGAACAACTCCTGCTTGTTTGGTTCTACAGTAACGACGGTTTTATTTTGTGACATTTCATTTCTCCTTTTTCATTTTTTCCAAAACTGAATCCAACCGATCAAAACGTTCACTCCAAATTTTCTCGAACGGCGCGACCCACTCAAAGATCGGCTTGAGACGTTCGGCATTCACCCGATACATTCTCTGACGACCGACTCGCCTCTCTTCCACCAACCCAACCTGCTTCAACACCCCCAAGTGTTTACTCACCGACGGCTGGTTCCAGCCAAGCAGTTCGACCAACTCATTGACCGAGAGTTCCTGTTCGCCCATCGCCTGAATGAGTTGACGGCGCCTAGGCTCGGCTACGGCATTGAATGGATCATGGGTCGTCGGTGTTCGCGCCATGTCCGATATTATATTCCTATATAGGAATATGTCAAGGGTTACAACGATCGTTATGTTAACTTGTCGGCTGATGAACAGAATCGTATTGAACGTATTATGAGCATTCCCATAGATTGAGCAATGGATTTGATAAAAGCTTTTTGCATGAGACAGTGAGACCTAGAATATGTAGGCTACAAAAGATTTCAGGTACGCTTTTTCTATTCCTGCTTTGACTCATACACGCCCTCGCTCGCTGCTCTGAAGCCGGGTTGTCAAGTTGTTCATTCACCTGTATAATCCCGTTTACATTTTATCCACCCGGAGCATCAAGTGACTGACCAGAACCAAGCCCTGCCTTCCCAAGGGAGCGAACATAATTCGCAGGGAGAGCCAAAAGATACAAATCACCAAACCATGGAGTCTTTGCTGAACGAGCAGGAATTAAGCGTTGACCTGCCTCAGGCTGGCGAGATTCGCAAAGGAACCATCGCGAGCATCAGTCCCAGCCAGATCCTCATCAGCATTGGCGCCAAATCTGAAGGCGTCGTTTCCGGTCGCGAGTTAGATCAATTGACCGCTAAAGAAATTGAAGCGTTGCAAGTGGGGCAGGAAGTACACGTATTTGTCATCAACCCTGAAGACGAGAATGGAAATGTCGTTCTCTCCATGAAGCGCGCGCAGGAACAAATTTCATGGGACGATGTGGAGAAACTCGTCACCGACGGCGCGGTGATCGAAAGCAAGATCGTCGGCTTCAACAAAGGCGGCTTGATCGCGTCTGTCGAAGGCTTGCGCGGGTTCGTGCCGTCCTCACAGATCGGCGCGTTGCGCCGCAGTCAGATCAGCGGCGAAACCCCCGAACAAAAATATCAAAAGATGGTCGGACAGCCGATCTCCGTCCGCGTCATCGAAGTGGACCGCGAACGACGGCGGCTTATCCTTTCGGAGCGCGCGGCGTCTACCGAATCGCGGCAATCGTTGAAAGAGCGCGTGATAGACGGGTTGGAAGAGGGGCAGGTCTACACCGGGCGCGTCACCAGCCTCGCCAATTTCGGCGCGTTCATCAACGTCAACGGCGCCGATGGGCTTGTGCATCTCTCCGAACTTTCGTGGGATCACATCGAACATCCGCGTGAAGCGCTCGAAGTGGGGCAAGAGGTCAAAGTAAAAGTGATCAACATTGACCGTGAGAAGAAGCGTATCGGTCTTTCCGTCCGCGCATTGCTGGACGATCCGCGCCGATCCCGAATCGAAAAATACAGCGTCGGTCAACTCGTGGAGGGCAAGATCACGCGGCTGACAAAGTTCGGCGCGTTCGCCCGCCTCGATGACGACGTGGAAGGTTTGATCCACATCTCCGAACTTGCCGACCATCGCGTGGAGCATCCCAAAGAAGTCCTCAAAGAGGGCGATGTAAAAACGTTGCGCGTGATCCGCATTGATCCCGACCAGCGCCGTATCGGACTCAGCCTGCGCAAAGTTGATTCGGCCGCGTTCGCCGACAAAGATTTCAAACTTCTCGCCGCCGAATTCGATGCGGAGGACGACGAACCTTCAAACGATGCCCCGCCGTTCGAGCCGCCGGTGGATGACGCCGAGCAAAACTAGCAAACGTCCCGCCACAGCGGGGCGTTTTTTCGTGCCATGAATTTGATCATTGATTCGCATCAAGACATCGCCTGGAACATGCTCACCTACAAGCGCGATTACACGCGCCCGTTGGCTGAAACGCGCCGCCTTGAGGTTGGCACGATGATCCCCGAACGCAACGGCGATTCGACTCTTGGCTGGGATGAATATCAACGCGGCAACGTCGCCGTAGTTTTTTCAACTCTCTTCGCCGCGCCCGCGCGCAAAAAAGAATTGTGGGACACGCTTTGGTATCCCGATTTTGACACGGCGCGCAAGTTGTATCGCGATCAAGTCAACCTCTATCGTAAATGGACTGATTCGCATTCGGACAAATTCCGCCTCATCTCCTCGACGGGTGAACTGGACGCGATCATTCAACATTGGTCAACGCCTCAGAAGAATGACGAAGGTCACCCAGTGGGGATGGTGATGCTGATGGAAGGCGCGGAAGGGATTCGCTCGCCGAAAGAATTACCCGAATGGTGGGAGATGGGCTTGCGGATGATCGGTCTCGCGTGGGCAGGGACGCGCTACTGCGGCGGGACGAATGACCCCGGTCCGCTCACTGACGAGGGGCGCGAACTGATCTCTGCGATGGCAGACATGAATTTTATTTTAGACATCAGTCACATGGATGAAGCCGCCGCGCTGGAGTCGTTGGATCGTTACGAAGGCGCGGTGATGGCGAGTCACTCGAACTGCGCGGCGTTGATGAAAGGGTCTGAGTCAAACCGCCACGTGCCTGACCGCGTTATCGAATTGTTGATCGAACGCGGCGGCGTGATCGGCTCTGTCCCGTTCAACACGTTTCTCAAAGTGGGCTGGTCGCGCAAAACGGGGAGCCGCCGCGAGGAAGTCCCGCTGGATGCGTATGTCGCGCATATTGACCACGTGTGCCAGATCGCTGGTGATTCCCTTCACGCCGGTCTCGGCACAGATTTTGACGGCGGCTTTGGCTTGCAATCCATCCCCATGGGACTCGACTCGATCGCCGATCTGCAACTCGTCTCATCAAAATTGATCGAACGCGGCTACACCGAAGCCGATGCGGAAAATATCCTCGGCGGCAACTGGCTGAGATTCCTCAGGAAGAATTTACCCGCATGATGAACACAGACGCCGCGTTTCGCATTTCCTATTTACGGATTCGATTCAGCCTCATCATTGTGGCGGTTGGTCTGTTTATCTTTGTCGTTGGCGCAAAACCAAACTGGTTCGGCTGGGATCGTAGCCCGGTGGTCGGCTTTATTCAAATTGCCGTCTTTCTCATCGGGTTGGCGATGATCTGCACGGGCGGCTACGTGGGTTTGCTCGCGTTGTGGGGCAAGGGACAACGCAGCATCCTCGCGGACATCGGCTCGCGGCTGGTCAGCACAGGCTACGTGATCGCCGTCTTCACCGGCATGGCGGATATTTTCGGCTTGGGCACACAGCCATTGCCAAACGTTCCGTATTTCGGTCCATGGCAATCGAGTGGCGTGTTGATCGGTCAGGTTGTGATCGCAGTGGGGTTGTTGATGATGATCCCATACAAATTACAGGTTGTGGAATCGCAGTAATTCGTTCTCACGAACTGGAAGTTGACCATCCAAAAGCAAACGAACGCAGGGCGGCGTCAGCTTCAAGTAACTTGGTGCCGATTTTTAAAGCGATCTTTTCCAGCCAGACCAGCCAGAATGGTTTGCGGATGAAGATGAGCGTGAGGGTGAAAATAACGAGGAAAAATCCAAAATGGATCGCTCTTAAGACAACGAAGATTATCCACCCGACAAGTAAGAAGGGCCAGAAAAACGGCATGATAAATATTCCGCTGGCAGAGTAATTCTTTTTTTGCGGATCATCGGCAGGGCGTTGTGAGTTGACGTAATAGGCGTAGGCGGCAAACAGGGTAAGGATGATCGCAAGGATGAAATAGGATGCTAAACAAATTTGGATGTTGAGAAAAAATGACATCGTATCCTTGATAAAGTTCCCACTGACATTGTATATCAACTTTCAGGTTTTGTGCGCCGATTAACGAAAAATTATCTGTCCAATCCGCGTACTTAAGAAACAGCCCCTGAAAGCCTTTCGTGTTTGTAATCCATCCCAACAAGAACGTAAATTTCAAAACCAATATTCGCCTGTACAATCCTGCCGCTTGTCCTGAGCCCGTCGAAGGGCTTCATTGGAAGCAATCTTTGTTTATCGGCAGGAAAAACCGTGCAAGTCAAATCAGATCTCATTCACATCAAACGCAAAACGCTCTTGTACTTTGTTCTTGGAATTCTAATTTTAGGAATTGCCACACCTGTCTTGGCAGACTATCTTGGACCAGATCGCACGACCACAACAAGCGAAGTAGACACATATGATTATGGCGTGTGGGCGCGAGACAATGATAAGGTTCCATATTGCCTTGATAAAAATGGAAATAAAGCGAACGATTGTATCGTCTGCGAGTGGAAACGCAAGCCGGGCAACGCTTGCGGCGACGCCACCTATTCGTACAAACTCGGCACAAAATCAGAAGTCGTGGAAACGACGATCAATCTTGATCCCGCGACCATCAGCAGTTCCCTGCAAAATTGCAACTCGAACAATGGCTGGTGTAACACCTTGCCCACGCTTTCATTGAATGGGAGCGAGCCTTTAGCGGGTTACAGCATCCTTGCCGTTGAAGGCTCGTTGAACGGACAAACATTTGCCTGTTCAGGCACTTCTTGTGATGTGCCTTTGAATGAAGGCAACAATGATTTCACCTTCTGGGCATTATTGTCGTATGGCGATAGTTCGGAAATGGGAACACTCTCCCGCGAAAGTGGACACCGCACCGCCCAATGTGGGTCTTGATGTGATCGGCTCAAACGGGACGAATAACTGGTACGTGTCGCCAACAACGATTACCGCTCATTCCCTAATGGGCAACAAGTGATTTCATATGAGCAACTACAACAAGCGTGGGATAGATTCATCGTTGCGAATAACGGCTATTCAGGCTCTCCTCCAATAGGCGTTTTTGTAGACCCAAGCACATGCACCCCGCCATAGTAATCAGAAGGAAAAAAGGTTTGTCCATGCGAAAAAACACAACCCGGATGTTCTTGTTGTCTTGGCTTGTCTTTATTGTTGCTTGCCAAAACACGTCTTTCGCTCCTGTCACGCCGCTAACCTCTATTACAGTAGAACCGCCTCTTGCCGCATTTACGCCGCGAGTCGCAACTACGGAATATTCCTTATTTACCCAAATAGATTTGATACATACAGGGCTATCGCCAAAAAGAGGAGATGCGATTGTTTCACTTCCCGATACCCCTGGAGATTATCTAATTTACTGGACGAAACGCGGATTGTTGCAATATGTTTCTTTAGACGGAGCGATTAGAGGGAATTTGATTGATGGATATTTAATTAATGAACTTGACCCGACTCTTGAGGTTGAAGGACTTGATCCTGTGAGGATGATTTCTGATGGAAAAGATTCCCGATTTATCTTTGCACAGGAACAGGATGACAAAAATTATGTGTTCAAAAGCGTTTCTTTCTGGGTGACGGACATATTTGGGAATTCAATTAATAGTTGGAGAATTCTTCCGGACCCCAACCGAGTATGTTTAAAGCCAATATTTTCACCGCAAAGCCGATGGGTCTTAATAGATTGTAAGGTTGGGCGTGTTGACGGCGAGTTGTTTTATCCTGTTAGCCGCCAACTTTACATCATTAAAACTGAAAGTGGCGCAGCTCAAACTGTTGATATTACGAAATGTAGGGGCGAAGAGATTTTCTTGCCACAACAGATTTTATGGTCTCGGGATGAGGAACGATTTTTGTATTGGTGTAACAATAATGAATACACTTTAATGTCTACAAAGGGTAGTGATCCAACTAGTGTAAAGATACCAGCGCAAGGCAGCGACACGGCAACAAGGAACGCGCATATTTTGTCCGTTTCCCCCGATTGGGAGAAGATCGTATTTGCCTTGGATAATACATCCCAAAGCGTTTATGGAGCCACGCCAGTTAATCGTATCGCTGTCGCTGATTTGGACTGTATCCTGCATGATCCAAAATGCTCAGAAATCACAACCCTTGATCTTCCGCTTGCCCAACCAGTTGATTTGACAGATAATGATTATTTGAAAACTCAAATATATTGGATATATCCTTGGGATAATTTAATTTGGGTAGTCAGTTCGACGGAAACCTCCTCGTATGGTTGTATTGATTTATCTACATTTATTAATCAGAATTGTAAAAAAAACTTAAGTGGGCAGGAATATCTGGGCGTCTCGCCTGATGGACAATGGCTGATTTTCATTGGATATATAGAACAAAATGCACAGCGTTTAGCGTCAAAAAAATTATATGCAGTATCCGTAAAAGACAATGCGGTTCGTTATCTGGCTGATCCCGATGTTAATAATGCAGTTGACTATATTCGCTTTTATGGTTGGCTGACGATTCGGTAAAACAACTTGAACTGTACAAAAAATGAAGTACAGCCTCAAGTGTTACATGGAAGAGAAAGAAGAGAAGGGTGAGAACGATGGATAGTTGCGGCGATATTTGACATAGCAAAGACAGCATATCTTCTCGACGAGAAATGCAAGCGCAAGATCAACGTCTGTATATGACTATGGTTTTGCCTCTTGCAAAAACCTCTTCGCCGTCTCTGCCAGCATTGCTGTGCCGATCGGCATGGCGCGTTCATCAATATCGAACTTGGGATGATGAAGCAAATAAGCCTCGTGCCCAGCCTTTTGTGTTCCGAGTGTGTACATTGCTCCAGGCGCGTGTTTCATGAATTCGCCGAAGTCCTCCGCGCCGAGGGTCTTTTGAAGTTCGCTGACATTGTCCGCGCCGAGTAAATCTCTTCCTGTCTTTTCGATCATCTCCGAGACAAACTCATCGTTGATCATCGGCGGACCGCCCACATCGTAGCGCAGTTCGTAGTCGCCGCCCAGGGCTTTGACAATGTCGAATGCGCGTTTGATCTCGGCATAAATTTGTTGGTGCACAGCCTCATCCGTGAAGCGCAACGTGCCAGTGATCTTCACTTCTTCGGGAATGACATTTTCCGCAAACCCGCCGTTGATCGAACCAATGCTCACGACGGCTGGCTCGAACGGATTGATCCTGCGCGAGATGATCGCGTTCAACGCGATGATAACGTGCGCCGTCAGATAGAACGGGTCAACCGTTTTATCGGGATGCGCGCCGTGTCCGCCTTTGCCTTTGACGACCGCGTGCCACGAATCGACTCCGCCCGAGCTGGGTCCTGCATTGATGCTGATCGTGCCGACGGGTTGAGTGGGGTCAACGTGTTGGGCGATAACATAATCCACGCCTTGCATCGCGCCTTCATCGGACATTCTCTGCGCGCCGCTTTTGCCTTCCGCGTCCACAGTCTCTTCGCAAGGTTGAAATAGGAATCTCACTCGCCCTGGTAATTTCTCTTTTGACAACAACAATGCCGCGCCGAGAGCCATCGCGGTATGTGAGTCGTGTCCGCAGGCGTGCATCGCGCCTTTGTTCTGCGAGACATATTCCGCGTCGTTCATCTCAAGGATTGGGAGCGCGTCCATATCCGCGCGGATGGCGACCATCTTGCCGCCCTCGCCGATCTCTGCGACAACGCCTGTCTTCCCCACATTGCGTTTGACTCGGTACCCCATCTTCTCCAACTCGTCGGCGACGATCTTCGAGGTGCGATGTAACTCGAATCCGATCTCGGGGTGCATGTGGAAGTCTCTTCGCCATTCGATCAGTTCTTCGGATATTGCGTGTGATTGTTTGAGCATGGGGTTGTAACTCCTGGTTTGGATGTGAATAAAAAGTAAGGTCGAAGATGTAGACACGTAAACAAGTAAACAAGTAGACAAGTAGACAAGTCGAAACTCGTATCCTGTAACTCGTAACTTGTACCGTGTCTACCTGTTTCCGTGTGTACCTGTTTACCTGCGCGGTTTTACCGTTTCCTTCTCAGCCGCCGCAAGGATTCGATCCAACTCAATCTCTTGCTGCGGCTCCAACGGCGGGATTACATGTTCTTGCAAGATTCGTTCGGCTTCATCTGTCGCATAATCTGCCATTTGCTTGCGTCCCATTTTTTCCTCCCAAGTATCCCACGAATTTCTTTCGGCGAGTTTCGTCAGCGCCATTTCTCCCGCGCGGAGATGTTTGAGCGTGTGTTTGCTGGCGAGATAGTTGCGGTTTGTATCCATCACAGTGTTGATGATCTCAACCGCAAGATGTTCTGCGTCAGCCGATAACCCCGCGCGTTGACGGAGGACACTCTTTGCCAGTTCGTTATCCAAGACCATTTGCGCGAACGAGCCCATCACGCCCGCTTCCATTTCGCCGATGCCTGAGAGTTCGTCCGCGCCAGCCAGGGCGGGGAGAGAGGCGTTGAGTCCGCGTTCGAAGGCGTTCTGCGCGTCGAGGGTGTGCGCGTTCGTGGAGAATCCGTAGACATTAACGGCGAACCCGTAAAAATGTCCGAGTTGAACCGTGGCGGCGGATGACATGCCGAGTTCGACTCCGCCCCAGATGAGTCCCGTGCGCGGCTCGAGCATCCCGAGTCGTCCGCAATAGACGACGCCGCATCCTGGATTAATCAATTGCGCGAGAACGAGAGGCGCGAGAGTCTCCGCGCTTTGTTGGACGAGGCTTCCAGTGATCGTCATCGGCGAGGTCGCGCCGCCAGTGGGCGCAGGCAAATTGGAATGGATGACGCCCGCGTGCGCCATGTCCATCACGGCTTGCGCGGCGACATCGTGCATGGTGAGCGGGCTGACGGGGGAGAGGGAGAGCGTGAGTTCGTGCGGAGGCGTGCCGACGACTGCCGCCATCTCGACCGCGTATTTCGCCTCGTGACCGAATTGAATGCCAGGTCCTTGCACGGGCTTCGTTGTGTTGGAAAGCGTGTGACGAAACATGTGCAGAGCCATCATCTCGTTCGGCACATCGGGCGGAGTGAAAAACGGCGTGACCGTGTTGCAGTTGGGAAGCGCATCGAGCACGCGCGTGGCGTTGATGCAGTCTTCTTGAGTCGCGGTGTGATGCGTGCTTGTACGCGCGTCGAACACATCGCGCGCGCCGCCGAGATTATGAAAATACAAATTCCCGCCGCCCAGTTCGTTGACCGTGCCGTTGCGTCCACGAATCACAGGGCGTTTGTTTGTTTTTGCGATACTGTCCATCACGAGATTCGGCGGGAAGCAAACCCGATTGCCTTTAATCGTGCACCCCGCGTCGGTGAGGATGTCGAGGCTGGGCTTGTGAGTCCAGATGACGCCGATCTCTTGCATGATCCGCATCGTTGCTTCGTGCATGGATTTTATGTCTTCGTTAGATAAGAACTTGAGGGGCTCCATGGGTTTCCTTTGAGGGGCATATAGGTAAACACGTAAACAAGTAGACACGTAAACAGGTCGTATCTCGTACCTCGTAACATGTATCCCTGTGTACTTGTGTACCTGTCTACTTGTCTACCTGCCTACGTTCTTAACAACAAACTCCACTCTCTTCGACTCCGCATCCAGCACATTCTCTATCTTCAAAAACTCGTGCCCTTCATCTTCGTACAACAATAACTCAACATCCTTGCCAAGTGAAACAAGTTTATCACGAGCCTCCAGCGAATCGGATGCGGGACAGCGCGGGTCGTTGCCTCCGCAGATCAATTGCACGGGCGCGTTGATCCGATCCAAAAAGAAATACGGCGATGCGTCATACCAACGTTGATAATTTTTCTTTGGGTCGCCCATGTTTTCGATGTTCCAATGCTGCAAGTCTTCGCGCGAATCATCGTGCGACTTGAACCAATTCATGAACGGCACCAACGCCGAGCCCGCGCACCACAACTCGGGGAATTGAGTCAGACACGTCATCGTCAAATATCCGCCGTGACTGCGTCCTGTCACTGCGATTTTATTTTTCAGCGCAAGCCCCTCACGGATCAAATACTGCGCGCCCGCCGCCACATCGCGCGTGTCCACGCCGCCCATGTCGAACCGCGCCGCGTATTGCCACGCGCGCCCATAACCCGTCGAGCCGCGATAATTCGGCGCGAGCACCGCATACCCTCGGCTCGCAAAATGCGCCATCGCCACATTCCATTCCATCGCATAATGCCAATTCGGTCCGCCGTGAATCATCACTACCGCAGGCGCGGGCAACTTTTCAGGACGAAACAACAACGCGGAGATTTTGACTCTATCCATGCCCTCATAAAAAATTTCTTCGGGCACGACAAATTCTTCGCGCGATAAATTTTTCGGCATCGAATTCGTCAACTGGATTGCTTCGCCTGACTCAACATCGAACATCCATAGATCGGATGGCTGGGACGGACTGCTGAACGTCGTCACCATCCGCTTCGAATCGGACGTGAACCTGATTCCGCTATGGAAGCCTTTTCCAAGCTGATACTTTTTCGGCGCTTCCTCGCTGAGCGGAGCGGAGCGAAGTCGAAGCGTTTCGATCCAATTCACCGCGCCTTTGCTCTGCGCGTAGGCAATTTGAAATCTAGTTGCTTGCTTTCGATTTTCCAACAGCAAGCTGTTGGACTCCAAAAAAACTGGAGATTGCGAATCCCCTTCGTTGTTTGTCAGCCATGTGATTTGTTTTGAATCTAAGTCGTACAATCCAATATCAAACCAATCGTTGACATCGGAATGAAATACAAGTTGTTTCCCATCTCGCGACCACTTCGGTGCGTGGGCATTCAGCGGTATGTTACCCTGAGCGATAGCGAAGGGTCTCTCCTCACGTGATGGAGATTCTTCGCTTCGCTCAGAATGACATACATTAACAATAAAAATCCCATAATCCTGTCCCTGCATCTCGCAACAGACTGCGAGATGTTTTCCGTCAGGCGACCATTCCACTTGCCACGCTGGGTTACCCGTATCCAAAATTAATTTTGGAGTACCTCCATCGGCTGAAATTGTGTACGCGCTGAAATGTCCCTGCTCGTTGCTGAGGAAGGCGAGTTGCCGTCCATTGGGTGACCAGCAGAAGTTGGGTTGCAGGGCGTAGGAGATGTTTGGAGTCAGGTCGGTGTGTTGCTTCGATTCAAAATCGTAGACGATGAGGTGGTAACTTTCACTGCCGTCCGTGTCGAGAACGTAGGCGAGTTGTCGTCCGTTGGGGGAGTAGCGAGGGTTGAATTTTCCGCCTGAGGTTGAGGTGAGAGGCGTGACTTCTCCCTCATCCCCGACCCTTCTCCCTAAGGGAGAAGGGAGTCTTGTTTCATAAATTTGCCATTCGCCCGTTTTGTTCCAGGCGAAGGCGATTTTGGTGTTGTCAGGGGAGATGTCGAAGAGGGAGTTAACTTGCGGAGTGCGGAGGAGGTCGGTGATGTTGAGCATGGGGAGAGGGAGGTAGACACGGAGACAGGTACACAGGTATACACGGTACGAGTTACGAGATACAACCTGTTTACGTGTCTACATGTTTACGTGTGTACTCGTCAGCCAGTTACAATAGATGGCGATTCATCCAGCGATGGAAGAGCCTCCATGCCCGCTTTTTGGGCGAGGGTCAGCATGAAGGCGTGGAGCGCTGTCGCTTTAGCCTCATCAATTGTCGGCTTGGAGTATGAGGCGAGCAGTCCATCCACGATCACTTTTGCGCGGGCGAAGGCGTCCAGACTCCCTGCTTCCTTCCAATTGCGCATCGAGTCGCGGTCAATGACGTTGCTGGGCAGATGCTGTTCTTTGCGAAAAAGTTTCATCGTGATCTTTTGTTTGAGAAAATCGCCGCCTTTGAAGTTGATGTTCTCGTCGTAAAAACCTGTGGCGAGCGTTTCGGTGTGGAGTTGCACGCCTTCGATCATGCGCTTCGCCATCGCGATGCCTTCCGCATCAATGACAAGTTTTTCGGCGGAGTGACACGAAAGAAAATCCAACATGCCCGAGCCAGAGATCATGTTGATGCCGCTGAGCGCGCCGATCATGGCGGTGATGCCGCTTTCGAGCCCCGCTTGCGCGTCGACGAGTTTTGAATCGGTCGCGCCGAGGTAGGTGTGTGTGGGCATGTTGAGGGACTTGGCGACTTGCGCGTACGAACAATCGAGCATGGCAGTCTCGACTGCGCCCATGGGGGTCGCGCCTTTTTTCATGTCGAAGATGCACGCCGCGCCACCCCAAACGATGGGCGAACCCGCTTTGGCAAGTTGATGAATCGTGATGCCCGCGAGACATTCTGCGGTGTGTTGCGTGACCGCGCCGAGCAAGGTGACGGGCGCCGCCGCGCCAGCAAGCGGAACGGAAACAATTTCCGCAGGGATGCCCGCGCGCGCGAGCGCGATGAGGTTGCCCGCCGCGAAGTTGCTCCAAATGAGAGGCGGGGCGGGACACACGTCGAAGATGGCGCGTGGTTTTTCGCGCGAGACATCGCGTCCGCCCGCGAGGATGGCGAGCATGTCAATCATCTCGTTGACGGTCTTGTTCGTGAACGCGCCTGTGACGATCGGCTTCTTTGAATAAAGCAGCGCGAGATATAGGCGATACGAATCTTGAATCTGTTGCGGCACATCATGGCAAACCACTGCTGTGGACTGCGCGTCGTATTGCGGAAGTTGCTCCGCGACTTTGATTAACTTGAGAAGGTGAGGGGTTTCGGTTGTGTCGTGTTCGAGCGTTTCGGGGTTGAGCATGGCGATGCCCGAGGAACCTGGGTCGAAGTGGACCGCGTCGCTGCCGTATTTGACGGTGGGATTGCCGTCGTAATCGTAGAGATAAAATTCGCGCGGGACCGACTCCAAGGCTTTGCGAACAATTTGTTCGGGGATGTGAACGACGTTCGTTTCCGCATCCACTTGCGCGCCAGCGGAGGCGAGCAGTTCGCGCGCTTCGTCGTTGTTGACTTTGACTCCAGGCTTGAGCAGGAGTTGATGCGCTTCGTCGAGGATGCGCTGGATGATGTCGTCGGTGAGGAGGGTGAGTTTGGGTTGCATTTGTACCTCTTTTAACACGAAGGACACGAAGGAAAAGACAAGGAATAAAAATCTGTTATCCGCTAATCCTCACTAATCTCCGCGAATGAGGATGAGGCGTATCGCGTGAGGATAGATTTTGGTTGTGGTTTGACTTTGCCCGCACGGGCGTAAACACCCGTGCTATTCATACAAAGCCCGCTAAAGCGGACTTGTTACTCGCTCATGGAAAATCAACAAACCCTTAATACACTTAAACCTTAGTGACCTTCGTGTCCTTTGTGGTAAGAGCCTTACTCTTTACCAACTAACTTCTTAGCCAACTGCACGGCGCCGACTGCGTCTTCGGCTGTGCCATCAGCTTTGATCTTTTCCGCCCAGTCTTTGGTGATCGGCGCGCCGCCGACCATCACCTTGATGCGCGGACGCAAACCCTCTTTGTCGAGTTCCTCAATCACTTCGCGTTGACGAATCATCGTCGTGGTGAGCAACGCGCTCATGCCGATGATCTGTGCGTCAATTTCGAGCGCTTTGCCGATGATCTTTTCGGCGGG
>CAYWCN010000005.1:0-83117 GCA_964456775.1 uncultured Anaerolinea sp.
GGTATCGCAACCGAATATTATTTGATGGTGTCGTTTCTTGGAATGAACATCAACGCGGTTCAAATTTTTGCGGCGCTGACCGCCATGCAGATCGCGTTCCTCATGCCGTTGCCTGGCGGCTTGGGCGCGCTGGAGGCGAGTCAGGTGTTCGCGCTGGGCGCGTTCGGACAACCCGCATCTGCCGCGATCAGCCTCACCCTGCTCATGCGCGCGCGTGACATTCTGAACGGCGGCATCGGTTTGCTTCTGGCAGGGCGCGGTATTGCAAAGTAAAATAAAGTTCAGCAGGCGCATCTATTCAGCAAACCAAAAGGAGTTAACCATGAACCTTGATTGGAAAAAGATCGGCATCATTCTCACGAACCTTGCCACCGCTTTTTTGCATTTATCGTTGTATCCGCAAATGGGAGCCGACCCCATCGTGATGAACGGCGCGGGTTACCTCGGTTTGCTCGCCGCCTATTTCGCCCCAATGGAGATGTTCCAAAAGAATCACAAGACGATGTGGTGGGCTATGTTCGGTTACTGCGCGCTCACGATCGTGTTGTGGGTCATCATGGGCGACAAAAATTTTGTCGCTGGCACATCCAGCGCCACAGGCTATTATGCCAAAGCCGCCGAAATTCTTTTGATGGCGTTCTTGTGGGCTGATAAAAAATCGTAAAGCACACAACACCTCTCGCAAAGTTTTTGCCACAGAGCGCACCGAGAAAATGAGTTGTTCTCAGAGAACTCAGTGAACTCTGTGGCTAAGGAATGCGTCACGTATGCAACAAGTCTGATGTAAAATTGGGGGATGAAACGCAAGACCGTCTACTTCACCGCGCCGCGACAGGTGGAGCTCCGCGAGGAGCCTCTGCCTGCCCTCGGCGCGGATGATGTTTTGGTCGAAACCATTTGCTCATCGATCAGCGCGGGAACCGAGATGCTGGTCTATCGCGGGCAATTTCCTCACCTCAACGATTCGCACGACAACCTAAGCAGTGATTTGCATTTTCCATTGGCGTATGGGTATGCGTGTGTTGGCACGATCAAGGACACAGGCAAACAAGCGGATAGATCTTTACGCGACAAACTTGTTTTTAGATTTGCTCCGCATACTTCGGCATTTATCTGTCATCCGTCATCGTTGATCCTCGCCCCCGCTTCCTCCGCAGGGACGCCTGCTCTGCCAGCGGAAGCCTGTTCCTTCCTCCCCAACATGGAAACCGCCGTGAACCTGATCCAAGATGCGGCTCCGATTTTCGGTGAACGTGTTTTAGTGTTGGGACAAGGAGTCGTCGGCTTGCTCGTTGCATCCTTGCTCAAAGAATTTCCGCTTGAAAAATTGGTCACGTCTGATTGTTATGAGATGAGACGGAATGCCTCGCGCGAAATCGGCGTGGACGATTCGTTTGATTCAGTTAAATTGAAAGATGGTAATTCAAACAAAATAGATAAACCTCCCCGAAAACCCCGATCTGGCTACGCGCAGAACTTCGACCTAACTTTTGAACTCACTGGCTCCCCTTCCGCACTCGATGATGCCATTGCAATGACCGCCTTCAGCGGACGAATCGTCATCGGCTCATGGTATGGAGAGAAACGCGCGGAGGTTGACCTCGGCGGCGCGTTCCATCGTTCACGCATCAAACTTATTTCATCGCAAGTCAGCACGATCGCTCCAGAGTTGAGCGGACGCTGGGATAAAGCGCGCAGGTTCGGAGTCGCGTGGGAAGCATTGAGGCGAATCCAACCGCAGAAGTGGATCACGCATCGCTTCCCAATTGATAAAGCCGCTGAAGCATATCGTCTGCTGGATGAAAATCCGCAAGAGACGATACAAGTAATTTTCAAATATTAGGAAAACCGAGGAGATTGCTTCGGCTATCGCCTCGCAATGACATGAAATTTCATTACACCAATCTTGATACCTGCCATGAAGCGACGGGAGTCATTGTGGTCATTGACGTGATCCGCGCGTTCACGAATGCGGCGTTCGCGTTTCACCGCGGCGCGAAAGAGATCTATCCCGTCAGCGGCGTGGAGGAGGCGTTACAGCTCAAGGCGCGGATCCCCAATTCGCTCGCGTGCGGCGAAGTGGGCGGACTCCCGCCCGAGGGATTCGACTTCGGCAACTCCCCCACTCAAACGAACACGCTTGACCTGAATGGAAAGATTATTGTCCAACGCACGGGCGCAGGGACTCAGGGAATCGCTCGCAGTGTGAAAGCCAGCAAAATAGTTGCCGCAAGTTTCGTGGTTGCACACCAGACCGCGATGTACCTGCAAAAACTTTCGCCTAATTCAGTCACCTTTGTGGTTACGGGTCAAACATACGATGGCGGTGAAGAAGACCTGACATTTGCAGAATTTCTGGAAGCATTTTTGCGGGGGGATTCACCAGACCCAACTCCATTTCTGGAACGAGTCCGTAACTCGAACGATGCAAAAATATTCTTTAGCCCTCTACGACCCGAATTCCCAGAGATCGATCTTATCCATTGCACCAGTTTGGATAAGTTTGATTTCGCCATGCCCGTCATCAAAGAGAACGGACATCACATCATGCGCGCAATAAAATCTATCTGACATGTCATGCTAAACGAAGTGAAGCATCTCGTATGTGGAAATAGAGACTCTGTGCTTCGCTCGGATCAACAATCGTAGAGGAGCCCTATTCATGTACACGCTCGCAGTAAAACGAAATTTCATCGCAAGGCATTTTCTCATCGGTGGAGATTGGGGACCCGAGAATTTCCCAAACTCGCATCATTACGTCCTTGAACTGCAACTTGAGGGAAAGGATTTAGATCAGCACGGCTATCTCGTTGACATTGTAGATGTTGAGAAACACCTTGACGAGATCATTGGTCAATACAAGGAACAGATGCTAAACGATTGCCCAGCCTTTGCGGGGTTGAATCCATCCATCGAAAATTTTGCGCGGATACTGGCTACGTCGCTGAGTGAACGAATCACAGCAAAGAATATCTCTGCGGTGAAAGTTGTGTTGTGGGAGAACGAGTCCGCGTGGGCGGCGTATCGAGTGGAACGCTAGGCATGTCATGCTGAGGAGCGGAGCGACGAAGGCATCTCTTACACCGCATCAGAGACTCTTCGCGAAGTTTATCCTGAGTTTATCGAAGGGCTCAGAGCGACATACCAATTATGAAGATCGGATTTATTATTTACGGTTCGTTAGATACAGTCAGCGGCGGGTATTTGTATGACCGTAAGTTGGTGGAATATCTTCGAGCGCAAGGGGATGAAGTTGAGATCATTTCACTGCCGTGGCGGAATTATGCCGCACATTTGACGGATAATTTTTATTTTAGACTGCCTCACTCAGATGTCGTTGTGAGCGAAGCGAAGCAATCTCCTCGCAAAAAGGAATTTGACGTTCTGATTCAAGATGAACTCAACCACCCATCATTGATCACGGCAAACGCGGGGAGACATCTCTACCCCATCGTGTCGCTTGTCCATCACTTGCGATGCTCCGAGTTGAGACCTGCATGGCAGAATTGGTTCTATCGAATCGTTGAGAAGAAATATCTGCAAAGCGTGGATGGGTTTATTTTCAATTCACAGACGACAGAGAGAGTAGTGAGTGGATTGATAGAGAATAGGAAACCTTCGGTCATTGGGTATCCGCCGACGGATAGGTTCGGGGATGGGATTGCGGAGAAAGAAATTATCGAACGCGCGAAGAGCGATGAGTTGCGGATTCTGTTTCTTGGGAATGTGATCTATCGGAAAGGACTACATACGTTAATAGAAGCAGTCGCACGTCTAACGTCACAGGTCAGAGTGGATGTGATTGGAGGGTTTTCAGCCGAACAAACTTATGTCAAACATATTCAGAGAGTTATCAATGCAAACGATCTTTCTTCTTTCGTCTTTCTTCACGGCGCAATGGATAATGAACCTCTCATCGAAAAACTCAGACAAGCGCATGTGCTAGTCGTGCCATCGAGTTACGAGGGATTTGGTATCGCCTACCTCGAAGGGATGTGCTTCGGCCTGCCCGCGATTGGGTCAACGGCTGGCGCGGCGAGGGAGATCATCACACATGGCGAGAATGGATATTTGATCGAGCCACACGATGTGGATATGTTCGCGAATCATCTGAGAGAATTGGAGAGGGATAGAGAATTGTTAATTAGATTGTCTCTGAATGCCTTGAAGCGATACAAACTCCAGCCGAAGTGGGAGGAGACGGCGAAGTCGATTCAGGAGTTTCTAATTTCCGCTAAAGAAAATTTCGGTAGTTGAGTAGGGCGAGCGATAGCGAGCCTGTATCGAAACCACCACGGCGTAAAGCAATTTTTGTTAAAAGATTTCTTTTGAACATGCTGGTTTCGATACGCCATTGGCTATCGCCTCAGGCTACTCAACCAGCGAGGGTTGGATGTAGTGTATAATCCCCGCATCAATACTTCTACATCAGCAGTCCACCGCTGTTTTCGATTGAGGGATACTCACTCTTTACACGTGCAAGGCTTCTGAAGAACAGGAAACAATTTTGAACTTCACACAATTTAATTTAGATTCCCGCCTCATGCAGGGCATCAAAGTCGCGGGGTATGAAACTGCCACTCCGATCCAGGAGGCGGCGATCCCTGCCGCGTTGCGCGGACGCGATATCATCGGCACCGCACAGACGGGAACAGGCAAGACCGCCGCATTCGTCCTCCCTATTTTGAATAAACTGCTCGATGGTCCGCGTGGGATGCCACGCGCGCTCATTGTCACCCCGACACGCGAACTTGCCGAGCAGATCAATCAGGTCGTGCACGCGCTGTCAGCGGGGACTGGGCTGAGGAGCGCGACCATCTATGGGGGCGTCGGAGCCGACCGTCAGATCAAGGCGTTGCGCAACGGCGTGGAAATCCTTGTTGCTACGCCTGGTCGTCTGCTCGATCTCATCGGACAACGTCATGCGAAAATGAATCGCATCGAAATTTTGGTGCTCGATGAAGCCGACCGCATGTTCGACATGGGTTTTCTGCCCGACGTGCGCCGCATCATCAAAGCCGTACCTGAACAGCGGCAGACGATGTTGTTCTCCGCGACCTTTCCCGCCGAAGTGGAGCAACTCGCGGGGCAATCGCTTGCCGAGCCGCAAAAAATTGCGATGGGCATCAGTAAGCCTGCGGTCACGGTAACGCACGCGTTGTATCCCGTGCCGCAACATTTGAAAACGGGATTGTTACTGCGACTGCTCAAACAAACCGATTCTGATTCGGTGCTGGTCTTCACGCGCACAAAACATCGCGCCGATAAAGTGGCGAAGCAGATCGCGCACGCGGGTCATCGCGTCACGAGCCTGCACGGCAACCGCACGCAGGGACAACGCGAACGCGCACTGCACGGTTTCAAAACGGGACACTTTCACATCATGGTCGCCACCGACATTGCGGCGCGCGGTCTCGACATTGACAGCATCACGCACGTCATCAACTACGACATGCCCGACACCGCCGACGCTTACATCCATCGCATCGGGCGCACGGGACGCGCGCAACGCACGGGCGACGCGTTCACGCTGGTCACCGATGAAGACAAGGATATGATCCGCGCTCTCGAACGCATCATGGGACATCCGCTGGAGAAAAAGACTCTCCCCGACTTCGACTACTCGCCTCCCGCCCCGCCTCGGTCTGGTCACCAGCGCCGTGAAGGGACTCGCCCCCCACGCCCCGCCCCCACACCGACGAGGTTCTCCAAGAATCGACTCGCGCCGAGGAGAAAGTAAATCAGTAATCAGTAAGCAGTGAGCAGTGATCATCACCCGTCTCGATGAGAGGCGGGTTTTTGATTGAGGGTGTATAATTTTCACAAGGAGCGGACGCCGTGCAGATTTATACAATAATCTGGAAAGACCAGTTCGTTGAAAAACTGGCAGTCAAGCATGGCGTCGAGATGGATGAAGTTGAGGAAGTTTTGTTCACCAAGCCGCATGTCCGCTTGTTTGAAAAAGGACACATCAAAGGCGAAAATCTCTATACGGCTTACGGACAAACGAACGCTGGAAGATATTTGATTGTTTTCTTCGTCCTGAAAAATCGTACAGTCGCCCTGCCCATTTCTGCGCGTGACATGACCCAATCCGAGCGTAAATACTATGGCAAACAAAAAGAAAATTGACCCCATCCCCGAGGAATTCGGCAGTTACGAAGAAGCCGCCGAATTCTGGGACAAACATGATACAACAAAGTATCTGCAAAATTCGCGCCCTGTAAAGGTCATCAGCGAGTTGCGTGAGCGTCGCTACGAAATTGCCATTGATGAAAACGTCGCTCAGGTGCTTCGGAAAGCGGCGAGGAAAAAAGGCGTTACACCCAGCCGCCTTGCAAACGACTTGCTACGTCAACGACTTGTCACAAGAGTATGACAAACTCCATTCCGAACACGGCTGACGATGATCTGCTGAAAGAGTATGATGTCAGCAAGGGTATTCGGGGTAAATACGTTGACCGCTTCAAGGAGGGGAGTAACATTGTCATTCTTTCGCCCGAATTGGATGAAGTGTTCAAAAACTCTGCGCCCCCCACGCCCCGCTCCCACGCCGACAAGATTCTCCAAGAATCGACTCGCGCCGAGGAGGAGAACGTAATTGGTAAATGGTAATTTGGGCCCGCCTCGGCGAGAGGCGGGTTTTGTTTTCGAGAGGTATAATTTTACAAGTTATGATTGGATGAGTCTGAATTATTTCGATGGGAGAAAAATGGACACTGAAAAAGCAACTCTTATAGTACAAGCTATCGAATCTGTTGCGGTGGTTGGCGCATTGATTTATGCAGGCTTACAAATTCGAGAGTCGCGGAAAAATGCCCAAATTGAATCAGCTTGGCAAATTTTCAGAGAATTATCAGAGGGGAACACACGCTCATCTAGATCGTATATTTACCAAAACAGAAAAAAGTATTTAAAACTCACGAGGGACGGAGCCAATCTAAAAAAACTATCTGAGGCACAGTGGAAGCACGCCAGTCAAGTGAGCAATTCATTTGACCGAGTAGGTTTTCTTGTTCATAAAAAATTAGTTCCTCCCCACCTTCTAGAAGGATATAAATACATTATTTGCCGCAGCTGGATTGTGTTGGAACCATTTGTACTTGCTAATAGAATATCTAGAAATGAACCGACTTATCAATCTTATTTCGAATATTTAGCAAGGCACATGTTTGACAAATATTTCAAAGATCAAGAGGTGAATTTTATGGAAGATCTTCTGACATAAGAAGGCGGCCATAACAATGCGATCCTGATTATCAAAGCCATGTAGACGAGAGGAGTGATGTTTATGCGAATCGCAGTCATCTCTGACACGCACGGAAACAACCTCGCCTTTGAAGCCATGCTATCTGGATGAATCAAAAACAGCCCCGCGAAATCGCGGGGCTGTTCTCTTGTCAAACTAGCTCACTGTGATGACGTTGCTAGCCTGCGGACCCTTCGGTCCTTGTTCCACGGTGAATTCGACTTTCTGGCCTTCCGCCAGATTCTTGAACCCATCGCCTTGAATGGCGGAGAAATGGACGAACACGTCCTTGCCGCCTTCGCGCTCGATGAAGCCGAAGCCCTTTGTTCCGTTGAACCACTTGACCGTACCGATAATTCTGTCAGACATTGTATTTGCCTCCTTTGGCAAAAGTAAAGATGTTAGGCATCCTGTTCGTTCCATCGGAGGTAAAACAAAACAGCCCACGGATTCAAACCGTGAGCTGTGGCTGTTCTTCAAACCAACGTAACTTACCGTTATCCTACAACGACATAATAACAGACTACCGAAGATAAGTCAATCAATTTAAGCTCGTCATTGCGAGCCCCGATAGGGGCAAAGCAATCTCCTACAAAGACAGAGATTGCCACGTCGCCCTTCGGGCTTCTCGCAATGACGGATACGCCGAGTGCTATAATCTTTTCACCGAAGGAGAAACCTCATGCGAATCGCGGTCATCTCAGATATGCACGGCAACAACATCGCCTTTGAAGCGGTGCTAGCAGATATAAAAGGACAAGGCACCGACCAAATCGTCTGTCTCGGCGATGCGATTCAGGGAGGTCCGCAACCTGCGGAGGTAGTTCAAAATCTGCGCGCGCTGAACTGTCCCGTTGTGACGGGAAACGCGGACGCTTGGTTATTAACTGGCGAAGAAACAGGCGACGAGGGAATTCCCGAAGAACGGCTCAAAAAGATGGAGCAAGTTCGCCAGTGGTCGCTGTCACAACTGAACGATGATGATCGCGCGTTTATCGCAAACTTCCAGCCGACGGTCACAATTCCGCTCGGCGGGAGTCTCGAACTCTTATGCTTCCACGGCTCCCCCGCTTCTTTTGATGAGGTAATCCTGCCTCATTCACCTAAAGAAGTTTTCGATCAATATCTCGGCGCGTATGCGGACAAAATCCTCACGGGCGGTCACACGCACGCGCAACAGATCCGCCGCAACGGCGATCTGTTCTTCTTCAACCCTGGCAGTGTCGGCTTTGCGTTCAGCCAGTATCAGCCTGATGGACAATTCCACGCTGACCCATGGGCAGATTATGCGATCCTCACCATTGAGAACGATCAACCAAGTCTTGAGTTTCGCCGCGTGCCATTCGATGTCAACGAGTTGATTCGCGTCCATCGCGCGAGCGGACGTCCGTTTGTAGAAGATGCGATCGCGCAATATCAAAGATAATCCCGTATAATCGAAATTAATGAACTTCCTCATCACCGGAGCCGCGGGATTCCTCGGCTCTTCACTTGCCAATCAACTCGCCCGCGAGGGACATCAAGTCCGCGGGCTGGATGATCTCTCGACGGGCGATCCCAAGTCGCTGTTGCCCGATGTCCATTTTACGCGCGGAGATGTGAGCGACCGCCCCAAGTTGTGGACGCTTCTTCAAGAGGTGGATGTCGTCTATCATCTCGCGGCGCGCGTTTCGGTGCCCGAGTCGGTTTTGTATCCGCGCGATTACAACAACGTCAACGTCGGCGGGACGGTGGCGCTGATGGAAGCCATGCGGGATGTCGGCGTACGCCGCGTCGTTCTTGCCTCAAGTGGGGCTGTGTACGGCGATTTAGCCGATCAACCGCTGACGGAGTCCCTCACCCCCGCGCCGCGCTCACCATATGCCGTCTCCAAACTTTCAGCGGAATACTACGTCCGCACGATCGGCGGACTGTGGGGAATCGAAACTGTCAGCCTGCGCATCTTTAACGCCTACGGACCTGGTCAACACTTGCCCGCGTCGCATCCTCCCGTGGTGCCGCATTATTTGAGGCAAGCCCTCCGCGGCGGGACATTGGTCGCGCATGGCGACGGTTCGCAAACGCGCGATTACGTGTACGTGGACGATGTTGTCAGCGCATTGGTTGCCTCTGCAACCGCGCCGAACGTGAACGGATTGGTGATCAACGTCGGTTCGGGGACGGAGACCAGCATCAAAGATTTGATCCAGCAGGTGCTTGACACAACGAACAGTAAAGCCGAAGTCATCTACAATGCAAAAACATCGGGCGGCGTCTCGCGCATGAGGGCAGATCTCACGCTGGCGAATCAGAAATTGAATTATCGTCCGTCGCTGTCGCTGGCGGAGGGGTTGCGGTTGACTTTGAAACGGGATGAGAGATTCAAATAATTCTATTCATGTCGTTGCGAGACCCGAGGCTCAAATGCCGAGTGGTCGAAGCAATCTCCTGTTACAAAATTTCATTGCATCAAACAGAATTATTCGATATTTGGAGATTGCTTCGCTACGCTCGCAACGACATGCTAATGCCATGATTCTTCCACGAGATTTTTATGACCGCCCCACATTGACCGTCGCCCGTGAACTTATCGGCGCGCGGCTGGTGCGGATTCTCAATGGCAAAAAACTTGTCGGGTTGATCGTGGAGACTGAGGCGTACATCAGCGAGAAGGATTTGGCTTGCCACTGCAAGGCGGGGCGGACTCCTCGCACGCAGGTGATGTATGGAGAGGCTGGTCATGCGTATGTCTATTTCACGTATGGGAATCATTGGATGCTCAACGTGGTAACAGAAAGAGTGGACTTCCCTGCGGCGGTGTTGATCCGCGCGATTCAGCCGATTGAAGGAATCGAGATCATGTCGAAGAGGCGAAGCGGGCGCGACACGTTCGGTCCAGGGAAGTTGACGCAGGCGATGGGGATCACCAAAAGGGAGAACGCGGTCGACTTGACTGAACCAGCCTCCCCGTTGAGAATCGAAGCGGGAGTCCAAGTCCCGAATTCGCTCGTGACGAAAAGTCCACGTGTGGGTTTAAACAATACACCAGAGCCATGGCTGTCGAAGCCGTGGAGGTTTAAAGTCAGGAACTGGAAGATATCAAACGAGGAGATTGCTTCGGGCTATCGCCCTCGCAATGACATAAGGAGATGATATGGGATTACTCGAAGGCAAGAACGCATTGGTGTTTGGGTTGGCGAACGACAAATCCATCGCGTGGGGAATCACGCAGGCGTTTCATCGCGAGGGCGCGAACCTTGGCATCAGTTACGCGGGCGAGATGCTCGAACGGCGCGTCAAGCCGCTTGCGGAACAAGTGGGATGCAAGTGGCTCGAAGAATGTGACGTGACGAAGGACGACCAGATCGCGGCGGTGGCAGAAAAAGCCGCGAAACATTTCGGGAAAATTGATGTGCTGGTGCATTCGATCGCGTTTGCAGGACGCGATGAATTGAGCAGACCGTATCATCAAACGTCGCGCGAGGGATTCAAGAATGCGCTGGATATTTCCGTGTTTTCTTTTGTCGCGCTGACGAATGCGTTTTTGCCGCATTTGAATTCGGGCGCGTCGGTGATGTGCCTCACGTACGGCTCGGGCGCGACGAAGGTTGCGCCGCATTACAACGTGATGGGCGTGGCAAAAGCCGCGCTGGAATCATCGACACGCTATCTTGCGTATGACCTGGGTCCGCAAAAGATTCGCGTCAACGCGATCTCGGCAGGACCTATCCGCACATTGGCGGCGGCAGGCGTGGGCGGCTTCCGCGACATGTACAAACACTTCGCGGATCTGTCGCCGTTGCGCGAAAACGTGACGATTGAAGATGTTGGCAACACGGCAGTGTTCCTGGCATCGGATTTGTCCGCGCGAATTACGGGCGAGGTGTTGTACATCGATTCGGGGTTCAATATCATGGGCGTGCAGATGCCGAATAAGGAAGAGAAAAGCGAGTAACGAGTGATCAGTGAGCAGTGATCAGTAGGGGCGACGTTCCGTCGCCCTTTTTGTTTTAACGGTAAAATTGAATCATGTTCAAACGCAACGCAACACCAGCAGAAACTCAACAGCCCGCCGTAGGAGCGGTCGAGCGCATCACGTCAGTGCTTGGGTCGGGAGTCATTTGGCATGGAAGCATCAACGGCTCGGGCGGTGTCCGCATTGAGGGCGCGTTCGAAGGCGAGATCGCTCTGCGCGGAATGCTCGTCGTCGGCGAGACGGGACGCGTCACTTGCCAAAACGTGCGCGCCAACGCGGTCATTGTCGCTGGCGCGGTGCGCGGAAATATCACGACTCAAAAGCTGGAGATTCGCGGAAGCGGTCGCGTGTGGGGAGACGTGGTCACCACCGCGTTCGTGACTGAAGAAGGCGCGTTCCTGCGCGGACAGATCCGCATGGAAGAAACGGTCGAACTCGACCTTGAGCCTGCTCCCGAAACGACGCCTTCGGAAGCCGCCCAAGCCGAGTCCATTGCGGCGACGCCGATCGTCATCCCCGAAGCCGAGAAGACGCAAACGATTCGGAAGAAGAAAAAAGCGGCGGAATAATACGAAGAGCCATCGAACCGCGAAGTGCGCTAAGAGCGCGAAGATTTTGTTTTTTCTTTGCGACCTTTGCGTTCTTCGCGGTAAATTTTCCTCATGAAATACCGCGACTTACAAATCCAAACTCAACGCGAAGCGCCCAACAACGCGCGGACGGAGGGATTCTCGTTCCTCGTCCGCGCGGGGTATTTGACGCGCGAGAATGTGTTGACGAATTTGGGTGAATTTGCGGTCAATCATTTGCGCAAAATTGGCAATGAGGCTTCGCGAGCAATTCCAACGATTGGCAATGATCGCGAATCATTTTTTGCGATTCCAACGGGCGACATTGAAATCGCACATTGCACGAACTGCAAATATACCGAACGAATTGAACTTGCACGATTTGCAAAACCCGTAGGGGCGTCCTTCGACTACGCTCAGGATGCGCCGCCCCTACCTCTCGAAAAAATTGCAACACCCGATTGCAACACTATCGAATCCCTTGCAAATTTTCTGGGGATTCAAAAAGAACAGACAGCCAAAGCATTGATGTACACTCGCGTCAGCGATGGGAAATTCATCTTCGTCGTTATGCGCGGGGATATGCAGTTGAGCGAGGCAAAGTTGAAGGCACAAGTAGGAGAGGTCCGCGCGGCGAGGGCAGAGGAAATTGTCAGCGTGGGAGCGGTTGCGGGGTACGCGTCAGCCGTCGGGCTGAGAGACGCGTTAATTGTCGTGGACGATTTGATTCCACAGAGTCCGAATCTGGTTACGGGGGCGAATGAGGCGGGTTTTCATCTGAAGAATACAAATTATGGGCGCGACTATTCGGCAGAGATCGTCGCGGATTTGGTTCAGGCACAAGACGGAGACGCATGTGTCAATTGCGGAAAATCGCTTTCGTTTTTGAAGGCGATTCAATTGAACGATAAGTTTGAAAACATTTTGCTCGCCCTCGCTGAAACACATCACGATGACAAAGGTTTGACTCTTCCCCATCCCGCCGCGCCGTTTGACGTGTATCTCATGCACATCGGCGGCAAGGCGTTGGACACGCGCGCCAAAGCGGAGGAGATTTACAACTCGTTGCACGATGCGGGCATTTCGGTTTTATTCGATGACCGCGACGAACGCGCAGGGGTCAAATTCAACGACGCGGATCTGATTGGCTGTCCCATCCGCGTGACGGTGGGTGAAAAGGGATTGAAAGAGGGGATGGTAGAATTGAAATTGCGTAAAGACAAAGAGAATCAACTTGTGAAGGTTGATGAAATTGTTGAAAAAATAAAATCAATATTGATGTAGGGGCAGACCTGCGTGTCTGCCCTGAAACGTGTCTGCTCTGTTGATTGGCAAAGGGCGGACACATGGGTCCGCCCCTACAAAAAATTTATGAACAACCTCAAGATCGGACATTTCCCTCCCGCCAAGCGACTCGGCTTGATCGTGCATGCGCTCATCCTCCTTGCGCTGGCTGGCGCGTCGGCGTGGGGATTTTGGAATCTCACGCGCGCGTCGGTGGGACCGACGTTCGTCAACTTTCTTCTCGTGGGGTTGATCGCCTTCGCGCCGATCCCGTTTTTTGGGTATCGCGCCTACTCGCTCTACAAAGCGGACTATTACATTGACCGCGACAGTCTCGCCATGTTGTGGGGATTGCGCGTGGAGGACGTCCCGCTCACCGACATCGAATGGGTGCGACCCGCAACCGATCTGACGCATCCGTTGACTCTGCCGCGCTTCCGTTTACCTGGCGCTGTGCTGGGAACACGCCGCCATCCCGATCTGGGATTGGTCGAGTTCATCGCCTCCAACACACGGAACATCATCCTCATCGCGACGTCGAAGCGCGTGTTCGCCATCTCGCCAAACGACGCGGCGTCGCTCGTCCGCACGTTTGCGCGCGCGACAGAAATGGGAAGCATCACTCCAGCCGCGCCTGTGTCGGTGTATCCATCGTTCATCGTCACGCAAGCCTGGCAGACTCCCATTGCGCGTTTCCTCTGGGTCAGCGGACTCATCCTCAACATCGGGTTGATCGTCTGGGTGGGGATTCTGATCCCGTCGCTGAGTCAAATCCCCTTTGGGTTCGACGCGTTCGGCGCGCCGAACGATCCGACCGCGTCGAGTCGCCTCATCCTGCTTCCGCTTCTCAGCATGTTGCTATTCATCGGCGGAGTGATCGCGGGGCTGTATTACTATCGCTGGGACAAAACGCGTCCGCTGGCGGTGATCCTGTGGATCTCAAGCGCGGTCAGCGCGTTGTTATTTCTGATGGCGGTGTTGTTTTTGGTGACGACGCCTGTGTGAATCGGTCACAGGTTGAAGGTCAAAGGTCGAAAGTCAATCACGCGACCTTTGACCTTCAACTTTCGACTTTCAACTTATGTTGCTCCTTTACGGCTTCCTCCTCGCACTCCTCATCGCATCGCTCGCATATCGCGCGCGCTCGCTCAGTAAAAGCGGCGCGTTCGCGGCAATAATTCTCGGCACGATCATCTTCGGGCTGGGAGGGATTCCGTGGGCGGTGTTACTGTTGACGTTCTTTTTCACATCGTCCGCGTTGAGCCGCGCCTTCAAAAAACGAAAGCAGGGATTGAACGAAAAATATTCCAAAGGCGACCAGCGCGACGCGGGCCAGGTCTTCGGCAACGGCGGGCTGGCGGCGGCGTTCGTGTTGATCCATTATTTTTATCCCGACTCAAACATCGGCTGGATCGGATTCGCCGCCTCGCTCGCCGCCGTCAACGCGGACACATGGGCGACGGAACTCGGAGTTTTGAACCCGTCCCCGCCGCGCATGATCACGGACATCCGCAAACGCGTCGAAAAAGGGACCTCGGGCGGAGTCTCCCTCGTCGGCACCCTCGCCTCCCTAGCAGGCTCCGCGCTCATCGCCCTCCTCGCGTCAATGTTTACTTATAACTGGTCACTCTTCCCACTGATTACTCTCGCAGGGCTGGCTGGCTCCCTCTTCGACTCGTTCCTCGGCGCGACAGTCCAAGCCATGTACTTCTGCCCGAAAGATAACAAAGAGACCGAGAAACATCCGCTCCACACCTGCGGCACGGAGACGGTTCACCTTCGCGGCTGGAAGTGGCTGACGAATGATTGGGTCAATTTTGCGTGTGGGGTGTTTGGGGCGGTGATGGCATTCTTGGCATTGTTACCATTGATAAAATGTGCTATTCTATAGTGGCTTTAAGTCTCGCGATTTTCGTGACATAAATCGAATAGATTGACAACTTGATGCAGTACTACAAAGCATGGAGGTAAAAATGTTTACATCAGATCAGATTATCTCCGAAATAAAATCTGAGAAAAGCAAAAAAACTTCACCTTTACTTAATCTGAACACTGTCTTGAATGTTTCAAGTAGTATATTGGGGTGTCAAGAAAACAAAAGGAATTTGATAAACAACGTTCACAAACAATCATCCGATGAAGATCTAATTTCAATTTACTTTGCCATACCTATAGTGATAAGCTCTCTCCCTGAGAGTATCCAGCAAATGCAAGGCGTCTGGGATGTTATTAGAGAAGAAATAGAGGTAATCATCCCAGAACTCAAGTCTTTCCACAACTCGGTCACTAAAAGAAAAACGGGGGAAATCTTATCAATGAACCCGAGCAGCTTGCCGTTTATTAACGACGACGATTTACTGTCCTTAGATATAGATGCTGCTTTAACATTTATGTCAATTCAACTTAGATTTATGGAAAACGATAAAAGCAATGCTGAACACTTCTGGGCGGTAAGAGCGGCTTTAGCACCAAATCGCAGGTTAACTAAAAAGTTAGACGCTCTCGATAATAATTGATTGTTGCTAAACAAAATATTGTATCAAAAACAGGGACAGCGCCACCCTCGCCGTCCCTGTTTTCAATTCTCTAATTCTCCAATCCCCAATTACCACTTACCAATTACTCCCCACTGATCACCGATCACTTCTCACTGCCCTTCACCTTCCTCGTCAACAACTTCCACATCGCCCAAAGGATCAACGCAGGCGGCAACACGATCGGCAGGATCGCCCCAAACAGCCAAATGAGGAAATTCGCAATTCCCTGATACACGACCGTCACCGTATCTGTTGCATCGTTGAACGTATCCGCAGGCTTCCACGGGATCGGCGTCGCGGTCGGCTTCGGAGTCGAAGTGGGAGTCGGCGTCAGGATGGGGAACTCAGGCTCAAAGTTGACAGTGATCGTCGAGAACGCCGAGCGGTCGTTGAGATAGTTCATGCGTCCCTTGATCTGTTCGATCTGCGCCTCGATGTTCGCCAACTCTTGATTGACGCGCAACGCCTCGTCCACCGTCTTCGCATCCTTCAAAAATTCCTGAATGCGGGCGCGCGTCGCTTCGAGGTTCGTCAACTGCGATTGCAAATCCACATACTGGTCGGTCACATCTTCACCCGTCGCGCTCTCGTCCAGCACATCCACCGCGAGTCCGCGCAGGCGGCGCATCACATTTTCGAACTCCACCACAGGCACGCCGATCGTCACCGACGCATACTTCAAACTGTTGCCATAATAATCCTGATACCACACCTGCGAACTGACGATGTATCCGCCCGCGTCGCCCACCACTTGCAGTGCGCGATCAATCGCCACATTGGTATCCTCCACCATCAATCGGATGTTCGCATTCTTGACGATCATCCGATTGGATCGTTCCAGCACAGTCAGATCGCCCGACGGATTCGCAATCTCATACGCGGCATTCGTCGGAAGTGGAGCCGCTTCCAACCCAGGGACAGCTGGTTCGCCCTCCCCAACCTTTGCCGCCTCTTGCGCGACAGCCTCATCGTACGCGAACGCGGGCGCTTCGGTTGCAGGAGCCTCCGTCGCGGCAGGAGCGGCAGGCGCACATGCGGCGAGCATGAGCAGTCCTACAACAAGCAACGTGAATAGAACAGAGCGAGATTTCATTTCTTCCTCCGAGTGAATAGATTTTTCTTACGGCGTTAAGTTGTTGACGATGAGAAAAAAATTATGTTCCCAAACTCCCCCAAATCCGACGATGTTAAATTTAAATCCGCATACAAAATTCCCCCGTCGTATTTGGGGGAGGTGTCACGAAGTGACGGAGGGGGCTTTCAAGCAATCCCTTATTTCAACGATCTCCCCATCCCTCACGCATTGACTTCAAAACAATCTCCACCAACTCGGCAGGATGCACATTCCCCCGCCGAGGCAACTCCTCAATCGGCATCCACATCGGAACATAAATCCCCTCCGACGGATCGCTCGGGTCCAAGTCTGTGAACTCCTCGCCTGTCCCCGTCCCAAACTCGCCAGCGACGCGCTCCGCTAAAAAGTAAACCTGTGTGCTTGCATCGAAATGAATCTCCGCCACCTTCTGCTTGATCGCAACCTCAACCCCCAACTCCTCCATCGCCTCACGGACAGCCGCCTGCTCAGGCGTCTCGCCCTCGTCCACACCGCCGCCAGGGAACACGAAATACTCCAACCCCGCGCGGTGACGTTCAATCAGCGCAACCTTGTTATCTTCGATGAGTACGATGCCCGCACGTGTTCGCATTAGCGAAGTCGTTCCAGATAGGCAAACACATGGAACAATGCGGCAACCTGTAGGGCGTGAGGAAACTCCCCGCGTCTGACCATTCGAAGCAACTCATCTATTGGCACAAGATGGACTTCGATATCCTCTCCATCGTCAAGATTCTGCTTCGCCACCTTTTCAGCGTTCAACGCAAGATAGCAATAGACTGTATTAGTCTGGAATGACGGGTTGGGGTATATCTTCCCAACCTGGATAAATTCAGAAGCGGTGAACCCCGTTTCCTCGAGAAGTTCACGCTTCACCCCATCCAACGGCTCCTCATCATCTTCGACGACTCCGCCTGGAATCTCCCACAACACCTCTTGAACACCATGACGATATTGCTTGATCAGGACTGCCTCTTGATCCTTTGTAACTGCAAGGATATTTGCCCACGTGCTAAGTTCAAGGACAGTGGCAGTCAACAAATTGCCGTTGGGCAGTTCGCATTTGTCGAGTCGAAACCTCGGACGAAAATAACTCGTCTCCAAAACCTTCCATTGTTTGATGGGCATTTCATACTTCCTTTAGAAACCTTTATATTTTGATGATCTGGTTTGTCCGCAACGACTCCACCGCCGCAAACGTGGACTTGGTCACGCCGATCAACTGCTCATACGGAATCGGCGGCTCGCCGCCCTCGCGAACAGATTTGACAAACACCTTCCACTCGTTCACCCATCCTTTATCTTGCGTACCTCTTTCCTCTTTCATCTTTCCGTCTCTTGTCACTTGCAACGACACGAAATCATCCAACACCGCAACCATGCCACTGCAAAAAACTTCAACACGTTCTTTGGGGAAGGATTTATCTCCGTTGGCGAGATAATCCACAACGCCAATGGAACCATCAAGGAAGGTGAAAGTCATTGAGACGTTATCTTCGCTGTACTTGCCTTCATTGGGCAAGGCATGTGCGGTCACAGAGACGGGAGCCGCGCCGACGAGGAAAGTGATGAAGTCCACGAAGTGACATGCTTCGCCAATGATTCGTCCGCCGCCGAGGTTGGGGTCTTGAGTCCAGTGAGTGAGAGGGAGGTAGCCTGCGTTGATTCGATAATGCACATGGATGGGAGATTGGAGACTGGAGACTTGAGACTGGAGACTTTGCGCGAGAGGGGCGAATCTTCGGTTGAAACCAGTGAGCAGTAAGCAGTTATCAGTTTTTCGCAACTGTTTACTGATGACCGATAACTGATCACTGTTTATCGCCAGCGGTTTCTCGACAAAGACATGCTTCCCCGCTTTCAAGGCTTTGACAACTAATTCCGCATGTGAATCGTGGCGAGTGAGGATGGCGACTGTGTTGATGTTTGGGTCATTGATGATTTCATCGTCACTCGATGTAGCATATTTGAATCCAAACTTTTTGCCAGCATGTTGGGCGTGGAGTCCGCCTGAGGAGGCGATGCCGACGAGTTGGATGCCGTCCACTTTTTTGATGGAGGGGAGCAGGACGGAGTTGGCGAAGAGACCTGCGCCGAGGACGCCAAGATTAACCGTTGCCATCTTCGAAGGTTTAGAAAGTGGAAAGTGGATTGCTTTACTTTCTACTTTCCACTCGCTATCAGGATACGTCAACACCACGCCAAGAAATGACTCTTTCTTCTTCCCCGTAATCACCTCATACGCTTGTGTCGCTTTTTCGATTGGGAAGCGATGCGTGATGAGTGGGTTCACTTTCAACTTTCCACTTTGCATCAAGTCAACGACTGCTTCAAAGTTGCGACCCTCTGTCCAGCGGATGTAGCCGAGGGGATAGTCCATTCCATTTTCTTCGTAGTTGGAGTCGTAGCGACCAGGTCCGTACGAACGCGAGTTGATGAAGGAGAGTTCTTTTTCGTAGTAAATTTTTCTTGGGAGAGTCAAACCAACCGCGCCAGTTGCGACGACGCGCGCGCGATCGCGAGCAATTACCCCTGCAAGTTCAACGGGATCGTTGGAAGGAGTGTCGGCGCAGATGAGAACAACGTCGAAGCCGCGGTTGGCGGTAAAAAGCTGGGAGGTAGAGTCCGCTCGTTGGCGCGAGACAGCCTCCAGTCCGAGAGAAGAAGCGAGGGCTATCCGCTTGGGGTCGAGGTCAATGCCCAAGACGTTACATCCAGCGGCGGATGCGATTTGAATCGTCAACAATCCCAGCAAACCCAAACCGATCACCGCGACGTTCTCGCCGAGTTGCGGCTCCGCCAGGCGAAATCCGTGCAGGGCAATCGCGCCGAGCGTGGTGAACGCGGCAGAGTCGAAGTCAACATTTTTTGGAAGAGGCGTTAACAGATTGCGCGGCACAACGTTGTATTCGGCATGGACTGCGTATCCGCCGCCCGCGCATGCGACACGCTGACCAACTTTGAAGCCCGACATTTTTTTTCCGAGCGCGACAATCGTGCCAGCGGACGAATAACCGAGCGCCATCGGTTGGTCGAGGCGATTGAACGCGGCTTGCATCGTGCTGACCACGCCTTCGCGCCGCGCTTTGTCGAGGACTTGCTTGACGAGGTCGGGACGCGAACGCGCCTTGCCGACGAGACTCTTTTCGGCAAACTCGACGACCATGCGCTCGGTTCCCGCGGACACGAGGCTGGCTTCCACTTTGACGAGCGCCTGCCCCTCGCGCGGAGTCGGCATCGGCACGTCTTCGATGGAGGCTTTACCTGTTTTGATGTTTTGGAGGAGTTGTTTCATTTGAATCAGAGATTGGAGACTGGAGACTAGAGATTGGTTGTGGGGAAAGTATAACCGATGTGCAAATGATATAATTTGCACAACTTAACGTGTTACTCTGAGGGAGGAATTGCGAAGAGCCTCTCTTGTGGCAAAAGAGATTCTTCGTGGCGCTTTGCGCCACTCAGAATGACATGAAAACGAAATAGGAGAATTGCCGTGGCTGATTCACGAGTTCAGAAATTTGCTAAAGTTTTGGTGGAACATTCCGCGCGCATTGTGCCAGGCGACCGCGTGTTGATCGAAGCAACAACCGCCGCCGAGCCGCTTGTGCGCGAGTTATTTATTCAGATTATGGAGAAGGGCGGGCATCCGCACCCGATGGTTGCCCTGCCTGGGATGATGCCGTTCAGCCAGGACGAGTTTTACCTCACGTACGCCAACGACTCGCAGCTCGATTTCGTTCCAACGTTTTACAAACTGGCGTACGATGAATTCGAGAGCCGCATCCGCATCCATTCTTCGACGAACACGCGCGGCACAACGAACATTGATCCCGTCAAAGCGCAACGACGCGGCAAAGCCATCAGCGGAATCACAGAAGCCCAAATGAGGCGCGGCGGCGAGGGCAAGTTCAAATGGGTCACCACCCTCTACCCCACCGACGCGTACGCGCAAGACGCGGGCATGAGTTTGAAAGACTACGAAGATTTTGTGTTTGGGGCAGTCCATGCGCATGAAGATGACCCAATCGCGTATTGGAACAGCACAGCGGCGGGGCAACAAAAAGCGATTGACTTCCTCGCTGGCAAAGATGTTGTCACCTTGCGCGGACCGAATGTTGATCTAACTCTCTCGATTAAAAATCGTAAATTCATGAACTCGACTGGCATGTACAACATGCCCGACGGTGAAATTTACACGGGACCTGTTGAGGATTCCTTGAACGGCTGGGTGAAATATACGTATCCCGCAATCTACGGCGGCGTGGCTGTCGAAGGCGCAGAGTTGACGTTCAATCGCGGACGCGTCGAACGCGCGAAGGCGGAGAAGAACGAAGCATATCTCATCAAAATGCTTGAATCAGACGAAGGCTCGCGCCGCGTCGGCGAGTTTGCCATCGGCACAAATTTCGACATCAACAAATTCACGGGAAATATTTTGTTCGATGAAAAGATCGGCGGCACGTTCCACATGGCGCTTGGCGCGGGCTACCCCGAAACGGGATCGAAGAACAAGTCCGCGATCCATTGGGATATGATCTGCGATTTGCGAACCGATTCTGAAATTACGGTGGATGGGGAGTTGTTTTATAAAAACGGGGAGTTTGTGTTTGGGGGGAAGTAGACAAGTGGTCAAGTAGTTAAGTAGTCAAGTAGTCAAGTAGTCAAGTACACACGTAGACAGGTAGACAAGGCGAGTCCTCAGCATTTTGAGGACTCGCTTTTCGTGTGTACGTGTTTACTTGTTTCCGTGTTTACGTTCCTCAGTACCGCCCCACCGAAGAATCCACCCTGCGCGCGTAATCGTCAATCCCGCCCGCCACGTTGAAAACATTTTTCCATCCCTGTTGCGCGAGCCACGCGGTGACTTGCGCGCTGCGGTTGCCGTGATGACACATGACATAGATCGTCGCGTCTTGTGACTTGGCTGATTCAGACAACGCGTTCAATCCCTCCTCCGCCAGTCGGCTCATCGGCGTGACCTCCAGCCTGGTGTCCGTTAGTTTGGCGTAGGTCAACTCTTGGAGTTCGCGCACGTCGAGGAGGATGAATTGTTCATCCGAGTTGAGTTTTGCGGCGAGGTCGGTGGTGGTGATTTCGGGGATCATAATTTCCTCGTAGGGGCGAGGTCCTCTCGCCCTTTGGTTTGATTCAAACATTGGGCGGGGAGACCCCGCCCCTACAAATTATTTCAACGCCTTCACATACAAATTCTCCACATATTGTTTGACCATGCGGCGGGTAGAGAATTGGGGGATGTTCGTTTTTAGATTATCTTTCACACGCGCGATCCATTCGTGAGAAATTTCTTTCGGGTCGCGGTCGTAATACAGAGGGATGATCTCGTTTTCGAGCGTGCTGTACAAACTCTCGGCGTCTTCGGCATCTTGTTCATCGGAGTTGTCAATCTGTTCATCGCGCCCAATGGACCAGCCGTTCTTGCCGTTGTACGCTTCGCGCCACCAGCCATCCAGCACGGAGAAGTTCAACGCGCCGTTGAGGGCGGCTTTCATTCCCGATGTGCCGCTCGCTTCGAGGGGACGACGCGGCGTGTTCATCCACACATCCACGCCTTGAACGAGATAACGCGCGAGGTTCATATCGTAATCTTCGATGAAGACGATGCGCCCACCCGTCTCCGCTTTTTTGACGGTTCGATAGACTTGTTGGATCAACTGCTTGCCTGGTTCATCGGCGGGATGCGCTTTGCCAGCGAATAAAATTTGCACAGGCATATTCGGCTTGTTGACGATGTTCAGCAATCGCTCCACGTCGCGCATGACGAGGCTCGCCCGCTTGTACGTGGCAAACCGACGAGCGAATCCGATCGTCAATGCGTAGGGGTTGATCAAGACTCCCGACGAGACAACTTGCACGGGATGGAATCCTCCGCCCGTCCAGCGTTCGCGGACTCGTTCGCGCAAGTAAAAAGAAAGTTTGCGTTTGAGATGTAAACGGACCGCCCACAACTCCGCGTCTGGTATCTCGTCGATCTGCGACCAAAACTCGGGCTGGTCAAGATGATCGTACCAATCGGAGCCGAGATGTTTGATGAAAAGATTCGTCAACCGCCGCGCCATCCAATTCGCGGTGTGGACTCCGTTGGTCACATAGGTGATCGGGACATCCTTCTCCGCTTTATCTGCCCACAAGAAATTCCACATCTTGCGCGAGACTTCGCCATGCAACTCAGAGACCGCGTTGCGCCCGTCCGAATTTCGCAAGGCAAGGATGCCCATGCTGAAGGCTTCGCTGTGTCCCTTTGGATGTTTGGCGATGTCGAAGAATTGTTCGCGCGTGAGATTCAATTGAGGATAGATCCCGCCCAGATATTTTTCGATCAGCCACAGCGGAAATTCATCATTCCCCGCAGGGACGGGCGTATGTGTGGTGAACACATTTTGTCCGCGCGTTTTTGCGATGGCGTCCTCAAAAGAGGCGCCGCCAGCCACAAGTTCGCGCGCCCGCTCCAAGGTCAGAAATGCCGCGTGCCCTTCGTTCATGTGCCAGACCGCGGGGTTGTATCCCAAAGTCCGCAATGCGCGCACGCCGCCGATGCCTAACAACACTTCCTGCATCACGCGGCGATCCAGATCGGACCAATACAAACGCGCGGTGAGCAAACGATCCATTTCGGAATTATCTTCGACATTCGAATCGAGCAGATACAAAGGCACGCGCCCAACACGCGCTTCCCAAATTTGCACGATAATTTTTCGATCCGTGAGTTCCACATCAAGCGTGACGCGCTTGCCATCTTTGTCCAACACGGGCAGAACTGGCAAGTCTTCCAACACGAGCATGTTGTTCAACGCTTCCTGCCAGCCGTCTTCGCTGATGCGTTGCGAAAAATATCCCTGCGCGTACATGAAGCCAACTGCGGTGATGGGCAAACCCAAATCGCTCGCCTCTTTCAGATGATCGCCAGCCAACACGCCGAGTCCGCCTGAATAGATCGGGAGCGTTTCGTGCAGACCAAACTCCATCGAGAAATACGCGATGGGACGCGAATCAAATTCGGGATGCGTTTGATGCGTCCATGTTTTTGAATCCGAAAAATACGAATCGAAATCCGCAAAGACCGTTTTGTATAATTTCAAATAATCTTTATCGTTCACGGCTTGTTTCAATCGCGCGCGCTCGATCTCGCGCAAGAGTCGGATCGGGTTATGCCCAAGCCGTTCCCACAATTCATAATCAAGCCGCCCAAACAGACGCGCGGCTTCGGGATGCCACGTCCACCATAGGTTGTATGAAAGTTCATGCAAGCGCGAAATTTGTTTCGGCAGATCAGCAGGTTTTGGGAGTTGTGTTTTGAATGAGGTCATGTGAGTAATCATACCATGTGCATGTCGTTGCGAGGAGAGCCGCAGGCTCGACGAAGCAATCTCCTCGCACATTAGTTGTATGCAACAGAAGATTGCTTCGTCATTGCTTCGCAATTCCTCGCAACGACATGTGGCAGTAGGATACAATAAACTTGTGACTCACATCCAACTCTTCGTGACGTGCCTCGTCGATTCTTTCTACCCTCAAACTGGTGAGGCAGTCGTCAGCATTCTCCGCCGCCTCGGCATTGACGTGGACTTCGCCCGCGACCAAACCTGTTGCGGACAACCTCCCTTCAGCGCGGGCTTGCACGCGGAGGCGCGTCCGATCGCGCAACACACCATCGAAGTGTTCGAGAAAACGACAGGCGATATCGTCTTACCCTCTGGCTCATGCGCGCACATGATGAAACATAACTACATCGAATTATTCCGCGATGATCCTGTTTGGCTTCCGCGCGCGCAGGCGTTGGTAAATCGCGTCTATGAATTCACCGAATACCTCGTGGACCGACTCGGCGTCACCGATGTGGGCGCGCGCTGGGATGGAGTGCTCACGTATCATCCAACCTGCCACGCATTGCGCGGAATGAGGATAGACCGCCAGCCGCGCGCCCTGCTCGCCAATGTGAAAGGCGCCACCATCGTCGAGTTGCCCGCCGCGGAAGATTGTTGCGGCTTCGGCGGAATTTTCTCGGTCGAACACCCCGAACTTTCGGCAGAATTGCTCAAACGAAAAATATCGAATCTTGAAACCTCAGAATCTCCCACTCTAGTTTTACTCGAAGCGGGATGCCGAATGCACATCGCGGGCGGGTTGCACAGACAGAAGAAAGGACAACAGGTGGTTCATATCGCGGAAGTGTTGGCGAATCAGTGAGGGGTATCAAGTGAAAAGTGAGAAGTAATCAGTGATCAGTGGAGAGTAGAAAGTGGAAAGTGAGACGTGATACGTGAGCAGTAAGCAGTTTCGGGAGCGCATTCGCACATCGCTTGCGAACCAGCATCTTCAAAACGCGTTAGACCTCAACGCTGAGCGCCGCGTGACGCGCCGCATCAACGCGCTGGAAACCTTGCCCGATTGGCGCGAGAGACGTCAACGCGCGCATGCCGTCCGCGCGGAGGTGATCGAGAATCTCGATTCGTATCTCGATCAATTCACTGCCAACGCCGAATCGAACGGGGTCGTTGTCCATCGCGCCAAAGACGCGGCGGAGGCGACAAAAATAATATTGAACATTGTAGGGGCGAACGGCCGTTCGCCCCTACTGGTTGCGAAATCGAAGAGCATGGTCACCGAGGAAGTCAATCTCAACCATGCGCTTGAAAAAGAAAATATCCGCGTCGTCGAAACCGACCTTGGCGAGTTCATCGTGCAATTGCGCGGCGAGAAACCGAGTCACATCATCACACCCGCGTTGCATTTGAAAAGACAAGACGTGGGTCAACTCTTTCACGACAAACTCGACATCCCCTACACTGAAGACATTCCCACGCTGACCAACACCGCGCGGACAGTATTGCGCGAAGTGTTCCTCACCGCGGACGTGGGCATCACAGGCGCGAACTTCGCAGTCGCCGAGGAAGGCGCGATCTGTCTCGCCACCAACGAGGGCAACGGACGCATGGTCACGACCCTCCCACCGATCCACATCGCGCTCATCGGCATGGAGCGTCTCGTCCGCAACCTCGACGATCTCGCGCTGATGCTGTCCCTGCTTCCGCGTTCAGCCACTGGACAAAAACTCACCTCATACACGCAGATCGTCCACAGCCCGCTACCGAATCAACAACGTCACTTTATCCTCCTCGACAACGGACGCGCTCGATTACGCAACTCGCCGCTCAAAGAATCTCTCTATTGCATCCGATGCGGTTCATGCCTCAACGCCTGCCCCATCTTCCGCGAGATCGGCGGGCACGCATACAAAAGTCCATACTCGGGACCCATCGGCTCGGTCATCTCGGCGGGACTCTTCGGAAGCGAATTCGTCCCGCTCGCGCAAGCGTCCACGCTGTGCGGCGCATGCAAAGACGCCTGCCCTGTGGACATTGACCTGCCGAAATTGCTAGTGCGTGTTCGCGCAGATCAGTCTCAAGTCTCCAGTCTCAAATCTTCTAACCCTCATGGATTAACTCCACTCTCCACCTTCTCTCTTCGGATGTACAGCCGCTTCGCCCGCCACCGACGCCTGTTTACCCTCGCCCAAAAATTCGCGGCGCTGACGAGTCCCCTGCTCGCGCCTTTCTCGCAATGGATTCGTTTACCCGCATTCACAGGCTGGGGCTACAGCAAGGATTTGCCGCGCTTTGCGGGGAGATCATTTCGGGAGAGATGGAACGAGACAAAGGTAAACACGGAAACAAGTAAACAAGTTAACACGTACGCGAATGAACTTCTAAAAAAAGAGGAGACCCTTCGCTCCGCTCAGGGTGACATAATGGAACGCTTCACAAAAGAACTAACCGCCGTGCATGGACATGTCCATCACACCGAAGACCCAACGCAATCCATTATTCAGTTTTTACAGTCACGGAACATCAATCGAATTCATCTCGAACCAAATGTTTTAGATGAAACTGCACTCACACAAGCAGGCATCGCCTTCAGCCGCGAACCCGATCCCGCGATCCGCGCGGGGGTGACAGAAGCCCAATGTGGCGTGGCAGATACAGGGTCCATGCTTGAAGCGGACGGTGAGGGGAAATCACTGCACGCGTCGCTACTTCCCGAAATCCATCTTGCAGTGTTGCACACGTCGCAAATTTATCCATCACTGGAAAACGCAATTCATCTTGTGAAGAATACGAAATCCGCCGTGTTCATCACGGGACCATCCGCAACAGGCGACATCGAAAGCGTCCACACCATCGGCGTGCATGGACCGGGCGAAGTGCGCGCCTTTCTCGTTGACGGCTGATATTTGGGATGATACAATCTCGCCGCTTAATTCAAGTTTTGCCCCCATCGTCTAGTGGCCCAGGACGAAGCCCTCTCAAGGCTTAAACCGGGATTCGAATTCCCGTGGGGGCACAACCAAAGTGACAGTCACCTTAAAGGTGACTGTCACTTGTTTTATAATCCAACCACGCATCAAAAAAGGAGTTTTATGACGACCTCATCTGACCTGAAAGGTTTGAGCCTGCTTGGCGGCAAGACCAAACCGAGTAAAAAATTGGAAGCGTTTCCGAATCACAACCCCGACAGATTCTACAAAGTCTCGCTAGAGACAAGCGAGTTCACTTGCCTTTGTCCCGCCACAGGTCAACCCGATTTTGCGACGATCAAAGTGGACTATGTACCGCACAAGAAAGTCGTTGAATCGAAGTCTTTCAAGTTATATCTGTGGTCATACAGAAATGAAGGTGTTTTTCACGAGCATTTAGCAAACACAATTCTGGATGATTTGGTCAAGGTTCTTGATCCGCACTACATCAAAGTGACCGGGATATTCAACATTCGCGGCGGCATCGGCATCACGGTGGAAGTGGAAAAGGTCAAGACAAAAGCCGCCAAGAAAGCGATCGCATGAACGCCCCAGAGAGAAATTATCGCTGGCTTCCATTTGTAACAGCTATATTTGTGACGACCCTCATCGTCTCGAATATTATCGCCGCCAAACTCGTGAACCTGTTCGGGTTGTTCGTGCCAGCCGCCGTCATCCTCTTCCCGGTGGCTTATATTTTTGGGGATGTGCTGACGGAGGTCTACGGATATGCGCGAGCGCGGCGAGTCATTTGGACGGGATTCTTCTGCAACCTGATTGCGGTCGTGGCAATTTGGATCAGCGGACAACTCCCCAGCGCCCCATTTTGGGGCTTGATCGGATTCTCCACCCCCGAAAGCGCGCAACAAGCCTATCAGGCAGTGCTCGGATTTACGCCGCGCCTGCTTGCCGCTTCGTTTGCGGGATATTTGGTCGGCGAGTTTCTGAACTCGATCGTGCTGGCAAAACTCAAAGTACGGACGGCGGGTCGTTTCCTTTGGCTTCGGACGATCCTCTCCACGATCATCGGAGAAGGCGCGGATTCCGCGATTTTCCTGACCATCGCGTTTAGCGGAATCATTCCAGCCTCCGGGTTGACACAAGCCATCCTTTCGCAGTGGAGCGTAAAAGTGATTTACGAAACGCTCGCCACGCCGCTCACGTATCTCGTCGTCAACGCGCTAAAGAAAGCCGAAGGCGAGGATTATTTCGACAGCAAAACAGATTTCAACCCGATCAAAATCTAAAACAGTTTATAATTTTGTTGGGCTTTTCATTTTTGCAAAGCGAATTACAAGGAGCGGCGCAAAGCGTTGGCTCATGTACAATTGCGTTGCCCTGGAGCGAACATGACAAAACTAAAGATAGATGTCTTCCATAGCATCCAAGAGATCAAACCTGAAATATGGAACCGAATCGTTTCCGGGCGAGGGTTTCAAAGCCACGCGTGGTACACCTTCGGCGAACGCGCCATGGCGGACGCGAAACCCACCTACCTGCTCGCCTCCGATGGCGAAACACCCGTCGCGGGCGCGGCCCTGTTCAAGGTCCATAATGAACCGCTGCCCCTGCCTGCGGTCGCCCGCCAGTTCATGGAGTCCATTTTCAAACATAGACCACTGCTCATCTGCCGCTCGCCGCTTGCCGACACGTCGGCGTTGTTGTTGCCCGGCGAACCGATGCGCGATGTGGCGCTCTCCGCGCTGGCGCAAGCCGCTCAGGAACAATTCAAAAAACAAAAGTGCTCGTTCCTGCTCTTCGATTATTTGCTCACCGAACAATTGCGATACGGTTGGCCCAAAGGATTCGAACCGCTCACCGTTTCAGAACCCGGCACGTATATGCCCATGGAATGGCAAAGTTTCGACGAGTATCTCGAAGCAGGCAACAAGAAAGACCGCCAGCATTACAAGAAAAGCGTCAAGGAAGCCGAAGAAAACGGGATCGTTCTTTCTAAACACACATCGGTCTCTGAAATTGACGCCGCCCTCGAGTTGGTACGCAACGTCTCCATCTGGCACGGCTCTGCGCCTAACCCATGGATGCGCGGTCTGCTCGAAAATTTTTCGATGATCGACGGCACGTGGCTCGAACTCCGCAAGGAAGGCAAACTCGTTGGATGCGGCGCGGTCGTGCGCGATAATCAATTCCAACTTGCCACCGCGCTTGGCTTAGAAGACGATGTGCCCGGCGGATATTTTTATCTGCTGTATGCCGCCTTGCAGGAAGCGTTTAAACACAAAGTGCGGCTCGTCCGTTTTGGAACTGGCGCGTACGATGTAAAACGCAGGCTCGGCTTTCACCTTGAAGATACCAACCACGCCATGGTCACCATGGCGGCATTCAGCACACGGTCAAAGAAAAAATAGAACATCATGCTTTCTGGAATTGCTCAGGCAGTCACAACTCTCTTAACCATCGTCCTGTTCTACGCGATAGATTTTGCCCTCATCCGTCGTTACGATAAACAACGATCTGCCAGCGGTTCGGGCCGCGCGTGGGATTTCACGTTCATAATTTTCATCATGGTTGCCATTCTTGTTTTGCAACCCGTTCTCCTGCCCGCGCTAAGTTTCCACATCCTCGAACCTTTCGGTTCTTTCTTTCAACTGCTGGGAATCGCCCTGCTGATCGAATCGCTCATCCTTCATATGTGGTCGCGCGTTCATCTCGGTCAATTCTATGCGGAGCGCGTCGAGGTTCAGCCGAACCACAAAGTGATCGACACGGGTCCCTACAAACTCATGCGCCACCCCGTCATTACATCGTTTTTTGGAATTGCGGCAGGGTTCTTTTTGATTAACCCGGCCTTCACCACGCTTGCCGCGCTCGCATACACGATCTGGGATTTCAGCCGCGCCGCAAAAAGCGAAGAGGATTTGCTCACGAGATCATTACCCGGCTATGCGGACTACGCGCGTCGGACTCCCCGCTACCTGCCTCGCCTGCGGAGGCGGAAGTGATCCCTTTCGAGCGATTCCTCGAACTCCCCACCGATGAAGTTGCTCAATTGGTCAAAGCAAGCGGTCATAAGGTATGCGTCTTCCCCGTCAATGGGACGCGGCGTTGGTTCATGCTCGAATACGCCGATCAGATCAAAGGCGACTTCTTTTCCGCGTACATGGAACACTCGATCAAGAATCATGTCGAACTGTGCGCGATGTTATTCGATCACGGCATCGAGACCATTCTTGCCCCGGTCTTCGGGCGCGAACTCATGCGGCGCGGCGACGAATACACACAACGCGTCGGCATAGACGGCCTGGTGAGAACGGCAACGGATAAAAATTACCGCGAATTCTTTGAACGCTATGGCGTGAAAGTCCGTTTTTATGGCGACTATCGCGATGAATTAACTAGCACGCCCTACGAGTTTGCCCTGCAATCCTTGTACGAAGTAGCCGAAGCGACAAAACGCCACAACAAATTCAGACTGCTCTTCGGCGTCTTTGCCGACGAAGCCGCCAATACCATTGCGCGCCTGTCTGTGGAATATTATCTTGCCGAAGGCGCGATCCCAGATCAGCAAACGCTGGTAAAAAAATATTACGGCGAAGAACTGCCCCCTGCCAGCCTATTCATCGGTTTCGACAAATTCAGCGTCTTCGATATGCCCCTGCTTGGCAACGGCGAAGAAGATCTGTACTTCTCGCTCAGCCCTTCGCCCTATATGACGGTCCGCCAGTTACGAGCCATTCTCTACGACCATTTATATCTTCGCCGCGCGCCTGAACCCGATTACACAACACTCCCAGCACAGGAACTCGATTGGTTGAGGGCTTACTACCGAAAGCATAAAGATTCTGCTTTCGGCGTTGGCAAACTCAAATTCAACCTATGGATTCCAGAAACAGACGAACGATCTTGACAGATCTCATCACAAAGCTTATTGACGAAATCGGTCCGGGCTACATGGCAAGCACCGCATACGATACTGCCTGGGTGGCGCGCATCGGTCAAATCGATCCGAGTCTCAGCAACCGCGCCCTCACCTGGCTCACCCGCAATCAATTGCCCGACGGTTCGTGGGGAGCGTCCGCGCCCATGTACTATCACGACCGCGTCATCTGCACTCTGGCGGCGATGATCGCGCTGACGTATCGCGGTCATCGTGAAGCGGATAAAGAGCAGGTCACCAATGGCAGGCTTGCCCTCGAACGCATCGTGAGCGGAGCGACGGGGGGGCTGTCCGCCGACCCCAATGGAGCAACCGTCGGCTTCGAAATGATCGCGCCCACCCTTGTCGAAGAAGCCGAAAAGCTGGGTTTGATCAAGCATCAGGGAAATCGCATCCTGGGGCGCATATCGAAACTGCGCGCGAAGAAACTTCAATATCTGCAAAACAACATGATCAGCCGAAATGTGACGATGGCATTTTCGGCGGAAATGGCGGGCATGGACGGCAAGCACATGCTCGACCTGGAGAATCTCCAGGAGAGTAACGGCTCGGTGGGAGTCAGCCCTTCGGCAACCGCGTATTTTGCAACCTACATCAAGCCGGGTGACGAGGCGTCGCTGCGCTATTTACATGGTGTGATCAAACCAGATGGCGGTCTGCCGAACGTCGCGCCGTTCGATATTTTCGAGATCGCGTGGGCATTATGGAATCTCAGTTTCATCCCTGATCTAAAAAAGAACGGAAAGCTCAAACCGTATCTCGATTTTCTTTCCAACGCGTGGCAGCCGACCCGCGGAGTTGGTTTCGCGGCGGGCTATTCGGTGAAAGATAGCGACGATACCGGATTGGTCTACGACACCCTGATGAGGTTCGGCATCGAAAAAGATCTGGCAAGCGTCTTATCGTATGAGGAAAAGACTCACTTCCGTTGTTTTGATTTGGAAGCCAATCCGTCTATTAGCGCGAACATCCATGTATTGGGCGCGCTGGCTCAGGCGGGTCTTGACCTAAGGAATTCATCCTTTTTAAAAGTGGTCAGGTATCTGCAAAAAACAAAAGGCTCCAATCCTTTCTGGATCGATAAATGGCATTCCTCCGCCTATTACGCGACCGCGCATGCGATCATCGCCAGCGCGGGGCTTGCCAATCCATTGGTGGAAGCATCCGTCGCATGGATACTGTCTTCCCAGAATGCGGATGGATCATGGGGCACATACCTCAAAAGCGCGGAAGAGACGGCTTATGCTCTTCAAGCATTATGGGTATGGGACGAGAAAGTCGCGCGAGTTCCAAAATCCGCTTTCAAAAAGGGCGCGCACTGGCTGGCGGAAAATATGGATCAGCCGTATCCTCCGTTGTGGATCGGCAAGTGCCTGTACAGCCCGCATCTGGTTATCCGCTCAGCGGTTATCAGCGCGCTGGCGCTGACCAGTTAAATTATGAACAATATACTGCAACGATTTCTATCAATTTCGACCCTTGATGCGGACGATGCGCGCAAGCGCAAGATCCTGAATATCTTGTTGGCGGGCACCGGGGGAGTTTCGATCCTTGGAGTTTTGCTGTTCATCTATCTCGCCACCAAGTCGGGACAAAACCCGGGGGAATCGGCGTTGATCCTTTGGGGAAGCATTGCAACCCTGGTCGGAGCCGCGCTCATCTACATGGTCAACCGCTATTGGTCGGGGAAACTTGCGGCTTTCCTGTTCTTATTCTTACTTTATTTGATCTTCACGTTCAGCGATTCGCCCGAGCAGGTCTCAGGCGGACGCGCCCTTTTCACTTTTACCATTCCTATCTTCATGGCAAGCATTCTGCTGACCCCGGCGTACAGTTTTATTTTCGCGGGCATCAGCGGAGCGATCGTCACTCTCGTCGCCTCTACCATCGGCTTCTCGCCGAATTATCCCGCGATCTTCGGTTTTTTTCTCATCGCCGTCATATCCTGGCTGTCCTCGCGCAGTCTTGAACAAGCATTGGATGAACTGAGGGTGATCAATGCCAACCTCGACCAGGTGGTGAACGAGCGGACTCAGGAACTGGCAGATTCGCTTTCGCGCGAAAAGGTCGAGGCGGGACGCAACCAAGCCATCCTAAACTCCATCGCCGACGGCGTTATCGTCTTCGACAACCATTGGAACGCCACCCTCGCAAACCCCGCCATCAAAAGTTTGCTCGGTATGCCTATCGAGTTGATCATCAACAAGAACTTCCGCGACTTGATCGAACATCCGAGAATGTCTCCGCGCAGCCGCGTATTATTGGACGCCATGCTCGAACACGCCACACAGCCCATCGGATTTCGGATCGAGTGGAGCAATATGACGCTTTCGGTCAGCGCGGCTCAGGTATACGACAACCAGCGGAGGAACACCGGCACCGTGATCGTCTTCCGGGATTTCACGCGCGAAGCCGAAGTGGAGCGGCTCAAAAGCACCTTCGTCGGGATCGTTTCGCACGAGTTGCGCACTCCCCTCAATGCCATTCTCGGATATGCCGAGATGTTCAAAGAAGCGGTCTACGGACCCATGAACGAGAAACAGGTCAACATGGCAGACCGCATCATGAAGAACACACAGCGCCTGCTTGGGCTGATCAACGACTTGCTCGATCAGGCGCAAATGGAAGCCGGCAAGTTGACCATCCACAACCAGACCGTTCGAGTCGCAGACCTATTGGATTCGCTTCACGGGTTGATGGATAAAGCCGCCGCGGACAAGAACATAAAGTTGACCAGCGAAATTGACGATTCCCTGCCCGAGATCCTCATCGGCGACCCGGCACGCCTGCAACAAATCCTCGTCAATCTTGTCAACAACGCCATCAAATTCACAGACCGTGGGACCGTGCGCGTCAAACTGTTCAGGCGTGAAGACAAATGGGGAATCGAAGTTGCGGATACCGGGCAGGGCATTCCAAGCGAAGAACTGCCCTATGTCTTTGAAACATTTCGACAAGTAGAACAGGACACGACCCGGTCGCACGGCGGGATCGGGCTGGGCTTAGCCATCGTCAAACAACTCGTCAATTTGATGGACGGTAAAATCAAGGCGACCAGCTCGCCCGGCGAAGGAAGCGTGTTCACCGTCCTGCTTCCGCTCATTGCGCCGGTCGCCGAGGAGCCGAAGTGGAAAATCCCATAAAAAAACTAGCGCTCATCATCGAAGACGACGCCGACCTGTCGAACATCTTCGCGGAGGCGCTGCGCGGCATCGGGTTCGAAGTAGAAATCGCACTGGATGGAAGGATCGCGCGCGAGCAATTAAGCGCGAGCGCTGTGCCGTTCCTGATCCTGCTCGATATGCACCTGCCGCACGTTTCAGGGAAAGACTTGTTAGGCGATATGAAGAGCGACCCGCGATTCGCAAACTCATGGATCATCATCTCCACCGCCGACGCGCGCCTCGCCGAGCAATACCGCGATCAGGTGGATTTCGCGCTCATCAAGCCGGTGAAATTCGTTCAACTCAGAGACCTGGCTTCCCGCCTCAAACCGAAGGCTGAACTGTAGAATGAATTCCATTCGACAATGCTGGAATGAATCAAAAACGTATCGCGCTTTGTTGATCGCGGCAATTCTGTACGCGTGCTTGCGATTCGCTGTGCAAGCCTACTTATTCGCCGGGTCTATCACGCCGGAAGCGGTTGCCCAAGGCACGCTGGTCTCGGCAGACCTGCAATTCTCATACATCCCTGCCGCCGAACATTTTAGAGACCGCGAAGATATTTACTTGAAGGGTTCGCTGGAAATTTTGGAAACGCACTTTCCGTATTCTCCCGCGTTCGCTTTTCTTTACGGACCTCTACTGCTGTTGCCGATCGGGATCCTCGTATGGGTGATGACGGCGATTCACATCGTCGCCTATTGGCTTCTTTATGTGAAATGGGCTCAGATCTTCCATAAAAATAATTTAAACAAGGCGGGAAAACTCTGGGCGCAGGCATTACCTTTATTCCTTATCTTCACCGTTTTTTGGGACGACCTCGCCCTGCTCAACATTTATTTGATCGTGGCGCTCTTCGCCACCTTTGCCGTCAAAGCCGTGCTGGATGAAAACCTCGTCTGGGCATCGTTCTGGATCGGCGCGGTCATCCTCCCCATCAAACCGCATTGGGCATTCGCGCTAGGGATTCCTCTTCTGCTTGGACGCTATCGCTTCTTTCTCCGATTGATGCTGGGTACCCTCCTCGCCTACCTCGCCACCGTCGTGCTTACCATCCTCGGCGGCGGCGCGGACTATGTCCTACGCCAGTATCAAGAGTACTTCATCTTCCTCGGCCGGCTCTCCCGCGATTTCCCCTGGTGGGGACCAGACAAACCCTTCCTCGGCTACAACCATTCCGTGATGCAGACGATCCTGTATTACTTCGGCGTGACCGACATGAATAAAATGCTGGCGAGCATCGTCAAACTTTTGCTCCTCGTTCCATTGGGTTTGACCGCGTTGAAGTACCTGCGGAATCCGATCCGCAAAAGCGGACGCGAAGTCCCTGAGACCGCGCTCGCCCTCGGTTTTGCGCTTTACCTCGGCGCATTCCTCTGGCTCGATATGGTCTGGGAGATTTCGCTCGGCTTGGTGATTTTTGTTTTTCTGCTCACCGTCATCGAACAGAAATGGATACGCAACCTGCTATGGGTGATCTTCCTCCCCTATGCCGCGCTCGACATCTGGCGGCTCATCAGTTATCTTGCCTTAGGAGACTCAGTCTTATACGATGGCGTATATGTTCGCACCGACCCGATCCTGTATGTTCCGTGGATCTTGGTTCTCATCATCGTGTTTTATGGGTTGCTGATTCGATACCTCTCAAACGACTTGCACCAGCGGTTAGTGAAGCCTAATTAGTCCCATCGAGAAACGAAATGATGGCGTCGAAATACGCTGTGATAATGCCATCCTTGTCGTGACCATATCCTTCGGCAGTTACAAATGTCGTTGGGACGCCAGCAGTGGCAAGAAGATTCGACAACTCAACAGATTCTTGATACGGAACAGTTTGATCGTCTGTGCCATGAATGATCAGAAACGGCGGGTCTGTAGCGGTGATGTAATTGTCCACCGGTAGTTTGGCGCGATCTGGGCAATCGCTGTACGGTGAGCAACCGAATAATTCATACGTGAGGGGAAGTATGTCGGGGGAGAGACTGTCAATCTGCGCCGTTGTGACAGAGCCGAAAAGATCGATCACTCCCGCAACGTGGCTTGAAACTTCTGTGTTGCCTCCGGTTGTTCCCTCGAATTCTGGAAGATCTGTCGTCACACCCACCAAGGATGCGAGCAATCCGCCCGAGGATGTACCCAAAATAAATATTCTTTCGGGATCAATATTAAGTTCAGAAGCGTTTGCACGAAGGTAACGGATCGCGCCTTTCAAGTCCTCAACTTGAGCGGGAAAATACCCATCCAACATACTTCGGTATTCGACCGCCGCAATTGCGTAGCCCTCGGAAGTGAAATCGTCTTCGAACCCTTCGGCAGAGTTCAACCCCCCGGGACCAAACCCGCCGCCGTGTATCCAAATGATGACCGGGAAATTCTCGCCGGTCTCAGGTTTGATTAGGTTGAATTTCAACTCAGTAGAACCTTCATTGGCATAGGTAACTATCGTTGACGTGTAACCGTCAGCGGATTGCGAACCATTTTGGCTGGACGGCGAACTCGAATCGGTCTCTTTACCTGCCTTGATGGTCACCAGATCATCCACTTCTTGACTCGGTACAAGAAGCGTTTCGTGTTCATCATAAAAGTCTAACTTGTACTCGCCCGGAGCAAGAAGTTCGTTGAGATTCGTCGAAGTATGATAAACATTTTCGATGCGGAAAAGTTCGTTTCCCACAAGATCGTACGCGACCAGCGTCAATATCGTATTTTCACCGAAGAGACGTTTTAGTTTAGGAAGCTTGTTGTTCCCATTGACAATGTACGAATAGGTTTCGCCGCTCGCATTTGGCGTTGAGATCGGAGGAGCCATTGTCGCGGCAACTGCGGTGTTCGTAGGCGGCGTTATAGCCGAGGGGCTTTCCGTAGCCGAGGGAGAAGAACACCCAAAACTACTTACAACAAAGATAAGCGCAAAAATACCAATCAACAGACGTCGTATCATCGTAAACATAATAACAATCCTTTCTTTGGATGAATTTCGTTTATTCTAAGATAGGCACGTTATAGGAATTTCATGTGGATGTAAAATTGTTGTAAATCAACAGTCCCTGCATAACAAACATGCAGGGACTGTTGATATTGGGAGCGTAATGCCAATAAATTAATCGCTGGTATAGCCCCAACAGGATATTTCCTCGCCGCTGGGAGTTTTGACCGTTACGGGCCAATCGGCGTCCGTGACCTTGTAGGAATCCAATTTAGTTTCAATCTCGACAAAAGCACGATCGGCGTTGAAGGCTGACAAGTTGAATCCCTGCCATGGAGCCGCGTGTTCATCCTGCTCGCGGTCATATCGCCGACATGCCAGCGCCGCGCCGATCTTTTCGCGGACTGAAACAGGCAACGAATTATTCTGGAATCCCGCCGCCATCGCAGGCACGGCATCATCCGATAGGTCCAAGAAATATTGCGTATCCAACTCAACGCGTTGACGCTCGGTAAGGTTTTGTTCCGTGACGCCGCGCAATTCGCGTTGGATGTTGTGCTTCACGATGAACGAGTCCACGTTGAGCAAACTCAACGAGACAACAAATCCCAGCGACGCCATGACCATGGCAAACCCGATGGCGCGTTCCTTTTTCAGCAGTTCCAGCGCGGCGACCACGATCAACAACGCCGCCAGCCAGAGCATGAACACATGCGTGTACGTCCGCAGGCGCGAGAAGCCGTAGGCGTTTTCATACAACACAAGCCGCTGGAACGCCGACACCTGCATCACGATCACCAAACCAACCAGCACAATGCCGAACGTTGAAAAGACTCGCCGCTGGATTTCCGATTCGCGTTTGGTAATACTTCCCAAGCCGAGCAACATCAACAGACTGAAGAATGCCACCGCCACGAGTTCGCCGAATCCGCGCCGCGCGTATTCCGAATAGGTGTACCCCTCGATGTTGATGTTCGCCTGCCCGCCGAAAAAATATTGAAACTGGATCGCGACAAAAACTGCGAACAGAATGGTCAAACTTCCCAGCACAATCGCAGACTCGGTGAGGCCGAGGAACGGCGGGACGAGATTCTTCTCCTCCACTTGGTCGTCCGATTTTTGCGCGGCGTGCAGGAAAACCCCCGCGATGACATACGCAAAGATCAAAATGTACACGAGCCGAAAAATATATTCAGGTAAGTTCTCGATGTTGAATAGGTCAATGAACTCTTCAAATCGTTTTGCGAAGACGAGGTCAGCCGAGGACAACAACGCGCCGAAGACGGCGACGACGGGCAGCGCGATGACTACTCCGCGCAGGATGGACCAAAGCGGGGAACTCCGCTTCTCGCTCAGGGACGGCTGGTCGCGCTTTACCTCGGCATTGAACCCAAGTGGACGCGCGATCATGCTCGCGAGAAGAGTCAAATAGCCGAAGAGGTAGTCGAAGATACGGTAGCGCGTCCAGTTGCCGCCGAGGTACGTTAATGCAAATACGCCCATGAGGAAGAGAGTCATCGCAACGGAGAGGAAGACCGTCAGCGGTTCGCGGCGGAGAAAAACTGTCAGTGAAAGAAAAAGGACGGGGAGCAGAAGCAGACCTCCCCTGCGAGAGAGGCGAAGCCCGTCTGTCAGCAAAAGGTAGATTCCCGTCGCAAGACAAAGAGTCACCCAAAGAATAAAGTTGACGCCCGCGGGCTTTTCCCAAAAAAGGAAATCGAACGCCCAGCCAAGCAGGATGACGAGTAACCAGAATCGGTTTGGATTTGTTTTCATGCGCAGCCTCCAGAAAAATTTTGCCAAGCATAGCGCGAACAGACTTGCGAAGGCTCTCAATTGCTATCAGAATGACATCGTTTGGAAAATTACAACTTGGTAAGAGACGATTTTCTCCCATTGACATTCGATTTGAAGTGTGACATACTTTCGGCATCATTCAGGGGAACACACAAATCAATCGCCATCCTATAGAAAGGAGGAGGTGATGTCTAACATGGATAGTAGTAACAAACCCAGCGCTGTGGCATCCCTCCTCAAGTAAGTCAAGGAGCCACAGCGCCCCACCAGTGCCGTCCGAAAGGGCGGCATTGTGGTTTAAGCGCTTGAACCGCGAAGACGCTAAGAACGCGAAGAAGGCTTCGCGTTCCGAAGAAAACTTTGTGATCTTCGCGCCTTCGCGGTGAAAATCATTCGTCGCCAAATGAAACGCCCATGCCGCGCGCGGTGAGGATGGCGTCGTCGTTCACGTCTACGCGTTTGGTGATGGCGGTCACTTCTTCCAACGAAACATCCACGATCTTGCCGGCGCGTAACGCGACCATGCGGTCGAATTTTCCCTCCGCCGCCAAACGGACTGCCGCCGCGCCGAAGCGTGTGGCAAGCCAGCGGTCGAACGGGGTCGGCGAGCCGCCGCGCTGTAAATGTCCGAGAACCGTGACGCGCGATTCGTACCCGTGCTTTTCGATGTATTCGCCCACGCGCAGACCGATCCCCCCAAGGCGCGGAACGTAGATCTCATCTCCGCCGCGCGAAAAGACCTGCTCCCCTCCTTGCGGTTTCGCTCCCTCCGAAACGACGATGATGCTGAACAAGTATCCATCCTCGACGCGCTGACGAACTTCGGCAAGGATCGATTCGAACTTGAAGGGAATCTCCGGGATCAGGATCACATCCGCGCCGCCCGCCACGCCCGCGTGTAAAGCGATGAAGCCCGCGTCGCGTCCCATGAGTTCAAGCACCATTACGCGGTGATGCGCTTCGGCGGTCGTGTGCAAACGATCTATCGCCTCGGTGGCTGTGTCAACTGCCGTGTCGAAACCAAAGGTCAACTCTGTGCCGCTGATGTCATTGTCTATGGTTTTGGGAACACCAATGACCGGCGCGCCTTTCTTGCAGAGTTCATGCGCGATGTGCAAAGTCCCATCACCGCCGAGGACAAGCAGGGCGTCCATTTCGAGGCGTTTGATTCCCTTGATGATCTCATCCGAAACGTCGATCATCACTTCTTTGCCGTCACGGATCACTTTACGCGCGTACGGGTTGCCGCGATTCGCCGCGCCGAGGATCGTGCCGCCGCGCGGGAGCAGTCCGCGCACCGAATCGATGGTGAGCGGGACGATCCCGTCCGCTTCGACAAATCCATCGTAGCCGTTGCGAATTCCAAGCACTTCGCTGTCGTATTCATAAATTGCGGTCTTCACCGCCGCGCGGATGACCGCGTTGAGTCCGGGCGCGTCACCGCCGCCTGTAAGGATTCCGATTCGCTTCATGGATTTTCTCCTGATACGCCAATGATACTCTAGACTTCTCATCCTCTTCTGACACGGATCACACAGGTTTTCACAATCTTTTTTGTCCGCGCGAATCATCGCATCTGTGGCAAAGAAATTAAACACGAGCAACCCTTCTTGCAAGCATCCGTATATCCCCATATAATGAACGTCATGGAACAGGCAACAACACAACCCAAATTTCGAAACCTTCTGCGCTGGTTCATTCCCATCGCGGCATTGTTGGCATTTTCAGCGTGGTTCTACATCGCGCCGCCCGGTCTACTCGGCAAAGCGGACGCCATCGGGTACGCCGTCTGTCATCGCATCAGCGAGCGCTCATTCCACATCGGCGACCGTCAACTTCCATTGTGCGCGCGATGCACAGGCGAGTTCAACGCCGCGGCGATCTCCTTGATCTTTTTTGGATTCGCCAGCGGAAAGAAAAGCGGAATGCCCGGCTGGAAGCTCGGAATCCCGCTCATCCTTTTCTTCCTCGCCTTCGGGCTGGACGGATCGAACTCCTATTTGTATTTGCTCAAACAGACCTCCCCCGACGCATTCAAAAATATTCCCAACCTGTACATCCCGAACGCCACACTGCGGCTCCTAACCGGCAGCGGCATGGGCATTGCGCTCGCGTCCATTCTCTTCCCCGTGTTCAATCAAACCGCCTGGCAAACTCAGAACCCCGAACGCGCGCTCGATTGGAAAAAACTCGCCGCGCTGGTCGGCATCATCTTGGTGGCTGACCTGCTCATCCTCACAGAAAACCCGGTCGTTCTTTATCCCGCCGCCATCCTCAGCACGCTGGGCGTCCTCGCCCTGCTCACCATCGTCTTCACCATGACGTGGCTGATGATGATGCGACAGGAAAACGCCTTCCACCGACTCAACGAAATGTGGATGCCCTTCCTCGCCGGTCTGACTCTCGCCTTATTGATGATCTCGGCAATTGACCTGCTCCGCTTCAACCTGACGGGAACCTGGGGCGCCATCCCTTTGGGTTGATTCGCATTCGACGATGTAGGGCGGGTTTTCAACCCGCCATCATGTCGGGCTTCAAGCCCGACCTACACAAAACATATAGGAGAAAATTATGGACCTGTTATCTGGAATATTCACCGCCTTCGGGCTTTCGGCAAGCGCGGGATTGAACGCCTATATCCCCCTGCTCATCGTCGGGCTGGTGGCGCGCTACACCGACCTGCTCAAACTGAGCTCGCCGTGGGATACGCTTGCCAACCCATGGATCATCCTCATGCTCTGCGTGTTGGTCATCATCGAGATGCTGGCAGATAAAGTGCCGGCAGTGAACCACATCAACGATGCGATCCAGACCTTCATCCGTCCCGCCGCGGGAGCGATCGCCTTTGCCGCAAGCGCGAACGTGGTGACAGATGTGCATCCCGTGTTGGCGTTGGCGGCGGGTCTGCTCGTGGCAGGGACAGTGCATGTCGCCAAAGCGGGCGCGCTCCGTCCCGCAGTGACGGCAACCACAGGCGGGGCGGGGAACGTCCCGGTCAGCGTGGCGGAGGACATTATTTCCACCGTGCTTTCCATCGTCGCCATCATCCTGCCGATCCTCATCGGTACGCTAATCATCGTGGTCGGCGCGTTCATCATCTACTGGCTATACCGCCGCGCAAACCGTGTGACGACCTGATATAATCCACCCAGTCAAATTTATGTTATAGAGGAGTAGAAATCATGAACGAACAAATGCCGCCTGCCGAACCCAAGAAGAACAACAACACGATCATCATTGCTGTAGTGGTCGTGGTCTTGCTGTGCTGTTGTTGCGCCGGCGTCGCCGGCTTGTGGCAATACGGCGATCAGATCATGCAAGCCTTGGGCTTCTAACCAAACTTTCAAGACTTACGCAAACCTCCGCTTTATTGCGGAGGTTTGTCGTTTAAGAACACCTGTTTCAGAACAGTTAGCCCGTCCAAGGCTTTCCTTCTCAGGTCGGCGGGGAGTGCGAGCGCTTCAAATTCATCTTCATCTAGAACAGTTTGCTTCCCATCGGCTGAAACCCATAGATCAAGCGCAAGATCAACATACGAGACAACTCCATCTTCGATCACGGCGGGTTTGCCGATGTTGCAATACCAGCCTTTGACCTGTCCATCGTCGCGGTCGTAGATGGCGAAGATGTTGTACCAACGGTCGGAATAATAATATTCCACGAAGCGGTCGCCTTTTTTGAAGGTCACATCTTGGAACGGCATGTCGTCGCGGGTGAACAAGGCTTCCAGCACAATGGAAGTGTCGTCGCGGCGCAATTCGTCACCTTCGTATTCGTACACCACTTCCCCTGCTGGATTCTTTTTCTGCACTTTTATTCTCATCCGAGACATTCTACCTTAACCATCACGGAGATTTTCTTTCCGACTTTCGGCGCGTCTTGCATGTAGAAGTACAAACCGTTATCGAACGTGACTTTGTATTTATCTTGTTGGAAGATGATATCGGAGACAACGCCTTCCAAGTTATTGACTGCGCTTCGACTTCGCTCAGCGCGGATACTTGGACGCGCCAACAAGTGAACTTTTTCTCCCTTTGAATGTTTGTGCTTGCACTCAACAACAAACTCGCCAACTTCACTTTCCACTTTCCACTCACCACTTTTTATTTTCCCTTTCACTTCGCCCTCAATCACATTCCCCAACCCCAAAAACTCCGCCACATACGCGGACTTTGGATTCGCCCACACGTCGGCGGGAGTCCCTGCGCGGATGATGTTCCCGTTGTGCAGAATCAACACGCGGTCGGCGATGGCGAAGGCTTCCTCTTGATCGTGTGTGACGTAGATCGCGGGGACGTTTGTTTTTTGCAAAATCGTCCGCAACTCGTTCAACAATCCTTCGCGCAGAGTCCTATCCAATGCGCCGAGGGGCTCATCGAACATCAACAAGCGCGGACGAATCGCCAACGCGCGGGCGAGGGCAACGCGTTGTTGTTCTCCGCCAGAGAGATCGTTCACGCTCCTGTGTTCAAATCCATTGAGATTGACCAAGTCTAACGAATTGACTACGCGCTGGGAGATTTCGTCTTGTCCCATGCGGCGCATTTTCAATCCGAAGGCGACATTGTCGTTGACGTTGAGGTGTGGGAACAAGGCGTAATCTTGGAAGACCAAGCCGAAGTCGCGGAGATGAGGCGGAGTCGAGGCTAGGTCGAGTCCGCCGAATGAGATGAATCCCGAATCGGGTGATTCGAGTCCAGAAATCATCCGCAAGAGTGTGGACTTGCCGCTCCCCGATGCGCCGAGGAGGCAGACCGTCTCCCCCTCTGCAACGGTGAAGGTGATGTTTTGGAGGAGGGGTTTGTTGTTGTAAGTTTTAGAGATCGAGTTGAGTGTGAGCATAAGTACTTCGTATTGCGTACTGCGTAATTTTAAAAATCGCTTGTGTTTGAGATGCGGAATTTTTCGATGAGCAGAATGCTGGCGGTGGTGAGCGCCATGAGGATGGTCGCCATTGCCATTGCTTGACCGTAATTCAGTCCGCCAGGTTGCGAGAGGAAACGTTCGATGGCGACGGGGATGGTTGGATATTCGGGGCGCGTGATGAGGAGGGTCGCGCCGAACTCGCCGAGGGAAATGGTGAACGCGAATGTGGCGGCGGCGAGTGTTGCGCGGCGGAGGATCGGGAGGTCAATATTTTTCCAGACTTCGAGAGGCGATGCGCCGAGAGTTGAGGCGGCTTGACGTAATCTCTGCGGGATGGAGGCGATCGCGGGTTGCAATGTGCGAATGACAAACGGCAACGCGACGAGCGTGTGCGCGAACGGGACAAGCCACGGCAAGGCAAGCCATCTGCCGTAGGTGATGATGAATCCCAGCCCGAGCATCACGGCGGATGATCCGAGCGGGAGCATGATGAGCGGGTCGAGAATCTTTTCGAGGCGCGATGGATGCGCGAGCGCGAAGGCGGCGGGGAAACCTAGAAGAATTGAGAGGATTGTTGTCGCAAGGGCATAAGTTATTGAGTTGAGAATTGCTTGAAATGGAGGAACATAAAATACCGAGCCGCGACGGTTGATAAAAAGTTCTTCGTAGTAATCGGTGGTGAATCCGTATTGGACTTCGCCGCGTTGACCGCGATCCGCTTCGAGACGGGTGAGGGAACGGAATGGGAGGGAGGCGAGGGGAAGGATAAAGAAAGAGGAAAGAAGAAAGATGAGGGTGGTGGTGAAGAGTTTTTGTTTGAGGGTTCGTGGCGTGACAGGAGGTGTTGAACGAGGCTGGTACTGCGTATTGCGTATTGCGTATTTGGAGTAGAGGATGGAGACAGTGAGAGTACAGAGAAGTTGGATGATGGAGAGGAGGGCAGCGAGGGGCAGGTTGAATTGCCTGACGGCTTGGAAGTAGATCTCCGTTTCGAGGGTGGAGAATTGTGAGTTGCCCAAAAGGAGAATCACGCCAAAGGATGTGAAGTCAAAGAGAAAGACGAGGAGCGAGGCGGCGAGGATGGAGGGACGAAGAAGAGGCAGGGTCACGCCCAGCCATACGCGGAGCGAGTCCGCGCCGAGGGAACGGGCGGCTTGATCAAGTTTGGGATTGAGGTTGGAGAGCGCGGCTCCGACGATGCGGATGACGATAGTGGTGTTGTAGAAGAGGTGGGCGGTTAAGATAAGGATGAAGGGTGAAGGAGAAAAGAGAGAATTAGAGGATTGGAGAATTGTGTTGAGTAGTCCGCGCGGACCGAGCAGAGAGTTGAAGGAGGCGGCGACTACGACGGTTGGGAGGAGAAAGGGAACGGCGGTGAGGGCGCGGAGGATGGTCTTGCCGCGGAAGTTGAAGCGGGCGAAGAGAATGGCGGAGGGGATGCCGAGGAGGAGAGTCAGGAGGGTGGAGAGGGTGGCTTGATAGAAAGTGAAGAGTACTACGTGTTGCGAATTGCGTAGGTTTTCGGGGGTGAAGGTTGAGGAGGAAAGTGTGAGGGTGAGGATTTTGGAGAGAGGAAAGAAGAAGGCGAGGGCGAGGAATGTTGCTGGAAGAATCCATAGAAGAATGTGGGATGTAGACAGGTATACAGGTAAACACGTAGACGGGGAAAATTTGTTTACCTGTTTACGTGTTTCCGTGTCTACTTGTCTACGTGCATCCATGCTATTTCAACACCACATTCGTCCAGGCTTGAATCCATGCGTCGCGGTTTGCGGCGATGTCGGCGGGGGAAAGAGTTGCGGGTTGAGTTGGCACTTGCGCAAATTTGACGAACGCATCAGGAAGAACGGCTTTTGGATTCACGGGGTAGACAAACATTTGAAGCGGCATGTCTTCTTGAAATTGTTTGCTCAACATGAAGTCTACAAATTTTTCGGCGAGATCGCGGTTCTTCGTCCCTTTGAGGATGCCGACGAATTCGATCTGGCGGAAGCAGGTGTCGGGTCCGATCACGGAGGCGGTGGGCGAATCATCCAGCGGAGTCTCGGCGAAGACAACTTCCGCGGCGGGCGAGGACGCGTACGAAACGACCATCGGTTGCGGTCCTTTGCCAGAGGAGCCGCTGAAGTTTGTGTAGTAGGCGGTCTCCCAACCGTCCACGACAACCACGCCGTTATCTTTCAACGCCTGCCAATATTCGGTGAACGAATCGCCGTAGCGCGCGACGGTGGCGAGCAGGAAGGCGAGTCCTGTTGACGAGGTGGCGGGGTTTTCAACAACCAGCAAACCGTTGTATTCGGGCTCCGTCAAGTCTTCAAGGTTTTGCGGCACCGCTAAATTATTTTCGGCAAAATATTTTTTGTCGTAATTGATGCAGACATCGCCATAGTCAACAGGCGTGGCGCGGTTGGAGGAGTCGAGTTTGAAGTCGTCGGGAATGTTTTGCAATTCGGGCGAGGCATACGATTCAAAAATATCTTCGTCGAGCGCGCGCGAAAGGAAGGTGTTGTCCACGCCGAACATCACATCCGCGAGCGGCGCGGCTTTGGTGAGGATGGCTTTGTTGAGCATCGAGCCCGCGTCACCGCTGGGGAGGAAGATAATTTTCACGTTGTTTGTTTCTTCAAACGCTGTGACAACATCTTCGCTTATAGCGAATGAGTCGTGGGTCATTACGGTGATGGTTTGGGGCGCAGAAGTTTTTGGCGCGGATGTGCAAGAGGAAAGAAGAAAGAGGAAAGAGGAGAGGAGGAGGGTTAGGTGTTTCATGGGTGGGCTTTCGAGGGTTAGAGAATTAGAGGATTAGAGAATTGGAGACTAGAGACTGGAGACTAGAGACTGGAGACTGATTACACACGATGGTGAATGATGATGAGCAAACCTGATTCGATTTTGATGGAGGCGATGGTTGATGTCATTTCGTTGCTGATGCCGCGTGTTTTATCGGGATGCAGGGTTTCATCCTTGAGTTGCCATTTCAGGTTTTCGGTTTGAACTCCGTGAACGGGATTGCCCCATGGAATCAATGAGACGAGGTCGCCGCTTCGTCCGCGGACTTGGGTTTGGGTGCGGCAGAAGAGGAGGTGTTCGGTGCCATCATCCAGTTGAAGGTTGAAGGTCGAATGTCGAAGGTCGGCGAGGAGGGCGATGTTAGCGAGGGTGTGATCTGTACGTCCGCCTAGGGCGGCGGCGATGATAATCTCTTCGGGATTCAGTTCGATGGCTTTGTTGAGGGCGAGTTCGAGGTCGGTTTCGTTTTTGTCGCGAGGAAATAACTCGATGGGGATGTTTCTTTCTTCGAGGGTTTTCCATTCGGCTTTGTCAATTGAATCCATGTCGCCGATGACGAGGTCCGGCGTGAGGTTGAGGGCGAGCGCGTGACGCGTGCCGCCGTCAGCGCAGAGGATGAAGTCGTCGGGGCGCAGGAGGGCGCGGGCTTTTTCGAGGTCGGGTAGTTCGCCGTTGGCGAAGATGATGATGCGATTCAACAAAAACATCCTCTCGGCGGAGGATGTTTGGTTCGATAGAGAAGTCCCTCCGCCAGCATGATCTGGATCAGGTAATTCGGGTTGAGCGCGGCTCGCTCCTCTCAGTCCCGCATCGTGGGACGCCCCGTTCAGTTGTTGAGATGGTTATAAAACTTGTGAGTTATTTTGTCAATATGAAAATAACGACTGAAGTCGTTACTACGTTTTGAGGTTCAGATGTTGAATTTTTGAACGAACTTAAGAAGTGTTGGGAGATTGCTTCGTCGCTTCGCTCCTCGCAACGACATGCTAGCGAACCCTGCGTTTCCATTCTTCTTTCATTTCGAGTTCGCTGGGGCTGGCGCCCGATTCAAGCGCGAGGAAGTCTGTGAGCAGGCGGTTGAACTTCGCCGCCTCGTCGAGCATGGGGAAGTGACCTGACTCTTCCAGTGTGACTTGCTGGGTCATCGTGGAGTTCGATTCTTCTTCGGTGGGAAGCGTGATCGCTTGATCGCGCTCGCCGTACACGAGCAAGGTGGGGATGTTGAGCGAGCGGTAGCCGGTGAAAAAGCCGTCGGCGCGGAGTCCGTCCATCGAGGTCGAAACAGCCTGAACGTCCGCTTTGGAGGCGTCTGTCAGAGCGGAAGCCGCTTCGGGAGTGCGATTCGCCAGCCAGTCCACGAGATCCGAAGGAGGCGAAGTCCGCAAGCGCGCGTTGACCGAATCATAGTTCAGGGGACAGCTGACCGCCATGACGCGATCCACGCTGTGCGAGAAATGCGCGGCGAAGGTCATGCTCACGAGCGCGCCCATGCCATGACCCACGAAGGCGACTTTGCCGATACCCATTTCAACGAGGAAGCGGTCAATGAGGGAGGCTTGCTGTTCGAGCGAGTAACTGGTGGCGAGGTGGGCGGTGTCGCCGAATCCCCAGAGGTCCAGCGCGTACGCGCGGTAGGAGGTGGAAGTGACCTGCATCGAGGAGATCCAGTACTTCCATGAACCCACCCAGCCGTGCAGGAAGATGACCGGGCGTCCGCGCCCGAGCACTTCGTAATGCACAATGGAACCGTCTAGAATGATCGCGCTCAAATTATTTTCCGAATTTTGCGAGGATGTCTCTTACGCGTGTGGTCAGTTGATCGGGAGCGAACGGTTTGAGGAGATATTCCTCCGCGCCGGCGTCCATGCCTTGTTGGATCTCGCTCTCCTGCCCTTTGGCAGAGAGGAACACGACGGGGATATCTTTCAGTTGCGGGTTGGCTTTCATGGCTTTGCAGGCTTCGTAGCCGGTCATGCGCGGCATGCGCACATCCATCAGGATCAGGTCGGGGTTGACCTTCGGCGCGAGTTCAACCGCCTCTTCCCCATTGGACGCGGGAAACACCTCATGCCCCGCAAAGCGCAGGGTAAATGCCACCAAGTCGCGTATATCCCGTTCATCTTCTGCAATTAAAATCTTTGCCATTCATGCCTCATTGCGTTTTATATACGGGCAGGGTAAACGAGAACGTACTGCCTTCGCCGGAGACGCCCAGGCTTTGCACCCAGATGCGTCCCTTGTGCATTTCCACAAGTTCTCTGACGATGGATAAGCCCAGTCCGGTTCCCGGCGTTGCCAGCACCAGCGGATGTTCGCCGCGATAGAAACGCTCGAACACGCGCGGCTGGTCGCCGAGCGCGATACCCACGCCGGTATCTTTTACGTCCACTTGCACCTCGTGCCCGCCGTTCAAAGAGTGGAGTTGAACCGTGATGGTCCCGTTCTCGGGTGTGTAGTTGTAGGCGTTGTCCACAAGGTTGCTCAGGATCTGGCGGACGCGCTCCGCATCTCCGAACACCAGCGGAAGTTTCTTCGGCGCGTCGAGTGAGAGCGCCACCGGTTTGTTCTCCTCTTGCGAACGGCGAAGCACATCGGCGATCACATCTTCAGCCACTTCGCGCATATCGAGCGCTTGAGGCGAGAGCGTGACGCGTCCCGATTCGAGTCGGGAAATGTCCAACAGGTCGTTGACGAGGATGTTGAGCCGTTCGGTGTTGCCTTTGACGATCTTGAGGAAGTGCGCTTGATTCTCGTTCATCACGCCAGCCGCGCCCATCAACAGCACGTCCACGTAGCCGCGAATGGATGTCATGGGTGTGCGGAGTTCGTGGCTGACCGTGGCGACAAACTCAGACTTAAGCCGATCCACTTCCACTTCGTGGGTAATATCGCGGAAGATGGAGACCGTGCCGAGAAAATCATTTTGGAAGATCACCGGCGCAAGGTGGACGAGTACGATCAATCCGTTCTCGAGCGTGAGTTGTTCCGCGAAGCTTTCGCCCTGTTGATACGAAGACGGCGACTCAGACCACGTGCTGATGGTCTGCATCCACGAACTGGCAGATTTGCCGAACAGCCCGCCGAACACATCCAGCGCCTGCCCGATCACTTTCCCAGATTCGAGCCCAAGGATCTTTTCGGCAGAACGGTTCAAGAAGGTGATGCGGTTGTTCGCGCCGGTCACCAGCACGCCGTCTGCCACCGCTTCGAGGATGGCTTGCGAACGGCTCGCGTCTTCCTGCTCGCGGCGGAGCATACTGCCGAGGCGTTCCGCCTGATCACGGATCAACTCGTAGAGATGCGCGTTGTTGATGGAAACCGCAACCTGACCGGCGATCGCTTTGACAAGATTCAACAACTCGGGACTGAAGAATCCCGTCTTACGATGGAAGACCATCAGAACGCCGATGACATCTTCCGCCACCAGGAGCGGCATGGCAATCGCGCTGCGATGCTCGCGGGACGTGGAGGCTGTCCGCACCCAGCGCGAGTCGAGGAGCAGGTCGTCTATCAATGCAGGCTGGCGGTTTTGGAGCACCCAGCCCGCCAAGCCTTCGCCGATCTTCAACGTGAAACCGCGTCCCTCGGCAGAGACTCGGTCAGAAAGATAGCCATAGCCGGCGCGATAATGCAGAAGGTTATCTTCCGCGTTCAACAACATGATGGTTCCCTGCTCCGCGCCGACGGCATCGTTGAGCAACGCCAGCGTTCGGTTGAGAGCGCGGTCCAGATCGAGGCTCGAGGAAACTTCGGTGAGGATACGCAGCAGCGTTTCGGTATTCTGCTGTTCGCGTTGCAACTGCGCGGTGCGGTCAATGACGCGCTTTTCCAATTCCTGCGCCAGACGCTGGGTCTCATTGAACAAGCGCCCGTTCTGGATCGCGACCGCCGCCTGATTCGCCAGCGTGCTGAGGATCTGCAGGTCGTCCTCGCTGTACACATTGGGCTGATAACTTTGCACGGATAACATGCCGATCGTCCTGCCGCTCAGCGTGATCGGCACGGCAAGCGTAGACACCGGGATGCCCGGTTTACCGAATTGAACCACGCCAAGCTCCTCCGCCTTTTCACGATCGTGGATCAACAACGGCTCGCCTCGCGAGATCACATGCCCGCTCAGTCCTTTATCGCGGGGGATACGCACGCCCGCTTCGCGCGTGTTGCCGTCCATGAGATACACGCCTTCGATCTCGTTCGTTTCCGCATCCAGCAGGCTGATGACAAACGATTCCACCGGCATCAAGCGCTGCGCCGCTTTGTGTACCGCCATATAGATGCGTTCCGGGTCGAGGTTCGCGCCGACCTCATAACTCGCCTGATTGAGCAAAGAGAAGCGTTCCGCCGTCAACAGCGTGGATTGATACAAGCGGGCATTCTCCAACGCGATGGATGCCTGATTGGTGAGCGTGCGCGCCAGTTCGATCTCGGTCACGCTGAAACGAATCGCCTCTCCCTGATGGACGAAGATCAACGCGCGCAAATTTGCTCCGCTTACCAACGGCAGGATCAACAGCGACTTCGTTTCCTCTTCCAGAAAGTTTTTCAAAGGCGTCAGATCCGCTTCGTCGCCGACCGCGTCGGTGGTAAACACGCCGAGCGATTCTCGCAAGCGGTTGAAGATGGGCGCGTCCGGCAGTTTCTGCGGTAACTTGGTTTTCGGGCGCGGCAGATCGTACTTCCAAACCGGCTTGTTGCGCTCGAATGTGACAACCGAAACGCGCGGAGTAGCTAAGGCGTCCATCAATTCCTGCGCGGTGAGTTGGAAGATCTTCCCTTCGTCGAGCAAGCCGCCCAAAGAGGATGAGAAGCGGTTCAACAATCCCAGACGTTTGGAGCGTTCATCCAATTCCGCGGCGCGCCCGATGCTTTCCTCATATAAGCGGGCGTTCTCCAACGCGACCGCCGCCTGCGAGGCGAACGTCCTGCCTGCCTGCATGTGATCGCGCGTATAAAAATGAGCCTGCCATTTTTCGAGCGCGAGCACGCCGATCACTTCATTTTGTGAAATGAGGGGCATCCCCATCCATGAAAGACGCGGCGCTTCCAACGCCGGGAAGCGCGGATCCTGCCGCACATCGCCGACCAAGATGCCTTGCCCAGTGCGGATCATTTCATTGAATAGCGCGCTGTCGCCGGCGGCGATGGTCAAGCCGAGGCGTCGTTCGGTATCCGGGAAGCCGCGCGCCGCAGCAACGGTCAATCGGTCGCGTTCGCTCAACCAGAGCGCGGCAGTATCGTAAGGGATGACCGGCTCCAACTGGTCGAGCAACGAGGCGATGAGTTCGTTGCGCTGTAAGTTGGAGGCGAGCGTGGTTGCCGCGTCGGTCAACGATTCCAATTGGGAAGCGCGTTCCTCCGTTGTGCGAACCAAGCGGACATTTTGAAGCGAGAGTCCCACTTGTTGCGAGAGCGAAAGCAACAAGGCTTCATCCTCCGGCGTGAACGCGGACGGCGTGTTGAAGTTATCCAACACAAGCACGCCGACTGCCTGATCGCCGGTCTGAATGGGGATCAACAAACTGGAGACCGGTAACCGACCTCCCGTGGCTTGGCGATAGAGCAATTGCTCTTCCGTGGAAAATAGATAATCGCGGGTAAATTGGATCTCGTCCTGGCGCACAGCCTTCTTTTGCTCAAAGACCAACCCCGGCAGAGAATCGCCCGGATGATACGAGATCCGTTTCATGGTGTCGTTATCGGCATAACCGGCGACCGCGTGCGGATACAACTGATTCGTCGGCTCGTCCCAGACCAGCACGATGCCCGCGTGCGCGGCAGGCAATGCCCGGCGGGAACTATCCAACAGCGATGTCACGATATGATCCGCGTCCAACCCGCGCAATTGACGGCTGAAGTCGAGCAGCAAGTTTACCTCTTGCAGGCGTTTGCGAGTTTCGCTGAGGAGCGAGATGTTCTGCAAAATGACGGACGTTTGCCGCGCGATCTGTTTGTAAACTTGCCGGTCTTCATCTGTGAACGAGTTCATCGGCTCAGGGCTGACCGCCAGCATGGCGGCGACCGTCCGTTTATCGATCTTGATCGGCAGGCAGATCAACGATTTCGCATGAAGCGCGGAAAGGAGCGGGGTTTCGCGCCATTCGAGATTCTCATCGAGACTTGGGATGAGGATCGTTTCGCCGGTCTGCAAGCACACGCGCAGCGGATTCTTCTGCCCAAACAACGCCTCCGGGTTGGTGGAGCGCGGCACACTCCCAAGCACATTCACCAATCGCGGACCTTCATTCACGAGTTCGGCGATCATCGCCACCGACATGCCCAATTGGGTCAGTGTCTCGCGTCCCAGCGCTTGAAGGGCTGAGGATGAATCCAACTGGCGGCTGACTGATTCGGTGATCGCCAGTCCAGCGCGCACGCGCTGACCGCGCTGGTCGAGGTTGTGAATGGTAATCGTCTGATCAAGGTCTTTGCGGAGCAACACCGGCAGATCTTTTTGCGTGAGGCTGATGAACCGCTGTTGTCGGTCCAGACTGGAGGCGAGCGAATCGCTTCTGGCGCGCAATTCGCTAAAGCGCGAATGGTTCGCAATGGCAAGCGAGGCTTGCGCCGCGAAGATCTCCAATGTTTCGATCGTCGCGCGATCGGGGCGCAAACCGTTTTGAGGCGCGTCGAGGCTGATGATTCCCAAAGGTTTGCCGAACGCATCCTCGAGCGGCAGGATCAGGATGTCATCCGGGTCCCAGCGATTCGTGTCTCGTTCCGGCAACTCGGAAGAATCCAGCGTAACGATATGCACATCGCTGGGGATGATCGGCGATTGATCCGCCGGGATGAAATACGAGCGGCTGATCCGGAATTGCGGCTTGAGCATCTGTTGCAGGCTCGAAAACGGCTGTTTGCGCGCCAGCAATTCATTCAGCGTATCGGGAGCAAAACCAATTCCCGTCACGCGCCTCAACAGCCCGGTCTCTTCTTCATAAATACTTGTCAGCACCGTCTGGAACGGGGTCGACTCGCGGATGCTCATCGAAATCGAGCGCAACAACTGCTCGATGGACTGGTCAAAATTAAACTCGGTCGTCACTTCACTGAGACGCGTGAGAGTCTCCGCCCGGCGGCGAAGGATCTCCGCGCTTTCGGTCTGCATCTGGAATTTCTTCACGTTTCCGATCGCGACGGCGGCTTGAGCCGCCAGCGTCTGCGTGATCTCAAAGGACGCCTGATCGAAAAAGCCGGGCTGGTTGGCATGCAAGTGCATCAGCCCAACGGTCTTGCCTTGGCTAACGATCGGAACGATCAACGCGGACACCACCCCATCATGGATCGGCGTTTTGCCGTTCTCCGTATAATCCGCCACTGCTTCGGGCACGCCCGACTCGATGACCCGTCGCTCGATGAGAGGAAATGTCGAAGGAAGAGGGCAGCCAATCGAAAGGGAGACATGAGGCGGAAAGGCCGAATCGTCCGCGTCAAAAAGGAGGATCGTCCCGCATCCCGCGCGCGTGACCTTCAGGCTTTCCTCGCGCACCAACTCAAGCAGGGTTTTCAAATCGGTCGTGGTATTCAACTCGCGGCTGACACGCGCGAGCGCGGTCAATTGATCAACGCGGCGGCGGAGGTTGTCGTCAGTTTGAAGGTGGCGCGAATCGGCTTCGATGGCATCGGCGACCAAGCCCGCCGCAGCCAGCGCAACCTCATGGTCGTAATTGCTGAAATAATCCGACTTGCGGCTCCCGAGGATGACCTCGCCATAATTTTTCTCGCGGATGGTAAGAGGGACAACGATGATCGATTCCATCTGCAGGCTGGAGAACAGCGAAAGATAGTTGGAGGCGATACTCCGCTCCAAACTCAACCTGCCTGTAATAATGGAAGCGCCGCTGCCCGCCACCGTGGAGCGATAGGGCGCATCCGCGTGAACTTTTTCCAGCGGACTACTGAGCGGGTCAATGGAAATTCCAAAGACAGAACCTTTGTGCAAATGCAACGCGCCGTCTGTTTCATCTAAACGGAATAAGGCGACAAGATCGCATTTCAACAGACGCGCCAACTCGTTCATGGAATGGCGGATCGTTTCATCGAGCGTTGCCGCGGAAGACGACAACGTGGCGATACGGCGCAGACCATCGGCGCGGAGCGCGCGCTGGCGAGTCCGTTCAACGACGAAAGAGTTTTGAATGAGTCCCGCGGCTTGGTTGGCAACCGTTTCGCTCAGGCGTAATTCCTTATCCGAAAATTCTACCGATGCGTTGTGATGGTTCGAGATCTGCACATAGCCTACCAGTTGATCGCTCGCGACCATCGGCACAAGCACCGATTCGCGCAGGCTTGCGGCTTGGGCAATGGTCTGCAAGCCGAGGTCGCTCCACGCGCGGTCTTCCGCCGCATTGCGCGTGGACAGTGTCTTTCGTTCAAGCAGTATCTTTTCCGCCGCGCTGTCGGGATGGATCATCGTGCGGTAAATTTCAACGATATGCCTCGGCAGTCCCTGAAATGGAACCTGTCCCTCCAGTGTGCGCTTGTTGGCATCGTACAAGAGGAAGCCCAGAATATCCACCGGGAAGAGAGGCGCAATGCTTTCGATCAACCTGCTCATCAGGCTGGAGTAATCTTGCACCGCGCCAACGGACTGGGCGAGATTCACCAATCCGCTTAATTCGGCGGAGCGATTCTTCTCGTTCGCGTATAGTAACGAGTTATGAATGCTCGAAGCGGCTTGCGAAGAAACGAGTTGCAGTAATTCAAGGTCGTGAGCGCTTAATCCGCCGGGCGTCAGGTAACCGACCTCCAATGTGCCGACGAATTCATCGCGCGCCATCAAGGGCAGTCCGATGTATGACTGAACGGAGGACTCGCCATTCAATTGAGACGTGTCAATATCCGCATTGCGGGTGTCGGAAAGAAGCAGGGGTTTGCGCGAGGAAAGGACCAGGTCGGTATATTTACTGAATTGCGAGGCGGAGCCTCGCATAACTTTGGAGGAACCGGAGATGTCGAGTATGTAAGGCGTCAGGCTTTTCTGCGAGGCGTCCCAGATCTTGATCTCAAGCAGATCGGCAGGGACGAGATGAGAGACATTCAACAAAATGGAATATAGCGTATCTTCCAATTCGAGGCTTTCGGTCACACCCCTGCCAAAATCGGAAAGGACTTTCAAGATCGAAGAATCGGTGTCCACTCGATCCGCGCCGGCGCGCAAGTCAACACTGCGCATCGTCAAAAGCATCAGCGGATACGGACCGGGCACGCCGTACGATGTCGCTTCGATGAGTTTGCCGCCGACCGAGAATCGCTTCTGTCCTTGCGCGGCGCATAAATTGAGAAAATCTTCGGCGGGCATTGCCCGACGGATCAACTTCTCAAGTTCCGGTTCTTCGCTTGGGCGTAAACCGAACCACTCGCGCGCGAGGTCGTTGATGTAATCCACCCGCCCGCCCGGTTGGATCGTGATCACGGCTTCATTTGTATTTGTGATGGTGGAAAAATTTTGGGACGGGGATGTCTGCGCGGAAGATGGAACGTTGCCCGACAACCGGCGCAGCCACAGAACCGCCAGTACCACAGCAAGCAGTACCAGCGCGAGCGAGATCAACCAAATGCTGATATCCAGCCCGGCAAACATCTTTGTCCGGGTTCCTATCCGCCAGCCGCAGAATCTTGTCGGCGCGCCTCAGCCGCCATTTCGGTTATTTCGCGGATGTCGGCAAAGGAATTTTCACTCGGCGATACAACCCCCACAGACATGGTCATGAACGGGACTTTGACAGTCGAACCATCCGGTGAAGGAGCCTGAACGAATCCCTGCTGACGGTCAATAAAGTTGTAGTGGGTTTGCACCTCTTTATCGAAGCGTTCTTTTAATCGCGCTTTGATCGCCGCGGCTTTATCTTCCGTGGTGATGATGATGAAATTATCGCCGCCCGCATGACCGATGAAATCAGACGTGGAACCCGTCTCGTCCACCACTTCGTTGATCAACATGGCGGCAAAGCGCAGCACATCGTCGCCCGCGACGAATCCATACACATCTTTGAACGGATCGAATTCATTGACGCGCGCATCGAGCAAAGCCCACCCCTTCTCCCGGATGATGCGGCGTAATTGTTCCTCGATCAGCCGTCCCGCCGGGAGACCCGAGCGCGGGTCGGTGAGACTCTCGCGCTCGGCGCGTTTGATCGCTCCCTGCACGCGCAGTTTAAGTTCTTCGATGTCGAACGGCTTGGTGATGTAATCATCCGCGCCGAGTTCGAGTCCTTGCAGTTTGTCGCTGCGCTCATCCTTCTGCGTGAGGAAGATGACCGGGATATGACTCGTGCGCATGTTGGTCCGCAAATTGCGGCAGACCTCATAACCGTCAATATCCGGCAGCATAATATCGAGCACGATCAAATGCGGCAGGGCGTGTTTTGTTTTCTCCAGCGCATCCGATCCGCGCACGGCGACGTCCACATCGAAGTCCATGCCGGCGAAATAGATCTTCAGCATGTTGCCGATGTCGATGTCGTCTTCCACGATCAACAGGCGGGCTTTTCCCATATCAGCCTCCAAAACTACTTTGATGCCGAACGCGCTTTGCGCGCATTACGGCGAACGATTTCAATTTGCTCATCAGTGACTTCCTTCTCGAACGAGCGGAACCCACTCAACCGAAAACCATGTTTCTTGCAAATTCCACTGATCTCTTCCACGCGCTCTCTCGTCAGGTGTTTGCCGAGCGTGTAATCCTCGAAACAACCTTCCAGCGCCAGGGCGATCGTCTCAGCCATGCAGGCGTATGCTTTACCGGGCGGAAATCCGAAATTAAAATGGAAATCAACGGAACCCGGTACGTCAACCATTCCGCCGTCAATCACTAATATATCATCTCTCGCACGGGCGACCATTGCAGAAACATCACGGGGGCGGGCTACATCGCACACCACACTGCCCGGTTGCAAAAATTCGGGTCGGATGACATCATGGACGGCGCTCGTCACCGTCAGGATCAACTGGGCGGATGCCAACGCGTCCATCTTTGTGCTGACGCTGATCTCGGCTTTTGGTCGGACGCCTCGACTCGGTTCACCACCGGACTTCAACCTGTCTCGCACCTCTTCAAGTTTATCCATCCTTCGACCGATCAAGTGCAAACACGCCACCTCGTCCGCCAGCAATTCAGCGCACACTTGCCCGATCGCGCCTGTCGCGCCGACCACAGCCACCGTCGCGGAATGAAACGGGATGTCCATGATGCGAGCCGCTTCCCGCAGGGCATCCACCGCCACCATCACCGTGTACGAATCCCCGGTGGTCACCGGCACATCCAGAGCGTTCGCAATGGTGATTCCCGCATCACCCACCACCGACGTGAACGCGCCAAGTCCCAACATTTGCGCACCCAGTTTTTCAGCCAGCCTGCCCGTTTGGATGATCTTGCGATACACCATCTGCTCGGGCAGTTCCATCATTCGCCGAGGCGTGTATGGACAGGCGATGAACCAGCCTTTGATCTCTTTACCGGTGGCTTCCGATCGGATGCCCTCGATCTCAGAAATATACACGGGCGGAAAAAAAGTGGAAAAGAAATCAATTTGGCGTTCGTTGAATATCTTCCCCAGCAATGGATATTTGCGACTGACATCCCGCTTCGGGTCAATCGGATGAATAATGAAGGCAAACGTGTCCATGTCTCGATCAGGCTCGACAACCGCCTTTACCACGATTCCTTGACCGCTTCGCCGGGGCGCGGATACAACCGTTGATGCAGTTTGGCAAATTTGAATTTGTGATGGTCGCTGTCTTCATAGCGGACGTCTTTGTCTATCACGCGTCTTTCCTTCGATGCGGCTAGCACCACATCCGATTCGATCGTGCGCGCGGGATAGACGATCATCCCGGAACCGAGACGGCAGTTATGCCCCACCGCGCTTCCGATCACCGGGCGGTTGGAATGACTCAACCTCCCCTTTCCATCCAACGCGCGGACCGGCGCGGGGATGAGGTTGTAATCGGTAAACGTGGAACCAGCGCCGATGAACGTGTTGCGCCCCACCACGCACATTTGCAAGCAGGTATTTTGCGCGATCATGCTGTTTTCCATCACAGTGGTCATGAACAACGCGGCGCGGAACGGAAGGAACGCGCCATCGCCAATGACCGAAAGCATCAACTGGACATCCTGCGAAATATTGACGTTGTTGCCGATGATGCAGTTTTCGATTACCGCTCCCGCGTTGATAGTCACGTTATCGCCAATGGTCGTCGGTCCGTGGATGATGGCATGCGGGTCGATCACACAGTTCTTCCCCACTTTCACCAACGCCGAACTTTCGAGGATCTGTTTGCCTTCGTACAATGCGCCGGCAAGAATGCCGAGTTTGAAACCCAGATCTTCCGACAGGCGTTTTTCAAATCTCGCCCCGCGCGAGAACAAGCCAAACACTTCATCGGCAATGAAAACATGCACCCACGAGTCAATCGCGATGCAAGCGCGCAACGGGACTTGGAATGTAAGGTCGCCGCTTTGATCAGCCATATACGTCGGCACATGATAGTAGCCGACCTCGCGCGCTTCGAGGTCAATGACCAGCGGTTCAACATCCGCGACGGGACCTTTCGGGTAGTACCACAAGTCCGCGAGGAAGACCCCGCCCGCCGGTGTGTATGAGGTGGCAAGCGGTAAAGCATGTTCTTTGAACGCCGGGTCCTCCACTGAAAACGCGGCGCGTACAGCGCGTTTCTTTTTGCGGGCGGCGGTGAGGAATGCCTTTAGATATTCCTCGTCAAAGAACAAGTTGTCGCGGTAGACGAGCGTCTCCCCGCGCTCCGCCGGCATCCGTTGACCGGCTTTCAACTCCACTTCGCGCGTGGTATATGGAGCCAGCACATTCCGCTGGTGAAGCCACAACGGCTGGTTCTGGATGCGCAGATCGCGCGCGAACTCGTTGAAGGGAGTGATGGGCTTTTCTTCGTTTAAGATGACTTTGAGCATAACGGGGCTATTATAAATCGAAATAGCCCGGCAAGACACCGTCGCATACCGCCTACAAAATTGTTTGGCTGTGTAGATGAGGCTCCCTTCTTCTCTCAAAGGGATGATGGTTGCGGTCAACGATGGAACGGGATTAGAATACCTCATCTCGACAGGCTCGATGCAACGGCTGACCGATCACTTAGGCTCAACTGTAGCAGTCACAAACCATTCTGGCACATTAACATCCCAACAGAGATACCTCCCCTTCGGCGCGCCGCGCACGATTCCCAACTCTCCCATCCTCGGCACGGACTTCACCTACACCGGTCAACGCAAATTGGACGATGGCATGGGCGGGGTCATGGATTACAAGGCGCGTTTCTATTCGGCTTATCTTAACCACTTTACCCAACCGGATATCATCATTCCTGACCAGTTCAATCCGCAGAGCTGGAATAGATTCGGCTACGTACAAAATAACCCAATTCGGTTTAATGATCCAACAGGTCACATGTTGGATGAGGGCGATGGTGGAGGATGTTTTCCCTGCACTCAATTGCCACAACCTCCAAGTCCTCCCAGCGGAGGAGATGATGATTGCGATGATTTAGATTGTGAGCTTGAAGGAGGTAGTGGGGAAATGATGGCCCGGGGCATCACTACACTGTTGACCCCTGGCCTGTTTGCCTTGATTGGTCATGGATAAATTGTACTGATGCTGAAGTAGAAGACTACCTGTCAAGATGGCAATATCCGGGGCAACTTTTCTGGCAACCTGTGCGAAACGGTGGCCGCTACAATGTATTTCCCGAAAAGATTGGCAACATTAATTTGATTGGCCACTGGTATCCTGGCAGCGGCGCAATTCGGGTGCGATTTGGAGATCAGACAATGACCAATATTGCACTCCGCAGTCACATTTTCTATGAAGGCTATGTGGAACGCGCGTGGTTCCGTGATGGCAGAGGCGTTCCGTTCGTCACAACTCTTGGCGAGGGAACAAATGACGGCTTCCCAATTGTTCTTTCCCGGACCAATGGCGAAACCAATGTGGTGGTTATTCCTGGGGCTTGGATTGACGATGCTAATGAGACTATTGGTCCCTATGCTTTTGCCGCTAACAATGCAGGATTGATCCTATACACCACGACAGTAGAGTTCGGGCAACATATTTCAAGCCTTCTGCCCTAAATCCAGAAAATCACACGAAAGAATGATCTATGCCAACTAAAAAAACGATAAGGTATTTGCTGATCGGATCAATCTTAGGAATAACGATCTTATTTTTCGGATGTATAAGCATAATAAACATCCTCGGGAGAAAGAATTCATCCGAGAAGTTTCCAATTCGAACATTCATTGTGCAGATTGACGAGAATCAACGTGAGGAGTTATTTGTTCAGCTACGAAACTTCGCAAACGAGCATGATCTTGAATTTTATCTTTCGTTCTACAAAAATAAAGAGGTGTTCTTTGTGGAAATGTACGGAAAACAACTCGAAATATTGTTACAGCCTATCCCAGAAAGTCCAAAAGAAGTAGGCGTTGACTTTTATGAACAAGATCCTTCAAATCCACCCTCGCAGAAAATAGTTGATGAATTGATTAACGATCTCAAGAAGTCCATTAGCGAAATTCCCGGTGTCATTATAATGCAGGAGCAGTAACAACATCCACAAGAAGATATGGGCCTCGCTCAAAATTTTTCGTTTCGGATTTGGGGGAGTATCAGAAGGACAGGTGCGCCGAAATGAAAACGGTCTCCGGCGCAACGTCCGCGAGACTGTTTTGTGTTCATCCTTCGTAGGCTTTCAGAAAATCATCCCGTGAAATCCCCGATTGAGAGAGTATCGTTCGCAGCGTCGAACTTTTGAGCGTGCGATGATTGGGCATCGTCAGCGGAGTGCGCGTCCCATCCGCATTTCCACGCGCCATCGCGATGTGATTCCCTTCACGCACCAGACGAAACCCCAACGTCTCGAAGGCTTTGATGACCTTCGCTTTGGGAGCGTCTACGGGAAATTTGGGCATTTAGACGGCGATCCCCGCTTCGGCAATGAAGGCTTCCAGCACGGGAGGTTCCGATTCAAACACGTCCGCGCCAAAAGTTTCGATATGAAACGCGATGGCTGATTTTGCGTCTGCCAGCGCGTCTTCGTAGGTGTCGCCTTCGCCCACAACAACCCCTTTGACTCCCAGCGGATACGCCACATAACCATCAGGATGCTTCTCGACAATGATCTTGAATTGCTTTGTCATGGTCAACCTTTCATGTTTCTGGGAGTATTATACCGCTGATAAGTTTGACAGGAAAATGAAAACGGTCTCGGGCGCAACGTCCGCGAGACCGTTTTTGTGTTTCTTCAGCAAAGCGAGTTTTAGTCAATTCTTCAAACTTATACGACTTCCCCTTCGTCATACCGCGATCCCCTCGGTCTTGATGGCGCGATAAAAAGGCAGGAAGGCGAAACGCTTCATCTGCTCTCTTGTGTCGGGGATGATCGAAATGACGCGCCCCGCGTCGAATCCAACCTCCCAGCCGATCCGCGAAGCGAGACGCGTCGTCCGCGCGTCGATCTTCGGCAGGATCACCAGCAGGTCAATATCCGACTCCCGCGTCGCGTCGCCGCGCGCCTGCGAGCCGAACATGATCACCTGAACGGGTTGACCAAGTTCAGTTGCCAGCCTCTTGCGCACTTCGCGGGCAATTTCAAGCGCTCGTACTCGTGGACGTAACTTTGCCATGTTCAGATTATAACCCGTCCCGAATTGTTTCCGTTCATCCAACATACGGATGTGACAGAGCCAATCTGCCCACAAAACTTTTTGAAAATAGAGATGTTTACAAAGCAGACGACGGGTCAATCACAATCGTACACGTCGTATCCCCCATCGCGATGCACGCTTGCTCTTCCACGTTGAAGACCTTTCCCCCGCTTAGCCAATATAACGCCTCTTGTAACAGTCCCACCGCGAGGTGACAGACCGGCTCATGCGACTGCCTCCCCCAACACAACGGACAACGCTCGATGTGCCAAAGCAACTTCTTTCCATCTTCTTCGATGCGCACGCGCTGATCGGTAAATTTATTGAACAATTCGGCAAACGCGCGCGCGCCGGTATTCAACTTGGCTGGCAGCGGCAGGAGTCGAAATGCTGTTTCGGTGAGTCCCATTTGCGCGCTGTACTGGCGGACGCCGTGATTAAAGCACACGCGCCCGATGCGGAGGGCAAGCCCGCGTCCGCCGCGCGGACCGTATGCCTGCTCCAGCGTTCCGCCAAGCGCCCCCACCGTGGAAAAAGGAAAGGCGGGCTTCGTATCATCCGGCGGATAATTTTCGATCAGGGAATGTTGCGAGGCAAGTTTGAGCAGGGCGTTCACGCCGTTGCGTCCCATCACCTCTTCCATAGACATTAAAATGATCCGCCCCATTTGGTTTGGATAATAATAGGATTCAGACATAATGAAAGTTATAAAGTCACCGACGGGGTTGGGGATGTGGTCAATGATGCTTCGACGGCTTTGCGAGGCATCGTCCGCTCGTCGCGGTCGAGGAATGCTTTTAGTTTTTCGGAAAATTGAAGCGGCTCTTCCAGCATGGGAAAATGCCCCGCCAGCGGAAAACGTTCGATATGCGCTTGCGCGATTCCTTTTTGCATCGGCTGCCACTGCTTCGGGTTGACGATAATGTCGCGGTCGCCGTAGATGCCCATGGCGGGGATGTGGATCTGGTCGAGCATGGGGCGTAGATCCGTTCGACGCAGTGAAGCAATCGAAAGGAGGAACGATTCGACCGTCGTCCGCGAGAGATCGCGGTCCATCATCGCGGGGAAGCGTTCGTCGCGGCAGATGAATGGAGAAGCGGCGCGCACTCCAAATCGAAACACGCCCATCATATTAAAGAGCATGAACGCGATGGGTTTATATCCTGCCAGTTTCAACGGCAGCGCCAGCGACGAGCCGATGATCGGCGAACCGACCACCACCACTTTGCTCACGCGTTCAGGATAACGGATCGCAACCGAAAGGCTGACCGTGCCGCCCATGCTGTGACCCACCAGCGGCGCGCGCGAGATACCCAGTTGTTCCATGAATTGATAGACGAGGCTGACAAAATCTTGAATGGCGTATGTTTCGCGCTTCTTGCCCGATTCGCCGAAGCCCCAAAAATCAAGCGCGTAGGTTCGATAATATTTTCCGAGATACGCCATCGTCTCTTGCCATAACCCCCACGAGCCGAGCCAGCCATGCAGAAGAATAACCGGTTTTCCGCGGCCGTACACTTCGTAATGAACGATCCCCTGATCAGTGGTTATCGAAGACACAAGTACCTAAGCGAACTTTCCCGCGCCCTATTTCAATTCGCTCAACACATTGTTGAGCAATTCAACGAGGATGGTCTTGACCTTTTCCTTGTCGGTGGCGATGCAGGGAAGTAATTTCACCTGGCTGTCCAATCTCAGCGCGTGGCGCATGTCTTCCATGTCCCACGCATCTTCCATATCCTGTTTGTTCGCCGCCACCACGTACGGGGTCGGCGCATACGCGCGGAACGTTTCGAGAATGGAACGCGCCTCGCGGAAAGTTTCAGGGCGGGTGCTGTCCACCATCACGATGAAACCCAACATCCCCTCCGAAAGGATCTCCCACATGAAGTCGAACCGTTTTTGACCCGGCGTGCCGAAAAGATAAAGAACAAGATCGTCATTCACCGTGATACGGCCGAAGTCCATGGCGACCGTAGTGGCTTCTTTGACCGAACGCTCCGCCGCGCTGGAGATCTTGCGCTCCGTCGAGACGACGTCAATTTCGCTGACAGACTGGATGAACTCCGTCTTGCCTGCGCTGAAAGGTCCTGTGACGACCATTTTGACTGTTTGCATAAGTAATGAATCCTTCCGCCTGTGGACTACAGCGAGCGAATACGTCCGATTAATTTATTGACCAATGACTTCTGTTCCTCTTTATCCTGCGTGGGGAACATCTTCGGGCTTTGCGGCACGACCATGCCTTCGGGACGAACGATCTCCACCAGCCCAGCCTGCAACAACCCATACACAATGCGCCGCACTTCCACGTCGTTCATCTTGTTCGTCTGCGCGATCTGCTTCATCGTATTCTTCGGGTTGATGTACGAAACGACGCGCCACTCTTCCACGCTCAGGTTCACATTTTTCAACGGGCGGTCGGTGAACTTCAACGCCATATCCAAACTGGGAATTTCATCCTGCAATTGTTCCCACTCGCGCAACTGCCGCGAACCTTCGATAATAATGTTTTCCAAGTCGAGCCGCACATTGATGCGGTCATCGGGCGCGAGCATCTCGTTCTCGAAGCGGAAGAGTCCCTCCACCCACGTGAACAAACGGCGGATGGCTTCTGTAAAATGAGATTGAAGGTTTGCTAAAATCTCTTGTTGTGTGAGATAGCCCGCGTTGATCAACAACAACCCAAGCTCTTTATCAGTGATCTTGCCCGCCCGCTCCACGATCGCGCGATATTGATTCACCGTCAATTTATTGGCTTTATGCAGAACCGCCGCGAGGCTTCCATCATCCTGCCCGACGCGCGCGTACGCAAGTTTGCCCTCGCGGAACGAAACATAGGCCTGCTCGCCGGGTCCATCCACCACCAGCGTGCCGGTCTTGCGTGCAAGATTGATTAAGTTGAGTAGCTGCGTGATCGTGAAATCGCGCAAGTTGCCGCGCAAAGCCATAGTTGCCTCAATAAAATCTCCCACCGGGGAGATTGAGGGATTATACATGCAAGGATAGGGAGCGTCAAACCAACATCGCACCTGATAAGTGTTTGGAAGGTAACGCATAACACGTGATAAACTTGCGAAAACCGAAAACGGAGACCCTCATGCGGATAAAAATCCTCACGCTTCTTCTCACGGTCAGCCTGTTTCTCCCAACTCAGGCATTCGCCTCCACCCCGGCGGACGTGACCAACGACGAAGTCACTTTCGACTTTCCCAACACTGCCACCTTTAGCGCCAGGATCACAAGCAACACAGAGATCCGATCCGTGGTGCTGGAATACGGCAACGAACAACAGACCTGCGGCGAGGTGATCGCGAAAGCGTTCCCACAAATTACGCCGGGCAAAAGCGTAGACGTCTCATGGACATGGGAGATGCGCCAAAGCGGGTCGCTCCCGCCCGGCGCGCAACTCTGGTGGCGCTGGCGCGTCACAGACGCCAACGGGGCTGAAACGGTGAGTGAAACCAAAACAGCCGTTTGGCTCGACAATGATCACGATTGGAAAACGCTCAAAGAGGGGCTGATCAACTTCCACTGGTATCGAGGCGACGAGTCCTTTGCCAAAGACCTGATGAATGCCGCACAGAACGGACTCAAATTTAACAAGACCGAATCGGGTCTCACCGCCGACTCGCCGATTGACATTTACATCTACGGCAGTACCGACGACCTGCGCGACGCCGTCCTCTACGAACCCTCGTGGACCGGCGGACAGGCATTCCCCGAACAGGATATCGTCATCCTCGGCATCTCGCAAAACGATCTCGATTGGGGACGCAATTCCATCGTCCATGAACTCACGCACGTTCTTGTCGGACATCTTACATTTTCGTGTTTGGGTGATGTGCCGACGTGGTTGAACGAGGGACTTGCCGTGTACAGCGAAGGCGAACTCGACTCGGCATCGCAACAACAATTAGACGACGCGATCAAAAATGACACGTTATTAAGTGTCCGCTCTCTCAGCGCAGGCTTTTCCGAAGTGTCGGACAAAGCCTATCTCTCTTACAGCGAATCGTACAGCATCGTGAAATTCCTCATCGGAACGTACGGGCAAGACAAGATGACCGAACTCCTCACCTCATTGCGCGACGGCTTGACGGTTGACGAGGCGCTCCAACAAACATACAACTTCAACGTGGAAGGATTGGAAGACGCATGGCGCGCCGGCATTGGCGCGAAGCCGCGCGCAGTTTCCGCCCAACCCACCGCGCAACCCACGCCCACGAACGTGCCGACTATCGTACCGGTCTCTGGGAATCAATTTACAGGGACACAGTCCACGCCCGTTCCAACATCGTCATTCAACACGCAACCAACAGCAGAGCAGCCCGCCCGCACAGGTCCGCCTCTTTCACTGACCTTGATCCTGCTCGGCTTCTGCTGCTTATTCCTGCTTGTGGTCGGCGTGATCGTCCTCGGCTTCATCGTCCGCCGCGGAAATATGAACGCGGGAGGAAAAAATGAATAGAAAATTTATCCGCGCTGAGCGGAGCGTCCTTCGTCTTCGTTCGTCGCTATCGCTCCTCACTCCGCTCAGGACGAAACGAATGTTAGCAAAGAGCGCAGTCGAAGCGCGCATTGCAAGGATAATTTTGTTGATCGTGATTGTTCTATCAGCAATTGGATTCGCCGACCCCAATCGCGCCTCCGCGTGGCAGACCGATGTTCCGCTGGATCAAGCGTTAGTTCTGGCGGGAGGCGAATCGACAAATCCGCGCGATTACGATCCCGCGACAACACACGGCTCAGGCGACAAACTCCTCTACAGCGGACTCGTCTCCTTCGACCCGAATCTGAATCTCACTCCCGACCTCGCTGAAAGTTGGGGCGTGAGCGATGACGGGACCGTGTACACATTCCATCTGCGGACGAACGCCAAATTCCACGATGGACGCGCCGTCACCGCGCAGGATTTCATCTACTCGTGGGAACGCGCCGCCAGTCCCGCGCTCGCATCGGACACGGTCTTGACATACCTCGGCGACATCGTCGGCGTGGGCGAGATGAATTCCGGTGGGGCAAGCAATATCTCCGGGCTTTCCGCGTTAGACGATCACACCTTGCAAGTGACCATTGACTCGCCGAAGCCGTACTTCCTATTGAAACTCACCTACCCCACCGCGTTCGTCGTGGACAAAGAAAATGTGGAAAGCGGCGACGAATGGTATCGAACACCGAACGGAACTGGTCCTTATAAACTGCGGGAGTGGAAACGTTTCGAGGTGATGGTCTACGAAGCCAACCCAGATTTCTACCTCGGCGCGCCGAGCATCCCCTACGTCGTCTATCAACTTTATTCCGGCGACAGCCAGCGGATGTATGAAACCGGCGACGTGGACATCACCGGCGTGTACTCCGTTGACCGCTTCACCGACCCCACCGAGCCGCTTCACAACGAATTGCTGACCGGCGTTTCGCTTTGCACCAGCTTCGTCAACTTTGATTCCACCCGCCCTCCGTTCGACGATGTCAACGTCCGCAAGGCGTTCAGCATGGCGTTCGACCGCCAAAAATACGTTGACGTGGTGTTGGATGGTCAAGACCTCCCGGCGATCGGGCTGTATCCGCCCGCGTTGCCCGGTTTCAATCTCGCGCTCAAAGGTTTGCCGTATGATCCCGCGCAAGCGCGCGACTTGCTCGCTCAATCGAAATACGGAGGACCGAAAGGCTTGCCCCCCATCGTCTTCACCGATTACGGCATCGGCAGTTACGTCGGCGGAAACGTCGCCGCGTTGGCAGAGATGTGGGAACAGAATCTTGGAGTGACCATCACAGTCGAAAACATCGAGCCGAACTTTTATTACGATCAAATCTATGCGGGCAATCACGGTCAACTCTTCAGCGGCGGCTGGTGCGCCGATTACCCCGACCCCGAAAATTTTGCCGATGTGTTATTCCACACCGGCTCGGCGCAAAACAATGGCGGCTATTCGAACCCCGAACTCGACGCCTTGCTCGAAGCCGCGCGCGTCGAACGCGATGTGACCAAACGCATTGCCATGTATCAGCAAGCCGAACAGATCATCGTAGACGATGCCGCCGCGCTCTTCACGAGTCACTCGCTTTCGTATCAACTCGTCAAGCCGTACGTCAAAGGCTACGTCTTCACGCCCATTGATATTCCAATTGAACGATACATGTGGCTCGAAGGAAAGTAATAATTAACCGCGAAGCCCGCTAAGAACGCAAAGATTAATTTGGTTTTCTTAGCGGGCTTCGCGCTCTTTGCGGTGAAAATTAAGGACGCGCCTCAACAGCAAACTCAACGCGCGCGATTTTTCCTCCCACACTCGAAACGGAAAACTGAAACGGCAGACTCCCACCGGGCGGAAGACTCGCCGCATTGGATTCCCATTTGCGGACGCCAACCACGCGCCCTTCGCCGTCGTAGACCGTTGCCGCCACCCACACTTGATTCGCCGTAGCCGCCTGACTCAACGACAAGACCACGCCGCTCACTTGCGCGCTGTATCCGCTCGAATCAATTTGAACAAGCGTGTTGTTAACCGCCGCAGGGACATACCTCGGATCATTTGGCGACAATTGAATCGCGGTCAATATCTGCACTTGCGGCTTCGCGTCAAATGGAACATCGGGCGGGAAGAAAATTGCCAAAGGCATTGATACATTTGACGGCAAAATATTCAAGGGGAGGAAAGCAGTCTGTGTCGCAATCACTGCGTTGTTTGAATCAACCAATGTCACTTGCGCGCTGACGTTTTCCATCAATTCGGGGAAGTCGTTGCGGACCAACACGAAACACCACATACCTCTCTCTGTTGTTGGATAACACTCAATTTGTTCCACCGTGAACGGCGCGGGCGTGGGAGTCGGTTCGCCGGAGGGATTGTCGGGGTTGCTGGGGATGGTGAGAACCTCGCCCACCGACATGGCGTTCGCAGACACTTGAGGATTCGCGGCGAGCAAGTCATCGAGCGACACGTTGAACCGCTCGGCGATCTCGCTCATCGTGTCGCCGGTCTGCACGGTGTAGGTGAAAGGCGTCGGGCTGGGAAGAGGCGTCGTTGGAGGGACCAAGCCGCCCGGAGTCTGAAGCGAGATCGAAGTCGAGGTCAAGAACGGCGTGAGGGGAATCGGCTGAGGAGTCGAATCGTCCAATTGAGGTGTACAGGAAATCAAGAGGAGGAAAGAAAAGAGAAGAAAGAAGGTGCGACGCATGGGGAGATTATAATGGAAGCAAATTCATATCAAGGAGTCGGTGATGAACTATCGTCATTTGGGTCGCGCGGGGATTCGCGTGAGCGAGCTTTCGCTTGGGTCGTGGGTCACGTTCAAAAATCAAGTGGATGTGGACGCGGCGGTGGAGTTGATGGCGGCGGCATACGACGCGGGCGTGAACTTTTTCGATAACGCGGAAACGTACGCGCGCGGAAAATCGGAAGAGGTGATGGGCGCGGCGTTGAAACGGTTGAATTGGAGACGAAGCAGTTATTTGTTAACGACGAAGTTTTATTGGGGTATAGAAAATACCGTGAACGAACGCAATACGTTGAACCGCAAACGATTGATCGAGGGCATCAACGGCTCGCTTTCGCGCTTGCAACAGGAATACGTGGATGTGATCTATTGCCACCGCCCCGACAAGACGACGCCCATCGAAGAGACCGTGTGGGCGATGCACAATATTATCGAATGGGGCAAAGCCATGTATTGGGGCACATCCGAATGGAGCGCGGACGAGATCGTCGCGGCGCTTTACATTGCGGAAAAACATCATTTACACAAGCCCATCACGGAACAGCCTGAGTACAATTTATTTGAACGCAAACGCTTCGAACAGGAATATGCGCGTCTGTTTCAGAATCATGGCTACGGCACGACGATCTGGAGTCCGTTGGCTTCGGGGATGTTGACGGGCAAATATTTGAAAGGGATTCCAAAAGACAGCCGCGCCAACCTCAAAGGGTATCAATGGCTTCACAAGGATGTGAAAAATAAAGAACGGCTCGCCCAGGTCCGCGCATTGCAACCGATCGCAAAGAGTCTCGGTTGTACGCTCGCGCAACTGTCCATCGCATGGTGTTTGAGAAACCCGAACGTGAGCACGGTCATTTTGGGGGCGAGCCGCGTCGAGCAGTTGCAGGAGAACCTGAAAGCGGATAAGTTCGTCGCCAAACTCACGCCCAAAACGCTGGAGAAAATTGACAAAGCGTTCGGCGTGCAAAAAGAAGAGGACGATGACTAACGCCTCTCGGCGGGACAACTTTAGAGAAATCTAATGACATTCATCAGCCATATTCTCAGTCCGTGTTAATCTCAACATGTAAAATGAATGGCAAGAGAAATGTCTGATCTTGAATCTCACGGAGATAACGAATGAAGCTCAACAAATTTGTCATCGGCGGTCTGCTCATCCTTGCCGCAGTGGTGTATCTGATCGTCAGCGCGACCTCGGGTTCGGCGCAATATTTCATGACCGTGGACGAACTCATGGCGAAGGGGTCGGATGTGACAGGCAAGAACCTGCGCGTCTCCGGCGCGGTGATCGGCGACACCATCCAATACGATCCGCAAACGCTCACCCTCACGTTTGAGATCGCGCACGTCCCGGCAGACCAAGCCCAATTGGAAGATGAAGGCGGGCTTGCCAAAGCCCTGCACGAGGCGGTGATCGATCCCTCGCGCGAGCGCATGACCGTCGTCTACGTCGGCGTCAAGCCCGATCTCCTGCGTCACGAAGCGCAAGCCATCGTAACCGGTTCCCTCGGCGCCGATGGAATTTTCCACGCCGATGAATTACTGTTGAAGTGCCCGACCCGCTACGAAGAAGCCGCGCCGGATCAGGCTGAGGATTAAATGTCATTGCGAGCCGCCGCTCTTGTTCTTTGGCGGCGAAGCAATCCCCAACTACGTCGAGGAGATTGCTTCGGGCGATCCTTCGACTTCGCTACGCTCCGCTCAGGACGCCCTCGCAACGACATACCATTTTGAAGGAAATTCAATGATCGCTCATTTCGGGTTTGGCATTTTACTGATCGTATTTTTCGTTACGGTATACAGCGCGTTGACAGCTGCGCTTTCAAAGAGGGAAACACCTCAACGCGCCGCTTCGATGGTGGAAAGCGCGCGCCGCGCCATGCTGCTCACCTTCCCGCTGATCTCGCTCGCGGCGGGCTTGTTGATCTACCTCCTCGTCAACGATCATTATGAAGTGCAGTTCGTCTATCAAGTGACCAGCCGTTCGATGCCCACCTACTTAAAAGTGACCGCCTGGTGGGGCGGACAAGCCGGGTCGCTTTTATTTTGGTCGTGGCTGATGTCCGCGTTCGCGTCGCTGGTCACCCTCCGCAAGTGGGACCGCGACCGCGAATTTCTCCCCTGGGTCATCTTCGTCGCGTGCATCACGCTTGCCTTCTTCCTCGGCATGACCACTTTCTACGAGAACCCGTTCAAGATGTTCTATCAGACATCCGCAGGCGTTGACGCGTATTTCTTCAAGCCGTTGGGCAGTGTGCTGTTCACACCGGAAGATGGGCGGGGACTCAATCCGCTTTTGCGACACCCCGGCATGATCATCCACCCGCCGATGCTCTATCTGGGATTCGTTTCATTCGTCATTCCGTTTGCGTTCGCCATCGCGGCATTGATCACCGGTCGAACGGATGACCGCTGGATCCGCCTCACGCGTCGCTGGGCGTTGTGGGCTTGGCTGTTCCTCACCTTCGGTCTCGTCCTCGGCGGACGCTGGGCATACGACGTGCTAGGCTGGGGCGGCTACTGGGGCTGGGACCCGGTGGAGATCGCCGCGTTCATGCCGTGGTTGACCGGCACCGCATTTTTACATTCGGTGATGATCCAGGAAAAGCGCGGCATGTTGAAACACTGGAACATGCTGTTGATCATCCTCACCTACGACCTCGTCATCTTCGGCACATTCCTCACGCGCTCCGGCGTGCTTTCATCGGTGCATGCGTTCGCGCAAAGCGCCATCGGGCCGATATTCTTCATCTACATCGCGATCACGTTTATCGCTTCGGTCGCGCTGGTGATCTATCGCTGGGGAAGTTTGAAAGCCGAAGCCGAAATGAGTTCCCTGCTTTCGCGCGAGGCGTTGTTCCTGTTCAACAATTTATTGTTCATGAGCATCCTCGTGGTTTGCTTCTGGGGCGTGATCTATCCGCTGACCTCCGAACTGTTCACCGGCTCAAAAGTGACCGTCGGTCCCGCGTTTTACGAACGCGCCAACGGACCGCTGTTCGCGGGATTATTGTTCCTCATGGGAATCGCGCCTCTCTCCGCGTGGGGACATTCTACCTTGAAGACTCTCGGCCGCGCGGCTTGGAAGCCGACCATCGTCGCGGTCGCCGTCGCAGTCGCGTTATTTTTGTTCTACACAAAAAATGTCTATGCCCTCATCGGCTTCTTCCTGGTTGCGTTCGTCCTTCTCATCACTTTGTATGAATATTGGCGCGGCGCGCGCGCGAGACAGATCAGCAAGAATGAAAATATTTTCACCGCCGTGCGGAACCTCACCGCGCGTGATCGGCGGCGCTACGGCGGATACATCGTCCACCTCAGCATCGCATTGATGGCGATCGGCGTGCTTGGCATCGAACTCTTCCAGATCGAAACGCAAGGCACGCTGGAAGTGAATCAACAGATCAGCATCGGCGGCTACGATGTGAAATATGAAGATATTGCCCGCTTCAAGGGACCCGACGGGCGCGAGGTGACGCGCGCTGTGGTCGGCGTGTACCAGAACGGACAATATCTCGGCGAACTTCACCCGCGCATTGACTATTATTTCGACGCGCAACAATCCATGACGATCCCCGGTCAACGCGCCACGATGAAAGATGACTTGTACATTTTGCTCGTCAATTGGGAGCCTGCCGCCGCCACCGGCGCGACCTTCAAGATCTTTGTCAACCCGCTGGTCAACTGGCTGTGGATGGGAAGCCTGCTCTTTCTCGTTGGTATCATCATTGCGGCATGGCCCGATAAGGACCCGGAGCGAGTGGCGGTGCGGGCGGGCAAGCAGGTTCACGAGGTGAGCGCGGCGGATTGATGGTAATTGGTAAATAGTAAGTGGTAAGTGGAGAATTAGAGGATTAGAGAATTGAGACTGGAGATTGAGTAGATGAAGGCAACGATGCAAGCGAGCAAAGTACGCAATACGCAATACGCAATACTGATTTCCATGCTTGCAATGCTATTTGCATCTCTCTCCGTTGCCTCCGCCCAAGGGACGACGCCCACCGACGATGATGTGAACAAGATCGCGAAGAAGTTATATTGCCCGGTGTGCGAGAACACGCCGCTGGATGTTTGTCCCACCGAGGCGTGCCGGCAATGGCGGGAACAGATTCGCCAGATGCTGAGCGAGGGCAAGACCGAAGACGAGATCATTGATTATTTTGCGGCCACATACGGCGAACGCGCGGCAGGCGATCCGCGAGACAAGGTGAAGGCGTACCTCATCCCCATCGTTGCGATCCTCGCGGGTGCGGCTGTGCTCGTCAGCGCGTTGCGGGCGTGGAGAAAGCCGAAGGCGGCTGAATCAACTGTCCCTGCGAATGAATCGTCCGCAGTCCAGCAAGATGATTACGTGGCGCGAATCGAAGAAGAGTTGAAGAAGAGAAATTGACCGCAAACACCGTCCCGCAGGCAATAGATCCTTCGCTTCGCTCAGGACAAGCCTGCGGGACGATTTGGGAGAATTGATGACCGAAACAACACCGCGCCGAGCGGTTCCACTGTGGATACAAATTTTGATCTGGGTTTTTCTGGTTGGCTTGCTTGTTATGATCGCCGTCGCGCTCAGCCGCGTACAGCAAGGGACGGTGCAACCGGGGCAGACGATTGACAATTTCGAGTTAACGTTTTACAGCGGCTATGAGATGAGCGGCACAACCAAGGTCAATTTGAGCGACTTGCGCGGCAAAGTTGTGGTGATCAACTTCTGGGCGTCGTGGTGCAAACCGTGCGAACAAGAGGCGACCGAGTTACAGCAAGCATGGACGGAATATAAGTCGGCGGGCGATGTTGTGTTTCTCGGCGTTGATTACGTGGACACGGAGACCGACGCGCGCGTGTATTTGAAAAAATTTGGCATCACGTATCCCAACGGCGCGGACCTCGCCACGAAGATCTCGCAGTACTTCCGCATTCGAGGCGTGCCCGAAACTTATTTTGTAGATAAGGAGGGCGTTCTGCGTTACGTGCAGATCGGGCCGTTCACAAGCATCGACCAGATCCGCGCGCAGATCGACCCATTATTGAAATAGAGGGCGAATGGATATCGTAGCAATCTTCCTAACACTGGCGGTTCTCATCCTCGTCGGCGCATATTTGTACGCGCCGTTCCTGCGCGGCTATGGCAAGCGCGTCACCGACGAGGAGCGCGAACTTTCCGCGCTGCTCGCCGAGCGCGAACGCATGCTCGACTCGTTACAAGAATTGGACTTCGATTTCAAACTCGGGAAAATTCCCGAGGGCGAATATCCCAGTCAACGCATGAGCCTCCTCCAAAAAGGCGCGGACATTTTGCGAAAGATAGACGCGTTGAGCGCGGAGCATCCACAGGAAGCCGCAAAGACTGTCGGAAACGAATTAACCGACGCGCAGATCGAATCGATGATCTCGATGCGGCGCGCGAAACAAAAAGGCAAGTTCGATGGCTTCTGCCCGAATTGCGGCAAGCCGGTGATGGCAGACGATAAGTTCTGTCCATCGTGCGGAAAATCCCTGCAGTAATTTACGATTTGCGATTGGAAAAATACGCAGTACGCAATACGCAATACGAAGTATGAAATATTCTCAATAAGGCAACCTCAATGAAGTTTCGGATCATCTTAGTTTTCACGCTCTCCCTCCTCCTCTCGGCGTGCAACATGACTCTCGCCGAAGATATTACGCCGCCGCCCGGGTATGTGCATCCCACGCCGGTGCCGACGCTGGTTTTGTATCCATCCAACGCGCCGAACGTGGCGAACGGCGCGCGCATCTACGCGGAAAAGTGCGCGGCATGTCACGGCGTCACCGGGCTGGGCGACGGCGAACAAGGCATTCAACTCGGCGTCACAGTCCGCGCGTTTGGGCTGGCAGAGATCGCGCGTCCCGCCTCGCCCGCGCAGTATTACACGATGGTCACGCGCGGCAACATCGAACGCTTCATGCCGCCGTTCGCAAGCCTCAACGACCAGGAACGCTGGGACGTCACAGGATATGTGCTGACGCTTCACACCACGCCCGAACAGATCGCAAGAGGCAAAGAACTCTTCGAAAAAAATTGCGCGGCTTGTTCGACAGACTATTTCAAGAATCAACAAGCCATGTCTGCATTGACCGAAGTGGAATTGGCGCGCGTCGTCAAACAGGGCAATGACCAAGTCCCGGCGTTCGGCGCGGATTTCAATGAAGACGACTTGTGGGCGACTGCCGCCTACTTGCGGACTCTCTCCCTCGACTCCTCGCCTCTTCCGACGCCTGAACCTGCCGCGTCTGCGGCGACCTCTGCCGCCCCTGAGGCGACTGCCGCCAACGCGAATCAAGCCAACCCTGAGTCTGAACCGCAACCGGGGTATGGAAACGCGCGCGGTTCCATCGAAAATAAAACAGGGAAGAGTCTGCCGTCGAATCTCATCGTCACATTGACCGGCTACGATCACGATCCGAATAATCCGAACGCATCGCCCGCGCAAGTTTTTTCAGCGGATGCGCCCGTGAACGCGGACGGCGCGTATGCGTTCGACAATATCGAAATGCCCGCCAACCGCATCTTTGTGGCGAGCGTGAACGTGGACGGAGTTTCACTGCAATCCGATTTTGCGGTGGCGGAGGAAGGCAAGCAACTGCTCGAAATCCCCGCGTTGACGTTGTACGAGATGACGGAAGACACAGCGGGCTTGGTGATGGACGGCGCGCAGATCGTCTTTGAATACGGCGCGGACTCGATCGCAGCGTACAGTTTGTATTCGTTCCGCAACCCGACGGATAAGATCATCGTCGTGCCGCAAGATGAAACGGGACAGATCTCGTTCATCAAATTCCCCGAGGATTCATTCGGCTTTGGGTTTGAGCCCACGCAAGACAGCGAATCGTTCATCTCAACCGAAAATGGATTCGCGATTCCGCCGAGTGAAAAGCCTTACGGCTTGGTGGCGTTCTCGTCGCTGGCTCCGGATGATACGGTGAAATTTTCCCTGCCGTTCGCTTTACCGGTCGCTTCGATCAATGTGTTCACACCGGTTGGAGTGAAGGTCAAAGACTCGACCATAGTTGACCTCGGCAAGCAGACCATTCAAAACTACGAGTATCAAATCTACGAATCGGATGCGATCGCGGCGGGCAAGTCGCTTGATTTTACGCTGTCGGGCAAGCCGGCGGACGGGACCACAGCAAACACAAGCCGAAACACCGGCTTGATCGTTGCCGCCGCCGCGTTGGGGCTGGCGCTCGTCGGCGCGGGCTGGTGGATGTACCGGCAGGATAAACGCAGCGAAGAGATCGAGGAAGAACGCGGCGATGAATTGGAATCGTCGGAAGATGTGATGGACGCCATCATCGCGCTCGACGACTTGCGCGGCAGAAAAAAGATCGATGAGAAGGCGTATCAAAAACGACGCGCGGAGTTGAAGGACTTGTTGAGAAAGGTTGTGGAGAAGTAAAGGGAGTGCTTCGTATTGCGTACTGCGTATTACGTAGTACGAAGTACGCAGTATAAAAATCTCCAGTCTCTAGCAAACCATGATCACCGTCACCAAACTCGTCAAACGCTTTGGGTTGAAGACCATCCTGCGCGGCGTGGACTTTGAAGTTCAGCCGGGCGAGTTTGTCGCGTTGCTTGGTCCGAACGGCGCGGGGAAGACGACGTTCCTGCGCATCCTCGCCTCGCTTTCGCGCCCATCGCTTGGAGATGTGAACATCGCGGGATTCAAACTGCCCGAAGATTCCGCGCAAATCCGCGCGAGGCTGGGAGTTGTGTCGCATCTTCCGTTGTTATACGGCGACCTGACCGCCGAAGAAAATCTCCGCTTTTATGCGCGCATGTATGGACTCACCAATTACCAATTACGAATCACCGAGGTTCTCGAAATGGTGGGACTCGAATCCCGCCGCCGCGACCTCGTCCGCACTTATTCGCGGGGGATGCAACAGCGACTCGCCATCGGGCGCGCCGTTCTGCATGACCCTGAGATCATGCTCTTCGATGAGCCGTATACCGGACTCGATCAGGACGCGTCGTCCATGCTCGATGTTGTGCTGAAAACCGTCGCCGCGCAGGGACGCACCGTCGTGATGACCTCGCACGATCTCGTCCGCGCCGAGGAACTCGCCACACGCTTCGACATTTTGTCGCGTGGAGTCATCGCCGCATCCGCGACTCGCAGGCAGTTGAAGAAGAGCAACTTGCTATCATTTTATAAACAGGCGTTGGCGGGGTGAGATGAAAAGAAGTGAGCAGTTATCGGTGAGTAGCGGTCAGTACGTCAAAGCCATCGGCGCGATCGTGTGGAAGGACTTGCGCGCGGAATTCCGTACATGGGAATTGATCTCGGCGATGCTGGTCTTTTCCCTGCTGGTCATCCTCATCTTCAACTTCGCGCTCGAGCTGGATATAAAAACACGTCAATCGGTGACAGCGGGCGTGTTGTGGGCAACCTTCGCCTTTGCAGGGACATTGGGACTCAACCGCTCGATGTCCATCGAAAAAGATCGCGGCTGTTTAGACGGTCTCCTGCTCGCGCCGGTGGATCGTTCGGCGATCTACTTCGGCAAGTTCATCAGCAATCTTGCCTTCATGCTCATCGTGGAAGCAATTGTCCTGCCGGTGTACAGCGTTCTCTACAACACGAATCTATTCCAACCCGGCTTGATCCTTGTCATTCTGCTCGGCTCGATCGGATACACCTCCGTCGGCACATTGCTCGCCGCCATGTCGGTGCAGACGCGCGCGCGCGACATCCTGCTCCCCATCCTGTTGTTCCCGGTTGCGTTCGCGGTCTTGCTCTCCGCGGTCAAAGCCAGCGGAGGCTTCCTCAATGGCGCGGAATTTTCCGAGATTTCGTTTCCGCTCAACCTGCTGATCGTCTACGACGTGATCTTCATCGCGGCTTCGTTTATGTTGTTCGATACGATCGTGGAAGAATAAATATATCGGTGGTTGAGTAGACGCGAGCGACAGCGGGCGTCGTATCGAAACCACATGGAACGAAAGAACATTTCTAACAAAATTACTTTTGGAACCTGTTGGTTTCGATACGGGCGGGCGCTTCGGCTTCCACTTCGCCTATGCTCAGTGTCCGCTCAGTGCATCCGCCCTACTCAACCAACGAACCACATTCGATCAAGGAACTTACATGAATCAAAAACCAATCACCCTCAAACTACTAGACCTCATCTCCCTCCTCCTGCTCCTCACTGCCGCGTATCTCGCCATCTTCGTCGCACCGACAGAAAAAGTGATGGGCGATGTTCAGCGCGTGTTTTACTTCCACGTCGGCACCGCGTGGGTCGCGCTGATCGGCTTCGTGTTCACGGCGGCGTTGAGCGTGATCTACCTCGTCACGAAAAACCTCAAATGGGACCGCATCCAAGTCGCCGCAGTGGAGGTGAGCGTGGTGTTCTTCCTCATCACCATCATCCTCGGCTCCATTTGGGCGCGCCCGGCATGGAACACCTGGTGGACGTGGGATCCGCGTCTCACCACCGCCGCCATCACCGAGTTGATCTACATCGCCTACTTCATGCTCCGCCAGGGCATTGACGACCCAAACAAACGCGCCCGCTTCGGGGCGGTCTACGCGCTCATCGGCGGGTTGAGCGCGCCCGTCACGTTCTTTGCCATCCGTTTGTTCCGCACCATTCACCCGGTCGTCATCGCCGGCGCGAACGCGGAAGCGGAGGGCAACTTCAGCATGACCGGCGATATGCTCCAAGCGTTCTTCTTCGCGCTGTTCGCCTTCACCGTCATCTTCATTGACCTGTTCTGGAACCGCATCCGCCTCGGCGAAGCGCAGGAACAAGTCGAAGAGATGAAATTGAAAGCGGCTTATTAACTGAACTAGCCACCGTCCCGCAGGATGAAAGTCGCACAACAAGGTTTTCAAGGAAACCTGCGGGACGTTTTTCGTAAAGGAAACCACCATGTTCTTTCAAGAAGCCACACCCGACACCACCGGCTACATGATCGCCGGGTTCGCCATCACCTTCCTCGTCCTCGCGGTCTACGTTGCCAGCCTCTACCTCCGCAATCGCAACCTCAAGCAGGACATGGACATGCTCGCGGAACTGGAGCAAGCCGCCGCCGCTGAGGAAAAGCCGAAAAAGAAACCCGCGAAAACTGTAACAAAAAAGAGCGGGAAAAAATAACCGCAACGCAAGAGAGTCCGCTATAATTGAAGCAGGCTCTCTTTTTTATATGAGAACACGCGGGATTCTCGCTCGACGAAGTTGGCGGCTGGGGATATTCAGCCTGCTTGCCATTCTCGCGTCCACCGGCTTCGGTTCATTCGGACGGGCGACCTTCGCGCCCGCGCAAGACCCGCCCGGCCCCGACAGATTCTCCGTGACGGTCGTGGACTACACCAAATACACATGGTGGATGGCGCGCTGGGGAACGAACAAACTCATCTGCACGCTCGAAATTGACCACGAAGGCTTGCCCAACGCGGGGGATGTTTTTTCGGATTGCGCCGAGGACGATTACGACGACTGGGTCGACCAACAGCCCTGCCGCGAAAACGACATCAGCCTGTGCAAAGGCAACTACCTCGTCCTGATCGACAGCCAGCCGGCGCAAAAAGAGATCTCGACCAAACTTCCGCCGCCCACCGTGCAGATCACGCTGGAAAATTGTAACCCCGTCCCCACTTCCTCAACCAGCATTTGCGAACAGGAGCCCATCCTGATATTAACCGGCATGGAACCTCTCGCCGAATATCAGATCACACAGATCGAAGGTCTCTACGAGGGACAATCCTTCACCTGTGACGCGCGCTGCCGGTTACGCCTCCCCATCACCGGCGACGATGGCGCGAGCCTGCAATTCTGGGCATATTCCAGTTACGGCGACAGCAGTGAAATGTTCAACGCGCTCGTCCGCGCCGCGCCGACGGACGCGGGCGACCCCGACCAGACCTTCTGGTATGTGGATGTGCTGTCCAGTCAGTGGGCAGGCGTCCCCGTGGCGAGCTGCGTGCAGACGTGGGGCATCCTGCCGCCCATTGGCGGTCCGCCCAAATGGTTGAGCACGCCCACGCAGAGTGAATCCCTCGGCACCGATGTTCCGTACAATTATCTCGCCGCCAACTTGATCCGCAGAGGCGTGGTGGATGCGAGTTCGTGCGAGAATAACGGTTTGCGCCCGGAGCAAAATACCGCCTCTGCCTGCGGTATGAATGTGGCGCGCGATGCGGTGACGCAATGGCAAAACCAGTTCGACTCGATCATCTTGAACGTGGCGGATGATACGGGCGTGCCGGCGAGTTTGCTGAAGAATCTTTTTGCAAAAGAAAGCCAGTTCTGGCCCGGCGCCAGCTCAAAGAACGATGTGGGGTTGGGTCAACTCACCGAACACGGAGCCGATACCACCCTGCTTTGGAATCCGCCGTTCTTCGATCAGTTCTGTCCGCTCGTGATGGATTCGGAAATGTGCGCGAATGGTTATGGAGGGCTGGACGACGAGCAACAAAAATATGCGCGCGTTTCGCTCATCCGCGCGGTGGACGCTGTGTGCGACGATTGCCCATTGGGAATTGACCTCGACCGCGCGAATTTCAGCATCGGCGTTTTTGCTCACACCATGCTGGCAAATTGCGAGCAGGCGGGCCAGCTCGTAAAAAATATCACCGGTCAAACAGCGGGCAATGTGGCATCGTATGAAGACTTGTGGAAATTCTCGCTGGTCAACTATCACGCGGGTCCCGGCTGTCTCGGCGACGCGCTCGACGCCGCGTTCACCGGTCAACTAGACCTTAATTGGGAAAACGTTTCCTCCAAACTTTCATCCGGGTGCATCGGCGCGTTGAACTACGTCAACGACATCAGCAAGTGAATCGTTTTCACTTTGTTCGTTCGCGGAGGCGTTTGCTTCCGCGTTTTGTTTTGAGGTAAACTAGGATTCACCCTCACCCCCTGCCCCTCTCTCGCTGGGAGAGGGGGATTCATGGAGTTATGATGCTCACCCTTGTCGAAAAAATTCTCTTTGCCATATTCATGATCGCTTCGGCCGTGTGGACGTATCGCGGCGCGCGGCGGATCGCGCGACAGATCTCCAGCGGACAAGGCAAAGTGGATTGGTCGCTCGCCTCAAAACGGACGGGCGAGCTGGTCGCCAAGTATTTATTTTTTACTCCCGTCTTTCGTTTCCGTCGCCTGCCGAGTTTTTTACACGCCTTCATCGGCTGGGGATTTTTCGTTTATGTATTCGTCAACCTCAATGAATTGATCCTCGCCTACACAGGCGTCAACGTGTTGCACCACAGCGGCATCCCCGGTGACATTTTCCGTTCGCTGGCAGAGTTCATCTCTTTTGCGTTGATGATCGCCATGATCGGCTTGTCCATTCGCCGCTACATTTTCAAACCCGCCACACTCAGAACACGAGACACGACTCTGCTCAACCCCAAAGCGCGCGCGGGCATCACGATTGATTCGGCAATCGTAACCGCAACATTCTTCACGCACACGCTCACGCGCGTCTTCGCCGAGTCATTCTATCTCGCCCGCTATGCAATTCACGACGCGTGGCAGCCGATCACGTCCGCGCTGGCGGGTTTGTGGGTAAATCTGCCCGAGTCGCAACTTTTGTTCAATGAGCGATTGATGTTCTGGATTTCACTCGGATTGGTGTTCGCGTTCCTGCCATACTTCGCTTATTCCAAACATATCCATTTATTTATCGCGCCGTTGAATTTCGCGCTCAAGCCCGAACGGAAGTCCATTGGGCAATTGAGTTACATCAACCTCGACGATCAATCCATCGAACAGTTCGGCGCGGCAAAGATGAGCGACCTCGGCTGGGAACAGATCATGGATAGTTACGCCTGTATCCAATGTTTTCGCTGTCAAGAAGTTTGTCCCGCGTACAACACGGGGAAAATTTTGTCACCTGCCGCGTTGGAGATCAACAAGCGTTATCACCTGAAAACTGGCGACACCGATGTGCCGATGTTGAATCTCATTTCGGAGGAGGCGGTTTGGGCGTGCACCTCCTGCGGCGCGTGCGTGGACATCTGTCCCGTCGGGAATGAACCGATGCGCGACATTCTCGACATCCGCCGAAATCTTTCGATGATGGAGAGTCAATTCCCGAAGCAACTTGAAACTGCTTTCAAGGGGATCGAGCGCAACGCGAACCCATGGAATGTGCCGCAGTCTGACCGATTGAAATGGGCGGAGGGACTCAACGTGCCGACCATCGAACAAAACCCAGAGCCTGATATTTTGTGGTGGGTCGGTTGCGCTCCAGCAACGGACGCGCGCGCGCAAAAGACGGCGCAGGCATTCGCCAAGATTTTGAACGCGGCAGGCGTCAACTTTGCGGTGTTGGGGCGGAACGAATCCTGCACGGGCGATCCTGCCCGCCGCGCGGGACGCGAAGATATTTTCTTCGCGATGGCTTCGCAAAACGTGGAAATGCTCAACGAGGTGAAACCAAAACGGATCGTCGCTACTTGTCCGCATTGTTTGCATACCATCAAGAATGAATATCCCGCGTTTGGCGGAAATTATGAAGTGATACATCACACGCAATTTATCAATGAGTTGGTTGGAGCGGGGAAGATCAGTTTGGAAGTAAGCAGTGATCAGTTTTCAGTGACGTTCCATGACCCGTGTTATTTGGGACGGCACAACAAGATCACCGATGCGCCGCGCGAGGCGTTGAAGTCCACTGGCGCGTTGACGATTGAAATGCCGCGCAATTCCGCCAAGTCGTTTTGTTGCGGCGCGGGAGGGGCGCAAATGTGGAAGGAGGAGGAAAGCGGCACAGCGCGAGTCAACCAGACCCGTT
>CAYWCN010000006.1:0-81572 GCA_964456775.1 uncultured Anaerolinea sp.
GAACGCGGAGAAAGGTTTCGAGAATGGGTTCACAAACTTTCGTAAACGATCGTTTTCGTTTTTCACTTTCGAAGAACTTTGCGCGCGGCTTGGACGTGCCGTTGTTGTTGACCGTGATCGCGCTGGTGGTGTTCGGCTTGATCATGTTGTATTCCGCTTCGTTCGATTTTTCGTTCAATGAATACGGCTCGTCCACGTATATGTTCCTGCGGCAATTGCGCTGGCTTGGCATCGGCGTGGTTGCCGCGTTCGTGCTTTCGCTGTTCGATTATCATCTCTGGCGCAAGTTGATCGTGTTCGCCATGTTAGGCACTATCGGATTGCTCGTTGCCGTGTTGTTCGTCAATGAGATTCGGCTTGGGGCTTCGCGCACATTGTTCGAGGGATCGTATCAGCCTTCGGAACTTGCGAAACTTATCGCGGTCATTTATCTTTCGGTGTGGCTGTATGCCAAGCGCAACGACTTGCATCGCGTCGGCTTCGGTTTGATTCCGCTCGGCGTGATCCTTGGAATCATCGGCGGCTTGATCTATCTGCAACCCGACCTGAGCGCGGCTGGCACGGTGCTGATCCTCGGCGGATTGTTGTTCTTCCTCGCGGGCGCGGACATGAAACAGATCGTCTTCCTCTTGGCGCTCGCTCTCGTGATCGGATGGGTGGTGGTGCAGTTCAGCGCAACGGGACGCGACCGCGTCGATTCGTTCGTCGCGGGTTTTCAAGACCCAACGCACGCGTCGTATCATGTTCAACGTTCGTTCGAAGCGATCATTAAAGGCGGGATCTTCGGCGTGGGGCTCGGGCAGGCGGATACAAAGTTAACCGGTCTGCCTTTCGCTCCCACCGATAGCATCTTTGCTGTCGTTGCCGAGGAACTTGGCTTGTTCGGTTCAGCCATGCTGATGGCTTTGTACGGCGCGTTGATGTGGCGCGGACTTGTGGTTGCCCGGCGCGCGCCGGACATGCTCGGCACATTGCTTGCCTCCGGTATCACGTTCTGGATCGGTATCGAAGCGATGATCAACATGGCGGTGATGGTCGGCTTGATGCCCTTCGCCGGGAACGCGCTGCCGTTCATCAGCGCCGGCGGATCGAATCTCGTTTCGACGTTGTGCGCCATTGGGATCATGTTGAACATTTCCCGCCAAAGCGGCGAGAATGTAAGGATCGATGAAAACGAATGGAGGTCTTTCGGTGCGGTTATTGATCTGCGCCGGGGGAACGGGAGGCGGAGTGTACCCCGCTCTCGCCGTTCACAGCGCGCTAACGGCTAAGGTCACCGACGTGGATACGCTCTGGGTGGGGGGCAGCGGCGGCATGGAGGAATCTCTGGTGAAGCGGCAAGGCATCGCTTTCGAGAGTATTCCAGCCGCCGGTCTCCACGGTGTGGGCGTTGCCAATTTGCCGCGCAACCTCGCCCTGCTTGCTCAAGGTGTGGTTGCCGCGCGCCGCATTTTGAAAGAGTTTAAGCCGGACGTCATGTTCTTCACCGGCGGATACGTCGCCGCGCCGGTCGCGCTCGCAGGACATTCGATACCCACCGTGTTATTCGTGCCGGATATCGAACCGGGTCTGGCATTGAAATCGCTCAGGCGTTTTGCGGATGAGGTGGCTGTGGTCACCGGTCAATCGCAGAAATATTTCCGCAGGAAGGTGCGGGAGACGGGATACCCGATCCGCCCGGACCTCGCGCTGTGGGACCGTGAGACAGCGACTCGCCACCTCGGCATTGCCGGCGGACTACCGGTCCTGCTGGTGTTCGGCGGAAGCAAGGGCGCGCGCTCGATCAACCTCGCGGTGCTGAACAGCCTGCGCGACCTGCTTGCGAAATTCGAGATCGTTCATCTTACCGGTGAGAGCGATTGGACCTATGTGAAACACATGCGCGAACAACTACCGATGGAACTTGCCGCCCGCTATCACGCCCTCCCGTATTTGCACGAGATGGGCGCCGCGCTTGCCTCTGCCGATCTGGTGGTGTCGCGCGCGGGCGCTTCGGTGCTGGGAGAATTTCCGTTGTTCGGTTTGCCCGCCGTGCTTGTGCCGTACCCTCATGCGTGGCGGTATCAAAAGGTCAATGCCGAATTTCTTGCGTATCGCGGCGCGGCGGTCATTTTGGAAGACCAGCGCTTGAATGAACAGTTGATGCTCACGTTGAACGTCTTGCTCGATAACCGTAACAAACTCAAGTCTATGCGCGCCGCGATGTTCGAGTTGTCTCATCCGCGCGCGGCGGAGAAGATCGCCAACGTCTTGATCGAGTTGGCAGGAGAGAAAAGCCTATGATGAGTATAGTCGTTGTTTTCTGGATGTACGTCTGCCTGTTTGCCTTCATCGGCGGGATGCGCGGCTGGGCGAAGGAATTACTCGTCACATTCAGCGCGATCCTGGCTTTGGCGATCAGTCATGTCTTGCGACGTTATGTCCCGTTGGTTGCCGCCATGAACCAAAACGATATCAATCTGTTCTGGGCGCGCATCATTATCTTCGGCGTGCTGATCTATTTCGGCTATCAGACCGTTGTCAGCGTGGGGCACCTTGCTTCGCGCGCCGTGCGCGAACGCGTGCAGGATACATTGATCGGTGTGCTGTTGGGCGGCGTGAACGGGTATTTCATCGCCGGCAGCGCGTTGTATTACCTGTATCAGGCGAATTATCCGTTTCCAGAGTTGATGACGCCTCCAACGGAGCAGAACCTGCTGAACACGGTCAACACCATGATGTTGTACATGCCTCCCGCCTTGCTTGGCGACCCCACCATCTATTTCGCCATCATCGTTGCCTTCGTGTTCGTGATCGTTGTTTACATCTAACTACTGAACTATCGAACTAACAAACTATCGAACTAACATGACACACGTCCATTTCATCGGCATTGGGGGCAGCGGACTCTCCGCCATCGCTCGTCTCCTCTTGGAGAGCGGGTACAAGGTGAGCGGCTCTGACCGCGCGTTGACTCCGTTTGCCGATGAAGTGCGGAGAGCCGGCGCCGCCGTGTACATCGGTCATCATGCCCGCAACATTGCGAAAGCAGACTGGGTGGTGAGATCGTCCGCCATTGGCGACGACAATCCGGAGGTCCAGGCGGCGATGCGGGCGAATATCCCCGTGTACAAACGCGTGGATTTTCTTGGTCAATTGATGTCCGATAAGACCGGCATTGCCATCGCCGGCACGCATGGAAAGACCACCACCACCGCGATGACCGCCTGGATGTTGAGCGAACTCAAGCGCGATCCTTCATTCATCATCGGCGGCGTGGCGAAGAATTTTGGCGTCAATGCGCATGCCGGAAAAGGCAACCTGTTCGTGATCGAAGCGGACGAATACGACAATATGTTCCTCGGGTTGCAGCCGCAGATCGAAGTGGTGACCAGCCTCGAACACGACCATCCCGATTTTTTTCCGACCTTTGATGCGATGATCCAGTCCTTTGAAAAATTTACCAACCTGCTTCCCGCCGACGGCACATTGATCGTCTGCTCTGAAGACGCTGGCGCGGCGGCGTTGATCCCTCATGTGCGCAAGGCAGGGAAGAATGTCATCGGGTACGGCTTGCAGAACGAAGACACGTTGAACACGCCGTTATGGGTCACCGCGCGCGATGTGAAGCCGAACCAGCGCGGCGGATTCGATTTCGTAGTTTCGTCCAATTTGAAAAGCGCCGGGCTCAATTCAGCCGAAGTGTCTTTGCAAGTGCCGGGCGAACACAACGTGCGCAACGCGCTGGCTGTGCTCGCCATCGCGGATGTGCTGGGACTCTCGCGCGATAAAGCCGCGAAGGCGCTCGGCAAATTCACCGGCACGAGCCGCCGTTTTGAACTGCGCGGCGAAGTGGACGGCATCAGCGTGTTCGATGATTATGCCCACCACCCAACCGAGATCAAAGCCACGCTCGCCGGCGCGCGGGCGCGCTTTCCGAAACGCCGCATCTGGACGGTGTGGCAGCCGCACACATACTCGCGCATCCATGCGTTGTATCTCGAATTTTCGCGCGCGTTCAAAGACGCGGACGAGGTCATCGTCACCGAAGTGTACGCGTCGCGCGAACAGCAGGAAAATTTCACCTCCGCCGAGATCGTCAGCGGGATGCCGCATCACTCCGCGCGTTTTATCGCGCTGTTGGATAACGCGACGAAATATCTCCTCGAAAATTTGAAGTCCGGCGACGTGCTGGTCGTCCTCTCCGCCGGCGACGCGAACAAAATCTGCTCCGATGTTTTGAAAGGATTAAAGGAAAGGTAGACCGATATGAACAAAGACACGCTTCGCTCCTCTCACCCCTCCCTGTTTCCCCTGCGGATGCTTTTATTCACCGCCGAACTGGAGACTCCCGCTCAGCCGCCGCGTCTGCCGCGCGACCCGGATGAACTGCTGGCGATGAAATTGATCGAACAGATCAAGAATCCTTCCCAAGCGAAGATGTTCGCGGAGACGTGGATCGAATCGCCCCAACCATTCCGGCATGACACGGTCTCGGTCGAGTTGGTGAGCGTCCATGCCTGAGGAGAAAAAATCTTCGCGGCCCGAAACTTTTTTCCTTCCGCCGTTGAAGATGGTGTTGTCTTTTTTCGACCGCGAGATCAAAAAGCGCCGTCGGAATCAAGATGCGGATGATCAAACAGAGATCAAAGAGAAGGCTGTTGAGCAGTTGATCGAGAAACTGACTGAAAAGGAAAACAAGGATTGATGGCTGTGCTTGCAAGGCCCGTTGACCAGTTGCGCGAAAAATTCGGCGACAAGGTGAAAGAGAATGTGCCGCTTGCGCCGTATACGTCCGCGCGCATCGGCGGACCCGCGGATATTTTCATCACGGCGGATACGGTCGCTGAACTCACACGCGTGGTGAAGTTCTTATGGAAGAACGACATGCCGTTCGTGATGCTGGGCGGCGGCGCGAACATCCTCGTCAGCGACAAAGGCGTACGAGGCGTGGTGGTGTTGAATCGCGCGAAGGGAGTCAAGTTCCACCTGGGCGACCAGCCCTCCGTCGCGGCGGAATCGGGAGTCGTGTTTAGCAATCTCGTCAACCGCTGCGCGTCGAAGGGATTGTCTGGGATCGAATGGGGAGCGGCTGTCCCCGGCACGATCGGCGGCGCGGTGTATGGCAATGCCGGCGCGTTCGGCGGCGATGTGGCTGGCAGTTTGATCTCGACCGAGTTGTTGACGGAAAGCGGAAAAGAAACTTTTACTGTTGAACAAATGGGCTATGCCTATCGCGCGAGCGTGTTGAAACGAGGCGAAATAAAAGCAATAGTCCTTTCGGCCGAGTTGAGTTTAAAAAATTCAACGAAGGAAGATGTGACTGTTAAAATCCAGCAATTCAGCGCGCACCGAAAAGCGACACAGCCTCCCGGCGCAAGCATGGGCTCGATGTTCAAGAATCCGAGCGGCGATTATGCGGGACGTTTGATCGAGGTCTCGGGCTTGAAAGGCGTGCGCATCGGTAACGCTGAGATCAGCCCGTTGCACGGAAATTTTTTCATCAATCACGCCAATACCAAAGCCGAAGATATTCGCGCGTTGATCCAATTGGCGCAGAAGACGGTGAAAGAGAAGCAAGGCGTTGAGTTGGAGTTGGAGATCGAGATGGTTGGCGAGTGGTAGGCAGTACTGCGTATTTCGTATTGCGTAGTGGTGAAGAGAGACTAGAGATTAGAGACTAGAGATTTGTTGGTGGTCGAGTAGGTCGAGGCGATAGCTGAGACCGTATCGAGACCACCAGTAAGAAAAGAAATTTTTGAAACAAAACTACTTTTGATACCAGTTGGTTTCGATACGTTCCTCGCTTTGCTCGGAACTACTCGACCAACGAAACATAAATGATATGAAAAACAAACTTCGAGTGGCAGTGATATTTGGCGGACGCTCCGGCGAACATGATGTTTCGCTGATGTCTGCGCGTTCGGTGTTGTCGGTGTTGGACCTTGCCAAATACGAAGTGACGCAGATCGGAATCACACGCGAAGGTCAATGGTTGACGGGTGAAGATGTAATCGGAAAGTTGGAAAGCCGAAAGTTGGATGGACTCGAACACTTTGTTCTTTCCGGCGATCCTTCCATACGCAGTACGGAATCCGCAATTGATGTGTTTTTCCCCGTCCTCCACGGCACCTTTGGCGAAGACGGGACGATCCAAGGTCTGTTCGAAATGGCGGATGTGGCGTACGTGGGCGCGGGAGTCGTCGGTTCTGCGGTTGGCATGGACAAAGGTGTGTTCAAAGAAGTGATGCGCGCGAATGACATTCCCATCGTCGAGTCTGTTTTAGTCTCGCGCAATGATGTCGAAAAAAATATGAACGCTGTCATCGAGAAAGCCGAAAAGGCTGGCGCGTATCCGTTGTTCACGAAGCCTGCGAATTTGGGATCATCTGTCGGCGTGACGAAATGCCATAACCGTTCCGATTTGCAGGAAGGACTCATGGAAGCCGCGTCATTCGACCGGCGCGTGCTTGTCGAACGCGGAGTTGTAAATGCGCGCGAGATCGAGGTCAGCGTGTTGGGCAACGAGGAACCCGTCGCTTCGGTGTGCGGAGAAATTTTGCCGAGCCGCGAATTTTATTCGTATGAATCAAAATACATTGACGGCACATCGGGCTTGGCGATTCCCGCGCCCTTGCCGAATGAAACCTCTGAACGAATCCGCGAGTATGCCGTCCGCGCGTACAAGTTGATTGACTGCGCCGGCATGGCGCGCGTGGACTTTTTTGTCGAGAAAGATACGAACAAAATTTATCTCAACGAGTTGAACACCATCCCCGGCTTCACCAAGATCAGCATGTATCCCAAATTATGGGAAGCCAGTGGACTGTCCTACGCCAAACTCGTTGACCGCTTGATCGAATTGGCAATACAACGCAAAGCCGAACGAGACCACACGTCGCACACTTATCGGAGTCACGCATGAGCGAGAAGAGTCAAACCAGCCGCGCCGAACAAGTCCGATTGCGCCGCGAACAGGAACGCGCAAAAGAACTTCAACGCGCCATGAAGCAAGCCACAAGGCCGGTGCCTTCTGTCCCGCGCGCCAAACCAAAAGCGGAAAAGAAAACCGACGCGACCAAACACGCAAGCGGCAAACGCCGCTTTCAGATCGCGCTGGCGATGCCGCGCGTCAACTTTCGCGCGATCCACATGCCGCAGATCCCTCGCCCGCGCTTCGGCTGGCGGTTGCTGTCGTTCACCATCGCGGCATTATGCGGTGCGGCGGTCTACCTCGCGTTCAACCTTCCCGAACTGCGCGTGACCGAGGCGCAAGTGAACGGCAATCGGATCCTCACATCTGGCGAGATCAATTCGGTGATGGGTGCTTCGGGACAGCCTATCTTCACGCTGATCCCCTCGGATTTGGAAACACGACTCCGCCTCAACTACCCCGAAGTTGCCTCTGTCCATGTGACCGCTACACTCCCCAACCTCCTTTCCGTGCAAGTCCTCGAGCGGAAGCCGGTCATCCGCTGGGAGCAGGGAGGCGGTTACACGTGGGTGGCTGACGACGGCGTTGCGTTCCGCCCGCGCGGAGAGTTGGAAGGGCTGATCTCTGTCGCGGCCGAATCAGCCCCACCCGTGATCGGAAGCGGGATCGATCCGCTTTCGCCGACGCCGTTCATCTCCGTCGAGATGGTGCGGGCGTTGCAGGGACTCGCGTGGCACGTCCCGCCGGGCGAAGTGATTCTGTATAACGAATCGTTCGGCTTCGGGTGGAACGACCCGCGCGGCTGGCGCGCCTATTTCGGCACGACCGCGAGCGATGTTGAATTGAAGATGCGCGTGTATGAGCAGATGGTGACTTCGCTCACCCAGCGCGGCATCCGCCCGGCGTTGATCAATGTGACCTACCCGACCGCGCCGTATTACAGGATGAACGAGTAAAAAGGAATCATGGAAGAGATCATCGTAGGCATTGACGTAGGCACGACAAAAATTTGCACCCTCGTGGGGCGCGTGGAGGACGATAAATCCATTCGCATCCTCGGCGTGGGCATCGAACCTTCGGACGGCATCCGCAAGGGCATCATTGTTGACCTCGCCGCGGCGACGCAAGCCATCACGCGTTCGGTGAAGAAAGCGGAATCAACGTCTGGGCTTGAGATTACTTCCGCGTTGGTGAGCATCGCTGGCGCGCACGTCTCGTCGGTGAATAGCCGCGGCGCGACGGCGGTGAACGGCAACATCATCGAACAGTTCGATGTGGATCACGCGATGGAACAAGCGCGCGCGGTTGCCATTCCGCATGACCGGGAAATTATCCACGTCATCCAGCGCGGATTTTCTGTGGACGGGCAGGATGGAATCCGCACCCCGAAAGGGATGCACGGCTATCGGCTCGAAGTGGAAGCGCACATCATCACCGCCTCTGCCGCAACGGTAGACAATCTCCGTCATTGCGTGGGCGCGGCGGGCGTGAAGATCCAGGAATTTGTGTTGAACCCGCTCGCTTCCGGTGAAGTGGTGTTGACCGAGCAAGAGAAACAAATGGGCGTGGCGGTCTGCGATATCGGCGGCGGCACAGCGGATTTGGCGATCTACGTCAATGGCGATGTGTGGCACACGATGGTGCTGGCGGTCGGCGGCAATCACATCACGCAGGATATTGCGCACGGGTTGCGTTTGCCGTTCGCGCAAGCCGAAGAAGTGAAGAAACAGCAAGGTCACGCCGTGCGCGCGGAAGTTGGACTCGAAGAATATTTTTCCGTGCGCCCGTTTGGAGAGGACAAGCCTGTGCAGATCAACCGGCAGGAACTGGCAGAGATCATCGAAGCGCGCGTGGCGGAGATCTTCTCGTTGATCTTGCAGGAGATCAAACGCTCCGGCTACGACGGTCTTCTGCCGGCGGGAATCGTGTTGACCGGCGGCACGTCCGCGTTGCCGGGTATCAAACGCGTGGCTGGCGACGTGCTGGGTATGCCGGTCCGCGCGGCGCAACCGGAGAATCTCTCCGGGCTTGTGGATAAGTTGAAATCACCGGCGTATTCCACCGGTGTCGGTTTGTTGCAGTGGGTCATCTCGATGCAGGATGAAGATTCAAGCATCGGTCGAAGCCGCCGCAAGAAAGGAGAAGCGCGTATGAGTTTTGGCGCGATCAAGAAAATTGTCGGACGGATTTTACCGTAGCGAGAGAATTTTGACGTGCCGCGACATTCATGTCGCCTTTCAAATGGCGAGATAAATCTCGCGGTACGAAGTTCTCACTCTTAAAATATCGAACTACGGAATCAAAAGCAAGTATCATAAAACCAATGTTTGATGGAGGCTCAACATGGACTCGACTGATAAGCAATACAACAAGCAAGCAGATGAAACCTTCGCCCGCATTAAAGTGATCGGCGTGGGCGGCGGCGGATCGAATGCCGTCAACCGCATGATTGACGAAGGGATTCAAGGCGTTGAATTCATCGTTGCCAACACCGATGCGCAAGCGTTGAAACACGCGAAGACGAACATGCGCGTGAGGTTGGGCGATAAACTCACGCGCGGTCTCGGCGCGGGCGGCGACCCCGAAGTGGGACGCAAAGCCGCGGAAGAATCCGCAGACGAGTTATACAAAGTCATGCAAGGCGCGGATATGGTCTTCGTCACCGCGGGCATGGGCGGCGGAACCGGCACCGGCGCGGCACCTGTCGTTGCGCAAATTGCAAAAGAAAGCGGCGCGCTCACCATCGGCGTTGTGACGCGTCCGTTCACGTTTGAAGGCGGGCGGCGTTTATCGTCCGCTGAATCGGGCATCGGCAAACTCAAAGAACATGCCGACACGTTGATCGCGATTCCGAACGACCGCCTGCTTCAGATCGCCGACAAACGCGCGAGCCTGCAAGACGCGTTCCGCCTCGCGGACGATGTTCTGCATCAAGGCATTCAAGGCATCTCCGAATTGATCACCATCCCCGGTCTCATCAACTTGGATTTTGCCGATGTGCGCGCCATCATGTCCGAGGGCGGCGCCGCTCTCATGGCGGTCGGAACCGGCACAGGCGACGAACGCGCGAAGAAAGCCGCCGAGGATGCGATCTCATCCAAATTGCTCGACATCACGATCGACGGCGCGCGCGGCGTGCTGTTCAACGTCACCGGCGGACCCAACATGACTCTCTTCGAGGTGAATCAAGCCGCGGCGATCATCCGCGAAACATCTCACCCCGATGTGAACATGATCTTCGGTGCGGTGATCGACCCGAACATGGGCGACGACATCCGCATCACCGTGATCGCGACCGGCTTCGAACGCAACTCGATGCCGCGCCGCGCGCTCGAACGCAACACGCGCGAGAACAAGCGGACGCAGGCAGACCTGTTCACCCGTCCGTTGGAATCGGTCTCGGTTCATGCCGACGTTCAGGCTGGTGAGGCGAAGTCAGCCTCTCTCCCGCCTGTGAACAAAGACGATCTCGACATCCCGACCTTTTTGCGGAATCGAAGATAACATTTTGTAGGGGCAGGGTTTCCCTGCCCAGAATTTGGGATCGAACAAATGGGGCGAGATAACCTCGCCCCTACGAATCGAAAATTCGGTCAAGTCCACCTCCTTTGCCGGAGCGGTTCTGGCGTGCCTGGGCGAGGCATACCTGAATCGCTCTGCGCGTTAAGATCACTCACCGCTAAGAGCGCAAAGAACGCGAAGATTTTTAAAAGGTTTTTCTTAGCGGTCTTCGCGTGCTTGGCGGTTCAAAAAAATCGTGATGTGCTAAAATACGCTCAATGAAAGCCAAAATTCCACAGCCTGTTCACGAATCATACAAACGCCATCGCAGGGAAATGATGTGGCAGATCGTCTTGCCCGTCGCGTTCGCCGCGCTGCTCTTCATCGCGTTGATCGTTCTCATCAACATCGCCACGTTCCACCAAGGCGGCGATGTGAGCCGCTGGGCGGCGATCTCCACGATCTGGATCGTTATCCCGGTCATGGTGGCGGGTGTGGTGTTGCTCGCCATTCTCACCGCGTTGGTCTATTTGATGAAGCAACTGCTCGGCATTACGCCGAAATATACCGGCATTGCGCAAGATTACGTCAACAAAGCCGCGCTGTACGTCAAACGCGGAACGGAGATGGCGGTGAAACCTGTTTTATTCCTCGACGGCATCGGCGCGAGCTTCAAGGCATTTTTTGGAAGGAAATAATTCTCAAGAGACCTGACAGGTTTCCGAGAAAGCCCGATTAACAACGGTTTTATTCCGCGTGGTGATTCGCAAAGTTGGCGGCGCAAATAAAACCTGTCAGGTCTGGAGGCATATACTCATGAACAAAAGCAAAACTCTTTTCACAGGCGCGCTCATCGGCGCGTTTGCAGGACTCATTGCCGCGATGTTACTCAACCGCCGCGCGGAGAAGAACGAAAGCGAAACCGCCCTCACCGCCGGCGAGGGATTGAAACTCGGCATGTTGGTGTTTGGTTTGTTGCGGGCGATCTCAAGTCTAGGGGATGAGAAGTAAGAGCGAGTGCGCAAATAAGTTTCCTTAATCCTCATGGGGGTATAATTTGTCTGGCAAGCATGGAAAGGAGCGAGTCAGATGGCTCTACAATTGCAAGGAATTGTCAAAGGTAAACAAATCGAGTTGGAACGCGAGACGGGACTGCCGCTTGGATCGGCTGTCATTGTGCGCGTCGAACCGAAACGCCTTACGCTGGAGGAAAAAAGGCGATTGGTAGATGTTGTTCTGGGTTCGTGGGGCGGGGATGTCAGTCTTAAAACTATCTTTTCCGAGATCGAGAAGTTGCGCGCTATAGCTCCGCCGCGTGAGGTCAACTTCGATGCGGCATCTTGATACGAATATCGTTATTGCTTATCTAACCGGCAATCAAACCGTTGCGGAACACATCAAAGACCTCTTGCCGGAGGTGGCGATCAGTTCGCTCGTATTGGCAGAGTTGAGATTCGGCGCGCGTGCCTCGGTGAGAACAGACGAAAACCTTGAACGATTAGATCAGTTCCTTCAGATTGTAGAGGTTGTGGATTTTGACGATGCAAGCGCAGATACCTACAGCCGAATCCGTCTGTCTTTACGTCAGATGGGACGCCCCACTGGTGAAATGGATTTGCTTATTGCGTCAGTTGCCCTTGCGCACAATGCGATTTTAATCACTCACAACATCAAGCATTTTGAAAATATCAAAGGGTTGAATATTGAGGATTGGCTGGCATGAAAACCTTCAAATTTTGGACTCTCGAAAAGCAAACCATCCTCATTGAAGGACAGAAAAAGGAGATCACCTGCTACGGCGGATCGAACGTCTCTGTGGAGGATGCGCGGAGAGCCGCGCTTGAAAAAGCGGAGAAGGTCCAGCGCAAGATCGCGGGGGAACAGCAACTCTTTGAAGATTACCAAGTGGAGATCCGCGAGGAAGTGTTGAAAACGGTTGACGATCATGCCGTCATCACGCGGAATCGCTACGGGGCGCAGGTGTTGAACGTCGAGAGATTGATGATCCTCGATATTGACGAACCCAAACCTGCTGGCGGATTGGGCGGATTGTTCAAAAAGAGGGATAAACGCGCGCGAAAAGCCGACATCTTCGATATGGTTCGCAAACTGGCGACGACGAAATACGGTCAATACGGCTTCCGCTTGTATGAAACTTTTCGTGGCGCGAGAGTCATCGTGTTGGGCAGGAACTTCGATCCGCGCGATTCGCAAACGAAAATGATGATGGACGAATTCAACTGCGATCCCCTGTACACATTGTTATGCCAAAAACAGGATTGTTATCGCGCGCGATTGACTCCCAAACCCTCACGCATGAGACTGCGCGGATACAAAGTGAAATTTCCCCGCGAAGCGAACGATTCTCAATTCGAGCAATGGCTCGCCGAATACGAAAGCGCAAGCCGAAGTTTCAGCGTGTGTAAATTGGTTGAGCAGGTGGGCGCGATGCAATCCACCCCCGATGTGGTCCGATTGCACGACGAAACCACGGGGGTTGGGTATCCGCAGAGATTGGCGTAATTCATCGGTAGGGGCGGACGGCCGTCCGCCCCTACAATTTAATCACCCTTAATTCTCCCCTTCAACTCCTCCGCCTTGAACGGACCCTTCTCCGCGATCAACGCGCGGGCATCGCCAAGTTTTTTCCACACATTCCACAACAACACCCCGCGCACGCGTCCATCGGCGAGATAATAGATCACGCCTTGTTTGAATTTGTCCTGCCAATCAATAACCGTTTCCATTTCACTGCTCATCTCGCCGACGGCTTCATACCCCAACTCGAATAGATCCGAATAGAACATCGGCACGTGATTGTACGTCTCGTTCGCGCCCGCCATGTTCCTGCCCGCGAGTTTGCCCATCGCAACGGCGTTATCTTCATGTTCCACGCGCACGCGCTTGCCCAACGCGGTGTGAAAAAAGTTGACCGCGTCGCCCGCCGCGTACACATCGGACGCGGACGTAAGCAGATTTTCGTTCACCACGATTCCATTCTCGACGTTCAACCCAGCCTCCTGCGCAAGCGACACGTTCGGGCGGATTCCGATTCCCGCCACGATGCCGTCTGCTTCAATCGCGCGGCCGCCTCCCGTCTGGACGAGGAAGCGGTCTCCTTCCATTTGAACGCTTGCCACCGTGTCGCCGCTGATCACATCCACGCCTTTTTCGCGGTAGTAGTCATTCAGGTGATGAGAAAGTTCACTAGGGAAAACGCGCCCGCCGATGGCGTCTTCGAGGAAGATCATCGTCACTTGTTTGCCAGCCATGGCGAGCGCGGCGGCGATCTCAGAGCCGATGAATCCGCCGCCGATGACGACGAAGCGATTCTTTTCATCCGCCATTTTTCGCAGGCGTTGATAATGTTGGAAACTACGGAAGTAAACGATGTTGTCCTCGCCGAATGGCAAACGGATCGGCGCGCCGCCGGTAGCGATCAACAATTTGTCGTAGGTGTATTCGTCCCCTTGATCGTCTTTCACTGTTTTCCTTTTTGTATCGAGCGAAGTGACTTTGCGCCCCAGCGATAATTCGGCGCGCTCCTCGGTCTTGCGCCAAATTTTTTCGACCGGGCGTCCCTTCCATAATCCCTTCGAGAGATTCGGTCGCATGTACGGCGGATCCGACTCCATGCTGATCAAGCCGATGGATCCCTCTGCGTCCAATTCGCGGATGCCGCGCGTTGCCGCGTCGCCTGCCAGCCCGCCGCCAACGATCAAGTATTTGTAGTGTTTCATAGTTGTCCTTTCATTCTAGTCAGTGATTAGTCCTCTGTACTGACGAAGCGACAACTTAATCTCTTCCCTCTTCTGTGAACGGACGGAAAATTTCCATCCAGTTTTCATGGTTGCCGAGCGCGTTCCAGCCGAATTGTTTGTACAGTCCATGCGCGTCGCGCGTGGCGAGAGTCCAGCGGCGTAAGCCTTGCAGGTCGGGGTGGCTGTGGACAGTTTCGATCAGCCATTTGCCAAGTCCATGAGCGCGGTAATCCTCATGGATGAACACGTCACATAGGTAGGCGAAGATCGCGTAATCAGTGACGACGCGCGCAAGACCGATCTGCTTCTCGCCGTCGTACAAGCCAAACACAAGAGAATTAGCAAGCGCGCGTTCCGTCCGTTCGCGCGGACGTCCCTTTGCCCAATAGGCGCGCGTGTGAAAATCGCAGATCGCATCCACATCCAGCCGCGCGGGGTCGGTGCTGATCGTGAATCGGTCGCGCTTCACTTCAAACACTTTTTGCATGGCGTAAGTTTATCATGGGTGATAGACTCTCCCGTCATTGCGAGGGAGCGTAGCGACCGAAGCAATCTCCCTCGCGGTGTTGGAGATTGCTTCGCCCTCACTTCGTTCGGACTCGCAATGACGTTTCAATAGGAGAATCATGCTCAAGCCCATCCGCTGGAAGACCTTCCCCCGCGACTTCCTCGTCATTCAATTCGGTTTTCTTCTTTACGGTCTCGCGCTCGCCCTGCTCATCCGCGCCGACTTGGGGACAAGCACATGGCTCGTCTTCGAGATCGCGCTGGCAGATATTTTCGGAATTACTATCGGGCGGATGACCGTCTTCGTCGGCTTCACGGTGCTGATCCTCGCGCTGGCAATGCGCGAAAAAGTCGGCTGGGGAACATTGGGGAATATCCTCAGCATCGGGCCCTGGCTGGATTTATGTCTGCGCTTGATTCCCTCTGTGACGGGGAGTCTCGCCATTCAGATCGCGTTCTTTCTGACGGGGATCCTGATTCAGGGATTGGCAACCGCCGTCTACATTGGAGTGGACGCGGGCGCGGGTCCGCGCGATAGCATGATGCTTGCGATCCATCGCGTGACCGGTGTGAGTATCCGCCTCGCGCGCGGCGCGCTTGAACTTGTCGTTGTCACCATCGGCTGGCTGTTGGGAGGTCCGCTGGGGGTGGGGACAGTCGTCTTCGCGATCCTGATCGGACCGTCGGTGCAGTGGGCGTTCAAGTTATTCAACGTCAAGCCGCATCAGCCACAAGTTGAAGTTGCCGATGCCGCGACGGATTGACCTTTGGAATTCCAACGTTCCTCTTACGTCGCATTGACAGACTGCCGATGCGGTGTTTGTTATAATGCGCCTCATCTGAAAAACCTGACAGGTTTCCGCGAGAACCTGATGGAGAATTTTCTTTGTCCACGCGAGCGTTTTGACGAGGAGTGGTATGAAGAAAACCTGTCAGGTTTCGTGAAAGGATTTTCCCCATGATGCGATTTGACCGATTTACCGAGAGAGCACAAGAAGCCGCCCAACGCGCCGCCGAGATCATCCAGCGCTATGGGCATAATCAAATTGATACTGAACACATCCTGCTGGCGTTGATCGAACAGCCCGGCGGGGTGATCCCCCAAATTTTGGAAAAATTAAGTGTAAGCCCCGAAGCGTTGACCGAAAGACTCGACGCGACCTTGCGCGCCAGCCCGAAAGCCAACATCTTCGGCGGCGGCGCGGGGCAAATTTTCATCACGCCGCGTGTGAAAAGAATTATTGACCTCGCCAACGAGGAAGCGAACCGACTCAAAGACGAATACATTTCCACGGAACATATTTTTCTCGCCATCCTGACAGAACGCAACACACCCGCCGCGCGGATTTTAGAATCGGCGGGACTCACGCGCGACCGCGTCTATTCCGCAGTGCAGGATCTGCGCGGCGGACAACGCGTCACCGACCCGCAGGCTGAGACGCGCTATCGCACGCTGGATAAATACTCACGCGACCTGACTCAACTGGCACGCGAAGGCAAACTCGATCCTGTCATTGGGCGCGACAATGAAATTTTGCGACTCATTCAAATCCTTTCACGACGCACGAAGAACAATCCCGTGTTGATCGGCGAAGCGGGCGTCGGCAAGACTGCCATCGTGGAAGGTCTCGCGCAGAAGATCGCGAACAACGATGTGCCTGAGATTTTGAGCGGCAAAAGGGTGGTGGCGCTCGACTTGGGCGCGATGATCGCGGGGTCCCGATTTAGAGGCGAGTTTGAAGAACGGCTCAAAGCCGTCGTAGAGGAAATCCAACGCGCGGGCGGCGACATCATCATGATGATAGACGAATTGCACACCGTCGTTGGTGCAGGCGCGGCGCAGGGCGCGATGGACGCGTCGAACATGCTCAAGCCTGCGTTGGCGCGCGGCGAGTTACAGTGCATTGGCGCGACGACGCTCGATGAGTTCCATAAATATATTGAAAAAGACGCCGCGCTCGAACGACGTTTTGCTCCGATCTATGTTGAGGAGCCGAGCGTGGACGACACGATCAAGATGCTACAAGGTTTGCGCGATAGATACGAAGCGCATCATAAAGTCCGTTTTGCGGATGATGCGTTGGTCGCCGCGGCTCGCCTGGCAGACCGTTACGTTACGGATCGAAAATTGCCCGATAAAGCGATTGACCTGATGGACGAAGCCGCCGCGAAATTGCGCGTCGCGTTGTATTCCATGCCGCCCGACCTCAAAGCGCTAAAGACTGAAATTGATAAACTGCAAGCCGAAGAAGAACAATCTGGCTTGAACCGCGATTACGAACGCGCCGCGCAGAAAAAATCGGAACGCTTGCGGCTCGAAGAAGAATATCAAGAGAAGCGTGATAAATGGGAATCGGAACACCAGCTCGATGAAGTGGTGGACGTGGACGACATCGCCAGTGTCGTGCATCAATGGACGGGCATTCCCGTCACGCAGATGCTCGAAACCGAATCACAAAAACTTTTGCACATGGAAGCGCGTTTGCATGAGCGCATCATCGGGCAGGAAGAAGCCATCCACGCGATCTCCGATGCGATCCGCCGCGCGCGAAGCGGACTCAAAGACCCGTCGCGCCCGATCGGTTCGTTCATCTTCATTGGTCCGTCGGGTATCGGCAAAACTGAATTGGCGAAAGCCCTCGCGTGGTTCATGTTCGACGATGAAGAAGCGCTCGTGCGCATTGATATGTCGGAGTATCGCGAACAGCATACCGTGAGTCGACTCTTCGGCGCGCCACCTGGATATGTCGGCTATGAGGAAGGCGGTCAATTAACTGAAGCCGTCCGACGCCGCCCGTATCGAGTCATCTTGTTCGATGAGATCGAGAAGGCGCATCCCGAAGTGTGGAACGCGCTGTTACAAATTTTGGATGACGGGCGTCTGACGGATGGTCAAGGCAACGTGGTGGATTTCCGCAACACGGTTCTCATCATGACCTCGAACCTGGGTACCGAATACGTGAGAAAAGGCGGCACCCTCGGCTTTTTACAATCCAAAGCCACCGACGAGGAACGCGACCAGCACGACAAGATCGAGAAAGCATTGAAAGGGGCGTTCCGTCCTGAGTTCTTGAACCGCATAGACGAGATCATCATGTTCTCGCCGCTGACTCTCGAACAGATGGAAGAGATCGTCGTCTTGCAAATGAAAGAAGTGCAGGATCGTTTGAACGAACACAACATCACCGTGCAACTCACCGACGCTGCGCGCAAATGGCTCGCAAAGGAAGGTTACGATCCCGCGTTCGGCGCGCGCCCATTGCGACGCGCGATCCAGAAGAATGTCGAGAGTCCGCTTTCGATGGAGTTGCTCGGCAACAAGTTCAAAGACGGCGCGGCTGTGACCGTGGACGTGGACGAGAAGAGCGAAAAGATCGTCTTCCACACATCCGAGTCCGTGAAGAAGAAAAGCAAGCAACACGCGGAGGCGTAAAATCAGATCGTGGAGCAGTTGAACTGCTCCACGATCATTAAAGTGACTGTCGCCTTCAAGGTGACAGTCACTTTTTTCCTAATGCCAAATTCATTGAATTACGATATGATGCGGGGAATTTAAATCAAGGAGAAACCTTTCATGGAATCGAACAACACGACAAAGATCGTCGGGGGCATTGTTGCCATTCTGCTTTGTTGCGCGTGCGTCGTCATTGCCGCGGCGGGCTATTTGGTCTATCAAGCGGCGCAAAATATCCCTACCGATTTTCCGCCGCCCATTGATGTCTTTGAGACTCCCTCGCCCACGCCGCAGGTCGAACGCCCAAATACCGATGAAGTCTCTACCGAGACGGTTGAAACGCTGGCTAATACGATCGTGCCGGATAATGATCCGTATGAATTGGCGTGCCGTTTGCAAAACATTTGCAACGTTCCCACCACTGTCCCTTCCAAGTCGTACAAACTAGGCGACCAGGAAACGTTCTGGGTCACGAACGTGGATACGACGGAAAACTTTCAAGCCAAAGCCACTCTGCGTTATGTCGGCGATCATATCTATTTTTGGATCGAGAACGGCGTGAAGTACGACGAAAGCGACCTGAAGAGACTCGGCGATACGTTCGAGAACCAGATGTACCCCACCAACCGCGAGTTCTTCGGCAGTGAGCCAAACCCGGGCATAGACGGCGACCCGCGTATTTATATCGTTTATGTGCGCGGCACCGGCTTCTCGAACGCCGGATATTACTCCACGCCGGACGAATACAACCCGCTGGTCAAAGAATATTCCAACGGGCACGAGATGTTCTTCTTCAACGCCGACAACATGGACCTCGGCGCGGAGGATACCTACGGCACGCTGGCGCACGAATTCCAACACATGATCCACTGGAACACCGACCGCAACGAAGCCTCATGGATCAACGAAGGATTTTCGATGGTCGCTGAATTGTTGAACGACTATCCGATCTTCTTTGACTATTACTACGTCACCGAACCGGATATCAACCTTACCGATTGGTCGCCCGACCCCGGCTCGAACGGACCTCATTATGGACAATCCTTCCTCTATCTTGCCTACTTCCTCGACCGTTTTGGCGAAGACGCCACCAAAGCCGTTGTCCGTCACCCTGAGAATGGATTGCCAAGCATAGACGCGACACTCGCCGAACTGAACATCACCGATCCGCAGACGGGGAAAGTTGTCACTGCCGACGATGTGTTTATGGATTGGGCGGCGACCATGTGGCTTCAAGATTCGTCCGTGGGCGATGGGCGTTATCACTACAATAACTATCCCGAAGCGCCGAACATTTCGGTTTCCGAGTCTATTTCATCATGTCCCACTTCCACGAGCGGCTCTGTCAACCAGTATGGCATTGACTATTTCACGATCAACTGCGAAGGCGATCATACGTTGAAGTTCAGCGGCTCTACGGTCGCCGGGTTGTTACCCGTTGATGCTCATTCAGGCAACTATGCGTTCTGGTCGAACAAGGGCGACGAATCGGATATGACCCTCACGCGCGAATTCGATTTCACGGACGTCAGCGCGCCGATCACGTTCTCGTATTCGATGTGGTACGACCTCGAGACCGATTACGATTATCTCTTCGTCGAAGCCTCCACCGATGGGCAGACGTGGCAGATCCTCGCCACGCCGTCTTGCACCAACGAAGACCCCTCCGGCAACTCGTACGGTTGCGGCTACAATGGTCAGACCGGCGATTGGAAACAGGAAGATGTTGACCTTTCGCAGTTCGCCGGCAAGAAAGTGCAGATCCGATTCGAATACATCACCGACGCGGCGGTCAACGGGGAAGGCTTCCTGTTGGACGATGTCCGGGTGGATGCGGCAGGCTACACGTCCGATTTTGAAGCGGACGACGGCGGCTGGGTGGCGGCTGGATTCGCGCGCGTCGAAAACGTTCTCCCGCAGACGTTCCGCCTGTCTCTCATCATCAAAGGCGACACCACCACGGTGACGCAAATCCCGGTCAACGCGGACCAGACGGCTGAGTTCCCGCTTTCGCTGAAACCCGGCGAAGAAGCGATCCTCATCGTGACCGGCACGACGCGCTATACAAGACTCTCCGCCGCGTATCAGATCGAAGTGAAGTAAACACGTACACAAAGTAGACAGGAGAAACAATGGCTACTGCTCCAAAATCTGAAATCCTTCACATGGCTGACCTCGTTGCGTACAACGAAGGCTCTGTGGTCAGCCGCCAGATCACCAAAGCGGACGCCGGCAATGTGACGTTGTTCGCGTTCGATCAAGATCAAGAGTTGAGCGAACACACCGCGCCGTATGACGCGCTCGCGCATGTGCTAGACGGCGAAACCGAGATCAAGATCTCAGGCAAGCCGTTCCACTTGAAAGCGGGCGACGCGGTCATCATGCCCGCCGGTGAACCTCATGCTGTGAAAGCGTTGACGCGCTTCAAGATGTTGTTGACGATGATACGGAAGTAACGCATACACAGACACAAAGAAACAGGCACACAAGGGAACGCGTATTTCCCGGTGTGCCTGTTTGCTTTTAACTCACCTTATGCAATGTCATTCTGAGCGGAGCGAAGAATCTCAGTCAATGTCATAGAGACCCTTCGCTATCGCTCAGGGTGACATTTTTAAATGAGTCTACATATTTACCTGTTTACTCATTACCCCGCTTCCCCTCATATACGATAATGCCATAAACAACGGCACGAGAGACAGGAATCCCGCAATGACCGCCATCATCGTATAACTTGTCGCGTCGAAGATAAATCCGCTGGAGAGGCTGATGATCGCCGAAGCAAGCCCCACGAGGAAATCGTTCGTGCCTTGCGTGCGCGAACGCTCCACCGGCGAGAGTTGATCCGAAAGCAGCGTCGAGCCGCCGACGAAACAGAAATTCCATCCCAAGCCAAGCAAAAATAACGAAATGCCCAACGGCAACACATCCGGCGAGAGTGGGGCGGTGATGCAGGCGAGCAATAAAGTGGACGCGCCGATGAGGATCATCCTGCCGCGCCCGATCTTGTCCAACAGCCAGCCTGAAATGATCGAAGGCGCGAACATACCAAACGTATGCGCCGAAATGACGGAGTAAATGTCGGCGCGGTTATGGTTATGATCTTCCATGTGCAGCGAAGTGATGACCATGATGGCGACCATCACCACTTGCCCAAGCATCATCGCGGTGACGGCGGTAATCGCCGCGGGCTGTCGCAGGATCTCCAAAATGGGACGCGCTTCGCCATGCGGGATCTCGGATGGATATTGCTTTGCCACTTCTTTACCCACATCGCGCGGATCGGGGCGCAAGCCGGCGAACACAAAAATCGCAGCAATGGCGAACAAGACCAAAGTAGTGGCGTACGCGCCGGCGAGTTCGTCCATTCCGAGCGAAACGACGAATCCGCTCATCGGCACGGCAGAGACGCGCGCCAGGATCGTCCCGATCACGCCGCCCAGCACCACCATCGAGATCGCCCGTCCGCGCCGGTCTGGCGGGTTCACTTCCGCCGCCGCAAAACGACTCAACTGCACTGCTGAATTTGTCGCACCCATCATCATCAAGCCGAGGATGACCAGCAAGAACGAAGCGTGCTGGATGGCGAACAACACCAGAATATTCCCCAGAATGCCGATGAGCAAACCGGCAACGATCCCGTTGCGCCGCCCGATGCGGTCCATGATGATGCCCCAGGCTGAAGCCGAAAGCGCGCCGCTCAATAGATACGCGGCGGTTGGCACGGTTGCCCATGAACGGTCATGCGCGAGCTTTGCGCCGAGGATGGGGTTGATCGCCGCCGCGGCGATGAATCCCGCCGACGCCAGGCTTTGCGCGAGAAACAAAACCCACACGGTCTTTTTCGCAATACGATTGAAGTCTGTCATTCTTCCTGCTTCAGCCGCCGTCCCCGGCGGCACAGTCAACGCCGAGGACGGCGTTGAAAGCAACTAGTCTGATATGAAATTGTCCTCTTTGAACGGGCGGATTATACATTGGATGCGGTTAAAATCGGGGATATGCGCTTCGACATCAAACCCGCTTCAGACCTGCCTCTGCCTGATCTCGTCCAGACGCTGAATCGCGGCTTCGAGAATTATCCCGTTCCCATCCACCTCAACATTTCACAATTCCTCGACATGGTGCGCAAGGACAGCATTGACCTGACCGCCAGCCGCGTCCTGCTGGTGAGCGATACGCCGGAGGGCGTGGCGTTGATCGCGCGGCGCGGCTGGGTGAGCCGGCTTGCGGCAATGGGTATCTCCATTCCAATGCGCGGCAAGGGCGCGGGTTCATGGTTCATGGAAAAACTGATCCATCATGCGCGCGAACGCGGCGACCATGAGATGACGCTCGAGGTCATCGAGCAAAATGATGCGGCGGTGCGCCTGTATCAAAAGTTCGGCTTCCAAACGATGCGGAGGCTGGTGGGGTTCATCCGCAGGGAGGCGATTGAATTGGAAGAGCAGGAATTGAATGAAATGGATCTGCGCGAGATAGGCGCGCTCATCTCGCAATTCGGCTTGCGCGACCTGCCGTGGCAGTTGTCCGGTGAAACCATCGCGCAAATGACTCCGCCGGTGCGGGCGTATCGCAACGGTCATTCGTATGTGGCGATCTCGAATCCCGAAGCCGACCACGTGGTGATCTGGTCGGTGCTGGTGGAGCCGCAAGCGCGCAGTGAAAATTTAGGCGCGCAAGTGGTGAAACAGGTCATCGCTAAATTTACCGGGCGCACGTGGCACGTCCCGGCGATCTACCCCGAAGAGTTGGGCGGCGTGTTCGAGCGCGCAAGTTTCGAGCGCGAGGAACTTTCGCAATGGCAGATGTGCCTGCCGCTTTCTCCGTCGGCTTGAGAAAATTGTAAGCAGTAGAATCAGGTTGAAGTCGGACAAGAAGCGATATACTTGGGCAGTTCGTCCACAGATACAACACAATGAGTCCTTCATCCAAACGTAAAACGATCGCGATCTTCGCATCTCAAGTGGGACGCGCCTGGGGCGCGGAATTCATCGCGGGTATCAACGACGCGGCGGAAGAAGCGAACGTGAACGTGGTGCATTTTATCGGCGGTCCGCTGAAGCGGGCGGTTGATCATAAACAAAATAAAAATTCCTTCGGCTTGTATGATCTTCCCCAGCCCGGTCAATTCGACGGGTTGATCCTCACCGCCGATGTCGCTTACGAGTCGAGCGCGGAGGATTTGAAGGCGTTCCGAAAACGTTTCGGCGATGTTCCCATTGTGACGCAAGCCGTGGAACTCGAAGGCGCGTCGATGTTTATTGCCGATAACGCGGAAGGGATGCGCGCCGAAGTCCGCCATCTGATCGAAGAGCATGGGTATAAAAAGATCGCGTTCGTGCGCGGCATCGCGGGGCAGATGGATGCTGAACAGCGTTTTCAAGCCTACAAAGATGAACTTAAAGCGCATAACATCCGCCTCGATGAAACATTGATCGTGGAAGGCGACTTCACGCCGGATAGCGGGCGCGACGCTGTTGATAAATTATTCGATGGACTCGCGGCGCGTCCGCAGGCGATCGTCACCGCGAACGACCGCATGGCGTTCGGCGCGCTCGAAGCCCTGCAACAACGCGGGATCCGCGTGCCTGATGATGTGGCGGTGACGGGTTTCGACGATCTGCGCGAGGCGCAAGCCATCGGCGTTCCGCTCACTACGGTGCGGCAGTCGTTTTACACGGCGGGGAAACAAGCGCTCGACGCGCTGTTGAGGCGGATCAACGGCGGGACGGTCAAGAAGGTGACCGTCACGCCGACGCAGTTGTTGGTCCGCTGGTCGTGCGGATGCCTGCCCGAAAATGTGAAGCAAGCCGCGGTCGCGCCGCGCGATGTGGCAAAGACCGGCAAGCTCGAAAATAAACGCGAAGCGGCGCTGCGGGCATTACTGAACGCCGCCGGGGTTACCGAGCATGATGCCTCGCGCGCCGAATTCCGCGAAGCCTTCGGGCGAGCGTGGGATTCATTCCTGCTGGCGTTGAATGAAAAATCGTCCGGCGATGATTTCCTCAAAGATATCAACGCGGTGATCGAACTCATGCGCAAGCAGGGACTGGCTCCCAGCGTTTGGCACAACCTGATCTCGGTGATGCGACGTTACGCGCTGGGAGGAATCACCGACCACAATGTAATGCTTCTTGCCGAGAATCTTTTCCAGCAGGCGCGTCTGTTGACCGGCGAACTCTCGCAGCGCGCGCAGGCATATCGCCGGCTGGCGCTTGAACAGCAGGAACATATCTTGCAGGGGTTCAGTTTCTCGATGGCGCCGGTGATGAGCATGAACGAACTGGGATCGGCGGTGGCTGAGCATTTCCCCACGATGGGTATCGAGCGCTGGTATGTGATGTATTACGGAGATGCCGGCGCGCCGCAGGAATTATCCTCGACGCCTGAGAGTTATAACGTCTTGTTCCAATACGAAGACGAGAAATTTGAACTTCCCCAAAAGCGGACTGTCCTCACCACCGGTCAACTCACGCCGCCGGGCAAAGCGCCGGAGAGCCGGCGTTATACTTCGGTGGTGATGCCGCTGTCGCTGGCGCGTAACCGATTCGGTTTCATGTGGGTAGAGATGGGCCCGCGCGATTGGGAGGTCTACGTCCGGGTGCGGAATTTGGTCAGCAGCGCGTTGTTGCGCATCATGCTCGCCCAGCAAAAGGAACAGGCGCAACAGCAGGTGGAGAAACTGCTCAAAGAAGCGCACGACCATGCCACCGAACTGTCCATTGCCAAGGAATGGTCGGAGCAGACTGCCGCTGAGAACGCAAAGTTGTATTCGAGCGAACAAGCCCGACGCCGCGCGGCAGAAGCGCTGACGCGGGCGCTGCGTCAGATCTCATCGCTGGGCAAAGTGACCGACGTCCCGGAACAGATCGTGGAGCAGTTGTCGCATGTGTTGCCGCACGAACGGAGCGCGTTGTTCCTGCAGGGAGTGAACGGCGTGGAACTCATCGCGCATCGCGGCTACCCGTCCGATGCGCCCGTCCACGAATTGAATTACAACATCAACGGCACGAACATCCTGCATTTTCTGGCGAAGCAAGCGGAACCAATGAATGTGAGCGACACACAACAAACGCGCGGCTGGGGACAGTCGCCGTGGCTTCCGTCCGATCGTTCGGTGTTGAGTCTGCCGCTTCACGAGAAAAATAAATTCATCGGGATGCTGGTCGTCACGCGCGGCGATCCCTCCGCGTTCAATCAGGATGATGTTCTGCTCGCCAGCACGTTTATCCTGCAAGCCACCATCGCGCTCGAGAACGCGAGACTCTTTGACGAAGTGACGCGCTTCAACGAAATGATGGAACGCATGGTGGAACAGCGCGTGAGCGAACTTGGCGTGGCGCACGACACGCTGAAAAAACTCGACCAGAACAAAAGCGATTTCATCAACGTTGCCGCGCATGAACTGCGCACGCCGCTCACCGTCATCAAAGGCTACATGGGCATGGTCAAAGCCGCGCCCGCGGTGGCAACCAACCCCGCTCTCACGCAAGCGGTGGAGGGCGTTATTCAAGGAAGCGACCGCCTGCATCAAGTGGTCAACAGCATGTTGGATGTGGCGCGTCTTGAAAACCAGGTGCTCAACCCTCACCTTGAACTTGTGACTCTCGGACCGATCCTGCGACTCATCCAAAAGGAATATGCGGAGGACTTGAAGACGCGTCAACTCGCCTTGGAGTTGGATTCCAGCCTCAGCTCGATCCCGCCTGTTCTGGCTGATCCCGAACTCCTGCAGAAGTCGCTCGACAACGTGATCGTCAACGCGATCAAGTTCACGCCCGACGGCGGCAAAATTGACGTGAGCGCGTCTGTGGTGCCGAACGGCACGGAACAGTTCTGCGAGATCCGCGTGCATGACTCCGGCATCGGCATTGACCCGGCGAATCACAAGATCGTCTTCGAGAAACTCTACCAACTCGGCAAAGTGGAATTGCACTCGTCTGGCAAAACAAAATTCAAAGGCGGCGGGCCCGGCTTGGGTCTCGCCATCGCGGCGGGCATCGTGAAAGCGCATCACGGAAAAATTTGGGTGGAAAGTCCCGGCTATGATGAGGAGAAACTGCCCGGTAGCACGTTCTTTATTCAAATCCCGCTGGCAAAGTGAATTTGATCTGACAGTCAAAAGTCTCCGAATGAAAGAGGTATAATTTGAAACGGAGAAACATGGGATGGCGTCCTTCAAAATCATTAGTGACATCACCGATGAAGATGTGATCGCTGTCGGCAATTCCATTCATGATCTGGTACGACTCCGAAAATTGTATGGTGATGGACGCTGGCGAAAGATGAAAGGAATTGCCTTTATTCAACTCCGCAATGGACGTATCCGAAAAGCCGAAATTCATTGGTACGAAGCGCATGGCATCGGACGAAAAGAATTCAAGCGCAAAGGCTACCTGGACTAAAAGTATGAGAACTACAAAATTCACCCCCCGATTTGTAATCTGCGTGGATAACAGCGAATACCCTGCCTCGCTGGAACTGCATAAGATCTATCGCGTATTGCCTGATAAAGATGCGCAAACCGACGGCGATTACCGCGTGATCGATGAAAGTGGGGAGGACTATCTCTTCCCTGCGAGTTACTTTATTCCCGTTGACTTGCCGCAGACTGTAGTAAGGGTACTGAAAAAATCCTTTGCGCGGATGCCCGCATCCGCTTGAGTTGCATGGTCTCGCCATCGCGGCGGGAATTATCCAACCACACCGAACAAAAATTACCCGGTAGTACGTTCTTTATTCAAAAACCGCTGGCAAAATAAGACCTCCGAATTTCGGAGGTCTTATTGTTTTTATTTCACGCCGTTCCAGTCGCCGCCGTTTAACTCCAAAAAGAAGTTTGCCCGGTCTTTCTCGTTCTTGATCTCCTCGCCCGCTTTCTTCGCCATCTCGAGAAATTTCAACGATTCTCTTTTATCCCCGCTGATCGCGTAGGCGCGCGCGATGGCTTCGTACGCGAAGGCAATGTCGGCATCGTCCATTTCGCTTTTGTTGTCTTCCAGCAGTTGATAGCAAAGTTGGGCGTGCTTCAACGCGGGACCTCCCTCGCCCAACACCGCGTGGACGCGCGAGACCAGCCATTCGCCGCGTTGTTGTCTCACCGCTCCGCCAACCGACCGCCAGTGCGCGAGCGAGGCGTAGGCAAAATCCGCCATGCGGATATCCTCGAGGCGGGTACGGTTCTTCCTTTCGAGGAATTCCCAAGTCTGGTTTCCGAAATCCACCGCGAATTGGTAATGTGCTTGTGAAATTGTATAAGTTTTCTCTTCGGTCATCGTATGCTCCGGAGCAGAATTATAACGCCCAGTTGATTACCCAAAACTTTCAAAATCGTGACGTTGATCCATGCCGACCTTGACTTAGCCGTACGGTGCAAGGATCAGCGTCACAAAACCATTGGGTAAGGTAAACCGGTCCGCCCAGCCAAACTTAGATATGGATCGGGCTTCCCTCCGCGCCGTGCGCGGCTTCCATCAATACTTCTGAAAGCGTGGGGTGCGCATGGACGTTGCGGGCGATCTCGTGCGGGGTGAGTTCCATCAGGTGCGCGAGCGTGAGTTCGGGGAGCAACTCGGTCACTTCGGGACCGATCATGTGCGCGCCTAAAATCTCGCCGTATTTTTCGTCCATGACGATCTTAGCAAAACCCATGTAATCGCCAAGTCCCAACGCCTTGCCATTCGCCTGAAACGGGAAGCGACCCACTTTGATGTTGTAGCCGCGTTCCCGCGCCTGCGTTTCGGTGAGTCCAAACGACGCGACCTGCGGATAACAATATGTGGCGCGCGGCATCATTTCGTAATCGAGCGTGATCGTTTCGGCGCCCGCGATATTTTCCGCGCAGACGATTCCCATCGCCGAACCAACGTGCGCCAGCATGAGTTTGCCGGTCACGTCGCCAATCGCCCAAATATTTGGAACATTCGTCTGCATCTTTTCATTGATTTCGATAAAGCCGCGCTCACTGATCTTGACTCCCGCCTCTTCGAGTCCGAATCCTTTGGAATTGGGACGGAACCCGATCGCCGCCAAAGCCTGATCCGCTTCGAGATTTGTTTCCTTCCCTTCCGCCGACACTTTCACTTTCACTCCTGATTTTGTCGCTTCCACCGATTCGACTTTATGACCGACCAAACACTTGATCCCGCGCTTCTCGAATTCTTTCTTCAACTCTTTCGAGACTTCTTCATCTTCAAGCGGAACGAGTCGCGGCAACATTTCCACAATGGTCACATCCACGCCGTACGCGCTCCAGACGGTCGCAAATTCAACGCCGATCGCGCCCGAGCCGATGATGACCACGGATTTCGGAAGTCTCTCTTGCAAGATGGCTTCCTTGTAGGTGACGACTTTCTCGCCGTCCACTTTCCACGCGGCAGGGACAGCCGCGCTTGCGCCGGTGGCAACGATGATGTTCTTTGCCTTCAATTCAGTTACTTTTTTATCGGCATCCGTCACGGTCAATGTGTCTTTTGACTTGAACTTTGCATCCCCCATGAACACTGTAATGGCGTTCTTTCTCATGAGAAAGCCGACGCCCTTCACAAGGCGGTCAGAGTTTTGCCGCGAGCGTTTGACCGCTACACCGTAATCCAGCTTCAGGTTATCGAACGAAAAGCCAAAGTCCTTGCCGCGTTCGCGGAGGGTGTGAGCCACTTCCGCATTCTTCAACAACGACTTGGATGGGATGCAACCGACATTCAAACACACGCCGCCCAGCCATTGCTTATCTACAATTGCAACCTTCTGCTTGAGTTGCGCGGCGCGGATGGCGGCAACGTATCCCGCCGGTCCCGCGCCGATAACGACCACATCGAAATTTTCTGCCATGGAAATGGATGCTCCTGATACTAAAGAATAATGAAGATTATACCTCTAACCTCTACACCTGCTCCCAAATCTATATCCATGAGTGTCTATCATCAAAAGTAAATAACTCCGTCATTGCGAGGAGGGCGTAGCCCGACGAAGCAATCCCCTGCACCGTGACGGAGATTGCTTCGCCCTGGCGGGCTCGCAATGACGGGGTATGTCTTGGATGTTGGGCACTCTCGATATTCCCTGATGAATTAAGGTATGATTCAGTCTTGTGTTCCACATGAATCGGCGAACGCGCATTTTTGTCCTTCTTTTGTTTCTCGCTGGCGCCCTTGCGCTGTTCGTCACTGCCTGGGTGAGCGATGACGCATTTATCACTCTCCGCACGGTGGATAATTGGTCGCATGGCTATGGCATCACGTGGAATACCGACGAACGCGTCCAGACGTTTACCCATCCCCTCTGGATGCTCCTGTTAACAGCCGTTTATGTCTTCATCCCGAACGGATATTACACGGCTATCGTTCTAAGCCTGATCATATCGTTAGCCGTACTTCTGATATTCCTCAATGACCACAAGGATGACACCTTCATTCTGATGTTGGGATGGGGAATCCTTATTTTCTCAAAGGCGTTTGTGGATTATTCCACATCGGGGCTTGAGAATCCGCTTTCGCATTTGCTCCTGCTTGTGTTTGCAATTCGGTTTCTCCGATCAGAGCCTCCCGTCGGCGGACGGAGATTTCTGACGTTGGCATGTCTTGCCGGGCTTGGAACGTTGAATCGCATGGATTCCCTCTTATTTTTCGCGCCAGCGCTTGCTTATGAATTCATCTCGCGCCATCGAAATTGGAAAGGCGTACAGACGTTGTTTATTGGATTCCTGCCGTTCCTGATCTGGGAATTGTTTTCCATTTTCTATTATGGGTTCCTCTTTCCGAATACCGCTTATGCCAAACTCAACACCGATATTCCCAAACCCATACTCATTCAGCATGGACTGACCTATTTCCAGAATTCGCTTTCTCTGGATCCCATTACACTCATGACCATCGTCCTTGCGATCGGGCTTTCCATTTTTCAAACCGGCGCGAAGGAGCGGATGTTGACGGCGGGCGTGGGGTTGTATCTTCTTTATGTACTTGCCATTGGCGGGGACTTCATGAGCGGACGATTTTTTTCGGCGGCGATTATTCCCAGCACGATCGTTTTGTTGCAGTTCCTCAAACGATTCGATCCGCGCGGGAAGTTTGCCCTCGCTGGCGTCCTTCTCTTCATGGGACTCCTGCCCAGCTTTTCATCCTTATGGCGTCCGCCATCCGAGCTCGCGGATTCGGATCTGGCAAGCAAGGCTATTGACCCATTAACGGGAATCTCGGATGAGCGGCTTTTTTATTTCTCCACCAACGGTCTTATCAACATGGATCGGAGTTCAGGCGACCCCGATCATATCTGGGCGGATCTGGGAAAGGAATATCGCGCGCAAGGCAATACGGTCGAAGTGGTGACGGCGGCTGGGATGGTCGGCTACTATGCGGGACCCAACGTCCACATCGTGGATAGTTGGGCATTATGCGACCCTCTGCTTGCAAGAATAAAAAACGACGAATCCAATCCGCGCATTGGTCATTTCACCCGCCGACCGGTGGATGGATACATTGAAACCTTGCAAACGGGGCAGAATCAAATCAGCGACCCTGCGTTGGCGCGATATTACGACAAGTTGAAGATCGTCATCAGCGGGGATCTATGGTCTTGGGAGAGACTGAAAACCATTTGGGAAATGAATACCGGGCAGTATGACGACCTGCTCGATACGTATTCACAAAGGAAGTAACTCTCTTTTTATTTTAGCCACCTGACACTTCCGAATCAAAAGGTGGTTGAGTAGCCCGAAGCGTAGCGAAGGGCGTATCGAAACCACAAATTCTAGCTCTTTATGCTTCCTGTTGGTTTCGATACGGCGGACAAGCACCGCCTACCCTTCGATAAACTCAGGACAGCGCTCAACCAACGAAACATATCTGGAACAAACTGTCAGGTAGCTAGTTTTTATTTCAAGTTCTTTTTCAGAAACTCAAACGTCCGATCCCACGCCAACTGCGCGGCAGCGGAGTCGTATTCGGGGCGATCAGACTCGACGAACCAGTGGGCAACTCCGGGGTAGATGTGAAGCGTCACATCCACGCCGGCAGATTTCATATCCGCTTCCATCTTCCGCACCCACTCGAGCGATTCCCATTCATCCACATCCGAGAAATGCCCGAGTATTTTTGCTTTAACCTGACTGTACTTCGCCTCGCCCGCGCCGTAGAACATGACCGTCGCGGCGACATCCGATTCGTTGGCGGCGACAAGCAATGCCCACGACGCGCCCATCGAGAAGCCGATCGCGCCAAGCGGGCGCTTCGTGAGCGCGGCGAGATGATCGCGCGCGGCTTTGATCGTATCGCCCATCAATTCATCGTCGCGCTGTTCCAACATGGCTTTGGCTTCATCAATGGTTGCGGCGATTCGTCCCTGATAATAATCCGGCGCGAGCGCGGTAAATCCTTGCTCGGCGAGACGGTCGCACACGTCTTTGAAGAACGGCTTGAGTCCCCACCACGCATGGAGGACCAGCACGCCGGGTCCGCTTTTTTCTGGCGCGGCGAGATACGCGCTGGCTTTCTTTCCGTTCACATCGAGTTGGATTTCAGATTTTTGGATGGACATCACGCACGCTCCTTTTGCCTCGATTATAACAGAACGCGCGTTCTATTTACAGCCACCGCCTCACCCGCGACTTGTAGCCTGTGTACGCCTCCCCAAACTTTTTCTCCAAGTATGCCTCTTCGTGCTCAATGACCAGTCTGTTCATCAATGGGATAAACGCCAGCGCAAGCGGAATCCCCCACACATTCCCAAACGCGAGCGGGAAGCCGATCAACATGAACACCATGCCGAGATAGATTGGATTACGCGTGAAACGATAAATTCCGCTTGAAACGATTGTCTTCACCGAGCCATGCGGATTTACCGTCGTCCGCGCTTTCATAAAGACAAATAACGCCGACAGTCCCAGCAAGAAACCGATTCCCGCCATCCCTAAACCGATGTTTTTGAATAACGGCGAAACAGCAATTGGCAACGCGATAAACCTACCCAACAACCAAGCCACCCCGATGTGAATCACCAACAATACAGGTGGATGAATCTTCACGCTTGCATGATCTTTATGCTCACTCATAAACCCAATTCTCCAATTCTCTCGCCTTACGCAATGTCATTCTGAGCGGAGCGAAGAATCTCTACGATCATCTCAGAGACCCTTCGCTATCGCTCAGGGTGACATTTTCGAGTAGATCTCTAGTTTCCAATCTCCAGTCTCCAATCTCTCCCCCTAACTCCAATTTTCGAGAGTCTCCTTCACCTTCATCAAAAAGTGATCCGCCAACGCGCCGTCTAGAATCCGATGATCGAACACGAACGACAGATACGCCATCGGGCGGATGGCAATCGCATCGTCAATGACCACAACTCGCTTCTGCATCGCGCCGACGCCAAGGATTCCGCATTGCGGCTGGTTGATGACGGGGAACGCGAACAACGATCCGCTGATGCCGTGATTGGTCAGCGTGAACGTGCCGCCTTTCACTTCATCTGTTTGCAACTTCTTTGTCCGCGCGCGATTCGCCAAATCATTGACCGAGCGCGCCATCGCCAATAAAGATAGATCATCGGCATTTTTGATCACTGGCACGATTAAGCCATCCTCTCCCAGCGATGTTGCCATACCGAGATTGACCGCCTTGTGGACCAGCACGCCTTCATCCGACCATGACGAATTGACCAAAGGATAACTCTTCAGCCCCGCCACGATTGCCGTCATAAAATATGCCGTGAACGTCAGGTTGACTCCGTCACGCGAGAAAATTTCTTTGTTCGCTGAGCGGTGCTTGGCAACTCGTCCCATATCCGCTTCCATCACCGTCAACACATGCGGCGACGTGTGCTTGGACATCACCATATGTTCCGCAATGGACTTGCGAATGGGAGAGTGTTTGATGAGTTGGTCGCCAGCGGCAGGCGATACCGTGTGTTGCGTACTGCGTATTGTTGGTTGAGCGGTTGACTTTCCACTTTGGACGAAGTTCAAGACATCATTCTTCGTGATACGCCCATTCAACCCCGTCCCAGCCACGTTTTGCAAATTCACCCCATGCTCCGCCGCGATCTTGGCAACGACAGGGGAGATAAAGCCCAATTCAGTCGAAGGTCGAACGTCTAAAGTCGTAGATGTTTGTACAGACTTTTGACCTTCGACTTTTGACTCGATTTTCGACGCCGTGACACTTGAAACTTGACCACTTGAAACTTCCACACTCTCCCCCGCCTTCCCAATGAACGCCAACACCGCCCCCACCTTCGCAGGGACTCCCTCCTCCGCCATGATCTTCAACACCGTCCCCGAAGCAGGCGCGGGGATTTCGGTATCCACCTTATCGGTGTTCACTTCGAGCAAAGGCTCCAACTCTTTAACCGAGTCGCCTTCTTTTTTCAGCCATTTGATGACAGTAACTTCCTCAACGCCTTCGCCGAGTAGTGGGACAAGTACTTTAGTTGCCATAAGTTCTCCTTTATTGAACCGCTAAGCCTTGTACTGAGCTTGTCGAAGTAACGCAAAGACCGCTAAGAAAAACCTTTTAAATCTTCGCGCACTTTGCGCTCTTAGCGGTTAAAGAATTTCAGGATATTGATTCGGATCAACCTCATTCATCATTTCGTAAACAGCATCAAAGATCGTCTCCGCATTTGGCTTCGACCAATAATCTCCATCGCTCCCATACGCGGGACGATGCGCCTTGCCGCTCAACGTTCTCGCTGGCGAATCCAAATGGAAATACCCGCCCTGCTTCTCGATCACTTCCTGCATCATATACGCGGACGTTCCGCCTGGCACATCTTCATCCACGAACAAAACGCGATTGGTCTTCTTCAAAGATTCAACGATCTTTCCATGAATGTCGAACGGCAACAGCGACTGCACATCCACGACCTCAACTTCAATGCCTGCTTTGGATAACTTCTCTGCTGAGTCGAGCGCGATGCGGCAACACGCGCCGTATGTGACGAGCGTGAGATCGCTTCCCTCACGAATCACCTCAGGCACGCCGAGCGGAACGGTGAACTCGCCGATGTTATCGGGCAGACGTTCTTTCACGCGATACCCGTTCAACACCTCAACGACCACCGCGGGCTCATTCGATTTCAACAGCGTGTTGTAAAAACCTGCGGCGCGAGTCATATCGCGCGGAACAAGCACATTCATGCCATGCAAAAGATTAATTAATCCCGCCATCAACGAACCTGAATGCCACACGCCTTCCAAACGATGTCCGCGCGTGCGAACGATCACAGGCGCGGATTGTCCGCCCGCCGTGCGCCAATGCAATGTCGCCAGATCGTCGGACATGATTTGCAACGCATACAAAATGTAATCGAGATATTGAATTTCACAAATGGGTCGCAATCCGCGCATCGCCAAGCCGATCGCCTGCCCCATGATCGTCGCCTCGCGGATGCCCGTATCGCTCACGCGCAGCGCGCCATATTTTTCCTGCATCCCTTTGAAACCTTGATTCACATCGCCGAGAAAACCAACATCCTCACCGAACGCGATCACGCGCGGGTCGCGTTCCAGAATCGAATCGAACACGGCGTTGATCACTTCAAATCCCATCATCGTGGGCGACGAGCCCGAATAGGCGGGCTTGATCTCCGCAACCGAACCAGCCGTCCCGTCGTAAAGATGCGAACCGTAGCGCGTCTCGTTGATCGCATCCTGTTCATTTTTCCATTGGATTAAAACTTGCTTGGATGGATTCGCCTCGTCGCGCAGGATTCGCAAGGCTTCATGCGCCGCACTGTGGACATCCCGCCTCGCCACCGACGGGAGATTTGCCAGCCGCTCTTTGAGCCGACTCAACGCCTCGGCATGACGCGAACTGCCCGCGATCTCATCGAGCATATCCATCACTTGTCCGCGCTCTTCGAGGATCGGGTTGAGGAACGAATCCCATGCGATCTTGCGGATGTTTTCGACTACCTCGTAATCTTCGCTTTCCCATTGTTTGAATTCTATTTCGGTCGCGATCTTGTTTGCGAGCATCCACGCTTTCATCTTGTGGACGCCGTCGAAATCCTCTTCGAACTTCAACCGCTCGGCAGATTTATATCGCTCATGCGAGCCGCTCGTGCTGTGACCTTGCGGCTGTGTGACCTCGGTGACATGCACCAGCACAGGGACGTGTTCCTCGCGCGCGGTTTCCGACGCGGCGCGAAATGTTTCGATCAACGCGGGATAATCCCACGCCTTGACGCGATAGAGGTCGTATCCGTTTTTTGATTCCGAGTTGCGTTGAAAGCCTTCGAGCAGATCGCCCACATTCGCCTTTGTCATCTGATATTCGTTCGGCACCGAGATGCCGTAGCCATCGTCGTAGATCGTGATGATCGCGGGCGCTTTCAACACGCCGATCGCGTTGACCGTTTCCCAAAACATCCCCTCCGCGGCAGACGCGTTACCGATGCTTGCCCACACCACTTCATTGCCGTTGCGCGAAAACTGCGTGAATTGTTTAAGCTCACCAATCCCGCGATACAAAACCGAAGCGTACGCCAGCCCGACCGTGCGAGGCATCTGCGAGCCGGTGGGTGATACGTCTGCGGCAGTGTTGTACAACTCGGTCTGATTTTTCCATGAACCGTCGGCGTTGATGAAGCGGTTGGCGAAGTGCGCATTCATCGAACGCCCGCCCGTGTTGGACTCGTGCTCCACATCCGCGTGGGCGTATAACTGGGCAAAAAATTCCTGGATGCTCATGACGTTAAGCATGAACATCCAGGTCTGGTCGCGGTAATAGCCTGAGCGCCAATCTCCCTTGCGGAAGTGCCGCGCAATGGCGATATTGATGATCTCTTTGCCGTCCCCAAAAATGCCGAACTTTGCCTTGCCGCTCAACACCTCGCGCCGCCCGATGAGCGAAGCCTGCCTGCTTTGGTAGGCGAGGCGGTAATCTTTGATGATCTCTTCTTTCTTGAGGGGAAGTTGATCCGAACCCTTTCTTTTAGGCATGAAGTGTATCTCCTGAGGTTGGGTTGAGGAGGATTATAACAAAAGGGAGATGGTGTAGGGGCGACCCATCAATATTATCGGTCATCTCGCGTTGCAAGGGTATATCGGTTATCAAGGCGTATAGGACGCGGAGGCGGGTCGCCCTTTTGGCGAGACGGTTACATCCGCGAGCAAGGGCGACCCGCCCGCGCTACGGTGCCAATTTCATGGCTATGTTTCATTCCTCAAAATGACGAATGACAAACCCTGATGGGTCGCCCCTACGGTTGGAGGATTATTGGATTTTCGTCATCTTCATCCCATAACATGGGGTTGGATTCGATGTAATCGGTCTTTGCCTGTAAATCTTTTTCATTACGGATGATGTGTTCGTAATAATTTCTTTGCCAAATGGGTGTACCGTTCAACGACGAAAATTTCCACAACCGTTTGGTCACACGCGATTTGAATTGTGAGATGACCGCGCCCAATGACAACGGCTTGGGTCCGCGAGGTAGGGGCGACCCGTCAATGTCATCGGTGGTCGTTTGAAGCAAAGGTATCTTGTCCGCACGCGTCAAGGTTAAACCCTGGCGGGTCGCCCCTACGATCGGACGGAATATCAATATGCCATGCGCGTGATTGGGCATCACAATGAACGCGCCCAATTCGACGAATTGCAATCGCTTGGATAATTCCAACCACTCCCATTGCACAATTTCCCCATACCGATTTAATCTCATCTCCTTGTTCACCACCTCCCCAAACAAACATTCGCGATGCCACGTGACGATGGTCACGTAATATGCGCCTGCCTGTGAATAATCGTAATTGGGCAATCGAATCGAACGGCGGTGATGTTTTTGAGGATCGAATTTAGATCGAGGCATGAGATGATTATATGGGGTAAGGGCGACCCGTCAATGCCATCAGTGAAGATTTGAAGCAAAGATGTTTTGCCCGCACGCGTCACGATTGAATTTTGGCGGGTCGCCCTATATGCTATGTTGTTCGCTTCATTGCGATTGTGCTTCCGCCCATGAATGGACTCCCAGTCGTTCAAACACAAAATCCCATCCGTGTGATTTACCTTGGCTTGAGTAACCCGCCGTTTTCGTTTCTGTCGCTCGATATGGTTTGCAAATCCGCATAACAGGTGTCAGCCCTAGTGGATCCATTCAGCCGTGAGGGGCAACATACCAAAACTCCGATCTCAATCCCGCCCTCCTGAAAACTTCTGCAACCTCTTCAATGCTTCGCCCATGATATTCTAACGACAGACGATTCCCATACCAAAGTTTTGAAAGTTCCCACACTTCTTGGATTGTGAGAACTTCGCCGCGCGCGAGATTATTTCTTTTGCACCACTCGTCAATCCATTCTTCCGACTGGAAGAGAAGCATCGTCGCTCAGGTGAAGACGATATCGTCGTACCAGTGGGAGAAGGGGAGGGGGAAATGCACGAGTAATTGGTAATCAGTAATTTGTCCGTTTTTCACTGCAAGTTTTATTGGTTCATTGCTTTCCGTGCAGACGGCTTCGATGACCGCGTCCGTGTGAAGCGCGGCGGGGATGCCGAGCATGTCCCACGCGCAGTTGGCGTAGTAGGTCTTGCCGTTGGCATGGACTTTGAAATCTGTGGGAATCCCTGAGAACGGATTTGCCATGCGGACGGCCATAGTTTCCAAGTCGAGAAATAGAGCGTGGCGGTTGTGGAGTTCTTTGTAGTATTCGGTCGCTTCTTCGGTTGGGATGTTGAAGTGACGCGCCGTCTCCTCTACGGTGGACGGCGTGGTCGTGTCTGCAAAGCGCTGATAGACAAAGTGACGAATTTGCCAAAGAGTTGAGTCGTTCATATTAGATTCCCGCAAATGCCAGCAATTTCCCAAACACGAAAATGAAGAGAAGATAACCTACGAGGAAAACGATTCCCTTCATCCTCGTTGACTCATTGCGTGAGCCGATCTGCCAGCCTGCGATCCATGCAGGGATGGCGGAGATGGTGATGCTCACGAGGTTTGCCATGCCGACCGGCAGGTCAATTTTTGCCGACATCCCCAGCGCAAGGATGGTCAATCTGCCAAACAACTCCAAATTCAACGCCAATTTGTACAGGAGAAGCGAGTTGTAATCCAAAAATTTGAGCGGCAGGAAGATGATCAAAAATATCAGCACGCCAATCAATGCTCCTGCAAGCGGGCGAGGTAAGCCGAATGATTTTGCTTCAGGCGATTTTGTCTGTTCCATTTTAATTTGGTAGGGGCGACGTTTCGTCGCCCAGGTAACATACAATCATTTGTTTGATTCCAACAATTGGGCAGGGAGACCCTGCCCCTACGGTTGCAACGCCTTTAAGATCTCTTGCGCGTGTTCAATGCGGATAACCTTTTCGGCAACCATCTGACTTGCAACCTTCTCGATCAACTCTCCGCTCGCTCCCGCCGCGATGGCAACCTGCCTCGCGTGCAGTGACATGTGTCCGCGCTGGATGCCTTCGGTGGCGAGCGCGCGCAATGCCGCCATGTTTTGAGCGAGTCCCACCGAGACGATGATCTCTGCCAACTCGCCGGCGGATTTCACGTTCATCAACTTGATCGCGGCTTGCGCGGCAGGGTGGACCTTGGTCGCCCCGCCAACGATTCCCACCGCCAGCGGCATTTCCAGTTCGCCGACCAAATTTCCGCTTTCATCTTTCGACCAGGTAGATAATGAAGTGTACTTGCCCGAACGAGCCGCATAAGCGTGCGCGCCCGCTTCGATAGCGCGCCAGTCGTTGCCTGTGGCGATAACGACCGCATCCACGCCGTTCATGATTCCCTTGTTGTGAGTCGCGGCGCGGTAGGGGTCCGCGGCGGCGAAGGCGTACGCGGCGATGATTCCGTCCCGCACTTCTTCGCCTGTGTAGGACAAATTGCCAACTTGCCCCACGATCTCCAATTCTTTTACGGGAATCGCGCATTTTGCCCGTGCCATGCGACGGTCAGTGAGATTGGAAAGGATTCGCAGGTGAACTTTTCCGCCTGTAAGGCTTTCAACATGAGGCGCGAGCCGTTCACACGCCGTATTCACCGCGTTCGCGCCCATTGCATCGCGCACGTCAACGATCAAATGAACGACAAGGAACGCTCCAATGGGTGAGTCTTCGATGATGCGCGCTTCAATGTCCCTTGCGCCGCCGCCTCTCTTCTTTAAAGAGGACTCTGTTTCATCAACCAACTTGATCAATTCTTCTTTATGAGCCAAAATTTTTTGTTTTGCTTCGTGTAGATTGCCGATCTCAAGTACTTGCAACTGTCCGATCATCAATGGTTCAGTGGATTCGGCAATGAATCCGCCACTTGCGCGGACAAGTTTCGCCATAAATGAAGCGCCAGCGATAACGGAAGGCTCTTCAATGACCATCGGGACCAACACATCGCGCCCGTTGACGGTGAAGTTCAGTCCGATTCCCATCGGCAGACCATAAATGCCGACAAAATTCTCGACCATGTGGCTTGCGATGTCCGCGTGAAGCCCGTTGGAAAGTGGACTCAGGCTTTCAGGCGGCTGATTCGCCGCATCTGCCAGTGATTTCAGACGTTCATCGAGCGGTAAATTGTAGAATCCAGCGATTCGAGATGTGGTCATCGTCTGCCTTTTGTATGATTGTATCGGTCGGCTCTTCCGAATCCTATCATCTTTTCCATTTTATCTGTAAAATGGTTGACGAGGTACGGCAACCCGGTTGATGCGATCTCGTTGTCGAAAAAATTTTCTGATGAAAGACAAAATTTTTTGGCGTTGCGCGCCGCGCAAGAAGATAAATCGATCGAATCGATGATTCTTTAAGATTGAATCACAGGATTATGATGTTGATGAATTCGAAAAAAGAAAAGTTCTCAGCGCGCGTTTTTTAACACCAACCCTTTATGTGCTTCTCAAAGTCCGATAGTGAGCATCCCAACCCCACATATGGGGGTGTGGATAACTTTTCGGAGCGCGCATGGCTGACACATGCGTTCTAAGAAAAAATGTTCTTCCACGAGTTTACGCATGGAATCTTTAACGTTGAGTGACCTTAAAAAAACAAAATCTTTAAATAAAACGTAGGCTTATCGTGTTGTACTTTTTAGTAGTTGTGCTAGAATGTCAACACGCTGAGATATGGATGTGGAGATCGAGACGCATCTTTGAATCCCTGTGAGTCTTTGAATTACAACAAAATAGGATGTGAATTAGCCGCTGACGAAGCGGATTTGCTTCACATTGTCAATCACCGTCGTTGAGGAGAAACAATGAACGCAGAACAGGCATGGCAATCGGTACTGGGACAACTTCAAATGGAGATGCCTCGCGCTTCGTTTGATACCTGGGTACGCGATACGCGTCCTGTTTCTTTCCAGAACGGCATGTTAACCATCGGAGTTCGCAACGCCTACGCGCGCGATTGGCTCGAGAATCGCCTCGCCAGCACGGTTAATCGCTTACTAGGCGGGATATTGAATGGAAGCGTGGCGGTGACTTTTGTTGTACATGGCAACGAAAAAGAAACCGAGGCGGATGAACCGCATCCTTCGCCGGTGGAAGTTGCTTCGGCTCCCGAGCAGAATCCTCGCAATTCGACCTTAAACCCCCGCTACGTCTTTGAAAATTTTGTCGTCGGCTCTGGCAACCGGTTGGCGCATGCCGCCTGCCTCGCTGTCGCTGAGAAACCCGCGCGCGCCTACAATCCTCTCTTTGTGTACGGCGGCGTGGGATTAGGGAAAACGCACCTGCTTCATGCCATTGGCAACGCCTGCCACCAGCGCGGGCTGAGCGTGCTGTATGTTTCCTCCGAAGAATTCACCAACGACATGATCACCGCCATCCGCACGCACACCACGCAAGCGTTTCGCGAAAAATACCGCTCGATTGACGTGCTATTGATTGACGACATTCAATTTATTGCCGGTAAAGAATCCACGCAGGAAGAATTCTTCCATACCTTCAACACCCTGCACGGACAAGACAAGCAGATCATCGTCTCGTCGGATCGCCCGCCGAAGTCGCTGGTCACGCTGGAGGAACGCCTCCGCTCCCGGTTCGAGTGGGGACTCGCGGCGGACGTCCAAGCGCCCGATCTGGAGACGCGGCTTGCCATCCTGCGCTCGAAAGCGGAGCGGACGGGGCGGCAGGTGTCGGATGAGATCCTCGAAAGCATCGCGCGCAGAGTGCAATCGAACATCCGCGAGTTGGAGGGCGCGTTGAACAGGGTTATTGCGTTTGCCGACCTGAGCGGCGTGCCGTTGACTCCCAGCCTTGTGGAAATGGCGTTAGTTGACCTGATGCCTCAGAAGAAGAACATACCGCCCAGCAAAATACTCGAAGCCGTGGCTGAGATGGAAGGCGTAGACGTGGACGACTTGCTTGGGCAGAAGCGTTCGGCAAAAATAGCGATTCCCCGACAGTTGGCAATGTATATCTTGCGGCAATACATCGAGATTTCCCTGCCGCAAGTCGGCGAGATCCTTGGCGGACGCGATCATACGACGGTCATGTATGCGACCAAAAAAGTGGACGAGAACGAGAAACTTCGGAATCGCGCCAGAAAAATTTGGGATGCTGTAAATCAAGATTTGGTCAATTGACGGCATCAGGTAATTTTGCCATACGCAGTGGCGGAGATTCTTCGCTCCGCTCACATCGTCCCGATGTTATTTCGGGAGAATGACATGGCGTAAGGTAGATAAAAATCTCTTGCGGAAATGCACATTCGGAGACTGGGGAACTCCGAATGCGCATTTAAAAGGGCGAGGGAGGCTGAGGGTGAGGAGCAGATTGCCCGTCGTAAGGAAGCGGGAGTCTGTTAAATCCTGTGTTATAATCCCGCCGCTCCAAACCCTTCGACTGCGGCACAAAGAATCATGTGCCTCCGCTCAGGGAGGAGCAACATCTTGCCTGGGACGGGCATCGAGCGTCCCTGAGCGGGTCATCAAATCCCGCTAAACTTTTTCTGCCCGATGAGGCAGAATGTTAGGAGAACCATGGCAGTTATTTCAATGAAAGCCCTGCTTGAGAGCGGCGTGCATTTTGGGCACCGCACCAACAAGTGGGACCCGCGCATGAAGCCGTATATTTTTACGGAGCGCAACGGCATTCACATTATTGACTTGCAACAGACATCCAAGTTGTTGAGCAATGCGTACAATGTGATCCGCGATGTTGCCGCGAACGGCGGCACGGTTTTGTTCGTCGGCACGAAGCGACAGGCGCAGGAAACGGTAGCGGAAGAAGCCGCGCGCTGCGGTATGCCGTTCGTGACGGAGCGTTGGATGGGGGGTATCCTCACCAACTGGTCCACGATGCACGACCGCATTCAGGAATTTGAGCGCCTCGAAAAGATGCGCGACACCGGTGAACTGGAGCGCCTGACCAAAAAAGAAGGCTTGCTGATCGAGCGCGAGATCGTCCGCTTGTCCACTCGGCTTTCGGGTATCCGCTCGATGAAACGCCGCCCCGACCTGCTCTTCATCATTGATGTGGGACGCGAGGATTCGGCGGTGCATGAGGCGAACTTGCTTGGAATCCCCATCGTCGCGATGGTGGATACGAATTGCAACCCGCTCAACGTGGATTATGTGATCCCCTCGAACGATGACGCGATCCGCGCGATCAAGTTGTTGGTCGCAAAAGTTGCCGACGCGGTGCTTGAGGGCAAAGCGATGCGCAAGGAAGATGAGCCCGAGGAAACGCCCGCGGAAGAAACGAAGAAACCTGAACGCGCCTCTCGCAAAGCGCCCAAGGTTGTGGAAACCGACGATGAACTTGGCGACGACGCCTTGCTCGGCGAAGCGACATTGGCGAAGATGAGCGCCTCGCGCGAACCCGTGGTCGAGCAAGCCGCGCCTGAAGTTGCAAAAGAGGAAGCAGCTCCTAAGGCGGCTGAAGCCTCGTCTGTGGAAGCAGGAGAATAAGGTTCCATGGAAATTACGACTGAGATGATCAAAGAATTACGCGCCGCCACCAGCGCCGGCGTGTTGGATTGCCGCAAGGCGCTTGAAGAAGCGGGCGGCGACTTTCAAAAGGCAGTGGATTGGCTGAGAGAAAAAGGCATGGCGACCGCCGCCAAACGCGCCGACCGCGAAGCCTCGCAAGGCATTGTCGAGTTGTACTCGCACGGCGGGGGACGCGTGGGCGTGATGGTGGAAGTGAACTGCGAATCCGATTTTGTGGCGCGTTCGGATAAATTCCGCGAACTGGCACATGAACTCGCGTTGCAGATCGCCGCGTCCGCGCCGCGTTACTTGAAGGTGGAAGATATTCCCGCCGAAGTGTTCGACCACGAGGCAGATATCGCCCGCGCGCGCGCGAAGGAAGAGGGCAAGCCGGAGAACATCCATGAGAAGATCGTGCAGGGACGGCTCGAAAAGTTCAAGGATGAAGTCGTGCTTTCGCGGCAGGCGTACATCCGCGACGAATCGATCAGCGTGGAAAAGTTGATCCTTCAAACGGTTGCCGCCATCGGCGAAAATGTGATCGTGCGACGCTTCCAGCGCTGGGAGTTGGGCGAGAGTTTGAACAATTAAAGTAAAATGACCAACCAGACGGTTGGTCATTTTTTATGCCCCACCCGCCCTTCGGGCACCCTCCCCATCCCGTGATTCGCGGGATGGGGAGGGATGGGGAGGGGTCAAAGGAGAACTATGAGCGAACTCAAGTACAAACGGATCCTGCTCAAGTTGAGCGGGGAGGCGCTGGGTGGAAAATCTGGTTTTGGCATTGACGTGGACGAAGCCGAGTCGATTGCCAACCGCATCAAGGAAGTGCACGAGATGGGCGTGGAGGTGGCGATCGTCATCGGCGCGGGGAACTTGTGGCGCGGCAAACAGGGACTGGATCGCGGCATGGATCGCGCTACCGCCGACTACATGGGTATGCTCGCCACCATGATGAACGCGATGGCGTTGATGGACACGCTCGAACGCGCCGGGGTGTACACGCGCGTGATGTCCGCCATTGAGATGCGTCAGATCGCCGAACCCTACATCCGCCGCCGAGCCATCCGTCACCTGGAAAAGAGGCGGGTGGTCGTCTTCGGCGCAGGGACCGGGAATCCGTTCTTCTCCACCGATACCGCCGCCGCATTGCGCGCCACCGAGATCGAAGCCAACGTAGTCATCAAAGCCACGAAAGTGGACGGGGTGTATGACTCTGACCCGAAGAAAAATCCCGATGCGAAGAAGTTCGATGAGTTGAATTACATCGAGGTCATCAACCGCAGGTTGGAGGTGATGGACAGCACCGCCATCACGCTCTGCATGGAAAATAAACTGCCGATCCTGGTGGTGAACTTGTGGGACAATCACGCCCTGCTCGCCGCGCTCGAAGGCAAGCGCGTTGGCACGCTCGTGCATGGGTAACAAAGATACGCAATACGAAGTACGGAGTAGATACTTCGTATTGCGTATTGCGTACTGCGTAGTCGAACCTCTCAAGGTTCTTTCAAAAACTCTCGTGGGTTCCCCTTTGCATAGCGAATTTTGAAATTTTGGGGTATCCTTGTATCGGCTTTGAGATACGATTCAAAACCTGACTCTAAACATCCGAATTACACGTTGGCATATTTTTCCGCAGGAGGCTGTGGTGATCAAAGATATTCTCAGTAGCGCTGAAACTCGAATGCGCGGCGCGATCCAGGTTTTACATGACGATCTCGGCGCCATCCGCACCGGGCGCGCAAACCCCGGGCTGGTCGAGAAACTTCCCATCGAATATTACGGGGCGCCGACTCCGCTTTTGCAGTTGGCTTCGATCAGCGTGCCGGAAGCGCGCACGATCACGATCAAACCGTTCGATGCCTCCACGTTGAAGGCGATCGAAAAAGCGATTCAAACCTCCGACTTGGGGCTGAATCCCAACAGCGACGGCAAGGTTATCCACCTCAACCTCCCTCCGCTGAACGAGGAACGCCGGCGTGACCTGGTGAAACTTGTGCATCATCGTCTTGAAGAAGCGAAGGTTGCCGTCCGCAACATCCGCCGCGACGCGCACAACGACCTGCGCGATTTTGAAAAAGAGAAATTGATCTCGGAAGACGACTTGGAACGCGGCGAAGAAGACTTGCAAAAACTCACCGATAAATACGTCGAAGAGGTTTCCACGCACGGCAAGGCAAAAGAATCCGAGATTATGGAAGTCTAGCATGTCGTTGCGAGTTCGCGCTTCGTCTTCGCTCTCTCCTAACATTTCTCCGTCCTGAGCGGAGTGAGGAGCGTTTGTTGCGACGAACGAAGACGAAGGACGCTCCGCTCAGCGCGGAAATCACTCGCAACGACATATCATCCTATGACCAACACCCCTTTCAACATCCCGCCCGATAAAGTTCCCCGCCACGTTGCCATGATCATGGACGGCAACGGCCGTTGGGCGCTTTCACGCGGATTGCCGCGTCTGGCAGGACATAAGGCTGGCACCGAAAATCTGCGGCGTATCATCCGCGCCTCGGTGGAGTTTGGCGTCAAATATCTCACCATCTACGCGTTCTCCACAGAGAATTGGGGACGTCCGCCCGAAGAAGTGCAGGGATTGATGTTCATCCTCGAGGATGTCATTGACCGCGAACTCGCCGAACTCAACAAAGAGGGCGTGCAGTTGCGTCATATCGGTCGGTTGGAAAGACTCGCGCCCAACTTGCAGGAAAAAGTGTTAGAAGCCATCGAATTGACAAAGGGCAACGACCGCCTTGTGTTGAACGTCGCATTCAATTACGGCGGACGCGATGAGATCGTCAACGCGATCCAGAACATCATGAAAGACGGCGTGCCTCTCGAAGAGGTGACCGATGAACTCGTGAGCCGCTATCTCTACACAGCCGGCACCCCCGACCCCGACCTCATCATCCGCACCTCCGGTGAATTGCGCGTGAGCAACTTCCTCATCTGGCAGGGCGCGTACTCCGAGTGGTACGTCACGCCGAAGAATTGGCCCGACTTCGACCGCGACGAATATCGCCGCGCGCTTGAAACCTTCGCCTCGCGCGACCGCCGCTACGGAAAAGTCTCCTCGAACGAGTACGAGGCGTCGAATGCCTAAGCGCGTCTTGACCGCGATCATCCTCGCGGTCGTTGGGTTGCCCGCCATCATTTATGGGGGCGTTTTTTATTTTGCGGCTATCGCCATCGTCCTCACTGCGAGCGCATGGGAATTTGTGCGCATGTACCGGGCGGTTGAGTTCGAACCGCATGAATGGGTCACGATCGGAGGCGTGCTGTTGACAGCCACAGCGCGCTTCTTTTTTGCCGAAGCCGCGATCCCCGTCATGGTTCTGACCATCATGGCGGCGATGACCGTCCACGTGTTTGCGTTCGAACGCGGCAGGGATAAAGCCGCGCTGGATTTTTGCATCACCGTTGCCGGCATCGTCTACCTCGGCTGGCTCGGCTCGTATCTCCTCGATTTGCGTTCGCTTCCCGCCGGTGGATGGTGGCTCATGCTTATCCTGCCGTTGGTGTGGGCGAGCGATACGGGCGCGTACTCCATCGGCGCGGTGTATGGCAAACACAGGATGTCGCCGCGCATCAGCCCGAAGAAAAGTTGGGAGGGATATTTCGCCGGTGTGTTCACGTCGGTGATCGTCGGCGCGTTTTTCGCGTACGCGTTTTCGTCGTTGGGACCGCAACCTCTCGGCGGATTGATCACGCCGCTCAAAGGCGCGTGGTTCGGTTTGGTGATCGGCGCGGTGACTCCGCTTGGCGACCTCGGCGAAAGCATGTTCAAGCGGCAAAGCGGCATGAAAGATTCGAGTCACATTCTGCCGGGTCATGGCGGCTTCCTCGACCGCGTCGACTCGTGGATCTGGGGCGCGCCGCTCGGCTACTTTCTCATCCTATATTTCATTTTCTAACGGAGGACGAATGGCATACAAAAACGAACCCACCAGAAACCTTGCGCTCGAACTCGCGCGCGTCACCGAAGCCGCCGCAATGGCGGCGGGTCGCTTCATGGGACGCGGAGATAAAGAAGCGGCGGACCAAGCCGCCGTCAACGCGATGCGGACCGTCCTCCAAACGGTGGACATGAACGGGATCATCGTCATCGGCGAAGGGGAGAAGGATAACGCGCCGATGCTGTTCAACGGCGAGACGGTGGGGAGCGGTTCTCTTCCCGACGTGGATGTTGCCGTCGACCCCATCGACGGGACTCGCCCTTTAGCCTTTGGCAGATCGAATTCGCTGGCGACGGTTGCCATCGCCCCGCGCGGGACGATGTTCGACCCCGGTCCGTTCGTGTACATGAACAAGATCGCGGTGGGACCCGAGGCGAAAGGCAAGATCAATATCGAAAAGTCCATCACTGAAAATTTGAAAGCGATCGCGAAGGCGAAGAATAAAGATGTGGAAGATTTGACCACGATCATTTTGGACCGCGACCGCCACAAGGATATGATCGCCGAGATCCGCAAAGCAGGCGCGCGCATCCGCCAGATCCCCGATGGCGACGTGGGCGCGGCGTTGATGACGGCGTGGCCCAACTCCGGCGTGGACGTGTTGTTCGGCGTGGGAGGCACACCCGAAGGCGTGCTTGCCGCGTGCGCGTTGCGCGCCATGGGCGGAGAGATTCAAGGCAAACTCTACGCGCGCGATGAAGACGAACTCCGCCGCGGACGCGAAGCGGGGTATGACTTCGAAAAAATTCTCACGATGGACGATCTCGTCTCCTCGGAGGATGTGTTCTTCGCCGCGACAGGCATCACCGACGGCGAATTCCTCAAAGGCGTGCGTTACTTCGGCGACCGAGCCAGCACCGATTCGCTCGTGGTGCGCGGGTTGACCGGCACCGTCCGCCAGATCACCGCCACGCATCGCATTGATAAACTCGATCAATTGGGCGCGGTGAAGTATTAAACTCATTCGTCATTGCGAGGGAGCGAAGCGACCGAAGCAATCCCCAACGCAGTGAGGGAGATTGCTTCGTCGAGCCTTCGGCTCTCCTCGCAATGACGGAGGCTCGCTTGACACTCCCTATCCTTGCACGTATAATCCCGCACGCCTTCCTCGATAGCTCAATCGGCAGAGCGAGCGGCTGTTAACCGCTAGGTTCCAGGTTCGAGACCTGGTCGAGGAGCTTTTGACAAAATGAGTTTGCCTCTAGCCATTGCGCTAGAGGCAAATTTTGTTTTATACTGGGATACCGAGGCAAAACCTGTAATAATGCCCAGCAGACCTAAACTCAACCCTAGAATCCTAGATTTTCTCCACCAAAGGCTTGATAAGCCAATAAGCACAATTAGGAGTGATATTTCTGTACTTAAACGTACTTATCCAACATCTACCTTGAATGCTGTTGCACAAATTTATGCGGAACAACATGGTGAATCGGTGCGGCGATTAATTGGAAAAGTCGACAAACTTACGATTCCTTCGATTGTCATTGAAAAGCCAACTGTATTAAAGAGCAAGAAGAAGATTAATGCTAAAGAAAGAATAAGACCAATTATACAATTCGGGACCCCTGATATATTTCTAAGAAAACACCTTGATGAAATCAATCGAGCATATGCAAAGAATTGTTACACTTGCGTGTTTGTACTTGTACGAAAAGTATTTGAAAATCTAATTATTTCAATTTTGAAAACGAAATACCCAACAGACCGAGAAGTTTATTTTGATGTATCGAAGAATAGAAACCTGGATTTCAGCATAGTCTTAGCACATCTTTACGAAAAGCGTAATGAATTTGACGACGATCGCAAAATTGCAATCGAGCGATTAAATCAGAAATTAAAGCCTTTCAAGAATGATGCTAACGATAAAGCGCATTCACTTTATCATATTGTGGAGAATTCAAAGGAAGTGGAAGATTGGAATCTCGACACAATTATGGCTTTAATAAAACAAATCATGTGAATTTGAAAGGAGTTTTACAATGGCGGATCAGGACAAAAATTCTGAACTTAGTGAATTGATCAAATATCTGAAAGCTAACCTTTTACTCCAGCTTCGTAATTTATCAGAAAACGAAAATGCTACAGAAAAACTCGAATTTTTACTCTACAGGGCTGGTTTTTCTCGCGGCGAAATAGCAGATCTTCTTGGGAAAAAATATGAAACGGTGAAGAAGACTATCCAAGCTCTCAAACCCGAAAAAACTGATAAAGATAAAGTCGAAGACAAAGATGTTGTTAATGAAGGAGAAAAGAATGAGCGGTGAAGAAGAGGTAGTTGGGGCAATTCAAGATTTGTCCCGAATTATTTTGGCATTTCAAGGAGAGTTTTCAAGTAAATCCGAGATGATTCGAAAACTTCACGATATGTCGATACCTTCAAATCGTATAGCGCGACTTTTAGGTATGCAATTGAAAGATGTTACATCCGCCATATCAAAGATGAAAAAAGCTGGCAAAAAAGGAAAGAAAGGCTTAGAAAAGAAGCAACCAGTAGGAGATGTCGTTCAAATTAATAAAGAAGAAAGCGCAAGCTCATCATAGATCTAAATTAATTTGACTTCACAAAAGGAGAATCTCATGAACTCTTTCATCTTCAACGACGCGATCACGTTCAAGCTTGCGACCCAACAGGATAACAACAGCGCGAAAGTGCAGGTGTTCTTTGGCGTGTTGCTCGGCGTGTTGTTGCGCTGGGTCTACACCGTCGCTGTGGAGGTAGCCCGCACCGGCAACCCGTGGAATTTCGGCGCGTGGTATGTCATCCTTGCGCGTTTTGTCGCTTCGCTGATCGTGACGGTCTTTGTCTTTTCGGGCTATTGGCAAAAGTCCAAAGACCAGCCCGCCGACATCCGATTCTGGAACGCGGTGGCGTACGGCATTTCGATTGACGCCCTCATCGGGCCTTGGACGGTTTAAACTCACCGCTAAGCCCGCAAAGGACGCAAAGTTAAATTCTTTTTTTCTTGGCGGTCTTCGCGCGCTTTGCGGTTAATGAAAAAAAGAGAAGCCTCGCGCTTCTCTTTTCGATTCATTCGCTCTTTGATTCAGTTTTGCTCTTCGATTTCTTTTCGCCCTTGGCATCGGACGAAGTTTTCTCGGTCGCCTTTTCCCCTGAAGCGGACTTGTCCTCTCCGTGCGCGTGACCGTGATCGTCAGACTTCGACTTGCTTCCTGCTGATGAACTACCGCCTGAAGCCGATTTATTATCGGTGGCGTAAAACCCCGAACCTTTGAAAATGACTTTGGTCGGGGTGATAACTTTTCTCAACGCTTTTCTTTTGCATTTGGGGCAGGTTAGAAGCGGCGCATCGTCAAACGATTGATGTTGTTCGAATCTTGTACCGCAGGAACTGCAACGATAGGTATAAACTGGCATGGGACTCCTAACTTTCCACAGCGGGGCATTATAGCGTGCATGATTATCGAAGACAAGAGGCGATAGCGTCTGAGTTCTGTTAACGGGCATCTTGTAAACGTGGAGCGGAATGATATCCCGCTATTGACCTCGCGATCATGGCTGTCACGGCAGGAGATTGATAAACGCTTCCATTGTTGTTCCTGCCGTGATACTCTGACGATACAAATAAAAAATATTCTCTTTCCCTTGCGCCGATTTATCCCCAAGTCCCATTGCCGCGATATAACCAGCCAGCTTTACAAGTTTCAACGCATTGCTGTCGTATGCGCCGAAGGGATAGGCAAAACTATGGATCGGCACGCCAAGATATGATTCCAGTCTCTGCCGCGATTTGACGATCTCCTCTTCTTGTGAGGCAGGCCGTTTTGTCAGGTCGTGGTGACTCAGGCTGTGACTTCCGATCTCCCAACCCGCGTCGTACAATGCGCGGATCTGGTCTTTGTCCATGTAGCGTGTCGAGCCGATGTAATTGTCCACGATGTAGGCTGTGCCGGTGAAGCCGTAGACCTGCATGATGGGCAATGCCTCGGTGTAGACGGTTTCACTGCCGTCATCGAACGTCAGCAGGATGGGGCGGGAGGGGAGTTGCGCGCCGAAGTAGATGGCTTGCGTCAATTGTTCGACGGAGATCGTGCGGTATCCATGCATGAACAAGTAGTTCATTTGGTTCTCGAACGCATCGGGCGAAACGTAATATTCGCTGTCGGTGAGCGAGTAGCCGATGTGATGATAAAGAAGAATTGGAACGGTGACGTTACCAGGTCCCTGAAAGATAAATTGAGGCGTGGATGTGATCGTTGGTGTGAGGGTTGAAGTTGGCGTGAAGGTTGGGGAGGGGGTAAATGTGTCGGTGGGGAGAAAGGTTGAGGTGTTTGGAACAGGCTGAAACGGCGTAAGAGACGGGCTGAGGGTGTGAGTCGGTTCGAGGGTTAGAGTCGGAGTCGGGGGTGCGATGAGTCCGAATCCCCCGCATCCTAAAAGAAAAATTCCCGTCATTGCGAGGAGGGCGACAGCCCGACGAAGCAATCCCCGTGATGATGTGGGAGATTGCTTCGTCGCCACTCCGTAGCTCCTCGCAATGACGTATTTGGTTCTAAATCGGATGATTGATGTCCCACAAAATTCGCAAGCCGTCGAGCGTGAGCCATGGCGCGATGATCTGAATGACATCGGTCTCTTGCGCGACGATCTCGGCGAGCCCGCCCGTTGCGATCACTTTCATCGTGGGACCAAGCTCTTTGCGAAAACGCTCGACCATGCCTTCGACCATGCTCACGTACCCGAACAATAAACCCGCCTGCATCGCGTGGACTGTGTTGCGACCGATGACGGAGGGCGGGCGTTGCAGATCAATGCGCGGAAGTTTTGCCGCGTGCGTGAAGAGCGCTTCGGTGGCGAGATTGATGCCCGCCGTGATCGCGCCGCCGAGATACTCGCCATCTTTTGTGACGGCGTTGAATGTTGTCGCTGTTCCGAAATCAATGATGCACGCGGGGCCTTTATATAAATAAACAACGGCAACCGCGTCTGCGATTCGATCCGCGCCAACTGCGCGCGGGTCTTCGTAGCGGACTTTGACTCCCGTTTTGATTCCCACATCAATCACGAATGGTTCTTGATCTAAATATTCGCGGCACGCCTGAATCACGCGCCCCGTCAGTTGCGGCACGACGGAAGCAACGCACACTCCCGTGAGTTGTTTGGCGGTCACTTTTGCATTTTGCAGTAAGCCCTGCAATTGCAAACCATATTCATCGGGCATGCGCGAATGATCGGTGGCAAGCCGCCAATGCGAACTGAGTTCATTTCCGTTGTACAAGCCTAGCGTGAGGTTCGTGTTGCCGAGGTCAATGACGAGGAGCATGGGGCAAGTATAACGGAAACACGAAAACAGGTAAACACGTAGACACGGAAATACGTATTTACTTGTGTACTTGTGTACCTGTATACGTTTTTACCTTCTCGATGATCTCCGCGACCATATCGTACTTGTGGAATTGGGGCATGACGTACACGCCTCCTGCCCACGCTTTAGCCTGCTCCACCAATTCGACAGCGATCTCCACCCCAGCCTTCACGCCTTCGTCGCCCGCCGCTTCGATCCGTTTCCGCGTTTCATCGGGGATGGAAATGCCAGGCACTTCGTTGTGCAAAAAGTTCGCGTGTTTGACGCCGACCAACGGCAGGATGCCGACCAGAATCGGCTTGTCCAGTTTGCCGTGTTTCGCTTCGTATGCCTCAAGTAATTTCGGTCCATCATACGCGCGGTAGACGGGTTGCGTGAGGAAGAAGTCCGCGCCCGCTTTCACTTTGCGATGCAGGTTTTTGATTTCGTTGTCCATATCGGGCGGACACAAGTTCAGCGCCGCGCCGATGAAGAAATTTGTCGGCTGACCGATGCTCGTGCCTGAATGGTCAATGCCTTCATTGAATCCCTGCTTGATGAGTTTGATGAGACCCGACGGCACGAGATCGTAATTGTCCATCGCTTCGGGATAATCGCCGATGGCGGTCGGGTCGCCCATCACGACAAAAATATTGCGGATGCCGAGCGCGTGCGCGGCGAGCAAGTCGCCTTGCACACGCAAGAGATTCCGTCCGCGCGTGGGGAAGTGGATCGTCGTCTCGACTCCCACTTTGCGTTGCACCACGTCGCACACTGCCCATGCCGACATTCTCATGCGCGCCATCGGCGAATCAGCGACGTTGATCACATCCGCGCCCGCGTCGGCGAGGAGAGACGCGCCCGCCAAAAGTTTGTGCGTCGAAAGTCCGCGCGGAGGATCCATTTCCACGGAGATCGCAAATTCGCCGCGTTCCAATTTTTGAGCGAATTGAGTGGGGGGTTCAACATCTGAGACCTCGGAGGTCTCCAAGACCTCCGAGGTCTGAATCAACACCGACGAACGCGCCGAAGAATCCAATGCCCTCTTCATCGCGGCGACGTGTTGCGGAGTCGTGCCGCAACATCCACCGACGATCACCGCGCCCGTCTCGCGGAACGACAGCGCGTAATCGCCGAAGTAATCCGCATCGGCGGGATACATGATTCGTCCACCCACTTGTTCGGGCCAGCCCGCGTTCGGCTTCACCCAAAACTTCCCATCGGGAACGGCTTGTTTCATTTGCTTCAAAATTCGCAACAGTTGCGCGGGTCCGCCCGAACAGTTGACCCCGATCACATCCGCGCCGGCGTCGCGCAACGTCCGCGCCACTTTCATCGGTTCATCGCCGAGCAAAGTTCTGTCATCTCGCGTGAATGTCACCGATGCAACGATTGGTAAGGGCGACGAGCCCATCGCCCCTACATCTTTTGCGGCTTTGATGGCTTCACGGATTTCATACAGATCGCTGAACGTCTCGATGACGATCGCGTCAACGCCCGCATCTGCCAAGGCACGGATCTGCTCTGCAAACGCCTCTCGCGCCTCCTCAGGCTGGACACGCCCAAACGGAGCGATTCGCACCCCCAGCGGACCGACATCCCCCGCGACCAGCACATCCTTGAACGACGCGGCAACGACGCGCTTGGCGAGGTCAACGCTCGCTTTGTTGATCTCTGCAACATCATCTTGCAGTCCATGCTTGGTGAGCTTGAATCGATTCGCGCCGAACGTGTTCGTGATGATCAACTGCGCGCCCGCTTCGATATACTCGCGGTGAATCTCCGCCACGGCAGATGGATTGGTGAGGTTGAGTTCGTCGAAGCATTTGTCGAATCCCACCCCGCGCGTGTGGAGCATCGTCCCCATCGCGCCATCGGCGAGGATGGTTTGGGAGGTGAGGAGGTTGAGGAATTTATTTGTCATTGTTATCTCCGTAGAGCAAATTGTCAATTTGCTCTACATGTCGTATTTACAATAAGTCCACTTCCAACTTTTCCAATCATCTACTAAACCTGCTTTGACGGGATTGTATAGCACGTATTTGATGATCCGTTCGAGTTCTTTCTCGTCGCGGGCGAAATGATCGTAACTTTCATGTTGCCAAAATGCGCCAGAACGACCCAAAATTTGATTTGCTTCATAAGCAGTATAGCGTTTCAGCGAGTGCATGATTTTTGCGAGTGAGTAGTATGTACCCGTTGAGTCCTAAAGCGGTGCACATACAAGATGTCCATGATTTGGCATGATGGAAAAAGTCTCCAGGTCGTAAACCTTACCATCTCGATAGAGTAAACTTTCAGCAACCAGATCTGCTATCTGTGGATTGGAGAGATATTTCTCGCCATGAGCAAGCGTGTCAAGCGCATCATCCCATTTGCCGAAAAATCGGCGATGCGCCAAATAGAGTTGTTTTTCACGTTCCTCGTTGTCGGAAATCCGAGCAATCTTCTTTTCGACTTCTTCCTTTTCCATTCTCAATTTTTCAATTACTTCTTTGGGAAGCGAATTTGCCAGTCTGAAAGTAATGAATAACGTTGCTCCCTCAGGCTGGATATGGGGAAGATTTCGACGGTAGTAATTCTTGTAGGAAAATTGACTCACGGGGGCTCCTGTAGAACAAATTGGCAATTTGTTCTACAACTCTACCTCATCAACTGCTCAACGCGGGTTTCGCCGAGCGTGTAGTATTTCGCGTCTTTGTGCGGGACGACGATGGCGGCTGTGGATTCTTCGGGGATGATCTGTCCCGAAACGGAAAGCCCAAGCCCAAGTTCGGATTCGGCGGCGGGGAGCAGTTTGAAGACTTTGAAGTGATCTTCAAGAATCGGGATGGCGGGATAGCCCCACGAGTAGCGTTTGCCTTGCTTCGCGCCGAGTCCCAACTCGCGGCGGATGTGATTGTGGATATAGTCTGCGGTCGCTTCGGCGGCTTGAACGGCGAGTCCGTGCACGAAGTAGGCTTCGGTGTAATCGTTGGCGGCTTGCAACTCTTCAAACAAAGCGGTGGCGGCTTTCCCGACGGTGACGATTTGCAACGCGACCGTATCCAACTGACCCGACTCGACCGAAGCGAAATAATCCGAAAGCGCGAGGAAATCTCCGTTTGGCTGGCGCGGACAAATCAAACGAACCACTTCTTTTTTGCCTTGCGCGTCTGCATAGACGATCAATTCTTCGCCGTCGGCTTGACAGGCGAAGTAGCCGTACACAGCTTGTGGTTTGAGCCAGCCGCGCTTGGAGCCGTCTTTGCTCATCGAGATCAGGCGCGCGTCAAATTCTTTTTTCAACTTATCCCATTCCGCGCCGTGCGTGTTTTTCGCGCCCCACGATAAACGATACAGTTCGTTGATGTTGAGGTGTTGTAAAACCATTTCGAGCGGCATGTCTTTGACGATACGCTGTCCGAGTTTTTCGGGCAGTGGAATCGGCGCGGGGACGACGTTAGAGCGCTGTCCGCTTGGCGCGGCAAGTTCAGCCTGCGCGGCGTGGTTCAATTCCATCGTCGATTCTTTGAGAATCTTTTCCAACAGATTGAAGCGCTTTTCTTCGTCAATCAACGCGTCCATCGTGTCCAAGCCTTCAAACGCATCCTTGCAATAGAAGACCCCCGCTTCGTAATTTGCACCATCTTCGGTTTGTAGAATGCGACGCCCAAAGCGACGATTGATTGCCGCGCCGCCGATGAGGACAGGGATGTTGTGCTTGCGCCGATGCAGTTCGTTGACGATGAGCGGCATTTGCTTGGATGTGGAGACCAGCAATGCAGACAAGCCGATTGCCGTCGCGTTATTTTCAACAGCCTTCGTGATGATCGTCTCGGCAGGGACTTGCTTGCCCAAGTCCACGACGGTGTAGCCGTTGTTGGCGAGAATCGTTTTGACCAGATTCTTGCCAATGTCATGCACATCGCCATAGACGGTTGCAATGACGACCGTGCCTTTGGTCACGCCTTCCATTTTTTCGAGATAATTTTCGAGATGGGCGACGGTCTTTTTCATCACTTCGGCGGATTGAAGCACGAAGGGCAGAATCAATTCGCCCGCGCCGAACTTGTCGCCGACTTCTTTCATGGCGGGGAGCAGGACGTTGTTCAGGGTGTGGACGGCGATTTCGTGCTTGGTTGGTAATTGGTTATTAGTAATTAGTGATTGGAAGGTGGCAGGGTCACGATGAATGACTTCATCAATATCCGCTTCCACGCCGTCTTTGAAGCGGTGGACGATCTTCCAGTGGAGTTTTTGTTCGGAGGTCATGCCTTCGGTGGGGTCGGCGACTGTATTCTCTGAGATTTCAACATTTTCAAAGTGCTGAATGAATCTCTGCAAAGCATCTTCACGGCGGTTGAAGATCAAATCTTCGCACAGGTCGCGTTCTTCCTGATCAATTTCCGCATACGGCTTGACGTGCGCCGCGTTGACGATTGCCATGTCCAAGCCGACTTGCACGCAGTGATAGAGCATGACTGAGTTCAAGGCGGGGCGGGCTTGCGCGGCAAACCCAAAGGACAGGTTGCTTACGCCCAGCGAGGTCATCACGCCTGGCAGTTTTTCTTCGATGAGGCGAATGCCCTCGATGGTCTCTTTGGCAGAGTCGACGAATTCCGCGTCGCCAGTTGCGAGGGTGAAGGTCAGATCGTCGAAGACCAAATCTTCGGCTTTGAGTCCATGCTCGTTGACGGCGATGTCGTAAATGCGTTGAGCGACTTCGTATTTATGTTGCGCGGTTTTCGCCATGCCTTTTTCGTCAATGGTGAGACAAATCACGGCGGCGTTATATTTTTTGGCGAGCGCGAAAACCTTATCGGCTTTGGTGCGACCCGCTTCCAGATGCGTGGAGTTGATGAGACAACGCCCAGGCGCGGTTTGCAGGGCGATCTCCAAGACATCCACTTCGGTGGAGTCGATCACGAGCGGAACATCCACGCCCATTTGCAATTTCTTGACGACTTTGCGCATCTGCTCGCCTTCGTCGGCGCGTTCGGTGACAGCGACGGAAATATCCAACGCGTGCGCGCCGCCAGCCACTTGGTCGCGGGCAATATCCAGGATGCCGTCGTAATCTTCCTCGAGCAGGAGTCGCTTGAACTTGCGCGAGCCTTGCGCGTTGCATCGCTCGCCGAGCAGGGTGGGGGCGGGGTCCTGTCGCATGGCAATCGCCGACATGGCAGAGGCAAGCTGAGGCGTAGAATGAAGCGGTCGCTTGGGATGTGGATGATGATTCAGTTTGTCAACAAGCAACTTAAGGTGAGCAGGCGTCGTGCCGCAACATCCGCCCACGATTGAAATATTATGCTTGGTCACAAATTCAAACATGTCGTTCGCATACGGCTCAGGCTCAAGCGGATACACAGCCTGCCCATCCACGTTGAGAGGAAGTCCCGCGTTGGGGATGCACGAAACGGGAAGCGTGGAATTTTCGCCGAGGAAACGGATCGGCTCGCGCATGTGTTCGGGTCCAGTGGAGCAGTTGAGACCGATCACGTCAATGCCCATGCCTTCGAGAATCGTCAGCGAGGCGTTGATGTCGGTGCCGAGCAACATGCGTCCCGTCGTGTCGAGCGTGACCTGCGCCTGAATCGGCAGATAGATTTGAGTCTTTTCAAAGGCTTGATGCAGACCCGCGATCGCGGCTTTGACTTCGAGGATGTCTTGCGACGTTTCGATGAGCAGGACATCCACGCCGCCTCGAATCAGACCTTCAGCCTGCTCGGTGAACGCGGCGATCAACTCATCGTATGTGACGTTCGACAGGTCGGGGTCGTTGGTGGATGGAAGTTTTCCCGTCGGTCCGATGGAACCCGCGACGAATCTTGGTTGGGGCGGACGGCCGTCCGCCCTTACAGCGGAGTATTCATCGGCGAGACGTTTCGCCAATTGCGCCGCCGCCATGTTGATCTCGATCACGCGGTCTTGTAAATTGTATTCCTTCATCGTCAAACGATTCGAGCGGAAGGTGTCCGTTTCGAGCACATCCACGCCGACATCTAAAAATGAACGATGAACTTTTTCCACGGCTTCGGGATACGAGATGACGAGATAGTCGTTGCATCCGTTGTATTGTTCGCCGCCGAAATGTTCGGCAGTCAGGTTTTGCACTTGCAGGCTCGTTCCCATCGCGCCGTCGAAGACAAGGACTTTCTTTTCGAGGGCGTCGAGGTATGAGCGGTTGGTGTATTTGCGATTCATGTTGCTCCTAAATTCAACTTGTTATTATGAACAATCAATATAAACTGTGTTATTCCATTTTGAATCTTCACTATTAATGCATTTCCATCGGGTTCCCCACCATCTAATCTGCCAAACACTATTTTCAAAGACATAATCTATTCGACTTTCAAACAAAGCATCAATTGATGGACGCGTTACTATAACCGTCATGATATTTCGGTTTCTCGGATATGTTGTAGGTTTAGTTTTCGCAAGTAACTCATCACTGTTTACAGCCACAACAACTATATTGTCTATATAAAAGTAATCAGGACCCGCAGATTGTGTGATCAATCGTAAAGAAATCTCTATTGGATTATGGACCAATGGTTCATTCTTCAAAATTAAGTATTGGTAATTACCGCAAAGGGTAGCCCATGTTTCTTCTGAATCGACAATTTTATACTGATTACGCTCAGGAACTTGAGGGTTATCAGATAGAAACCATTCTTCTGCTATCTTCTCAATATTCGTCGTCGATGTTTGTGTCCACGAATAGCATGGTAAGGGCGTTACTGTAAGAGTTGGAGAACTAGGTGGTTGCGGTGTAACAGCATTCTCAATTGTTTCTGTAGAAGCGGCAAGAGTTGATTGTCCACAGCCCGTTGAAAGGACAGCGACAGTCAACAAGAAAAATTTTAGAATGGATTGTGTGTTATGTTTATTCATGATTTGCCTCCGAAATAGAGACATCCAATCCTTCAAAATCGTTCCAGTTCAAACTTCCAATCCTTGCACATCTTCCAGCGCGGAGTGGTTGCGATGGGGCGTGCCCGCCCGACGATGAACCGTCGGGCTATTCCTACGAAGTCCGCTCAAGCGGACTAGCCGACTTCCAGTCGGCTTTGTAGTAGCACGGACGTTTACGTCCGTGCGGGCATTGTCGGGAGAATGCATTCGCATTGATAGCCTCACTTCACATCAGGCGGAAGCGTCGCCTTGCCAGCAGGAGTCATCCTACCTTCAGCGATCAACTTCCTTGCGCGATCCTTGTTTTTCTCAGACCATTTCGACTTCGGTTTGCGCGGCGTGTAGCGTGTCACGTATCGTTCCGCGTCCAAACCTTTGAAACCAATGGACTCCGTCCAACCGAAGCACATCGCTTCTTCGACCGCATCGTGAAAATTGACGGACGGTTTCCTCGTCGCTTTCTTGTACTGGATCAACCAAATCTCTTTCTTGCTTTTGTGATTCAGACGAAGCCAGTCACGAAATTCTTCGCGGGTGGTTACAAATAATGTCTCACCGATTTCCATATCGTACCTCCGTCATTGCGAGCCCGAGCGTAGCGAGTGGCGAAGCAATCTCCGTCACCGTGTTGGAGACATCGTCCTCGTAAGGGATTGCTTCGTCGGGCTGTGCCCTCCTCGCAATGACGATGTGTCACAACAAAAACGCCTCTCACAGTGAGAGGCGACACGCGAAGCGCATATCATCTCTCATCTCTCGCACGATCAAAAATCATGCGCCGAAGTTGGCACCGTAATTAGTCGCTTAGTTTTTTAGTCTCGTAGTCTCTTGGTCGCTTGACTATCAAACCATTCGACTAACTAACTATCAAACTAACATCGGTTGCCGAAGCGTCAACGGGTCGGTCCCTCAGCTTCTCTGGATGAGCAAGTCCGTAAATTGTTCGCGTTTTATAACACGACGAAGCGGGAATGTCAATTCAATATTCGGTATAATCTTCCCGATGCGTTTCGACCAAAAACGTTTCTCGTATCTTCCGCTCGCGGTCTTCCTCATCGGCTTGGGCGTCTTCGCCTACCTCGGCATCTACTTCCGCTACTGGGCAGACGACTGGTGCTACAACGCCGACTTCCGCAATTTGGGATTTCTCGAAACCCTGCGCGGATACGCCTACAACGTGACGTACACACCGAGTCGATACTCCGTGACGATTCTTGCGGGACTCTTCTATCCGCTCGGCGTGCTTGGACTTAAACTCCTCCTCCCTCTCTCGCTTCTTCTCTGGACGTGGGGCTTGGTTCGCCTCTTCCTCAACATCTCCTCCCTTTCGACTTTTCCACTTTCCACTTTCCAAGCGACAATACTTTCCCTCATCATCGTTTACTTTTCCATTTACCTCGCGCCGCATTTATATCAATCTATCTATTGGAGCACTGGATTCTTCACGTACACTTTCCCTCTCGTGTTATTCCCCTGGGTGTTGACCCTCGTCACAGACCAAAATCCATCCAAAACAAAATTAATCCTCATCGCCCTGCTCTCCCTCCTCGCGGGCGGATTCTCCGAAGCAAGCAACACTGTCCTCGTTTCGGCGTTGACTTTGTACACGGTCATTGCCTTCATCGGCTCGCGCTACAAAAAAATCTGGGCGCAAAAGACTTCCCCCCCCACTCTCGTCGCTTTGATATTCGCCTTGATCGCTATGGCTCTCCTCGTCTTCGCGCCGACCACGCAACTCCGCGCGGAGCGATACGGCGAACCAGCGAGTCTGCTTGAACTGATAACTTTAGTATTCAACTTCACGCGCGAGTTTGTGACTCTGTCACTCAAAGATTATCAACAACTTCTCATCCTCATCCTTGCAGGTTTACTCGGCTTTGTGTTGACCTCAAAAGAAAAGGACATCAACATCCCCAAAACACTCGCTCTCGGATTTGGAATCTTCGCGCTCGCAATTCTCCTCGTCGCCGCGTCGTTGACTCCCAGCGCCTACATCGAGCGCGGACTCCCCATCCTCCGCACGCAGATCATCCCGCGTCACATCATGGTCTTCGCTTTCGTCGCGCTCGGCTGGATCGGCGGATATTCCCTTCGCCAACTCTACGCGCCGACTTGGTTGCAGACTGCCGCGTCAGTTGCTTTGCTGATCGCGCTTATCTTTCCGATATTCACAATTTATAATTCTTCAAAATATATTCCCGTCTACAGTCAACGCGCCCAACTGTGGGATGAACGCGAAGCGACGATCCTTTCCGCCGTTGGCAATAATCAAGACCGCGTCGAAGTCCTCGCCATAGACGGCGCGCCCGTCGGCGGAATCCGCGACTTCGACCCGCTTGGCAAAAAGGGATATTGGATCACCCTCTGCGCCGCCGATTACTATCACATCAAATTGCAGGTCATCCTCCCATGAATATTGTTGCGCTCGTCCCCATGCGTCATCATTCTCAACGCGTGCCAGGCAAGAACTACCGTCCGCTGGCTGGCAAGCCGCTGTTTCATCACATCATCGAGACGTTGCTCGCCGTACCGCAGATCAACCAAATCGTCGTGGACACGGACTCAAGCGAAGTGATAGACGGTTTGAAGAAACATTTCCCCTCCGTGAACATCATCAACCGCCCCGAACACTTGCGCGCGGACGATATTCCGATGAACGAAATTTTGATCCACGATACTAGCTTGTTCCCCGCCGATTTTTACTTGCAAACCCACAGCACGAATCCGTTGTTGAAGTCCGAATCAATCTCCAAAGCCATCCAATTACTACTTACCAATTACCCTAATTACGATTCACTCTTCTCCGTCACCCGCCTCCAAACCCGCCTCTACGACAAAGATGGCAATGCGATCAATCACAACCCAAAGGAATTGATCCAGACTCAAGACCTGCCTCCCGTCTACGAAGAAAACTCCTGCATCTACATGTTCACCCGCGAGAATCTTCTAGCAAAACGTCACCGCATCAGCGACAAACCTCTCATGTTTGCAATAGACGCCGACGAAGCCTGGGACATTGACGAAGAATTAGATTTTGCCATCTGCGATTTCCTGTTGAAGAGAAAGCAAGATACAAAAAGCGGACGCTAAAGAATATTGGAATCATGTCATTCTGAGGAGCGGAGCGACGAAGAATCTCTGTCGCCCCATGAAAATATCTCGTGGGAGGAGAGATGCTTCGCGGAGTTTATCCTGAGTTGATCGAAGGGCTCAGCAAGACATCCAAGGGTATAGTAATTTGAAACGAGTCAAAATCACACTAAGCAAATGGTTCTCCCTCCCGTGGTACCCCATCTTCTTCGGCGCGTACCCTGTGCTGGCGTTGATGGCGGTCAACGTGGGGCAGATCAAACTCGAGGCGGCGTGGCGACCTCTCATTATTTGCGTCATCTTCGCGGGGATTCTTTTCCTCCTATTGCGACTCATCCTCCGCGATTGGAATCGCGCCGCGTTCCTCTCCACGTTGTGGATGGCATTGTTCTTTTCGTATGGACACGTCTACATCACGTTGACAGAAAAATTGAGCGACGTCGAATTTGAACAATGGTTGCTCATTGCATGGCTTGTGCTTGCCGTTCTCTTTGTCGTTTGGGCGGTCAAGCGCTCTCCCTCTTCGCCAGCGGCATTGAACGTGATCGCGCTGGGGCTGGTAGTCACCTCCTTATGGCAGACCAGTTCGGGGGTCCAGAAAGGAGGCGCGCATCGAGTCGGCGCGGAGAATGCCCCTGTGGATGAAAATCTCATGCGTCCAGAAAATCCGCCTGATGTGTATTACTTCATCCTTGATATGTATGCGCGCGCCGATCTGTTGCAAAAAGCATATGGTTATGACAACAGCGAATTCATCGAGGGTTTGCGCGCGCGCGGATTTTATGTGGCGGAGTGCAGTCAGGCAAATTTCACGCGCACAGAACTTTCGGTCGGGTCATCGTTGAACATGTCGTATTTGCAGGATTTAGATCCCGCGTTCACACCCGACAGCATCGGGCGGCGCGTCTTGTGGGATTCGTATACACACAGCGCGGCGCGATATAACTTTGAAACGCTCGGGTATACAACGATCGCGTTCGCCACAGGTTTTGCGTGGGACGAGATGGACGATGCCGATGTGTTTTACACTCCGCCGCCGTTCTCTGCGGGCATGACCGAGTTTGAAACATTATTTCTCGACACAACCCTGGCGCGATATGCGGAGAACTTCGGCTGGGTGGACGCTGATGATGTGATGGGACAAAATTTTCGCGACCGCACCTTGTTGGTTTTTGATTCAATGGATGACATTGCGCGGATGCCCGAACCGACGTTCGCATACGTCCACGTCATCTCGCCTCATCCGCCCTTTGTGTTTGGTCCGAACGGCGAGCATACCCGCCCCGCCGATTTTTGGAACGAGAAAAAACAATACCCCTCGGATCTCTTCGGGAAAGGGTATCAGAATCAATTGACGTTCCTGAATAAAAAAGTTTTAGAAGCGGTGGACACATTGCTCGCTGAATCCGAAACCCCGCCGATCATCATCTTGCAAGGCGATCATGGTCCATGGTTGCAACCCAAAGACAGGCACATGTGGATTCTGAATGCGTATTATCTGCCCGGGCACGAAGACGCGCTGTATCCCAACATTTCTCCCGTCAACACCTTTCGCCTGGTCTTTGATTCATACTTCGGCGGGAACTATGATATGCTTCCCGACGTTAGTTATTATTCACCCGTGCCGAAACTCTATGATTTTTCACTCGTGAGAAACAACTGCAAATGAAGTACACCGTCCTGTTCACCGCGCCGTACATGATCCCTTTTGTCGAGCGCTTCAAACCCGTCTTCGCAAAATACAACATCGAACTCATCGTGCCAGACGTGCGCGAACGCATGGAAGAGGATGACTTGCTGAAATACGCGGGCCAATTCGACGGCGCGATCTGCGGGGATGACCGCTACACCGCGCGCGTCATCGAAGCCTGCGCGCCGCGACTCAAAGTGATCTCAAAGTGGGGGACGGGGATCGATTCACTCGACGGGGAAGCCTGCCTCAGTCATTCGGTGAAAATTGGACGCACCCCCAACGCTTTCACCACTCCTGTGGCCGATACCGTCCTCGGCTACATGCTCGCCTTCGCCCGCCGCCAACCATGGATGGACGCGGAAATGAAACGCGGCAAATGGGAAAAGATTCCAGGCAAAACATTGAGCGAATGTACGCTTGGCGTCATCGGCGTCGGCAACATCGGCAAAGCAGTGACTCGCCGCGCGCGTGCCTTCGGCATGAAAGTCTACGGCAACGACATCGTGGACGTTGACCACGTCTTCATCACCGAAACAGGAATCGAAATGACGAGTCTCCACTTTCTACTTTCCAATTCCGATTTCGTCTCCATCAACTGCGACCTCAACCCAACCTCCCGTCACTTGATGAACGCCGATACATTTGCCTTGATGAAACCAACCGCCGTGTTAATCAACGCCGCGCGCGGACCCATCGTCGAGGAGCAAGCGCTGATCGAAGCGTTGCAGTCAAAACGTCTGGCAGGAGCCGCGTTGGATGTCTTCGAAGTCGAGCCCCTTCCGCTGGATAGTCCGCTGATGAAAATGGATAATGTCATGCTCGCTCCGCACAACTCCAACTCCAGCCCCGCCGCGTGGGAGCGCGTGCATTGGAATACGATCAAGAATTTGGTGGAAGGGCTGGGGATAAAATACGAAGGGATGAAAGAGGAAAGATGAAAGAGGCGAGGACAGTTTTGATCACTGGCGCGGCGGGCGGGATTGGTCGCGCGACGGGAAATTTGTTTACTGAAAAAGGCTGGCGGGTAATCGGCGTGGATAGGTCGGAGTTTGGAAGTGATTTTCCAAAGAATGGCTTATTCATTCAATCCGATATTTCACACGCGGAGGATATGCAAGCCATCTTCGAGAAGGCTCATCAATTTACTGAATCGTTGGATGCGTTGGTCAATAACGCCGCGATGCAGATAGCAAAGCCGATCATTGAAACGACTGTTGAAGAATGGGACGCGGTGATGGCGTCCAATTTACGCTCAGTGTTCTTGGGAGTCAAGTTGGCATATCCATTATTGAAAAAGGGCGGTGGCGCGGTGGTGAATGTGTCGTCTGTCCACGCGATTCAAACGTCGGCGAACATTGCCGCGTATGCCGCATCGAAGGGCGGGTTACTTGCGTTGACTCGCGCCATGGCGATCGAGTTCGCGCCCGACAACATCCGCGTCAACGCCATTCTCCCTGGCGCGGTGGATACTCCCATGCTCCGCGCGGGGCTGGGACGCGGTCATGTCGGTCATGGCGATGTGCAGGAGCGGCTCGACAATCTCGCGCGTAAAACCGTCAGCGGAAAAGTTGGCAAGCCCGAAGAGATCGCCCACGCGATTTATTTCCTCGCAGACAATGAACAATCCTCTTTTATGACGGGTCAAGCGCTGGTGGTGGATGGGGGAGCGACGGCGAGATTGAGTACTGAGTAATGCGTAATGCGTATTGCGTACTACGTAATAAATGCGAATGAAACAATCCCTCAAACAGATCATCCCTCCGCCTCTCTGGCAATTCAGCCGCGACGCGTACGATTCATTCCGACGTCTGCCTGAGTTGCCCTCCGCGTTTTTCCACCCCTGGCGGAGGGAGAGCATTCGCCATCTCGCCGCGTTGAAGGATGTTCACAAAGGCAAACGCGCCTTCATCATCGGCAACGGTCCCAGCCTGAAGCAGACCGACACGAGCAAATTGAAGAACGAGATCACCTTCGGCATGAACCGAATTTATCTCGCCTTCCCCGAGTGGGGATTCACAACCACCTACCTCTGCGTCACAAACGACCTAGTCGTCGAACAATTCGTAGACGACATCTCCGCCCTCCCAATTCCCAAATTCATCGCCTGGCGTTCCCATCGTCACTTCAATTACCAATTCTCTAATTCCCAATTCTCTAATTCTCCAATCCCCAATCGCCAATCTCCAGTCTCTAGTCTCCAATCTCCAATCTCTTCTCTCCCCACCTTCATCTACACCACCTACACAGGACCCAAATTTTCCCCCGACGTCCGCGGACGAGTGTGGGAAGGAGCGACAGTCACCAACCTCGCGCTGCAACTTGCCTTTCACATGGGCATCGAAAAAGCCATCCTTATCGGCGTTGACCACAACTTTGCCGACAAGGGAGAAGCGAACAAAACCATCGTTTCGCAAGGCGACGACCCGAATCACTTCATGCCGAATTATTTTGGCAAAGGAGTCAAATGGCAACTGCCAGACTTGGATACCTCCGAGATCGGATACGCCCTCGCGCGTGAAGCCTATCAACGAGCAGGGCGCAAAGTTGTCGATGCGACGGTTGGAGGTAAATTAACTATCTTTCCGAAAGTAGAATACGACTCACTGTTTTAATTTTGGTCAATGTCACCCTGAGCCCTTCGACAGGCTCAGGATAAACTCCGCGAAGGGTCTCTGTCATGACGAGCAAGAGACCCTTCGGTCGCAAACCCCGCTCCCTCAGGGTGACATGAATTTTTGAGACCTGCAAATACGCAATACGAAACACGCAGTACGCCCACCGTAACTCGTAACTTGTAACTCTCCACCATGCCCCTCGTCTCCATCATCACCCCCTCCTTCAACCAAGCCCGCTACCTCGAGCAGACGATACAGTCTGTGCTGGGACAGGATCATCCGCGCATCGAATACATTGTTGTGGATGGCGCGTCTACGGATGGGTCGGTGGAGATCATCAAAAAATATGATGGTAGGGGCAGGGTCATCCTGCCCGATGCGGGCGAGGGGACCTCGCCCCTACAAACGCGTACGATTTCCTCATGGCTGAGCGAAAAAGATTCGGGTCAGGCGGAGGCGATCAACAAGGGACTCGTTCACGCGACGGGCGAGATCGTCGCATGGCTGAACTCGGATGATTATTATTTGCCAGGCGCGGTCTCTGCGGCGGTGAAAGTGTTTGAGGAAAATCCCGACGTTGTTTTGGTATATGGGAACATGCTCGCGGTGGACGAACGCGGCAATCCGTTCAACACGCTGACGTACAAACAATTGTCCTTGCAAGATTTGTTGTGCTTTCAGATCATTGGTCAGCCCGCGGTGTTCTTTCGACGTGAGGTGTTGTCAAAAACAGGGATGCTCGATCCCACTTTCCATTTTCTGCTCGATCATCACTTGTGGATTCGAATCGCTCAACATGGAAAAATCCTTCACGTGGATCAAACCTGGGCGGCGGCGCGATATCACGCAGAGGCGAAGAACCGCGCCAAAGCGGTGGAGTTTGGGCGCGAAGCCTTCCGCATTTTGGCTTGGGCGGAGGGGCAGGCTGGATTGGCTGAATCAATTCGACCCGTGGAAAGACGCGCGCGCGCATCGGCGCATCGAGTCGACGCGCGGTATCTTCTCGACGGCGGCAAGTCCGCCTCCGCGTTGAGGGCATGGATGCGCGCGTTCTTCATCCACCCGCCGACGGCATTGGCGCGATTGAATATTTTTGTGTCCGCTTTGTTGAATATTTTGGGACTCGATTTTGTTCGCTCGGCAATTTTGTCGCGGCGATCACGAAGTATGAAAGATAAGAAAGACTCCATGTCATTCTGAGGAGCGGAGCGACGAAGAATCTCTACCACGCCATGAAGACTTCAAGCGCGAGGAGAGATGCTTCGCTCCGCTCAGCATGACATAAATAGGGGTATGTTATACTGACTCGCACTATTCCATGAGGTTAATGAACGAATGAGTTTGACGAAAAAAAATGGCTGGGTATCGTTTTTATTTTTCATCGGGGCGTTGAGTGCGTGTGTGCCATTGGCGGTGTATGCGTGGTTGGGGACATTTTCGCGCTATCTCGCTGACGATTATTGCGCGTCTACATATTTATATTCGTCGCAAAATATCGTGGAAGCCACGTTGCGGGCGTATTCGTTGTGGGGGAACAGTTATTCGCGCTTGATGTTTTCGCAATTGATCGAGTTGGGAGGCGTGAACGGCATCCGCGCGATGACGGGCGTGGAACTTGTAATCTGGGCGCTGTTTCTCGCGTGGATGTTCATCGAGTTGGGAAAACTTTTGCGAGTTCAAATGCCGAAAACGGGATACGTGTGGCTGGCGTGCACAGCGATCGCGTTGAGTTTGTATCAGACATCCGCGTTGTATCAGGTTTTATTTTGGCGCACGGGAGTGATTCCCTATTCATTGCCGCTGTTATGGTTCATCGGGATTGCGGCATTTTTTCTGCATTATGTCGAAAAGCCATACGAGAAGTCGCGCGCCGTTCGGTTTGGAATCCTGTTTACCATTTTGATCTTTTTCGCGGGCGGACTGAGCGAAACAACGTCGGGCATGTTGGTGGGAATCATGTTCGTCGCGGTCGCACTCGTCTGGTGGACGAAGCGACTCCATCAACGCCGTGATGTGCTGACGTTTCTCGTCATTGGTTTGCTCACCGCGATCATAGCCATTTCAATCACGGCGGCGTCGCCAGGGACATCGAATCGTTTGGGCAGGATCATGCGCCAAGAACCAATCTACAATCCCATCGAGCTGGCTGGCGATGTGAGCCTTTATACGACGCAATTTCTTTTTGAAACGATTAAGTCGTACCCATCGCTGATGGTTATCGCGCTGGCAGTTTCATTTGGTGTTGTGTATCTCGCGCTTTCAACAAGCCAAAAAGAAGTATCGCCCATTCAAACATCGTATTTGCGGATGGCGTTGCTGATCATCCCGATCGTTGTTTTCATCGTCATCGGGTTCAGTTATGCGCCGAGCGCGTTCGTGCGGACGTTCCCTGCAGCGCGGGCGCGATACGCATCCCATTTCGTTTTCACGCTTGGGTTGTTGATCGAAGGAGGCGTGTTTGGAATTCTGGCGGCGCAGGCGCGTTCGGTCGTTCAATTGAAGTGGGTGAAAGTCGCTGTCGCGCTTTTGCTCCTCGCGTTGGTCGTTCATCCGATCCGCTCAACGCCGAGGGTGTATGCGCTTCATTATGAATATCAAAAATTCGCTCAGCAATGGGACGAGCGCGACGCGCTCATTCAACAAGCCATTGCGAACGGCGAGACCGATCTCGTCGTCGTGCAATTGGACGCGCCTGGCGGCGTCGGCGAATACAAGGGCAACCCGCGAGATTGGATCAATCGTTGCGTGGCGCGGTTCTACGGTTTGAATTCGATCATCGCACCGTAGGACTGTTTCCAAACCTATTTTTTCAGACACGGACGCCACGGATTTCACTGATTTTCACGGAACGATCTTTTAAAAATTGTTTTTTCCGTGTGTTCCGTGTAATCCGTGTACAAAAGAAAAATTCAGATGAAAACCGATTTGCAAGATTCAACCACTCAACCCATCCTCGTCACTGGCGCGCATCGCAGCGGCACCACGTGGGTTGGCAGGATGCTCGCGGGTTCGCAGATTGCATACATCAGCGAACCTCTGAATGTGTTGCATCGCCCTGGCGTGTTACGCGCCAAAGTGAAGCATTGGTATCAATACATCTGCGACGACAACGAAGCCGAGTATCTCGCGCCGTTCGAGGAACTGCTCGATTATCGTTATCACACGTGGAGCGAGATCAAGTCCATTCGCTCGCTCAAGGATTTTTTGCGCATGGGACGCGACTTCAAAATTTTTTACGACGCGCTCGAACACGGTCAACGCGCCTTGCTCAAAGATCCGTTCGCGGTGTTTTCGATGCCGTGGTTCGCAAAACGATTTGATTTCAAAACCCTCGTCACGGTTCGTCACCCCGCCGCGTTTGCGAGCAGTCTCAAACGCCTCGGCTGGAATTTCGATTTCAATGACTTGCTGAATCAACCTCTGCTGATGCGCGATCATCTCGAACCATATCGCGGACAAATGCAAGCTATCAAAACGGATGATGTCATCGGTCAAGCCAGTTTGTTGTGGACGATGATCTACCGCACGGTTCATTCTCAGGGACAGCTGAATCGGCATCTCAACATTGTGCGCCACGAAGACCTTTCGCGCGATCCCGTCAACGGTTTCCGCGACCTGTACGCCGCGCTAGGCTTGGACTTCACGCACCACGCGGAGGAGAAAATCCGCAACTCGAGCAGTTCCGATAACCCGAGAGAACTTTCACGCGGCAAGACACATTCGGTTAAACTCGACAGTCACGCCAACGTCGAAAACTGGAGATCGAAACTATCCATCGACGAAATAAACCGCATCCGCGAGATCACCGAAGACTCCGCGAGCATGTTTTATCCTGACATCAACTGGTAACATCCTTTACGCAGAACGTCCCGCAGGTTTGGTTGGGCAAACCGAGTTTTGTGAAAAAACCCTTCGGCAAGCTCAGGACAAGCCTGCGGGACGGTGTATAACATCAACTGGTAACTCAATTACCAATTACCAATTACCAATTACCAATTACTGCTCACTGATCACTAATAACTGCTAACTCCCTTCCTCAATGACTTCTCCCACACCTCTCCCCGTCGTCTCCATTATCACACCCTCTTTCAACCAAGCGCGCTATATCGAAGCGACGATACAATCCGTGCTGGCGCAGGATTATCCGCGCATCGAATACATCATCGTGGATGGCGCGTCCACGGATGGGACGGTTGACATCATCAAAAAATATGAGGGGCGAATCGCTTCGTGGGTGAGCGAACCAGATAAAGGTCAGACCGACGCGATCAACAAAGGATTTGCGCGCGCGAAGGGCGACATCCTTGCGTGGATCAATTCCGATGACACGTACGAGGCAGGCGCGGTCGGCGCGGCGGTGAAATTTTTGTTGGAACATCCCAATGTGGGCATGGTCTATGGCGATTGCAACTTCATCAACGAAAGCGGACGTGTGATCGGCAAGTTTAACTCGGCGCAAACGGATCATCGTTTGTTACAGCGCGGCTACGTCCACATCCCGCAACAGACCGCGTTCTTCCGCGCGGACTTGTGGAAGCAGGTCGGTCCGCTCGACCCGTCGTTTTATTTCGCGATGGATTATGATCTGTGGACGCGTCTCGCGGCGCGTTCGCGGATACAATATGTGCCGCAGACGTGGGCGAATTTCCGCTTGCACACATCAGGCAAGACCATCGTCGCCGATGATCGCTGTTGGCCCGAAATGATCCGCGTGCACTACCGCGACGGCGGCTCGTTCTTTTCAACCATCGTGGCGAAATACTATATCCGCAAACTCATCGCGCCGATCTGGAATTGGCGGCGGCGAAAGATGTTAGGGTGATGTGTGAAATGAAGTATTACGTACTGCGTATTTCGTATTACGTAGTACGCAATACGCAGTATGATTACCAACCATGCAGACAATTATTTCTTCCCCTTCCCTCAATGACCTGATTCGATTGCTGAAAGCCTGGCGCTTTTGGGTCCTCGGCGCGATCCTTGGCGCGGCAATCGGCGCGGCGGTTTATTACGTCGCGCCTCCGCCGTATCGCGCGCGCGCGACGGTGGTTGTGGATTTCAATTTGGAAGAAGCGTTCCCGCAAGACACAGATCGCCAATATTTTTATTATCTCGAACGCGAGACTCGCAAATTGGAGGAGATCGCGTTATCGGATGAAGTGATGAATCAACTTTCGTCCGAGTTTGGAATTCCCGTTGAGGAATTGCGCGTCAAATTGGAGTTGAGTCAACCCGCGGAGGGTGGCTGGCATTTCTATGCAACAGATGAAACTGTGCGGCAAGCGGTGCAGATCGCGTCTACGTGGGCGCGGTTGTTTACGGAGGAAGTGAACAAGAAAGCCGCGGCTTCCGATGGATTGAATCCGTTCATTCGCGTGGAGCCAGCGCAAGTGGAGAATCTGCCCACCGAGCGGAGTTTGCCGTTAAGCACATATTTGTTGGTCGGGGCAATTGGTTTTCTCGCTGTGAGCGCGTTCGCGGTTTTGTTTTTTGGCAAGGCGAAATGAAACTATCCGTACCGCGACATTTATGTCGCTTTTTTCAGAAAAACATACATTGGCTTAACGTAGTAACGACTTCAGTCGCTTATTTCGCGGCGAAAAGGCGACTGAAGTCGCCACTACGATGTCAGGTAATCAGGGTTGCTCGCCCTATTTGCAAGAGCAACACCGCGAAGCGTGTCGCGTTACGCATGGAGCCTCTGTGTCAAAGCTGACGCGCTTCCTCTGGGGCGCGGCGTTGATGGCGTTGCCCGTCACGAGTTTTCGTTATTTCCCTGGCATGGGCGAAGGGACTCTCGTCCGCCCGCTGGCGTTTTATCCCATTGCGTTGTTATTGCCATTGCTCATCGTTCAATGGTATCGCGGCAAAACGACTTTTCCACGCGCGGGGGCGTTGACTCCGCTCGCGGGATTTGTGCTGGTCGGTCTAGCGGCGAGCAGTTTCGGGGCGTGGCTCGATCCGATTCCATTGCGCGGACAGGAATATTTCGGGCGCGTCATCCGCGCGTGGGCGACGCTGGTCATCGGCATATCCTTTTTCATCGCCGCGGTGTGGATGAATCGAAACGAAGACGATTTGAAATTTTCGGTGAGATGGATTCTCGCTGGCTTCGCATTGGACGTGGCATGGAGCGGTGTGCAAGCGCTCGCGTTTTACACGCCGATCCTTCCGAAGGTGACGGTCACGCACTGGCAACTCGCGTTCTCGATGCGCGAACTGGTGAAGACGAATCGAGTCTCAGGGATGGCGTACGAACCTGCGTGGCTGGCGGGACAGATCGCAACCGTGTATTTGCCGTGGCTGTTCGCGTCGTTGCTCACGGGCGTGCGCGTCACGCGCTTCAAATGGCTTGAAATTATTTTGCTGGGATTCGCAGGTCTATTAATTCTCGCCACCTATTCACGCGGCGGATTGCTCACCGCAGGCGCGGCAACCGTGTTGACGTTTCTACTCGTCGGTCGCGCCGAAGTCCGCACTACGTGGAAGTGGTTCGTCTCCAAAAGTTGGATTCTGCGCGCTGGAGTTTTGACTCTCGTACTTGCGTCGTTTGTCGGCGCGGGATTGTTCCTCGCTCAAAAGGGATATATCGCCCGCATGTTTGAATCGGATGCGGAAAGCGTGGAGGAATTCGTCGTCGAAAATTCGGCGGGCGCGCGTTCGGCGTATCTGGTCAGCGCGATGGGCGTGTATGAGGAAAGTCCCGTTTTAGGCGTAGGCTTGGGTGCGAGCGGTTTTTACATGTACGATCATCTGCCCGATTGGTCGTTGACGGTCGTGCCTGAAATTGCGAAACAACTCAACCCCGAAAGCAGGCTGTATCCGAACCCCAAAAATATGTATGCGCGTTTGCTCGCTGAAACAGGATTGATCGGCTTCATCCTTTTCATCGCGTTTTTGTTTTCATTGCTCGCCGATTCGTTGACCGCGTTGCAACATAAAAACTCGTACGCGCGTTTTCTCGGCATCGCGGGCTTGTTCTCGTGGATTGCCATTGCCATTTACAACGCCACGCAAGATTCATTCGCCACGCCGAATCTGTGGATCAACCTCGGAATTCTTGCGGGTGTGATGGCGTATGCGTTAGAATCGGGAAATACAAGTTCTTAGATCCGCAGATTACACAGATTTCGCTGATTTTTAATCTGTGTAATCTGCAAAATCTGCGGATAAATTTTCAGGAGCAAAATGATCGTCCTTTCCGTTGGTATGCCGCGCGCGGGTTCGGGTTGGCACTACAACCTCATCCACGACCTGATGAAGACCACAGGTTGCGCCGACGCGCGCGACATCCGCGAAAAATACAAATTACAAAAAATCTTGACCGAAGTGAATTGCAACATCGGCGTGCTCTCCGCGCGGCGGTTGGGGATGGTGGCGATCCCCGCGTTGATGGGCAACACGTTCGTGATCAAAGCGCACGCGGGACCGACGACAACGAGTCGCCTCTTTCAACGGGTGGGCTTGCTTCACATCACCTACATTTATCGCGACCCCCGCGACGCCATGCTCTCGGCGTTTGACTTCGGTCAGCGCGCGTTACAAAAGGGACGCCCCAACGCCTTCTCGCATCTCACCGACTTCGACAAGAGTCTCGCGTTCATCATGGACTATGTCCGCATTTGGGAGAGGTGGATGCGCGAAAAAAATGTGCTGATCGCGCGGTACGAAGACCTGCTCACGAACTACGACAGCGAGGCAACGCGTCTGGTTGAGTTCCTCCGTCTACGGGCGGACCAGGCTGACATCCAGAAAGTGATCGAGGTTTTTCGTCCAGAAAAAAGCGAAGGGCAACAGGGTCTGCATTTTTTCAAGGGACGAATCGGCCGCTTCCGCGAATCCTATTCTGCCGAACAACAGGCAGTTTTGAAAGAAAAGATGGGCGCGTATTTGTCGCGGATGGGGTATGAGGCTTAACTGAGTTTCGTGGGGCGGGATGGTATCCCGCCATTCAAAGTGAACGGGATGACATCCCGCTCCACGATGTTGAATAGTTCGTAATCTATCTGCAAGCCCGGGCGGAAATTGCAAAACACTTTTTCGAGTATCATTGGAAATCATGCGAAGGTTTGAGACTCCCTACGTTGCGGACTGGTTCGCCGTATCCATTCGCTGGATCGTGCTGGTGGGCATCATCATTTCGCTCGGCTTGCGCGGACAGGTGAACGCGGTCTCATTGACCGTGCCAGCGCTGATGTTGCTGTGGAACGCGGTGTTGAGTATTCTGGCAGGCTTGAGCATCCGCGTTCGTTATCATCGCCAGATCGCGCTGGCTGTAGACTTTACCCTCGCGGCAGTTTTCTTTTGGATGCAAGGCGGCTTGGCAAGCGCATCCGCGTGGATCGCGTTGTATCCGATCCTCACGGGGGCGGTCTATTTCGAAGCGTGGGGCGCGCTGGCAACGGGCGGAGGATACGCGCTTTGGCAGTTGCTCGTTTCGCGCGATTCGTTCGCCAACGGTTTCACCCTCAACGCCTCGAGCGGATTGACGCTCACTCTGCTCTTCACGCTGGTCAGCGCGTTGGGCGGACGTTTCCTCATGCGATGGTTCCGCAACGCGCGGCGCAACCGGTTGGACGCGGAGGAACGCCGCCGCAACATGGAGAGCGAACGTCTGCGCGCCATTTACGAATTGACCTCCACATTGACGGCGACTCTCAGTTACAAGCGCGTGCTCGACTCCGCGCTCGATCTTGGGTACACGGCGTTGAACCCAAACCCCGACCCCGACGAACCTGAACTCGACGAACGATTGGTGAGCGCGGTTTACTTATTTCGCGGGAATGAATTGCGCGTCGGTTCGGCGCGGCGATATACGAACGCGGACATGCGCGTTAACTTGCACGGAAACGAGGGCATCCTCAAGAAAATTTTCGACGATGGGGAGCCGCTTCTTTCCACCGACGTGGGGTATGATCCCGAACTTGGACGCGTTGTCGCCCTTCGATCTTGTACCTCGGCGTACTGCTTCCCCCTCCGCAGTGGATTCAACGTGTATGGCGCGATGCTGTTCGCCCACCCCGACCCAACCTACTTCACACCGGAGCGGCGCGGTCTGCTCGACATCATCGGCAGGCAGGCAGTGATCGCAGTGCAGAACGCTCGTCTGTATCAAGACCTCGTGGAGGAAAAAGAGCGAATGATCGAAGTGCAGGAAGAGACGCGCAAGAAACTGGCGCGCGACCTGCACGATGGACCCACGCAATCCGTCGCGGCGATGGCGATGCGTATCAACCTCGCGCGGCGTATGATGGCGAAGAACGTGGGCGATGCGACGGACGAGTTGGTGAAGATCGAGGAGTTGGCTCATCGCACAACGAAAGAGATCCGTCACATGTTGTTCACGCTTCGCCCGCTCATCCTCGAGTCGCAGGGACTCACCGCCGCGCTCACCGCCATGGCGGAGAAGATGCGCGAGACGTTCGGTCAGAACGTGGTGATCAACGTGGATGAAAACGTGCTTGAAAATATGGAGATGGGCAAGCAGGGCGTGATCTTCTACATCATCGAAGAAGCGACGAATAACGCGCGCAAACACGCCAACGCGTTACACATTTGGGTGCGGTTGAGACCGTTCGAAACGGGGATCGCACTGTTGGAGATCGAAGACGACGGTTTGGGCTTTGACGTGGAGGCGGTGAACAAATCGTACGACAAGCGCGGCAGTTTGGGCATGGTCAACCTGCGCGAACGCACCGAGCTGGTCAACGGCTTGCTCAACATTGACTCCGCGCCGGGGAAAGGAACTCGCATTCAGGTCTACATTCCGCTCACCGAGGAAGCCGCGGATCGTCTGCACCACGCGAAGAGGTGATTTTTATCCATCCAATAACTGATTCAAAACTTCTTTCGCTTTTGTCACCGCTTTTGCCCTGTGGCTGAAGCGGTTTTTTTCGTCCATGCTGAGTTCTGACATGGTTTTACCCAACTCTGAAAAAAGGAAGATCGGATCGTATCCAAATCCGCTTGTGCCGCGTTCTTCGGGGATGATCTCGCCTTCGCAGAAACCCTCGGTAATTTGTAATTGGTAATTGGTGTCTGCAATCGCAATCGTGGCTTTGAAGCGGGCAGTCCATGGGCGGGGGAAGTGTTGTAAATTTCGGATGAGCAATTTACGCCGCTCGGCATAGGTCAGTTTGTTGCCATCTACCGATCCGTAACGCGCGGAGTATAAGCCTGGCTCGCCGTTGAGGGCGTCCACTTCCAAGCCTGAGTCGTCGGCGAGAGAGATCAGTCCGCTGGCTTGGGCGAAGGCGGCGGCTTTCTTTGTTGCGTTCTCGGCATAAGTCAATCCATTTTCGATGACGTCGAGTTCGAGGTTGATGTCCGTTGGCGTGAGGAGTTGAAGGTTCAAGTCCTTGAGCAGGTCTTGCAGTTCGATGATCTTGTCTTTGTTGTTGGTGGCGAGGAGGAGGGAGGGGGAGGTCATTGGTGAAGGAGTTATCAGTTATCAGTGGGATAGTAATCAGTAATTAGTAATTGGTAATTGAGGATTGGGAGAATTAGAGAATTAGAGAATTGGAGACTAGAGACTGGAGATTTTGCTTATTTGCCTATTTGCTCATTGGCTCTCTTGTTGATCTGCTCTATCGCCCATTGCGCGTGGTTGCGGATCATGGGTTCGTCGTCGTTGAGGGCATTTTGCAGGACGGGGAGCGCGTACATGTCGGCTTTGTTGCCGAGGGCGACGGCGACATTGCGCAGGTAACCGCGTCGCTTGGCGCGGGAGACGGGAGTCCGCTTGAAGCGTTGATTAAAGGCTTGAGGAGTGAGAGTCAGCTCGCCCGTCGGAGAGGGAAGCGGTTCGTCATCCGAAAATGCAGGATCGCCTTCAGGCGCGAATCGATTCCATGGGCAGACCATCTGGCAGATGTCGCATCCAAAAACCCAGTTGCCGATTTTTTCGCGCAGTTCAACAGGGATGTCATCTTTGAGTTCAATGGTGAGGTAGGAGATGCAGCGTGTCGCGTCGAGGGTGCGGTTCGGCAGGATGCAATCGGTGGGGCAGGCGGTGATGCAACGCGTGCACGTGCCGCAATGGTCGGTGACGAACGGCGTATCGGGTTCGAGGTCGAGATCGAGAAAAATTTCGGAGATGAAAAAGTACGAGCCTTGTTTTGGATGGATGAGGCAAGTGTTCTTTCCGATCCAACCGATGCCGGCGCGTTGAGCGAGGTCGCGCTCGAGGATGGGACCGGTATCCGTGTAATAGCGATTCTTTATCGGATGTTTTACCTGCTCCTCGATGAAGCGGACGAGTTCTGCCATTCGAGCGGGGAGGATGTTGTGATAGTCTTCGCCGCGGGCGTAGGAGGCAACCTGGATTTCACCCTCACCCTGCCCTTCGCGAAGCACCCCTGCGGGGCTCCCTGAGGGAGAGGGGTAAGCGGTAGCCAGAACCAAAATAGATTTACATTCAGGGAGAATCTCGCGCGGGTCGGCGCGGCGGGCGCGGGCTTTTTCGGTGGCAAGATAATTCATGTCCCCATGATGACCTTGCGCGAGCCATTGTTCGAATGTGGAGTAGTGCGGAGGCGGGTCAGGAGTCGTCACGCCAGCGATGGTGAATCCTAACTGGCGCGCTTTGTCTTTGATGATCTGTTTCAGGCTTTGAGTCACGAGTTTTCAAAAGCAAACGTCCCGCAGGTCTTTGCCCTGAGTTAGTTCAAATCAAGGAAACCTGCGGGACGATGTGTGTATCTTTACCGGATCATTGCACGGTGATCTTCACGTAGATCGCTTCAGGGAAGGTAACACCGCGCGGGTTTGTCATCGTCCACGTGCTTACGTAGTTGCCTGCCTGGGTGGGCGCTTTGAATTGGACCGAGACCTCCACCTCTTGCCCGGGCTGTATCACTTCGGTGAAAGCGATGAATTGACCGTCCATCTTGGTGCCTGTGCCGGTGAAGGTTAGAGCGTAGCCTGCGCCCCATGGACAGGTTCCATTGTTCTTCACTTTCCATGTTTTGACAAAATCCTGCCCCGGGGTCATGATAGTGTTGTCCGGGATGGTTACGTCTATTGTGGCTACATCGTAACTCAACAGATCGCACAAACCTGCCTCGGTGCCGGTGGCGGCATCTATAATCGGTTCTTGCGTAGCGGTAGCCGTTGCTTCTTCTGGGGCAGAGGTCTCAGTCGCCTCCACTGGGTTCGTCGGAGTGAAGACTGCCGCGGTTAACGTGAACTGTGAAACCACCGTGCTTGCCGCCGATGTGCGGACTGCGGCAACGTCCGGAGTTGGTTCGGACGGCGTGGCTTGACCTCCGCACGCCGCGAGGAGCAAAGCAATTAGTATGGTTGAAAAGATCGTTCTAGATTTCATGCCGCCTCCAAATCTGCGTTGAGTTATTTCTTGACCGTAAAATAGACGGAAAGGATCGTGCCGAAGAAATAGCCCTTGTCATTTTTCATTTTCCAGTGTCCCTGATAATCACCCGGTTTAAGGGGTGCGGTAAGTTTAATGCCTATGTTGACACCTTCTCCGGGCGACACAAAGTCTTCGGGCTTTTTGAAGGTGAAATCATACGGGTCAATTGCTTTGTCTCCAGCAAAGAAGACGAGGCTAAAGCCATCATCCCAAGTGCAATTGCCCGTATTTCTAATTGCCCAAATTTTGACAAAGTCTTCGCCGGGCTTTAAGATCGTTCCATCTGGGATGGTAACGTCTCCTTCAAAGACGTTGTTACTGCATTCATCTCCTGTGACGGCGGTTGCTCCGGATTGGGTGGCGGGAGCGAGAGCGGTAAACCCGGGCAGTGGTGTTGAATTGAAGGAAATGGTTGGAATACCTCCTGCCGGAGATGCGATGCTCTCAGTAGATGCAGCTGTTGCGATCGAGGCGATGGTATTCGTCGGTTCGGGTGTGGATGTGGGAAGCGCTTGCGCGGTCCCTGTTAGCTGGCTGGCGAGTTGCGCGACAGTAGTGCCAACGATAGATGTATTGATCGCGTTTAGGTCTTGTGTGGGCGCAGGCGTCGCGCCTAAGTTACATCCTGCAAGGATCAGGCTCAAGCCGATCAGGATGGGCGCGAGCCGCCTCAATGATTTTCGAACGAGCATGTTGGTACCTCCGTGGAATACGGTCAAGCGAATGTGCTGAAAGAAAGCAAAGTTGCTTTCTTTCAGCCATAATTATATCGCAATTGTTTTGGCGGGCTACGGCGTGGCGGTCGGGGTCTCTGTGGGCGTCTCGGTAGGAGTTTCCGTTACGGTTGCTGTTGGGGTTTCGGTTGCCGTGAACGTGGCGGTCGGAGTAAATGTCACCGTAGGCGTCAGTGTCTGTGATGGAGTCCGCGTGGCAGTCGCAGTAGCGGGGTTGGCGCTTTGCCGCGTGATGCGCGGGTTCACCCACAGCGCGAAATCATCGCTCGATGTGCCGTTCGCCAAAACTGTCAAAATGAATTTGACCTTTTCACCGCTCAAACTGCTGAGGTCCACATTGACCGGGTAGTACAGCCCTTCGTACACTTCCTGCCATTGACCAAGCGTTTTGATATCGCCGTTGCCGATCTGATATTGCAGACGGAAGATCACATTGCATTTTGTCGCGTCGCGCTGGCATCCGATCAACGCCTGAAAGCGGTCGCCGTTTTTCACATTGAAGTTGGAGAATTTACCAGTGATAAAGCCGGTACCCGATTTGTTGGGATACATGAGCAGGGCATCGCCGCGCGAGACACCATCCTCCATTTTTGGCGCGGTCAACGCGCGCTCGAAGCCGCGGTCATCACCTTGCGAACCGGGGCATCCAAGATTTTTCGTTTCGCTTCGCCAAACCGCGTCGCAGTAATTGGCGATGAAATCAAAAACTGCCAACGTATATCCGCTAACTGTGACGTCCACATAGAAGTTCGATTCGCCGTTCGTGCCGACGCCGAACAAAACGCCGGAGGAGTTGCGCAGCTTCCAATTCCCGCGGAAGCGACCGTCGGCGCTCGGCGCGGTGAGATTGATGGCGAGGTCCACGGTCTGACCCGGGGCAACCTGCCCCGGCAGTGACACGGAATTCGACGCCCCAAATTTTTCTCCGCTCACATACACGAGCGCGTAGGAACTTGTCCACGTGCATGTGCCAACGTTTTTGACGCGCCAGATCTTCGTGAAGTTGCTTCCGCGACCGATCACTGCGCCATCCGAAAACGTGACATCAGCAACGAATGCCGCCGCGTCGCATTTCGTTACCTGAATCGGCGGGACATTGGTATACGTGCTGAAAGGCGTGACGCTCGCCGTAGGGATCGAGAGTGTCACGGTGGCAGGAATCTCCGTGGCTGTATTCGCCACCTGCGTGGACATGGCTTCAAGCGTTTGCGCGGCGGAGGTATACAGGGCATTGAGCGTTTCCGCCGGTTGAGGCGCGCCTGTCGAGAACGGTCCGCACGCGAGGATGGTCGCCAAGACAAGGACTGGTAATAAAACCTTTTTCAAATAAGTGGGAATCATAAGTATCTCCGATCGTACCGCAAGAGCAGCGGCACATGTGTTTCATCATCTGTATAACGCTGCAAGCGGCTGGCGGGTTCCCAATACCCCTGCGGAGTACGCAAAAAGAAGTGGCGTGGCGTTGAAGGCGCCACGCCACTTCTTGATTTATGGGCAGGTGTTGGGCCAGGTTGCTTTGTCAAATTCTAAGTATTGAGGTTCCAGCACAACGATCTGCATCCAGCGGTCATTGGGACTGTCGCCCTTGCCGACCATCCATGAACGTGAAACGGATTTTGTGCCGGCGGCTGTAAAACTCAGCGTCTTGATGGCGCTTTCGTTCCCATCCTTTTGAAACCAGCGGTAAGCAATGTCTACCGGTCCGTTCACGGTAATGTAAGCATTGACCGTGTAATTCACATTGGTCGGGCATCCTGTCGGCGGATCGCGCACAATGTCATACGTTACGCTGATAACGCCGTAATCGCGTTGCGGGCGTTTATCCACTTGAATGGAGGTAAAGATCGCCTGGCTGTATTGACCCACGCCGAATATGGCATTCCACGGCGTTTGCAAGCGCCAGTAGCCGGTATA